>QBVY01000001.1 GCA_003283765.1 SAR86 cluster bacterium AG-313-N18
TTTACAACTCTGTTGCACTCAGTTCTTGCTTGCAATTGAGTGACGTCTTTTTTTGATATCCCTGTAACCAAACACCTTTGAATGGTGTTAACAAGATCGTTACTATAGTCGAGCTGCAGTTTATCAATACGTTTCTGAAGAATATACAAGCGTTCTTTTTTTACCTCTATTGGGACCATATCCTCAAGTTGAGAGGCCGGAGTGCCCGGTCTTGCTGAATAAATAAAACTGAAAGATGCATCAAACTTGACCTCTTCTATAAGATCCATAGTCTGTTGAAAATCAAAATCAGTTTCATTCGGAAACCCCACGATAAAATCAGAAGATATTTTTATATTTGGTCTAACCTTGAGCAATTTATTTATTATTTCAATATATTCTTCTCGAGAGTAATTCCTTTTCATTTTTGTAAGAATCTCATTCGAGCCTGACTGAACAGGAAGATGTAAATGACTAACTAATTGAGGAACATGACTATATGCATCTATCAAATCATCAGTCATTTCTAACGGATGAGATGTTGTATATCTGATCCTTTCAACTCCATCAATGCTTCCACATACCTCAATCAAGTCTGATAAGCCAAGCAATCTTCCACTCAGTGAATATTTGTATGCATTTACGTTCTGTCCAACAAAAACTATTTCTGAAACTCCTTGCTCGACCAATCTGGCAACCTCATCAAATATTTGCTCAGGCTTCCTGCTTACCTCGTCTCCTCTTGTATATGGAACCACACAAAAAGAACAATACTTTGAACAACCTTCCATAATTGATACAAAACTAGATGCGCCCGTTGCATCCGGCTCTGGCAATGAATCAAATTTTTCTTCAATAGGAAAAGATACATCTATAGCCTGAATCTTATTTTCTTCTTTAATCAAAGAGGGGACTTTATGTATGGTTTGTGGTCCAAAAATTAAATCAACATAAGGCGCGCGTTTGTAAATATTTTTACCTTCTTGAGAAGCAACACAGCCCCCAACTCCAATTTTTAAATTGGGATTTAGTTTCTTTAATTTATTAAGTCTGCCTAGTTCTGAATAAACTTTTTCTTCAGCTTTTTCTCTGATAGAGCAGGTATTGAGCAAAATGATATCTGCATCATTAGGATTATCCGTCTCTTCAACCGTAGGATCTTTTTTAAGTATCTCTAACGTTTTTTGGCTGTCATATTCATTCATTTGACAACCATAGGTTTTAATATAAAGTTTTGTACCCATATATCTAATTATGAAGAAGAAAACTACATATAAAATAATTTTTATGCAGCTTGGAGAAATCTACGAGATTTTTGCAAAACAAATTTATCAAAGTGACATGTACGGTTTCATAGAGGTCGAAGAGTATATATTTAATCAAAATAAACAGCTAGTAGTTGACCCATCATCTGAAAAATTAGAAAAAGAATTTAAATCCGTCGAAAGATCATATATCCCCATTAACTCGGTCATTAGGATAGATGAAGTAATTGAGTCTGGAGAGGCAAAGATCAAACAAAATAAAAGCCAGGTATCTCCTTTGCCCATAAATATTCAACCTGCAAATAAACAAGACTAATTTAACAAGATTTAAGTGTTTTTTTGCTTAGTATTTAAGCAGTTGACTGTTAAGCTTTTCCTATGAAAAGAAGGCAAGCTTTAAAACTCAGTTCCATTGGCGCCATAGGACTTTCAGCCTCTATAAGCTCAAGTTGTTCAAAAAATACGTATTCTTTCAATCATGGTGTTGCTAGTGGGGATCCTCTTGAGGATAGGGTGATTCTTTGGACTAGAGTAACTCCACAAAAAGCAGGCCCAGCGGAGGCGATCCTTGAAATCTCAGAAAATGAAAATTTTTCTAAGATTGCTTACTCAAAGAAATTGCAAACCTCTTCATTGTCAGATTACACAATAAAATATGATTTTTTAGCAAAGCAATATTGCGATAGTGATAAGGGGTTTTTCTATCGGTTTAGAGCTGGAAGTTCCATTTCAGATATCGGTAAATCAAAAACATTTTCTAAGGATACGCTGTCAGCAAAAATTGGGGTTTTTAGTTGCAGTAACTTTCCAGCAGGCTACTTTAATGCCTACCAAGCTGCAGCTGAAAAAAAAGATTTAGACTTATGGCTACATTTGGGCGATTACTTATATGAGTATCCTATGGGTGGGTATGCTACAGATAATGCAAAAACGCTAGGAAGAACTCCAAGCCCTGCACATGAAATGATTACCCTTTCAGATTACAGGCAAAGGCATGCACAGTATAAGCTTGATCAGGGCTCCAAGGCACTTCATAAACATGCACCACTAATTTCTGTCTGGGATGATCATGAGTTTTCAAATGATGCCTGGAAGAGAGGAGCAGAAAATCATTCTGAAGATGGATCGGAAGGAGATTTCTTTGCTCGGAGATCAGCTGCCATCAAGGCTTACTATGAATGGATGCCAATCAGGGAGCAGCAGAATAAAAGAAGAATTTTTAGAGAATTTAAGATTGGCAAACTTATACATTTAATCATGTTGGATACTCGGCAATATGGAAGGGATAAACAATTACAACCAAAGGATTACTTTAGTAAATCTGGATTTAATCAAGCAAGGTTCTATAACGATCTAAATTCAGAAAATAGAGAACTCCTTGGTGCAGAACAATTATCTTGGATTGAAAATAGTGTTTTAAAGTCAAGTGCTGCTTGGACTATTTTTGGCCAACAGGTCCTGATGGCAAAATTAAAGTTTCCTGATCTAAGTAAAATGCTCAAAACAAAAGAAATTCCAGATTTTCTCAAGCCCTATTTAAAATTTTTAGGCTTGGGCATACCTTCCAACCTTGATGCATGGGATGGGTATCCCGCAGCAAGAAATAACCTATATCAATTAATGAAAAGAGCTAACAAGGAATTCATTAGTCTTGCTGGAGATACTCATAATAGTTGGGTTTCTGAACTTGAAAATCACTCAGGCAAAAAAGTAGGCATCGAATTGGGAACCCCCTCTGTGACTTCGCCCGGAATAACAGATGTATTAAATTTAGATGAAAATAAGTTCGTTGAGAGCATTGTAAAAATTAACAAAGAGCTTCAATGGATGAACCCCTCTAATAGGGGGTATCTATTTCTTGATTGCTTGGAAAATAAAATCATTGCCAATTTTAATTTCATTAAAGAGCTGGATAAGATTAATTCTGAGATAAGCTCATCACAATCTTTCGTAATATACAGAAAAGGGCTTGAGCTAGAAGAAATAAAGTCTAGTTCAATCAAATAGCATTTGCTTATATAGTTTTAGCTCATTAATAGATTCTTTAATGTCATCTTTGGCTCTATGCGAACCCTTTTTTTCGTATGTCTGAGCGTCGTTCATCCATCTTGAAATAAGTTCCTTTACTGAAGAAACATCGACATGACGGTAATGAAAATATGATTCTAAGTCAGGCATGTATTTTGCAAGAAACCTTCTATCATGAGAAACAGTATTCCCGCACATTGGAGATGCTTTGTTTCCTACATATTTTGAAATAAATTCTAAGGTTTCTATCTCTGCTGCTTGCTCTGAAATGCTACTCTGAAGGACTGATTGTGTTAAGCCTGAGTTTCCATGCTGTTTAGTATTCCATTCATCCATATTTTCAATAAGTTCTTTTGGCTGGTTAATAACTAAATTTGGGCCTTCTGCAACAATGGTAAGATTACTATCTGTGATAATAGTAGCGATTTCTATAATTCTCTCTTTGTCTGGATCTAGTCCAGTCATCTCAAGATCAATCCAGATTAAATTTTGATTAGATTTTTGAGTAGACATATATGTTGTTAAATTTTAACTATAGTGTATTTTGAGCCCAAGATGTTAAAAGTTCAAACCGGTCAAATAGTTGAGTTCTACTCTAACTCATGCTGCGTAATGTCAGAGGGCAAAGAATACAAATGCAAAATCAAAGGGAGAATTAACCTTGTTGTGGGCGATCTAGTTGAAATAGAGATATCTTCTGCGAATAGTAGCTCTGACGGGTTAGTTATCAAACGATTAGAAAGAGTGACCGCTCTCTATAAATCAAAGGAGAAAATTAAAAAACCAATAGCTGCAAATATTTCACACATTGGTATTTTAGTTACCAAAAGCCCTAAAACAAATCTTGAGTTTATCGATAAATGGATAACGATTTCAAAAGTTGCCTCAATAGAGCCATTCATAATTTTTAACAAAATAGATCTATTGCAAAATAGAGCCTTCCAAGAAGACCAAAAAACTTATGAACGCATTGGAATTAAGACTTTTCAAATTTCTGCAAAATTATTCACAAATGTGGATAAGCTAAAAAAATATCTTTCAAAGAGAACCACAATATTCGTTGGCAACTCTGGCTCCGGAAAATCTACTTTGAGTTCAGCCATTACAGGAAAAGAAATATTATCAAAAGCACTTTCTAATAATCAAGGTGTTCACACTACCTCTGTTTCTAGTCTTTATCACGTTAATGAAATGAAAATTATTGACTCTCCAGGGGTCAGAGATATTGGTATTAATCACTTAAAACTAGAGGAAATCATTTTAGGGTTTCCTGAGATAATTAATTATTCTCTAAACTGCGTTTTTCCTAATTGCTCTCATCAAACCGATGAAGGATGCGCGGTAATGGCAGCACTAAAGAATGGCGATATTGAAGAAAGTAGATACAATAATTTTATCTTTTTAAGCAATAGAGAATTAAATGAATGAAAAAACACATTTTGGCTTTAAAGAAATTGATGCTGATAAGAAATCCGAACACGTTGGAGACGTCTTTCATTCTGTTGCTGAAGAATATGATCTGATGAATGATGTCATGTCTTTTGGCATGCACAGACTATGGAAGAAAATTCTCATTGAGCTATCTGAGTTAAGCGAAGGCTCTGTTGTTCTTGATATTGCAAGCGGAACAGCTGATATTCCAAAATTAATAAATAAAAAATTTAAATCTGTTTCAATGCATGTAACAGATATTAATGAATCAATGCTTGTCCTAGGTAAAGAACGTGCGATAAACGAAAACTTCTTTCACAATTGTAACTTTACTCTAGCCTCTGGAGAAAGCCTCCCTTATCAAGATAAAACTTTCGATCTAGTCACTGTTGGGTTTGGGCTTCGAAATTTTACTAACAAGCAGATGGGGCTTGAGGAAATGAAACGTGTCTTGAAACCAGATGGTGTGTTATTAATTTTAGAATTTTCAAAACCAACAAATTCTTTTTTTTCTAAGGTTTATGATTGGTACTCATTTAATATTATTCCTAAATTAGGCAAGCTTTTAGCCAATGATTCTGAAAGCTATCAATACCTTGCTGAGTCAATAAGAATGCATCCTGATCAAGAAACATTAAAGGATTTGGTTCTCGATTCAGGCTTCGACGAATGTAAGTTCTACAATCTTGTAAACGGAGTTGTTGCAATTCATAAGGCAAAATAAAAAATGCGCATAGCTTTAGATAAATTTTTGAAAGAAATAGAGTCATTATCTCCTGGATTTTTGATCAAAATTAAGAATCTGTATCCACTTGATTTTAATATTGAGATTGATGCTCTTTCGAAATTTTCAATTTCATTAAATAATGACTCTCAAGACTTTAATTTCATTGAGCACCCAAATCCAAACTTCTCACTTCAACTCAATATTTTTACAGCCTTAAATGCGTTGAAAAACAAACAGATTCCAACAAAATCTATTTCGGGGGATGTAGAAAGCGCGGTAATACTGTTAGCTGCTTTAGCAAATATTGATATAGATTTAGAGCTTTTAGTCTACAAATATTTTGGAGATATACCAGCTTTAATGCTAAGAAAAATTATGTCAAACCAACCACACCAAGAAGAATCTCCATTACAGCAAAGTGAAGTGAATAGAATTCTAAGGTCTTTTAGGGATATCTCGATAAGGCTTGATAGACTTGAGCATGTTTTAATAAATTAATGAATATTCTTTTTTCAGTTCTAGATTGCTTGAAAATTCTCTTTCAGGCCTTTAGGTATGGCATTGTAAACATACCGATCGATAACAGCAGCTCTGTTGCTATCAAAACATTTGGTTTATTAAATCCTTTTTTTATTATTAACAGAAAAATTCCTCATGGCTTAAGAATTAGAAATTTTTTAGAAAGCTTGGGTCCTATGTTCATAAAATTTGGTCAGCTACTATCAACAAGAACAGACGCAATATCCATTGATATAGCAGCACAACTAAAGGGCTTAACTGATCAATGTACTCCGTTCTCAACTAAGCAAGCTAAAGAAATAATTGAAGAAAGCCTTCAAATTAAAATTAATGATGTTTTTGATGAATTTGAAGATGTGCCATTGGCGGCTGCATCGTTAGCTCAAGTTCACAGAGCAAAACTAAAAAGCACATCTGAAAAAGTTGTAATTAAAGTCTTGAGGCCTGGAATTCATAAACAAGTTAGAAGGAATGTTAGAGTGATGAAGGCTGGGGGCTTCTTAATCAACCTCTTTTACAAAGAAAGCAATAGGCTCAAACTAAAGGATGTAATTAGTGACTATGAAAAAACAATCTATAAAGAACTAGATTTAAAAGTTGAGGCAGCAAATACAACTGTAACTAAGAAGAACTTTTCAGATTCAAATCTATTATTTATACCAAAAGTGTTTTGGGATCACACTGCAGTTAATGTTTTGACGCTTGAAGAAATTGACGGTATAGCATGCACAGATATCCATGCAATGGATGAGCTTGGCATAGATAGAAAAACCCTTGCAGAAAATGGGGTAAAGATATTTTTAGATCAGGTATTTAGAGATAATTTTTTTCATGCTGATATGCATCCAGGAAATATTTTTGTCAGCAAGATTAATGTAACTCAGCCAAGCTATATAGCAATTGATTGTGCCATAGTTGGGTCTTTAAGCCGAGACGATCAATACAATTTGGCAAGAATGTTGCAAGCTACATTAAAACAAGATTACTACAAACTATCTGAGTTATTCATTGGTGCTGGGTGGGTGTCTAGTCAAACTAATAAAGCCGATTTAGAGCAAACCTTAAGAGCCACTTGTGAGCCCATTTTTGAAAAGCCCCTATCAGAAATTGAATTTGGAAATTTATTGCTTTATTTATTTGATTCAACCAGGCAATTCGGTTTATCGGTTCAGCCCTCTTTAATACTTTTGCAAAAAACACTTATACACATAGAGGGCATGGGAAGAGAGATATATGCTGATCTTGATTTCTGGGGCCTTGCAGAACCCTACCTTGATCAGTGGATTGACAAGCAATTCAGTCCACTTAAGCTCAAAGAGTTTCTAGAGGATAATCATTACGAGATTTTAGATAAGGCCTCTTCGTTGCCAGGTGAAATTTTTAACTTGCTTGATAACATAAAATTTATTGCAAACGATGGGAAAAAAAACATTGATCTCATTAAAAGTCTTGAAGCAAATCTGCAAAACCAGCGAAAATGGCAAAATCTAACTATACTTACACTCATGGGTATTATTATGATTCTAATGTGGATAATGTTAGCGTAGGGACCAGGAGTTAATTATGGGAATAGGTGGAATAAGTTTTTGGCAAATATTAATCATACTGGTGGTTATACTAATTTTATTTGGCGGCAAAAAGATTAGAACAATGGGTTCAGATCTAGGAGAAGGCCTAAAAGGTTTTAAAAAAGCTATCAAAGATGATGACTCTACTAAAGATAGTGAGTCTAAATCAGACGACCAATAAAAATTGTTACAGATTGGATTTCTTGAAATTCTAATTATCCTGCTAGTTGGGATATTAGTTATTGGCCCCGATCAGCTTCCTGGATTCATAAAATCCATAATAAAAACTTTTACCAGATTCCAGAACAAATTTTTTGAATTTAGATCGTCCATTGAAAGAGATATTGGCGCTGAAGACTTGAAGCAAGATATTTTTAATGAGTTAAAAATGGAAGAGTTAGAAAAGGAAGAAGATGACCGATCCAAATGACATGACATTCATGGAGCATTTAAAAGAATTACGCTCAAGAATAATTAGAATGTTTTTGTTTGCAGGATTAATCTTAATATGCTGTTTGCCATTTACAAACCTCATTTATTCTTTTATCTCGGCACCATTAATGGAGTTGATGCCTGTTGGTAGCAGCATGATTGCAACGGAAGTAGCCTCTCCATTTCTAGCGCCGTTGAGGGTTACAATTTATTCAGCCTTGATCATATCGATACCATATTTTTTTCTAGAGCTGTGGGGTTTTATTTCTCCCGGTTTATATAAAAAAGAAAGGGCGTTTGTCGGCCCTCTAATCGTGTCTTCAGTAGTTCTTTTTTACACAGGCATTGCATTTGCTTATTTCGTTGTTAGTCCTATCATCCTAAGTTTTTTCATGTCCTCTGCTCCAGACTCAATCCAAGTGATGACAGACATAAATAAGTATTTAGACTTCGTATTAAAACTTTTTTTTGCTTTTGGTTTTGCTTTTGAGATTCCTGTAGCAACCTTCTTAGTTATCACTACTGGATTAGTATCCAAAGATCGTATCAAAACATTGAGGCCATATTTAATTATTAGTTTTTTTATTATTGGAATGTTTTTGACGCCACCAGATATTTTTTCTCAACTATTCTTAGCATTACCAATGTGGCTTCTCTTTGAGATAGGTCTTTTTATATCAAAAGATAGAAAAAATTAATCTTTTGGTATCTTGCTAAAATCTACATTAAGCCTATCTATCCAGGTATCTGAAGAGGGCATTTCGGCTGATAGAACCATTTTTAATAATTCTTTTGGATCATTATGAACAAGAACTTGATTTTGATTCTCGAGGGAAACAAACTCCTCATCAACAGAATGCTGTAACCAGTTCAGAAAACCATCGTAGTAGCCATTAATATTCAGCAAGCCAACAGGCTTATTTATTCCTCCCAGTTGATTGCTTACCATTACCTCAAGAAGCTCATCCATAGAGCCAACACCTCCAGGCAACACAATAAAAGCATCGCTCATATCTAAAAATATTTCTTTTCTTTCAAAAAGAGAATGCGTAATTATAGTTTCATTAATATTCGGATTTGTAAGTTCAAATTCATGAAGTGACTTTAAGGTAATGCCTGTAGCTTTTCCGCCATTCTCAATGGCGGTATCTGCAACAATTTTCATTAAGCCCACATTGCCTCCACCAAATATCACTTCCAGGCCTTTTTCAGCCATTGCTTTTCCTATTTGCTGCGCAGCAATTTTATAATCTGGTGATTTCCCAAGATGGGCGCCACAAAATACTGATATTTTTTTGATTGTCATGATGGCAGTCCTAATATATGTTTTGCAATAATATTCAGTTGAACTTCAGAGCTTCCTCCAGCGATAGTATAAGCCTTAGAGTAAAAAAAGGATTTAGCAATTTCCTGTTTTTGTCCATGGCTTTTTTCAATGATCTCCAGCCCTCCAGCACCAAGGCTTGCTACATTAAGTTCCCACCTTGCCTGAGTTTCCTCTGTGCTGATGTATTTCAATGTGAGTGCTGCTGGTGAAAAGCCATTCTTTGATTCAATGCCAGTTCTTGCCATTGTTAAATCAATCAGATGATTACGGAGTTCATGCTTAATTATTTTCTTATGAAGTTTTTTTTGGCCAGGCGCATTTAAGGCATCTGTATTTTTGAACGTTTTAATTGGTTCAATATCAACCGCTCCCTCACTCCCAAGGTCTGCCATCATGGTTCTCTCAAATTCGAGGAGTCTTTTTGCAACCTTCCAGCCTTCATTTTCATTAGCAATTCTATGAGATTTCTTAGCAACAACGTCATCAAAAAAAACTTGGCAAAAGGGGGATTGGCCACTCAAAAGTTTAATTGGTTTAATTTCAATGTTGGGTTGCTTCAAGTTTAATAGAATAAAAGATATGCCGGCTTGCTTCTTTTCTGTTTTAGCGGTTCTAACCAAACAATACATCCAGTCAGCTTTATTGGCTTCAGATGTCCAGATTTTTGATCCGTTTATTATGTACTCATTGCCCTTAAGTTTTGCTGAGGTAGAGACATTAGCTAAATCTGATCCAGCCCCTGGCTCAGAAAATCCCTGACACCACCAAATCTCTCCTCTTGAAATTTTTGGTAAAAATTCTTTTTTTTGATCTTCAGTTCCAAATTCTAAAATTACAGGTCCTAACATTGAAATGCCAAAATTTATTTGAGCTGGCCTGCATCCAAAAAACTTTAACCGACTTCGTAAAATTTTTGTTTCTTCAAAAGATAAACCTCCTCCTCCATACTCAACTGGCCATTCTGGTGTGCACCATCCCTTGGATACCATTGCATCAAACCAGCTCATAGAATCGGCAGTAGGAAATTTAATCTCAGAAGAGGCCCAAACCTGTTCAGAAACAGGCATTGATGTTCTCATTGATTGAGGACAATTTTCTTCAATCCAAGCATCAACTTGCGTTGCAAAATTATCTAATTGATTGCTCATAAATTTATATCTTAAACGAAAAAGTTACAGGTCCAGAATTCACAGAATGAATATCCATATCTGAACCAAAGACCCCTGACTGAAAATGTATTGGATATTCATTAAGTCTTTTAATCAATAAGTCATACAAATTATTAGCTTTCTCAGTGCCTGCTGACCTATGAAAACTTGGTTTGTTACCCTTATTCGTTACAGCAGACAAAGTAAATTGACTAACAACCATTAATTCTCCCTTTATCTCCTTTAAACTTGCAAACATTACGCCTCTATCTCCTTTAAAAAAAGAAAAATTTATAATTTTATGTATAAATTTTTCTATAACCTCTTCACTGTCATCTTTTTCAAAGCAGACATAGACCAAGACTCCCTTATTGATTGAGGAATAAAGCTTAGAGTCAATATATATCTTTGCAGATGATACTCGCTGAGCTAAGGCTTGCAAAAGTATGAAGTTTAATTTTCTAAGCTTGTATTCCAAGCGCCATTTGCGGCAAGCTTGTTCATTAAAGCTCTATGAGAAAGAGCATCTTGAGCCAGAGGAATATTTTCTTCCTTGCCAAGCCAAGCTTTTAGAGATGGTTGCTGTAAAGCTCTCCCATAAGAAAAGCTTAATTTCCATGGAAAACCACCAATCTTATTCATCGCATCCAAGTGAGCAGTTGCATCAATATCAGATTGACCGCCTGAAAGAAAAGTTATACCTGGAAGATCTGAAGGGACATTCTCACTAAGACATTTAACAGTCATCTCAGCTACCTCTTGCACTGATGCTTGACTCTCTGCAGTTGATCCAGAGGTCACCATATTTGGTTTTAGGATAGTGCCAGCAATATTCACTCCTTCTTGATCTAAACATTGAAAAAGTGATCTTAAAGATTTACTAGTTACCTCGTAGCACTTATCAATTGTATGACTTCCATCCATTAAAACTTCTGGCTCTACCATAGGAACCATATTATTACTTTGAACAATCTTCGCGTATTTTGCTAATGCTTGCATGTTTGCTTCAATGCACTCATCTGTTGGCAAACTCTCAGATATTTTAATAACTGCTCGCCACTTGGTAAATTTTGCTCCTAATGAAACATACTCCTTGCATCTCTCATCAAGCCCATCCAAGCCTTGGGTTACGGTTTCCTCGAGAGAATATTCTAATGGAGCTAGACCTTTATCAACCTTAATGCCAGGCAAGGCTCCTTGATTTTTAATTAATTCAACTAATGGCGTGCCATCTTCGGCATTCTGTCTAATTGTTTCATCAAATAGGATTACGCCACCAATATTATCTTGCATGCCGCTAGCTCTAAAAAGCATTTCTCTATAATTACGTCTGTTAATTTCTGTAGATTCAACACCTATAGAATCAAAACGCTTACCGCAAGTTGGGTTACTCTCATCAGCTGCAAGAATTCCTTTACCATCTGAGACGATATAATTAGCTATTTCTTCTAGTGTATTTAATGACATGGTTCTCTCCTATTCAAAATTTAAAACCTAAAGCAGACAATGATGGTAGCGCTTTTCCCTCCATGAATTCAAGAAAAGCGCCACCGCCAGTTGAACAATATGAAATCTTACTCTTGTCTATAAACATTTTAATGGCAAGAAGAGTTTCCCCCCCTCCTGCCAAACTATAGGCATTTGAGGATGCAATTGCCACAGCAAGTTGTTGAGTGCCTTGTGAGAAAAGTTTTTGCTCAAATACACCAACAGGTCCATTCCAAATAATTTTTTTTGCCTCCGCAATTTTTTCGAAGGCTTTTGGGCTTAGAATTTGATCAAGTATCATCTCATCATCTTGAACCGCATCAACACTACAGACTCTTGATTCACTTGATTCAATGCTTTTACTTACCACCACCTCTTCTGGCAATAATATTTTTTTAGTTGCAAGCAAATCCTTAGCATGCTCCATCATAGAGTCCTCACAAAGTGAGGTTCCTACGTTATTTCCGCTCGCTTTTAAAAAAGTATTTGTAATGCCTCCTCCAGTTAACACTTCATTGGAGACATGTAAAAGACTTTTAATTACCTCTAATTTTGAAGACACTTTTGAACCTCCGACAATAGATAAGGTTGGCGTTTCTTTGGAGTCCATTGCTTTTATTAATGCATTTGTCTCCTCTTCTAATAAAAGTCCAGCACAAGAAGCTTCAGATGAGTTTATTGCACCAAAAGTTGATGCATGAGAACGATGAGATGTTCCAAAAGCGTCAAAAATGTATACATCAGCTAGGTCAGAAAGTTGGCTGGAAAGATCGGGATCATTATCTACCTCGCCTGACAAAAATCGAATATTTTCAACCAAAGAAATGTCATTATCAAAATTAACATCTTTCAAGGTTTGAAATAATGGGACCCGTGTATTAAAAATTTCCTCAAGCCTTTTGGCCACAGGAAACAATGAAAATTTTTCATCATGAATTCCTGGCTCAGGCCTGCCAAAATGTGAAATTAAAACTGTTTTTGAGTTTTGTTTTTTAAGGTAAAGCAGGGTTTGAGTGATTGCAAGAATTCTAGTGTCGTCCAAAACCTTGCCATCTTTTACAGGAACATTTAAATCAACTCTTAGAGCAACTGTCTTATTAAAGACATCTGTATCACCCAATTTCCTCATTTTGACAGTAATTTTTTTGCTTGGGTGATTATATTGTTTTCTGTAAAACCAAACTTTACCATCAACTCACTTGCTGGAGCACTTTCACCGAAGGTATTCATGCCAATAACAGTATCAGCAAGATTAACCAAACCATGCCAAGAATCAGGATGCAGGGCTTCTACAATCAGTTTCGGTATCATGGGGTCAACAACGCTATCTCTATATACCTTATCCTGTTGATAAAACTTATCAAGGCATGGCATGGACACTACATTTACCTTAAACCCTTCTTCTTTGATTGATTTGGCAGCAGCAACAATTAATTTAACCTCACTGCCAGATGCTATTAACGTAATATCAGCATTGTCCTCATAAGAAAGGAGATAGCCGCCATTTTCTATTTGACTAACTTGATCTTTTGTCCTTTGAATATGAGGTAAATTTTGTCTTGATAAAACAAGACTGTGCGGAGTCTTTGTCGAGGTTATTGCCTCTCTCCATCCTACGGCAGTCTCAATAAGATCTGCTGGCCTCCAATTATTTAAGTTTGGAGTTGCTCTAAGGGTCACAAGATGCTCAATTGGTTGATGAGTTGGGCCATCTTCTCCTAGCCCAATAGAATCATGGGTATAGACAAAAATATTTGGTATCTCCATGAGCGCTGCTAATCTAACAGCATTTCGAGCATAATCCATGAACACTAAAAAAGTTCCGCCATAAGGTTTTATTCCACCATGTAAAAGCATCCCATTCATCATGGCTGTCATTCCAAACTCTCTCACTCCATAAAAAATGTGGTTTCCTTGCGGGTTATCAGGAAGCAATTCAGAGCTGGCTGATGAATAAGTATTATTTGATCCAGTAAGATCAGCTGATCCACCTACAAGCTCTGGCAATTGTTCACAAAAAAAGTTCAAGCAAATCTCTGAGGCTTTTCTGGTTGCTAAATCTTTTTGATCGCCTACAACCAACCCTTCAAGAAATTCTTCATAAAGTTTTTCAAAGTCATTGGGAAGGTCATTGTTGATTAATCGTTTTAGCTCATTAGAAAGCTCTGGATGCATTGTCGAGTATTCATTCATTAGCGCATCCCATTCAGAGTTGTGCTTTAATCCGATTTCTTTGGCATCCCATTCAGATTTGATGTTCTCAGGAATATCAAAAGGGCTATGCTCCCACTCCAGTTGATTTCTTGTTTTTGCAATCTCCTCATCGCCCAAAGGAGAGCCATGCACTCCAGATGTGCCTGCTTTATTTGGTGACCCAAACCCAATTTCAGTCTTACAACAAATTAAGGTAGGTCGGCTTGATTCCTCTTGAGCAGTTTTTATAGCCTCTAAAATTTGATCTACATTGTGGCCATCTACTTCTAGCACTTGCCAGTTATAGCTTTTAAATCTTTGAACGGTATTATCTGTGAACCAATTAGTTATCTCTCCATCAATTGAGATCCCATTTTGATCATAAAAACAAATTAATTTGCCTAATCCATGGGTACCTGCAAAAGAACAAACCTCATGAGAAACTCCCTCCATTAAACAGCCATCACCAAGAAAGGTGTATGTATAGTGATCAATTGGTTGTGGTCCATCTAATTGGTTAAATTTGCTTGCCAGCATCTTCTCAGCTAGTGCCATCCCTACTGCATTTCCAATGCCTTGACCCAAAGGGCCGGTTGTTGTTTCGACGCCTATCTCAAGATCTAATTCCGGGTGACCAGGAGTTTTAGAGCCTAATTGTCTAAAATTTTTTAAGTCTTCAATGCTCAGGTTATAGCCCGTTAAATAAAGCAAACTGTATAACAACATTGACCCATGACCATTTGATAAAACAAATCTATCTCGATTGAACCAATGAGGATTTTGTGGATTGTGTTTTAGGTTATATTTCCATAAAGCTACTGCAATGTCTGCCATGCCCATAGGCATTCCAGGATGACCGGATCTTGCTGCTTGAACAGCATCTATGGATAAAAACCTAATAGCGTTAGCAAGTTCTTTGTGCATGTTTGTGCAAATAGTTTAGGACATGATAATCATAATATGAGGTAGCAATTATTCATATATAAATTTGAGTTTATTTGCCAAAACAACTAAGATTCTACTTGAAAAGTGATTTGTTCCTGATTGCATGCTAAAACTGCTAAATAGGACGCCAATTTTTGGTGATAAATTAAAATTTTACATAACTACGTCGATGAGGAAATTATGAGCTATATCTTTACATCTGAATCAGTCTCTGGGGGTCATCCCGATAAAGTTTGCGATCAGATATCTGATGCAATCTTGGATGCATACTTAGCAGAAGATCCTAACAGCAGAGTTGCTTGTGAAACCATGATTAAAAATAATATGGTTTTTATTGCTGGAGAAATTACATCTTTGGGTAGTCCGAACCTTGAGCCAGTTGTCAGAAAAACAATTAATGATATCGGTTATAACTCTGATGAGTATGGATTTAACGGCGATACCTGCAAGTTTACTAATCTCGTATTTGAGCAATCTCCAGATATATCTCAGGGTGTAACTGAGGGCGAGGGTGAAAATCTAGAACAAGGAGCCGGAGACCAGGGGCTAATGTTTGGGTATGCCTGTACTGAAACAGATTCATTAATGCCTCTTCCAATCGATCTGTCCCACAGATTGGTAAAAAAACAAGCTGACGTTATGAAAAGTGGAGAAATTAAATGGCTTAGACCAGATGCAAAAAGTCAGGTAAGTGTGATTTATTCCGATGATGGTAAAACAATTGAGGGTCTATCTGCGGTTGTTCTCTCAACTCAGCATGATGAAGATGTGACTCAAGAAGAAATTAAAGCTGAGGTGATGGATAAAATTATTAAGCCTATCGTCCCTGAAGAATGGATACTAGATTCTACAAATATTTATATTAATCCAACAGGTAAATTTGTAATTGGTGGGCCTGTCGGGGACTGTGGTCTCACAGGAAGAAAGATAATTGTTGATACTTATGGTGGTATGGCTCGTCATGGAGGGGGCGCATTTTCTGGAAAAGATCCATCAAAAGTAGATAGGTCTGCTGCATATGCATCTAGGTATGTAGCTAAAAATATTGTGGCAGCCGGGCTTGCAGATTATTGTGAAATTCAAGTTTCATACGCTATTGGAGTTGCAAAACCAACATCAATTCATGTAGAAACTTTCAACAGTGAAAAAATATCTAAAGAAGCAATAGTAAAGATAGTTGAGGAAGAGTTTGATTTAAGACCTAAAAGCTTGATTGATATGCTGGATCTTAAGCGACCTATTTATCTCCCAACCGCAGCATATGGGCACTTTGGAAGATCTGATATTGATCTAACTTGGGAAAAAACAGATAAAGCAGATCAGATTTCACAATAAAATCTAATTTAACAACTTAAGAATGCATTTTCGCAATTATTTTATGTAGAATGCAGACTATAAATTTACTGGAGTAAATATAATGGAAAATGATTATAAAGTAGCGGATATGAGCCTAGCAGATTTTGGCAGAAGAGAGATCTCATTAGCTGAAAATGAAATGCCTGCATTAATGGCTTTGAGAACTAAATACAAGGATGCTCAACCTCTAAGGGGTGCAAAAGTTATGGGCTGTATTCATATGACCATTCAAACAGCTGTATTAATAGAAACTCTAGTAGATCTTGGCGCAGATGTTAGATGGTCTGGATGTAATATTTTCTCAACACAAGACCATGCAGCTGCAGCAATTGCCGCAGCTGGAATTCCTGTCTTTGCATGGAAAGGGCAAACTGATGAAGAGTTTGACTGGTGTATTGAGCAAACAATCGTTCAGGATGGCAAGCCATGGGATGCGAATATGATCCTGGATGATGGCGGTGACTTAACACATATGGTTCACACTAAATTTCCAGACATGCTCGAAACTATTCATGGTATTTCTGAAGAAACTACAACTGGAGTTCATAGGCTTAAAGCTATGCTTGAAAGCAACAGCCTAAAAGTGCCAGCAATTAATGTAAATGACTCTGTAACTAAGTCTAAAAATGATAATAAGTATGGATGCAGACACAGTTTAAATGACGCAATCAAAAGAGGAACTGATATGTTTCTCTCTTCAAAGAAAGCATTGGTCATTGGATATGGAGATGTTGGCAAAGGGTCTGCTCTTAGTCTTGCTCAAGAGGGAATGATTGTAAGGGTGGTTGAATCCGATCCAATATGCGCTATGCAAGCTTGCATGGATGGGTTTGAGGTTGTTTCAACTTACAATAATGGCGTTGTGACAAGAGATGTAAAAGACATTAACCTAGGCATACTTGAAGATACTGACTTAATTGTAACTACTACTGGAAATGTAAATGTATGCGATGAAGCGATGTTACGATCAGTAAAAAATACTGCTGTGATATGCAACATAGGTCACTTTGATAATGAAATTGACACTCAGTTCATGCGAGATAAGTGGTATTGGGAAGAAATCAAACCTCAAGTTCATAGAGTATTTAGGGACACTTCTCCATCAGAAAATCCGGACCTGCAAAGTAAAAACTATATTATTCTTTTAGCCGAGGGCAGGCTTGTTAACCTGGGAAATGCAACAGGCCATCCAAGCAGAATCATGGATGGATCATTTGCTAATCAAGTTTTAGCGCAAATGTATCTATATGAACAAGGCTTTGCAAATGTTAATGATGCAGATAAGCAAAAAGAAATGCTGACGGTTAAGGTTCTTCCTAAAAAATTAGATGAAGAAGTTGCGGAGCTCATGGTTCAAGGCTTTGGAGGCACAATAACAAAATTAACAGGTGAGCAGGCTGAGTATATTAATGTGCCTGTTGATGGGCCTTTTAAAGAGGAAGAGTACAAATACTAATCTAATTAGTTTTTTTCTAATAAATTACTCATAATAGGCGGATGAAAGTTCGCCTTTTTTTCTTTTTAGTACTAGTTTCTTTTTTGGTTACAGGTTGCGGGATGAAAGCGCCAATACCATCTGAAACTCTCCTAAATATTTAAATCCCTTTATGGATCATTTTCATTACAAAGAAGACGAACTGTTTGCTGAAGAAGTTGCATTAAACGATATAGCTGAAAAATATGGGACTCCAGCCTTTGTTTATAGTAAAGCTACACTTCAAAGACATGCCAAAGCATATATTGATTCGTTCAAGTCCATGAATGGGCTCGTGTGTTTTTCAGTAAAAGCATTATCAAATATTTCAATTTTAAAAATCTTAAAAAATTCTGGCTGTGGATTTGATATCGTTTCTGGTGGTGAGCTTCATAGGGCACTTTTAGCTGGTGCAGATCCTAAAACAATAATTTTTTCAGGGGTTGGAAAATCAAAGACCGAAATGATAGCTGGCATTGAAAATGACATCCTCTCTTTTAATGTTGAGTCTGAGCAAGAGCTTGATCAGTTAGGAGTGGTTGCCGCAGAAATGAAAAAAATAGCTCCAGTAGCAATAAGATTTAATCCAAACGTTGATGCTGGCGTGCACGAATTTACAAAGACAGGAAGAAAATTTGACAAGTTTGGTGTAAGTATCGAAGCTGCTAAAGATCTTGTAAAAAAGTGCAATGAAAGCAATAGCCTTAAACTTGTAGGTTTAACTTGTCATATTGGATCACAAATCATGGAACTCAATGGCTTTGAAGAAGCGGCTAGCCAAGCTCTTGAGCTTTTAGTTGAGCTAGATAAACTGAATATTAATTTAGATTTTATAGACATGGGTGGTGGACTAGGTGTTAACTATGTGGGAGAGGAAACTGTTCAACCAATTGAATTAATTCAATGTTATGAAAAAATATTTTCTGAAAGGAATGAAAGATTGATACTTGAACCAGGCCGCTCTATTTCAGCTAATGCTGGGGTTATGCTCACAAGGGTTGAATATAAGAAAAATGATTTTCTTATTGCTGATGCTGCCATGAATGACTTATTGCGACCTGCGCTCTATCAAGCCCATCATGATGTTTGGCCCATAACAAAAAAAAATGATGCTATGCAATCCAACGTTAATCTTGTGGGTCCTATCTGTGAAACAGGAGACTTCTTAGCAAAAAATATTGAAAGCGAGAGCTCTACAGGAGATTTGTTGGCTGTTAAGACTGTTGGCGCATATGGTTTTGTTATGAGCTCAAACTACAATTCAAGACCTAGAGCTGCTGAAATTATTGTCGACAAAGATAAATTCTATTTAATAAGAAAAAGAGAGGACTACTCTTCTCTTACTGATCTTGAAGAGGGGTTAGATGCTCAAATTTAAAAAAATGCATGGGAATGGCAATGACTTTATTATTATAGAGAATCTTACCCAAATGCATGCATTATCAAAATCTCAAATAATTAAGATGGGAGATAGAAAAAAGGGCCTTGGATTTGACCAGCTGATAACTATCAATCCACCAATAAATTCTCAACATGATTTTTATGTAAAATTTTATAATTCAGATAGTTCTGAGGCTGACATGTGCATGAATGGAGTAAGATCTGTTGGAGCATTTCTTTGGGAGGCTCAGCTTGCCCCAAAGAAATCTCTATTATTGGGCACTAAATCAAAGCCTGTATTAATTAAACCAACGGGCTCTAAAAAAGTAAAAATTATCTTAGATTATCCGGTGCAAAAAGAAGTCTCAAAAGCAGAAGCACAGTTTTTAGGTAAGTGTGGTTTAAAAAAATATAAATTTATTGATGCTGGAAATAAGCATTTAATAATAGAAACAAAAAAAGTTTTTTCTTTCGACCTGGATGGGCTGTCTTTAAAGCTTAGGAAAAGAAATTTTTTTAAAGATGTAAATATTTCATTATTTTCCAAGCACTCAGAAAAGCTTGAGCTTAGAACCAATGAAGCAGGAGCAGGAGAAACCTTGTCATGTGGCTCGGCATCTGCAGCAACTGCGAGCTTTAATATAAATGATGGGCTACCTGTAAGAATTATTTCTGCTGGAGGTCAACTGAGCCTCAGAAAAATAAATGATAAGCTTGAGATGACAGGACCAGCTGAATTTATCTGTGAGGGAACATGGCTAAAAAACTAGACGCAAAAGAGGTCGAACTTTACTTGTTAGAAAATACTAATTTCTTTCTTTCAAGAGAATCTCTTGTGAGCGAGTTAAGCTTTAAGCATGATGCTGAAGGGGCAACTTCGTTGCTAGAGATGCAAGTACGCAAACTAAGAGATGAGCAATCAAGGCTTATGGATATGCTTTCAGGTTTTGTTTCAACTGGAAAAGAAAATGAAGAGTTATTCTTTAAATCAAAAAATCTTACCTTGTCATTAATTGCTTCTAATGACTTTGAAGAGGTGAAAAAAACCGTTGAATCATTCTTTGAAAAAAACTTTGAGGTTGATTCATGTTTTTTAGAGGCTCTCTCAGACCACGAATTAAAGGAACTTGAAAGTAAAACTGGATTGGATATGAGTAAGAATGCAATTCACATGGGGCCTTTATCTAAAGAAAAAATGGATGCGTTCTTTTCATCTGAATCGGTTAAATCTGCGGTAATAAGTGTGATGAAATTAAAAGAAGGTTTTGCCCTGCTTAAAATGGGATCTCATGAACAGACTAAATACCTTGGTGATGGAGATACAACATTTATTGAGTACATTCGAGATATTATTGTTAAAGTCCTTGAATCAAAAGAGGCATGAATGACAAAAAGTATTTTCTTTGCTCTTTGATTAATGATTATTTAGATTTTTCAGAAAATATTAAAGGTCTAAGCGACAACACAATCAACTCTTATCAAAGAGATTTAAATAAGTTTTCAAAATTTTTAGAGGCATCTGGTGTTAATGATTTTGAAAATCTCACAGAAAAAATGTGTTCAGCATGGATTGCTGACCTTTTTCAACACAATGTTAGTGCGCGATCTATTCAAAGACATATATCTTCTGCTAAGGGATTTTTTAATTACTTAAAGAAGAGTGGTTTGGTGATAAATTCTCCATTTGAATTAATCAACTCGCCAAAATCTCCAAGCCATCTTCCAAATGTATTATCTCCCGAAGAGGTCTCTCAATTGCTTAATTTCATGCCTAAGAATGCTCAAGAAAAAAGAGACTTGGCAATCATTGAGCTTATTTACTCAAGTGGCCTGCGAGTCTCCGAAACCATCAATGTAAATTTAGGGGATTTTGAGGATAATAAAAATTTTTTAAGGGTATTGGGTAAAGGTTCTAAAACAAGACTTGTACCAGTTGGTCGCTATGCACAGAATGCCATTAATGATTGGATGATTGAAAGAGAGAAGCTGGCCACTAAAGATGACTCTTTATTTGTAAACTTAAGAGGAAAAAGAATAACAACAAGAAGTGTGCAAGAAAGGCTGAAAAATATTGCAATTATGCAGGGGCTGCCTCCTGTAAACCCGCATATGTTAAGGCATAGCTTTGCAACTCATTTACTTGAATCAAGTGGAGATCTAAGAAGTATTCAAGAATTGCTTGGTCACAGCTCTTTGTCTACAACTCAAATATATACTAGGCTTGATTATCAACATCTAATTAAAGTATATGAAAACTCTCACCCAAGAGCCCATAAAAAAAATGTCTAGTATTCTGCTAATTACATTTGATTTAGATGATACATTTTGGGATATCAAGAGCACCATCATCAATGCTGAAATGAATTCTAGAAAATGGTCTGAAGACAGGATTGGAGAAAAAATAGAATGGGGAACATTTGAAGATTTTATGAAAATTAGAAATGAGTTGGTTAAAGAAGATACATCTCTAGAATATGATCTGGGAATGCTTAGGAAAAAAACAATTGCTCACCATACTAAAAAATTTTTTAAAGATGCAAAAGATTTAGATGAATTTATTGAGGATGCTTATACTTTTTTTTTAGGGGAAAGACACAAAGTAACTTTTTATGACAACGTGGTTTCAGTTTTAGAACAATTATCTGCTGAATATAAACTTGGCGTTCTTACAAATGGTAATGCTGATGTAAATAAATTAGGTATTGGCCACTTATTTGATTTTTCAATTTCTTCTATGGATGTGAAAAGCAATAAGCCAGATAAAGCTCATTTTGTTAAAGCTCGTGAACTGTCCCAAATTGATTTTAAAAACACTCTTCATGTTGGAGATCATCAGGTTAACGATATTTTAGGAGCAAGAAAACTAGGTATAAATACAATGTGGTTTAATCTTAATAATCTTGATTGGGAGATTGATGAAAATCCACCGATTCAATTTAATAAATGGTCCCAATTTATAAAACTGGTAGAAAAAAGTTATGGCAACTAAGGATTCCTTTGATGCTTTTGTTAGCATTCTTCGTGACAAAATTGATGGGTTCTCTGAGAATGTAAATCAACCTAGCGTGAAGATTATCCAAAACGAGCTCAGAGATAAATTTGACGATCTTGCAAAATCACAGGGTTATGTCTCAAATGAAGAATATGAGGCTCTCAAAGGCTTGGCTGAAAGACTAGAGCAAAGAGTTTCCAAACTGGAAGAATTATTAGACGAATCTAAAACTAAATAGTATCAAGCATGTACTGAACAGCTATGCCTATTTCTTCTTTGGTGCAATCTACACAAAGACCCTTAGCCGGCATTCCGTTGATTCCATTGTAGGCATTATTAACAAGCATCTCATAGCCTTTAATCTCTCTTGATTTCCATTGGCCCTTATTACCCATCATTGGAGCGCCTGCAATTCCTGAATCGTGACATGCAGCACATCCATCTTCATAGATCTCTTGAGCAGACCTTGAAAATAAGTTGACAGATAAACCAGTTAGTACCAGTAGAGAAAATATGAGATAGGCTTTACTGAAATAAAGTAACATTTAACTCAAGTATATTCTTTTAAAGTTTAGATAAGTAGTTTTCTAATCTTTCAGAATTCAGCATAAATTGAGATTTTTTATTTGCCACAGATGCATTTATTTGCTCAAGATTTGAGGCTTCGCCGACTTGAATAACTCCAATCATCGCCATCATTACATGAGGATCACATTGGTATACATATACACCCTCTGTATCAAGAACAACGCTAATATCTTGATTCATAGCACCTGACCATTTTTTTGCACCTTCTGGAATCATCCCTTCCATTGAAGCAGAGTTATGAGCCATATCAGTAGCTTTAAAATGAACAGTATCTCCAAGCGATACTTTTAAAACTGCTGGCTCAAAGATCATTTGTCCACCACCTCCGGAATTAAGCATTTGCACTACATGCTCAGAGCCTTCTGATAGTTGCACCTTCTCAACAGACTCAGTCATGCTTGATGGAGATGATAATGCGGTCGCAGCGCCGCAAGATTGGCCCTCTAGGCATATTGCTACATTAGTACTTAATCTTTCTGTGACCATTTCGTCATATTTTTTTCCATTAAAAAACAAGGCGAATGTAAAGGTAATTACTAATAGAGGTAAAAAATTTTTATTTTTCATAATTGTTCAAATTGTAATGGCTGTAAAATTTTATATACTTTATCTTTAATAATAAATAATTTATATGATGCATTATAATTTATAATTATAATTATTAGAAGTTTTTTTACTACTTATTAGGAAATAGGCTTTTGAAGTTCAATTACGTGATCAACCACCTGAAGCATCTTTGAGTGGCCTCCTTTGGCCTCTATTCTATATTGCCCATCTACAAATATCATTGGGGTTGCAGTAACTTTAAACTGTTTTGAAAGTTCTACTGCGCGTTTAACTTTTTGTCTTACGGAAAAGGAATTCATATATTTAATTGTCTCGCTTTGATCCACACCAAGTTTTTCAAGAAACTTTAAAATCGCTCCTTCGCTACCTAAAAAATTGCCTTCCTTATGCATTGCAGTGAAAACTGCTGAGTGAGCAGTATCACCTATACCCAAAGCTTCAATGGTATAAAAAAGTTTTGCATGCAGCTGATGTATAGGGCCCCATGTGACAGGCATTTTTTGGTAATTTACAGATGAATCTTGTTGTTTAGCCCACTTGGCAGTAATAGGTGCTAAGTTGAAACAGTGTCCACAACCATACCAAAATACCTCAACCACATCGACCACGCCATCCTCTTTCACAGGCAGTGGCCTTGATAAGGATCCATAATCTCTTCCAAGTCTATATTCTGAAGCAACAGAAACGGAAATAATGAGTAGCAAAAAGGAGGATAGAATTATATTTTTTTTCATTGTTGGTATAGTCCATGCATGTAATTAGCCAAAGCTTCAATATCTGAATCTTTTAAGTTTTGAGATGCGGATTGCATTACCAGTGAGTAGTCACCAGCGTCTCTTGTAAGATTTCTATATTCTTTGAGAGTAGAAATTAAATAGCCTTTTTGTTGACCTGAGACTCTTGGAAAACCAGCTTGAGCATTGCCTGCTCCATTTACTGAATGACATGCAGTGCATGCTGGTATGCCCCTTTCTAGATCACCAGCCCTGTAAAGACTTTCCCCTAAAGCTAATAACTCAGCATCATCTTTGGCTTGGCCTACTGCAGGAGATTGAGAGCTGTAAAAGGCAGCTATATCTAGAAGCTGAGAATCAGAAAGAGTTTTTAAATAGGGAATAACGGCCATCATCAAAGCATTCTCTCTATCACCCTGTTGAAAATATTTAAGTTGTTCACTTATGTATCTTTGATTTTGTCCAGCAAGACTCGGCCAATCAGAGCTAATACTCTGACCATTAACCCCATGACATGCTGCACAAGTGGAAACCAATTCAGATCCAGCCTTTGCATCTCCGATAGAAAACAAATCGGGCATTTTCACCTCAGCCGTTGAGACTGAAAAAGAAATCATGCTGAAGCCAATGATTAAATAAGTTTTTAACATAAATTGTACGTTGTGGTTAAGAAGGCATATTATATGTCGTGCATGGCCTGAGATAAATGATCTTATGAAAAATCCTTTCAAAAATACTACTTTTTTATTTGGCATAACAAAGTATAAAAATCTCCCTGAAGACACTGGAATAGAAATTCTGTTGTCCGGAAGATCAAATGCAGGCAAATCAAGTGCGTTAAACGCTTTAACTGATAATAAAAAATTGGCAAGGATTAGCAAAACACCAGGACGAACAACAGAAATAAATTTCTTTAAAGTGGAAGAAAGCTTTAAGCTTCTTGACCTGCCTGGCTATGGTTTTGCTAAGTCGGGTCATTCAAGAAAAAAAGATTGGGGGCCATTGCTTGAAGAATACTTTGAAAATAGAAAAGCTCTTAAGGCCGTTTTAATATTTATGGATATCAGGCATCCACTTAAACCAATTGATCTCGAAATGATTGAATTGTGTGAAAGCTTTGATGTAGTCTATATTCCTGTACTAACTAAATTAGATAAAGTATCTAAAAATATTTTAATGAAGACAATACAACAAGTGAGCAAAGCAACCAATGCTCATGAGGTTTTGGCAATTTCATCCCCAAAAAAGACTGGGTTTGAAAAACTCAGGAAAATTCTGATAGGATTGAAAGATGTCTAATTTGTCTTTCCAGTCTCAAAACTGCGATGTTACGCTTGCTGAAGGTATAGAAGAATATCGAGCTTACTTACAAGTAAATGGCAAAAAACAGTTAATTGATGCCCCAGGATCAACAATTATCAGGGATCATGATGCAACTCATGTAATTTTTGGTCTTGATACCTCTTTAGAACAAGAGTCTATGTTAGATTCATGGGTATTCCTGGGAACAAAATGGAAACTAAAAGAATTACTTGCCTACAACAAACTTCCAGAACTAAAGCAACTATATAAAGATTTTTGGCGCGATCCTGGTTACTTTCGACTCTTAATGGTTGCTATTAAACTAGCGCCCATTAAATTTCAAATAAGGAAGCGAGCTAAGCAAATGAATAAAAAGTGGCCTTTTGTGTCGCCTGATTCTTTAATGGATCAAAGGGTTTGTGACTTACGTGAAGAATTCGGAATCAAGATACTTACTCCAGCAGAACGAATGGTTAAAAAGCCATTAATATGGTCTGGAACTATAGCCAACTAAATCATTAGTGAGCTTCGTTCCAATTTGCTCCTGTATTTGCATCCACTATTAAAGGAATGTCTAATTTAACTGCACTTTCCATAAGGCTTGTAATATTTTCAAGGGCCTCCTCTGCAAAACCTTTTTTTACTTCAAAAATTAACTCATCATGAACCTGCATAATCATTTTTATATCTGAGTTATTATTTCCAATCCAATGATCAACATCAATCATTGCCTTTTTAATAATGTCTGCTGCAGAACCCTGCAATGGAGCGTTTATGGCAGCTCTTTCTGCCGCTTGACGCCTTAGTCCGTTAGAATCATTTATAGCAGATACATGCAGTTTTCTTCCAAGTATGGTCTCAACAAAAAGATTTTTTTTAGCTAATTCTTTTGTAGAGTCCATATATTTTCTTACACCCGTATATCTCTCAAAGTATGTATCAAGATATGCTTGCGCTTCATGTCGTGGAATGCCTAGCTGTCTAGTGAGTCCAAAGGCAGACATGCCATAGATTAGTCCAAAATTAATTGCTTTAGCACTTCTGCGATGATCTGGCGACACATCTTCGAGTGAGATATTAAAAATTTCTGAAGCAGTGGCTGAATGAACATCTATATTATTATTGAATGCATGAGTTAAATTTTTATCTCCAGATAGATGGGCCATAATTCTTAATTCAATCTGCGAGTAATCAGCTGAAATCAATACATTCCCTTTTTCAGCTATAAAAGCCTCTCTTATTTTTCTTCCTTCGGGAGTTTTGATTGGAATATTCTGAAGATTGGGTTCAGTAGAGGAGAGTCTTCCAGTTGAGGTTACAGCTTGTTGATATGAGGTATGAATCCTTTTTGAGACAGGATGCTTAATATTAATCAAGCTATCTGTATATGTGGATTTTAATTTTGCTAAGCCTCTATATTCGATAATAATTTTTGGAAGGTCATATTCTTCAGCCAGTCTTTGAAGAGTGTCTTCATTAGTTGAGGGCTGGCCTTTTGGAGTCTTCTTAAGAACGGGCAAATTTAATTTATTGTAAAGAATCTCAACAAGTTGTTTTGGAGAGTCCATGTTGAATTCTTCTCCCGCCACTTTAAATGCAGCTTTAGATAGTTCTTCAATCTTAATTGCTAGCTCATTTGAATATTCTGATAGCATTCGTGCGTCAATCTTTGCTCCATTAGTTTCGACCCTAATTAGGGACTGAAGCATGGGATATTCGATAGATTGAAGAAGGTTAATAAGCTTGGGTTGATCTTTAAGCATTCCATTGAGGAGATTAAAAAGCCTTAGGGTTACATCAGCATCTTCTGCTGCATAGAATGTTGCAGCTGGAATATCTACCTGAGCAAAGTTAATTTGCTTTGAGGCAGAGCCTACAACTTCTTCATACTTCATAGGCTCATAATTTAAGTAATATAAAGCCATCCTATCTAGTCCATGTCTCGTACCGGTACTATTTAGAACATATGACATCAACATGGTATCTCCTAGGAACTCTTCCACCTTAATACCATGTCTATTGAGCATGGGTAAATCAAATTTAAGATTTTGTCCAACCAATTTTTTTTGATTTTTTGTAATGGCGGATCCCAAGATTTTTTGAATTTGAGTAAGCGGTATCTGTTTTGGCATCTCTTCATATGAATGTTTAATGGGTATATAACAGCCCTCTCCTTCATTGCATGCCAACGATATCCCTATAAGATCTGCAGTCATTGTGTCCAAAGAAGAAGTTTCAGTATCAATAGCAAAGACACTGCTCTTATCAATTTTTTTAGCCCATGCTTTTAAATCATTTTCTGTTAAAAGAGCTTGATACTCTTTTTTTGATTTTGGGGCTTCAGGAGCTTCGCTGCCTGAGCTTCGAGATGAGTTTATCCATGTTTTAAATTCTAGGGATGCGAATAATTTATTTAACTCCTCTTGATTCTCCTCAGCCATAAGCAGATCTTCAAGAGAAACTTTTAAATCAACGTCTTTTTTTAAAGTAACAAGTTCAATGTTTCTATCTAAATCTGGAATAGAGTCTCTGAAGTTCTGCCCTACAACTCCAGTAAGTGAATCTGCATTATCAATAATTCCCTGAAGAGTCTTGAATTCACCAAGCCACTTAACAGCAGTTTTGGGCCCTACTTTTGGTACACCTGGAATATTGTCAGAAGTATCTCCAACAATCGCTAGATAATCAATTATCTGATTTGGATGAACGCCAAACTTTTCTTCAACTCCCACAACATCATAAATTTGATTATTCATGGTATTCATCATCTTTACTAGTGGGTCCTCAACCAGTTGCATGAGGTCTTTGTCCAAAGAAGATATAACTATAGGCATTCCTTGCTGTGAACCCATCACAGCCAAAGTGGCGATAACATCATCGGCTTCTACTTTTGGGATTTCAATAACTGGCATTCCCATTGCATTACATATTTCCTTTAATGGAGAAAGCTGCTCTCTTAAATCCTCAGGCATTGGGGGGCGATTAGCTTTATAGTCTTTATAAATATCATGACGAAAATTTTTGCCCTTAGCATCAAAGATTGAAAGGTAATATGAATCAGGGTTTTCCTTGCGTAAGTTGCGTAACATATTTGTAACCCCTTTAACTGCGCCTGTTGGAAGGCCTGTTGAGGTTGTTAGAGGTGGCATTGCATGAAAAGCTCTATACAAGTAAGAGGAGCCATCTATTAAAAAAATTTTTTTTGCAGGTGTATTCATAAAAATTTATTATGTCATTAGGTTTTTATATAAGCCATGGATAATATAAGATCATCATGCATTTAATGCTGCTTAAAAAAATATGAATATTCTAAGAAAAATTCTACTAGCGCCTCCATTAGTTAACTGCGGACTGGGTATAGGTTTAATAGTAGGGGCTTATATTTTTGAAGTTTTTGGCTATTACGACCCATGCCCCCTATGCATCCTTCAGCGTTGGTCTTTTGGATTAATTGCATTATGTGGAGCTCTATTAATAATTCCAGGATTATATTTAGCAATCAGAAAAGCTCTTCTGCTTTTGGCTGGTTTATTTTCAATGGGTGGCGGAGTGATTGCTGGTAGACAAATATACTTACAAAATCTTCCCAGTGATCAAGTTCCAACGTGCGCTCCCCCAATGGATTTTTTAATGGATACTCTTCCAATTTTTGAGGTGATACAGACTATCCTTCTTGGAGATGGTAATTGCGCTGAATATGAATGGAGATTTATTTTTAATTTTGCAGAGTGGGCATTAATATTCTTTATCTTCTTGTTGTGCTACAACCTTTACTTTTTGTTCAAAAAGTCTACAAAAATCTAAATCTGTAGTATTGCTACATACAAAAATGCTATTTAAGGCTTTAAAGCATATATTTATAGGTTTGTTGACAATAATTACTAAATATTTTCAAATCCACTACATCAAATTCTTAAATTATACTTCTCTCAGAGATGTAGAATATTGTAGAATCTTAAAAGTGATAAATTTTTATGGAAAGTAATGCATTGACTGAAACATTTGAACTAAATACCGAAGATCTGATCAACGCTGCAATTGAAAATGGTGAGGGCACTATTGCGAGCAATGGAGCGCTTTCATTGGTGACCGGAGCTCGAACTGGACGAAGTCCAAATGACAGATTTATTGTTAAAGAAGATAGCACCTCTCATCTGATAGATTGGGGTGAAATTAATAGACCTTTTGATGCTGAAAAATTCTCACTTCTCTGGGATAAAGTTGATGCCTATCTTGCAGAAAAAAATCGCTACCTGTCGAAAGTTCATGTGGGTGCTCATGAAGATCATTACATCCCCGTAAATGTTACCGCTGAGAGCGCTTCTCACAGCATGTTCTCACAATTAATTTTTATCAGTCCTGACGAATTCAACCCTCAAGCAAAGAAAGAGTGGCAAATAATGAGTGCCTTAAACTATGAATGCTCTCCAGAGGAAGATGGAACAAATTCAGAGGGATGCGTCATTATTAACTTTGCAGCTAGAAAAGTTCTACTTGCTGGAATGAAATATGCTGGCGAGATGAAAAAATCTATGTTTTCTGTTCAAAATTTTCTAATGCCAGAAAAAGATGTATTACCAATGCACTGCTCATCTAACGTAAATAAAGACGGGAACGTATCGCTATTTTTTGGACTTTCAGGAACTGGAAAAACCACGCTCTCTGCTGATCCAACTTGCTCGCTCATTGGAGATGATGAGCATGGCTGGGGAGTGGGCACTGTATTTAACTTTGAAGGTGGTTGCTATGCAAAAACTATTGATCTCTCCGAAAAAAATGAGCCTGTTATTTGGAAGGCAATTAAACATGGCAGCATAATTGAGAATGTTTTCTTAGATGAAAGCGGCACTCCTGATTACACTAATACCTCATTATCTGAGAATGGGCGCTGTTGTTATCCCCGATCACACATTGATGACGCAATTGAATCAAACTCTGCGGGTGAACCAGAAACGGTAATATTTTTAACCTGTGATTTAACAGGTGTAATTCCTCCAGTTTCTATTCTTTCAAAAGAAGCTGCAGCCTATCATTTTCTGAGTGGGTATACCGCAAAAGTTGGATCAACGGAGGTTGGATCAACTGAATCAATTGGTACTACGTTTTCAACCTGTTTTGGGGCACCATTTTTTCCAAGGCCGGCCGGAGTCTATGCTGATCTCCTGATGAAAAGAATTGAGGCTTTTAATTCTAAGGTTTTCCTAGTCAATACTGGTTGGACCGGTGGGCCGCATGGAATTGGTTCAAGGTTTGATATTCCAACAACAAGAAGAATAGTAAATGCTATTCAAAATGGTGAATTAAGTGATGTAGAAACCACTCATATAGATGGTCTAAATTTGGAAGTTCCTGTAGCAGTAGATGGCGTTGATTCAAAAGTATTAAATCCAAAAGAAACATGGTCAGACGAAGGCCAATACGATGAATATCTTAAGGATCTAATAGGGCAATTCCAAGAAAACTTTAAAAAATTCTCAGTAAGTGAAGCAATAGTTGCAGCGGGCCCATCAATTTAGCCCAAACTTATGACTGCAGATGCGTTTAAACGCTCTTTAAAACATCATCAAGATAGAGGCTTTTTTAAAAATCTCAAAATTTTACGCGGTATTGAAAGAGAATCTTTGCGCGTTACTCAAGAAGGAAAGATCTCTCAAAGCAATCACCCCAAGAGCCTAGGCTCCCCTCTAACAAGCGAAGACATTACAACTGACTTTGCAGAAGCGCTGGTGGAACTTGTCACTCCTACTTTTGAATCTGCAGAAGAGCTTTTTGAACATCTTAGTCTTTTGCATAAATTTCTTTACAGTGAAATGGAAGAAGAAATATTATGGAATTTCTCCATGCCGTGTGCATTTCAGAACGAGAAAGAAATAAAAATTGCTGAATATGGTGACACCAACAGCGGAATGTTGAAACATATATACAGAAAAGGTTTGAGATTGAGGTATGGATCTATCATGCAATGCGTATCCGGGATTCACTTTAACTTTTCTTTATCAGTTGATTCTTGGGACACATTAACTAACGTCGCTGATCAAAGCTTTGTAAACCAAAAGTACCTTGGAGCAATTAGAAACATTAAAAGAAATTTTTGGTTTTTATTGGAGCGCCTTGGCGCCTCACCTATTGCTCATGAGTCTTACTTGCTAAATAGAGAACATTCTCTAACAAAGCATGGAAGCAATGATCTATTTTTACCATGCGCAACATCTTTAAGAATGAGTGATGTTGGCTATCAAAGTAGTATGCAGAATGCCCTAAAAATCAACTATAACAATTTAGATGAATTTATAGATGCAATAATCAAAGGAATTAACACTCCAGTAAAGAATTTTGAAGAAATAGGGTTGCTTGATGAGCTGGGTGTTCCGCAACAAATATCGACTGGGATTTTACAAATTGAGAACGAGTTATATGACACAGTTAGGCCAAAAAGATCTGGCCCAAGTGGTTCTCGCCCAGCAACCCTTCTAAAAAATGAAGGAATAGAATATTTAGAATTGAGAGGAATCGATATTAACCCTTTTATACCGGAAGGTATTGATGAGAATAAAATTAAACTTTTAGATATTTTTATAATGCATTCCCTAATTTCTGAAAGCCCTCAAGTTTCTGATGAAGAGATTGAAGAGATAAGAGCCAATCAAAAAACCATGGTTGAAAATGGAAGATCGGAAAATGTCAATTTAGAACAAAATGGAATCTCCACTCCCTTAAAAGAATTAAAAAAGATCTTTTATGATCAACTAGAACAGGTTGCAACTGCAATGGATGAATATTGTCCAGGATATTCAAATGCTTTAAGTGCTGAAATGAGTGAAAATTTGCTACCTAGCGAAAAGATTATGAATGAGATGAATGCTCAAAATTTATCATTTCAAGAATATGGTTTAGCCCAGAGCAAGAAAATTGCTGCGAAGCAACAATCACATGCTGGCGATGATTTTTCAAAGTTTACTCTCAATGCTAAAAAATCATTAAAAGATTTCAAAAATCTTAAAAAAAATGCGGGCATGGACATTAATAAATATGTAGAATTGTATAATTCAAAAATTTAGGAAATACAATGAAAGCTTTGCAGTGTGTAGAATTAGCCGGCCCTGAAAAACTGATAGTGTCTGACATAGAAGATCCAAAACCAGGCAATGGTGAAGTTTTAATAGAAATCAAAGCCGCTAGCGTTAATTTTCCGGATGTCTTGATGATTCAAGGCCTTTATCAAGTCCAGCCACCAATGCCATTTATTCCAGGAGCTGAATGTTCTGGGGTAATAGCTGAGATTGGTGAAGGCGTCGATTCCTGCAATATAGGCGATCATGTATTTGTTATGGCAGGAAATGGATGCTTTGCTGAAAAAATTGTGGTTGAAGCCGCCAGAGTGGTTTTAATACCAAAGGAAATGGATTTCCCTGTTGCTGCAGCTCTTCCAATGACTTATGGAACTTCTTTATATGCATTAAAACAGAGAGCGGACCTCAAGCCTGGAGAAACATTACTGGTTTTAGGGGCTGCTGGAGGAGTTGGGCTAAGTGCTGTAGAGCTTGGAAAAGCAATGGGTGCAAGGGTTATTGCAGCAGCATCATCTGAAGAAAAAATTAAAATATGTTTAGAACATGGGGCTGATGAAGCATTCGTCTACCCCTCGGGCAATCTTGATCGAGATCAGCAAAAAGAACTTTCCAATAAAATCAAAGAGCTCACTGGAGGTCAAGGAGCTAATGTTATTTATGATCCAGTTGGAGGATCTTTTAGTGAGCCAGCCTTAAGATCAATTGCATGGGAAGGAAGATTTCTTGTTATTGGATTTGCAGCTGGAGAAATACCAAAGCTGCCTCTTAATCTAGCTCTTCTTAAAGGCTGTCAAATAGTTGGGGTTTTTTGGGGTGCATGGACATTGATGTTTTCGGATGAAAATGAAAAAAATTTTCAAGAGCTTTTTGAGCTTCATTCTGCAGGCAAAATTAACCCTGAAATTTCAGATAGGTTTTCACTTGAGGAATCAGCAGCAGCCATTGCTCATTTAAAAGATAGAAAAGCTAAGGGAAAGGTGATTATTGATGTATAAGCAAGCAGGAATTATTTTTCTTTGCTTGGCGATTACACAATGTTCAGAAACAATAGATTTAATGGATAGACCTCTTCATAAAAATAATCCCTCTTTTCAAAATGAAGAGCACAGACTCCTGCCAATGGATGGTTCCCATAATACAAGAGAGCTTGGTGGTTATGAAACTACTGATGGTAAGTCCGTGAAATGGGGTATGCTATATCGCTCAGATAAACTAAGTGATATCTCTAAAACTGATCAAGAGTACCTTCACAGTCTTGGTATTAAAAAAATTGTTGATTTCAGGTCAAAAGAAGAGAAAGCTGAAGATCCAGATATTATTCCGGAGGGAATAAACTACATCGAAATGCCGATTAGTGTTGATGGAGCCATGAGATCAAAAATAGAGGCAGTATTAAAAGGTGAAACCGATAAAGAGGTTAAAAGCTTTTTAATAGATGCAAATAGGGAATTTGTAACAAGCTATACGGATGTATATGAAAATTTTCTAAGGAGTCTAATAGATGAAGATGCCCCAACCTTATTTCACTGTACTGCTGGTAAGGATAGAGCCGGTTTTGCCGCAGCAATTACACTTATTGCTTTGGGAGTATCCAGAGAGAATGTAATTGAAGACTATATGAAGACTAATGCTTTTACTGAAAATAGAATTGAAGAAATTTTAGATCAAATAGAATTAATGAGCTTATATCAGACCGATGCTGAGATTTTGCGGCCTCTGATAGGAGTTGAGCGTATCTACATTGAAACGGCTTTTAAAACAGCTGAAGAAAAATATGGAAGTTTAGAAAATTTTATAAAAGATGGTTTGAATATTTCTGATGAAGATATTCAAAAGCTAAGAAATAAATTTCTAGAAAGCTAACGAGGCGTAACAACCGACTGATAAGTTAGAAGAAACTTCTCCTCATCAAACGGGGGTCTAAAGAACCCAATATATTGCGCATCAGGGTTAATAAGCAAAATATTATTTGAATGATTTTCTAGGTGATCCATATGGTTGGAGCTCATATTCTTTGGGGGCTCAACCACCATCACATTCAATTGTGTCGCCATACTTAAAAGCATTGGCCTGTCTCCCCGAGCTCCAATAAATGAGTTATTAAATGCCTTGGCATATTGATCTACATCATTAGGGGTATCATTTTCAGGGTCTATGGTTACAAGAAGGGCTTGTTTATCGTTCATATTAAAGCCTTTAGACCCCAGTGTTGAATAAAGTGCTTTAATTAAAGACATAGCAACAGGACACTCTGCAGGGCACCGAGTATAACCAAAGTATATTAAAGTCCATTTTCCTCTAAAAATATCTTTATCGATCGTTTCATCATTAGATGTCAGGATTTGAAAATTAGAGAATTCCTTTGGGTTAGGAAATTGATAATATCCATTTACTAATAGCTCCGGTGCAGATAAATATCTTGGAGTGGTCAATTTATTAATGAACAAAGACAAAACTGCGATCATGAACAAAATAATTAACACTAATGAAATTTTAATATTCTTGCTCATATTTAAATTATGAAGTGATCAATGAGTAAAGCAGCAAAGATAAGAAAAATATAATAAATGGAGTAAACAAAAGTGGGAAAGGCGGAGACATTATCTTCTTCAAAGTACAGGCGAACTGCATAGTATAAAAAAATAACGCCTAAAATTAATGCTGATATGAAATAAAGAATTCCTGACATCATAACTACGAAGGGCAGCAAACTGACTAAAATTAAAATAATCGTATAAAGAATAATTTGCAGTTTTGTAAATTGGACTCCATGGGTCACTGGAAGCATTGGAATGTTTTCTTTTGCATAATCATCTTTTCTGTGGATTGCAAGAGCCCAAAAGTGTGGCGGAGTCCAAGCAAAAATAATTAATACCAACAAAAGAGAATTTGGATCAATAGAATTTGTAACTGCTGTCCATCCTAATAGTGGAGGGGCTGCACCCGCGAGACCCCCGATGACTATATTTTGTGGTGTTGCTCTCTTTAAATAAACTGTATAGACAAATGCATATCCTATTAAAGATGCCAGCGTAAGCAATGCGGTTAGTGTATTTACATAAATCACTAAAATGGCCGCACCAAGTGAGCCTAAGATAAATGCAAAAATTGAAGCATTGACAGGGCTGACTTCCCCCTGAGGAATAGGCCTATTCTCTGTCCTATTCATATTAGCATCTGTCTTTCTATCTATAATTTGATTGATTGCCGCTGCTGAAGATGCGCACAAGGCAATACCAAGCATTGCAAATGCTATTAATGATAATGGAGCCAAGGTTTTGCTAGCCAGCAATGATCCAACCAGGGCGGTGATTAGCATCATTAGAACTACATTGGGTTTACATAGTTCATAATAGTTTTTGATCGTGTTATTCATCTTTCCAAATCACAAGATTAACCATTAGGGTTGCTAATAGTAGTAATGCTGCGACTAAATTATGCGCGATAGCAATATACAAAGGAAGCACATAAACAACATTCATAATCCCTAAGGAAATCTGAGTGACCAATATTACCCCTAAAGTAGAGGCCAGCGGAGCGGCGTTAGAAAACCAAAGCTTAGTAATTAAAATCATAAAGATTAGTGTCAAAATTAATGCGCTGACTCTGTGAGAATAATGAATGGCAACTCTTGCTTCATTATCTAATAACCCATATAAGTAGTTCGGGCCTACTTCTTGTGACAAATTAAACCCATCAGAAAAATTCATATCAGGCATATATGTTCCTTGACATGTTGGAAAATCAACACAAGCCAAAGATGCGTAGTTGGTGCTTGTCCAGGCTCCTAAAAAAATCTGAATTAAAAGGGCAAACAGAGCAATGCCACCCAAAATCTTTAAATGCCCAATCTGGTGATTTTTAATGCCATCACTGGTATTCAAAAATAAGTAAAAAAATAAACTTAGGGTAATAAAACCACCAAACAAATGGCCAGTTACTATAATTGGTAGGAGCTTCAAACTCACAGTAAGATAGCCAAATAATCCTTGGCAGCAAATAAAGAATAAAAGAAAAGATGCTATAGCTTTTATTCTTGTCGGCAGTTTATGCTTATATGAAAAAAAAACTAGCAATATTGCTATAAATCCAAGAGCGGCTGCAAAGTATCTATGCACAACTTCAGGAATTGCTTTATCAATTTCATATGGAAATTGAGGGTATCGTTGCTCAGCTATTAAAATTTCAGCTTCAGTTGTAGGAAATACAACAAAACCATAACACCCTGGCCAATCTGGACAGCCAAGACCAGCATCAACAAGTCTTGTCCATGCCCCCAATGCAATCACAACAAATGCAAAACATAATCCAAAAAATGAAAGCCCTCTAATTAAACTCATATTAAAACCTTTAAGTCCTTTAGTATTAACTTAGGATCCATGGAAACCGGAAAAAACATTACAGCCCTTCCATATGGATCGATTATAAAAATTTTTTGCTCAAGAAAAAATTCTTCATTGCTTGTCTCTAATAACTTTTCAAATAATTTTCCTTCAGCATCAAAGATAACTTGGGTTCTTGGATAATCAATCAGCTTAGCTTCTGACATTTCGACATCCTGGGAGAAAACTACTCTTTTTAATTTATTAATATCTCTATTAAGGGCTACATTAAGCTGTCGCATCAAATAAAGTGCTGTCTCAAGCTCAGCGTCTTTTAAGGCATAGGTTGCAAATAGCCATTTACCATCTTCAAATTTTAAATTTTCTGAATCATCAACAAGATCAAGCTGAGTCGCATCAAAATATTCAGCAAAAAATACTCCATTGTTTTTAGTATTTTGTGGTGAATAGCCTGACTGAAAGGATAGTGTTGAAATCAACAAAACTAAAAGGGGTGTTAATAATAAAATTGCTAAAAATATCTTACTTCTCATGATTCTCTCTTAATTGCATATATAAACATTCCAGCTAAAACGAGGCTCATGGTAAACCATTGGAGAGCGTAGCCGTAATGTTTCGTTGGTGTTATGACAAATGGTGTTAATGCAATATGCTCATTCATAAACTGAGATCCAGGATCTAAAATTAGGACCATTTCTGAAAATTGTTTTTCATAGGCTTCTTGAATGACTTTTGGTGATTTAGTTTGAGAAACTAAAGGCCATTCATTGGTCAATAATTCATCGCCTGCTAAAACTTCTTTCTCTGGCTTTATCAGACTTCCAATTACGCGCAATTTGGTAGCATTAAAATTTAGATTAGGCAGATCATTTCTTGTTTTGCCTTGAGAGATCCACCCACGATCAACGAATATTGCTTGATCTTGCTCATAGTAAAATGGTGTATATATTTTGTAGCCTACCTTCCCATTTTTAATTTGGTTATCTATTAGAACTTGTTGGGCAGGATCATAAAAGCCTTCTATGTATACTCTGCTCCAAGGTGAGGAAGTGCTAGAAATAGGCTTGGGAGCTTTGGCTTGTTCCAAATCAAATTCCTGAATAAGATTTAGTTTGGATCCAGCTCTTTCTATCTGCCAAAACCCTAACAAAATAAATATAACGACAAACAGGCATGAAAAAGCGGTTAATGCTTTGTTATGTTTTATAAGTTCAATTGTTGATAAATCTTTCATTATAAAAATGTTATAGTTCGAGTATGTGGCTTAAACCTCTTATTGCAGTTGTTATTATCTTAATCTTTTTGAGCTTGTTCAGTAGTCTCTTTTTTCTTTTCAAAGACCAGGGACAAGGCAAACGCTCTGTATACAGTCTTGGGTTTAGGGTTAGCCTTGCAGCACTGCTACTAATCTTGGTCTCTTATGGCCTATATACTGGAGAGCTAGGAAATACTGTTCCTTGGGGCTCTTAATTAAAGTATATAAACAAAAAGAAATAGCATCACCCATACCACATCAACAAAGTGCCAATACCAAGAGGCAGCTTCAAACCCAAAATGGTTATGAGGATCAAAGTGATTATAAAAAACTGATCTAGAAAGCATTACAGCAAGCATAAAACCGCCCATCATTACGTGGAAGCCATGGAATCCTGTCAACATAAAGAAGGTTGAACCGTATATACCAGAGTTAAGTGTTAGACCATAATGTGCGTATGCCTCATAATACTCAGCGGCCTGCAATCCAACAAATATCAACGCAAGGGTAACAGTTATACCAAGCCAGGTATTAAAACTTTTTTTATTGTCATTTTTAAGCGCAAGGTGAGCAAAGTGAACAGTGACACTTGAGCTAAGTAGCACAATAGTATTCCACATTGGCAACCACTTTAAAGCATTGCCCCAACCTGGCCAACTCATGTTTTTATCTGCGAGAACAAATGCTGACCCAGCGTCAGGAGTTGACATCACTGGCCATGAAGCTTCAAAGCCTTCCCAAAGCATATTCGCTAATCCTTTTTCACCGTCACCACCGAGCCATGGCACAGAAAAATTTCTTACATAAAATAATGCTCCAAAAAATGCAGCAAAGAACATTACCTCAGAAAATATAAACCAGCCCATGCCAAATACGAAAGATTTTTGGAGCTGAGCACTATCTAAACCAGCAATGTGCTCTCTAATAACAGCTCTGAACCAAAAGTATAATGTTACTGCAAAAACAGCAAAACCTGAGTAAAGGATGTATACAGAATTGCTGTCAGGCTTTCCAAGATCGTTAATTGTGCCAGCGGCTCCCATTACTAATAGAAAAAGTGCTGTTGCAATATAGATAGGAAATTTACTTTCCTCAGGTACATAGTATTTCTGATAACTCATATTGAAGGCTCCATTTCATGACCAGCATGGTGATCATCATTATGATGTTGGGTAAACTCAACATCGTTATAATCTGTAACGTCAAAAATTGTATACGAAAGAACAACGCTGTTAATTGAGCTTGGAAGCTCATCATCAAAAATAAGTCTTACAGGTAGAAGGGCTTCTTCACCCGGAGCAAGTTCTTGTTGTTCAAAACAAAAACACTCTAGTTTTTTTAAATGTGCTGCTGCATTTGAGGGAGCAACACTTGGGATTGCCTGAGCGACCATTCTTTTATTAGTTGTGTTTTTTACATAAAAAGTAGCCGTATGATACTTGCCTGTCTTAATTTGAATGTTGTCCTCAGAAGGCTTGAATGCCCATGGCATTTCTTCATTGTTATGAGAGACAAACTGAATTGAGATATCTCGACCATTGTCAATCTCAATATTTTTATCATTGGTGGCTCTTAGTTCAATCTTTCCGTTAAGACCCGTTACTTCACAGAAAACATTATAGAGAGGGACCAAGGCAAACGAAAATGTAAACATGCCCAAAACTGCAAAACATAGAGTTTTAATTGTTTTTTTTGATCCTTCGTTCATTAAGTGACCTTCGGGGGGGTTGTAAATGTATGATAAGGGGCTGGTGACTCTACAGTCCACTCAAGACCTCTTGAGCCCTCCCAAACCTCTGGTGTGGCTTTCTTGCCTCCCATAACAGTTTTAAGCACAATGAATAAAAACAGAATTTGAGAAGCGCCAAATAAGAACGCCCCTACAGAAGAAATCATATTCCAATCTGCAAATTGAAGTGCATAGTCAGGAATTCTTCTTGGCATTCCGGCTAGGCCAATCCAATGCTGTGGGAAGAAAGTTACATTAACACCTATAAATGAAAGCCAAAAATGAAGTTTTCCAAGTCTTTCGTCATACATATTTCCTGTCCATTTTGGAATCCAGTAATAAACAGCAGCCATGATTGAAAAGATTGATCCAGGAACGAGAACATAATGAAAATGTGCTACGACAAAATATGTATCATGATATTGGAAATCAGCTGGGGTAATTGCAAGCATTAATCCAGAAAAACCACCTATCGTGAATAAGACAACAAAAGCTATAGCAAAAAGCATTGGAGTTTCATATGTAATTGACCCCTTAAACATTGTAGTTACCCAATTAAAAACTTTCACTCCAGTTGGTACAGCAATCAACATTGTTGCCCACATAAAGAATAATTCTGCGGCTAATGGAAGACCAACTGTAAACATATGGTGCGCCCAAACAACAAACGATAGAATTGCAATCGAAGCCATTGCCCAAACCATAGATGCATATCCAAATAACTGCTTTCTTGAGAATGTCTCAATGATATGAGAGGCGATGCCAAAAGCTGGAAGGATCATAATATAGACTTCAGGATGGCCGAAAAACCAGAAGATATGTTGAAACAAAACAGGATCCCCACCACCGGCAGCGTTAAAGAAGCTTGTTCCAAAATGGATATCCATAAGCATCATTGTTACGGCTCCAGCAAGAACAGGCATAACCGCTATTAACAGGTAAGCTGTTATTAGCCATGACCATACAAAAAGTGGCATCTTCATCAAGGTCATACCAGGCGCTCTCATATTCATGATGGTTACGATCACATTAATAGATCCCATGATCGATGATGCCCCCATAATATGGACAGCAAATATAAAAAAGGTAACACTCGGAGGAGCGTAAGTTGTGGATAATGGAGCATAGAATGTCCAGCCAAAATTAGGAGCTCCGCCCTCCATAAACAAAGATGATAATAAAATAAAAAATGCAAATGGGAGAATCCAGAAACTTAGATTATTCATTCTTGGGAGCGCCATATCTGGAGCACCAACCATCATAGGTACAAGCCAATTCGCCAAACCAACAAAAGCTGGCATAACTGCCCCAAAGACCATTATCAGCCCATGCAGTGTAAGCATTTGATTATAAAATTCAGGCTCAACAATTTGCATGCCAGGTTGGAAAAGCTCTGCTCTTATAACCATTGCCATTGCTCCACCGATTAAGAACATTGCAAAACTAAACCATAAATATAGGCTTCCTATATCTTTATGATTTGTAGTGTACAACCACCTGGTTAATCCTTTGGCAGGACCATGATGATGATCATCATGATTGTGGGATTCTATTACTGCGCTCATATTACTTCCTTTTTTTAAACTTTTGGTTTTTTATATTCAACAATATCTTTGGGTACAACTATTTCACCATCTCCGTTTTCTGCATTGCCCCAAGCCTGTCTTGTGTAGGTGATCACCGAAGCCATATCAACCTCTGAAAGCTGATTTGCAAATGACTGCATGGCTGCTCCCTGAACACCTTCCATTAAAATCTCAACATTTCTAGGTTTGTTATTTAAAACAATGTCACTGCCGGCCAGATTTGGGAAAATTCCCGTGATGCCTTGTCCATTAGCTTGATGGCATGCAACACAGTTTTTTAAATATACTCCCTCACCTCTTTCAGTAAGCTCAGCTACACTCCAATCTTTTTCAGTTAGCTCAGCCATCCTAAAAGCAGCATCTTTTTTCTCTTGGACCCATGCATCATATTCATCTTGAGGTACAACTTTAACAACTACTGGCATAAACCCATGATTCTTCCCGCATAGCTCTGTACACTTGCCCCTGTATATTCCAGGCTCATCTACAATGGTCCAAGCGGTGTTTATGAAGCCTGGAATTGCGTCTTGTTTTATAGCAAAGTCTGGCATCCACCAGGAGTGAATAACATCATTAGCCGTGATTAAAAATCTTATTTTTTTGCCAACTGGTATTACTACCGCCTCATCAACTTCCTCGAGATAGAATTCTCCTTTTGGTGTCTTGTTATATATTTCATCCCAATCAGTTGTTAGGTTTGAGAAAAAATCTATATCATCCTCTAAATATTTGTACTGCCACTTCCATTGGTAACCAACTACCTGGATATTAATATCGCCCTCTGTATCGTCATAGATTTTAGTAAGGGTATTAGATGCAGGTATTGCCATGAATACCAAGATCAAAAAAGGAACTATCGTCCAGGCTAACTCTAGCTTGGTATTTTCATGGAATGTAGCGGGGCTTGGATTTTTTTTCTTGGTAAATGCAAACATTGAATAAAACATTATTCCAAATACAACAAGGCCTATGACCACACAAATCCAAAAAATTAGCATGTGCAAATCAAAAACTTCTTTGCTTATTGCTGTGACCCCTTCTGTCATATTGAGGTCATCCCATGCAGCAAATATGTTGGTTGAAAACAAAGTTATTAACCCGGTGAGAAGTGTTTTATTAACGCTTGTGGTAGCTTTTCTAAACATCAGTAATCCTTCGCTTTCAATGAAGCTTTTAAAATAAGTAATTGATATATTTAATTATAACTATAAATTATGTTTAATAGAAGCTTTTTAGCATTAAAGCTTGTAAAAAACTGGTTCCTTTTGTGGGGCTATAATAGCTGTAAATGTTATGAAATTCTAGGATTTTTTTGGCCTAAAATCTTCAATATTAAAGACCTGTGGCTCAATTGATTTCGACTTATAAGCGGGGCTCTCTGCTGGTTTATGCTCCTTGAAATCACAGTTAAGGCAATAAATAGTTTGGTCGTCTGGCGTTATTGCAATCTTGTCTAATTCTTTACAGCTTGGACATACAGCACCAGCAATAAATCGAATAAAGTTTTTAGTCATTGACGTTGTTTAAATTTATATTTGATATATCAGGAAATGTATCAAACCATGATTGAAATGAAAATGCCGCCTGGGCAATAAGCATACCCGTTCCGTCAAATCCATTTCTTGAAAACTGGCTGGCCCATGAAAAGAACTTTTCTGATGCTTTGCCGTAGCTCAAGTCATAAAAAATGGTTTGTTTATTAAGCTGGCTATGGATATTCCAATCAAATGAACCAGATAAGGCGGCTGAAGTTGCATTAATTAGTAAATCTATAGGCTCATCACTTTGCTGAAAAGGCTCTAGCCTGAAGGAAGAAAACTTTTCTAGCAACTGTTCGATTTTGTCAGGAGACCTATTATCAACCATAAGTTTTGCTGGATTCATCCTTGCGATTGAAGGTATTATGCTTTGGCTTGCGCCGCCTGCGCCAAGAATTAAAACTCTTTTATTGCTAATTTCTATATTTTTATCAGAGCAATCCTTTATGAATCCCAAGCCATCTGTTGATGATGCAATAATTTTATTATTGTTATTCTTGCTAAGAGTATTTGCAGCTCCAAGCAATTCTACTTCACCTGATAGAATATCAGCAGACCGAACACAGTTAAGTTTATGTGGCAATGTAACATTGAGACCATAACCACCCTCCGCAAAAAAACTTTCAATAAATTCATTTAAATCACTCTCAACGACATGGAAAGGCTTATAGTTAATTTTTAAGCCCGCAGCCTTGGCAAATTGAGCATGAATATAGGGAGACATTGAATGATCAATGGGATCTCCTATAACTCCGAGCTTTATCTCATTGTCCACTTATATCCTCTCTTTCCATTTCTTATTAAAGAATGAAACCAGTGATTTGTTTTTCTTTTGTGTGATTTTGCTATTAGAGCAAGGCCAGCTAACTAAGGGTGGAAGAGAAGCTAAAATAGATTCTGCCCTTCCGTTAGACTCAATCCCAAACTTAGTACCCCTATCAAATAGAAGATTGAATTCAACATATCTACCCCTTCGAAATAATTGAAAATCTTTGTCATCTTGAGAAAATTTTGTATTTCTGTGACACAGAATAATTTTTTCATAAGTATTAATATAAGATTCAGCGATTTTTTCTAACAAAAATATGCTGGTTTCAACATCTTTATGCTGAAGTTGATCAAAAAAGATGCCTCCTATTCCTCTATTTTCATTTCTATGAGGCAGAACAAAATATTCATCACAGTTTTGTGCAAATTTTTTGTAATATGTTTTGCTAAACTCGTCTAATGAAAGTTTGGCTGCATTATGCCAAAGTGATGAATCTTGATTAGAAATAACATAAGGAGTTAAATCAAAGCCACCGCCTATCCACCAATTATTAATAGTAGAGTTTTTACCTATTTCTAAAAATACCCTTATATTCATATGGCTTGTTGGGCAAAATGGGTTGGAGGGGTGAGAAATAACAGAAACTCCGACCGCATGAAACTTAGAAGAGCTATTTAATTTTATGTTAGAAGCAAGCGAGGAAGATGGCAATTTGCTTCCAGAAATAGAAGAAAAGTTAACGGCTGCCTTTTCGATAACATCACCATTTATGGATATTGATTTTCCGCCTCCACCCTGTTTTCGATTCCAGTTTTCTACTTTTCTTTGAAATGATTTTTTATTCAAAGAATTTAGCTTTTTATCTATTTTTTTTTGAACAGATTTAAACCTTGATTCAATCAACGCAAGGTTATTTTTATTAAGTTTATTCACGAATATATTCCATGGTTTTTAGGTCTATTATTGCAGATGGTTTTAAGGCGCCTCCATTATCATGAGCATACACTGCAACACCCGGATCATCGAAAGTTTCTTTTACCTCAGCAAGCAAACTAGGGGTAGGAAAGTTACTTATATTGGCTGATGTGGAAACCATTAAATTGTTAAACGAATTGAGTAGATTAATAATAGGTAAGTGATTACTCACTCTTAAACCAATACTATTATCTGATGCTTTTATTGAAGATAAGATAGAATTATTTGCCTGCATGATAACTGTTACATGCCCTGGCCATATGGACTCTAAAAATTCAATTTCTGATGACTCAATTTGTTCTGAACAGCCTATAGCGAAAGAAATTGATGGTGCTAGCAAGATGAAGTTTTTGCTCTTAGGCCTTTGCTTTAAAAAAGCTATTTTCTCACATGCTTTTATATTTGATGCGTCACAACCTAAACCCCATATCCCCTCTGTTGGATGGATTAAAATATTGCCTTCTTTTAGCCAATTTGATGCTTCAGCAGGAGATGAAAATTCTTTCAAATTAATCTACTGAATAGACTCATTGGCAGCAAGAACATCATCATGCATTTTAGATTTATACTCGGTCAGCATGTCAGAAATTTTTTCATCTGTTGTTCCTAACATTTGGACTGCACACAATGCAGCATTTATTGCTCCTGACTTACCTATTGCAAAAGTTGCAACCGGAACTCCCTTAGGCATCTGAACAGTGGCAAGCAATGAATCCATACCATCTAAATCACCTCCGCCAAGAGGGATGCCTAAGACAGGTTTTGTGGTTTGCGCAGCAATTGCTCCTGCAAGATGAGCTGCCATACCTGCAGCCGCTATGAATACTTTAGCACCATTTGCTTCTGATTCTTTTACTCGTTTGACCACTTCTTCAGGAGTTCTATGAGCAGACAAAATAAACATGCGGTGAGGTATATTAAATTCGTTTAAGGTATCTGAGGCTGCTTGAACAACTGGTAAATCAGACTTAGATCCCATAAATATTGAAACTGAGATGTGATCAGACATAAAATAGCTCCTTTTACTATAAATAAAGATGTTGATTATAAAGAATGAACATATAATGTGTATATGGCTATATTAAAAGTTTTAACATTTCCAGACCCCAGATTAAGGAAAGTAGCTGTGCCAGTTACTAAATTCGACAAAAGTTTAGAAATTATAACCTCTAACATGCTTGAAACCATGTATGAAGAAGAAGGTATAGGACTTGCAGCAACTCAGGTTGATATCCATGAAAGAATTATTGTTATGGATCTTTCTGAAGAAAGAAATGACCCTAAAATATTTATAAATCCTGAATTTAAAATTTTAAATGACAAAAGTCTACTTTCATTTACCGAGGGCTGCCTTTCTGTCCCTGGAATAAACGAAGAAATAACAAGACCAGACAATATTTATCTAACTTGGCAAGATATTAAAGGTGATTGCCATGAGGCGGAGCCGTCTGGATTATTAACGGTTTGTATTCAGCATGAAATTGATCATTTAGAGGGAAAGCTAATGGTTGATTACTTATCCCCCCTAAAAAGAGATAGAATAAGGAAGAAGGCCTCTAAATAGCAGAATTTAGAAGAATTTATCTGAACTTTAAAGAAAATATGAAAGTTTTATATGCTGGCTCCCCTGAATCATCTGCAAAAATACTAAATTCACTTATTAATGAGGGGTTGGACGTTGTAGGAGCAATTAGCCAGCCCGATAAAAGATCAAATAGAGGAAAGGGTAAAGAGGCCTCGCCAGTTTCCAAGGAAGCGTTAAGACTAGGAATTCCCACGTTTAAACCAATCTCACTAGACGGATCATTTAAAACGGAAATTGAGTCCTTAGATTTTGATTTTTTATTAGTTTCAGCTTATGGAAAAATATTGCCTGATTGGTTGCTTAAAAGTCCAACTATTTCACCAGTAAATATTCATTTCTCACTTTTGCCAAAATATAGAGGAGCTTCTCCAATCCAGACTGCAATATTAAATAATGATAAAAAAACAGGCATCTCAATCATGAAGATGATAAAAGGAATGGATGAAGGGCCGATATATTGTTTTCATGAGATTGAGATTTTGAACCAAGAAAACAAAAGAGACCTTGAAAACAAACTTACTTCTTTATGCATTAAAAATATTGCTAAAGATCTAAACGATATTTTTTACAAGAGCCTTGTCCCTGTTGAACAAAATAATTCTCAAGCAAGCTATTGCAAAAAGATAAATAAATTGTCAGGCAGAATAGAGTTTAGCAAAAAGAGTACCGCTGACATATTTCAGATGCATAAAGCATATGTTGGGTGGCCAGGACTTTATTTTGAAAAAAATAATCTGTTGATTAAAATCCATGAATTAGAAGAATATAAGGGCAACAATCAAGGCCTTGCGGCTCAAAGTTTTAAATTTATATCTGATGGATTGCTTGTAAAAACAAAAGATTCAGAGATAGTTATCACTCACTTACAATTTCCAGGAAAACGCATTATCCCCGCTGCAGATGCAGCAAATTCATATGCTAAGTTTTTTGAAGAATAATTTAACTTCTGCAATTCTTCCAATTCACTAAAAAGAGGTTTAATTTATAACAATGAAAATTTTAATACTGGGCGCTGGACGGGTTGGAAGCAGTCTTGCATCCACACTTTCCAAGCAAGACTATGAAGTTAGCATAGTCGACTTAAACAAAGATAAGCTATTGAGGCTACAAGAAGATTATGATTTAGCTACAGAAATTGGTCATGCCTCCCATCCAGATACCCTTCTAAGAGCTGGAGCAGATCAAAATACTATTTTGTTAGCCGTAACTAATAGTGATGAATGTAATATTACTTCCTGCCAAATAGCAAAATCTAAATTTAATGTTAAAAAAACAATTTGTAGGCTTTCTGATGCTTCTTATCTTGAATCTTTGGAAGCATTTGGGGAAAAAAATATTGATATTGCCATTGGGCCAGAAAATGAAGTTACAGAACATCTTGTTGATTTAATCAAGCATCCAGGCGCAGAGCAAATTGAGTCATTTGCAAATGGTTCGCTTAAAGTTGTTTCAGTTAAAGCTAGAAAAGACGGGATGTTGGTTAATAGAGAGCTTAAAAGCATAAAAAGTGATATGCCAGACACAGAAACATATGTTCCTGCAATATATAGAAAAGGGAAGCCCTTAATACCAGAAGGGAAAACAATCATAAAAGAAAATGATGAGGTGTACTTTTTAGCGGCAGAAAACGATATTGATGGGGTTGTGCAGGAAATGAGGCTGCAAGACACCTCTTCCTCAAGAATAATGATAATAGGCGGGGGGAAAATAGGCTTTGCTTTGGCAAAAACACTTGAAGAAGACTATAAGATTAAGATTATAGACCCTGACAAAGATAGGTGTGAACTCCTTTCAAGAGAATTAAATAGAACAATTGTACTAAAAGGTGCTGGATCTGATGAAGAACTCCTTAAAAGTGAAAATATTGAGAATATAGATGTCTTTTGTGCTTTAACCAACGATGATGAAACAAATATCATGTCAGCCTTTCTTGCTAAAAAACTTGGTGCCAAAAAAACTATTATTATTGTAAATAATTACACCTACATAAATATACTTCCCAAAAATTTTGTTGACATAGCGTTGTCACCTCAAAGGCTAACTGTCTCTATGGTCTTGCAACATCTAGCAAAAGGTGATGTTCCTCAAGAGGTTATATTTAAAATGCAGAGTGGGGCTGAGGCGATTGAGGGAATAATTCATAAAAATAAATTTACTGAAGATTTTTTTGACAAGCCTATTTCTGAGCTTCCTCTTCCCGAAAATTGTGTGATTGCGGCGGTAATGCGAGGAGATGAAATTTTTATGTATTCAAAAGATTTACTTCTCAAGCCAAACGATAGAATCATAGTTTTTATTCTTGGGAAAACAGATAAAGAAAAAATAGAGAATCTTTTTCTAGAAGACTAATGAATTACAAATCCATTTTTAACTTGTTGGGCATTCTGCTTGGTATATTTAGTCTATCTTTTGTGCCGCCTATGCTTCTTGCTTTTATGTATGAAGAATCTAGCATAAAGATATTTTTATACTCTTTTACAATTTTCTCTATTTTAGGTGGATCTATTTGGGCTGCTACCCGTCAGCAAAATTTACCACTGAATATTTCTGATGGCTTTATTATCACCACTTTATTTTGGGTTGTTCTTGCTTGTGTAGGATCTATTCCATTTTACTTTTTTGGGCTTAGTTTCAGTGATGCCATTTTTGAGTCAGTCTCAGGAATTACAACAACTGGTGCTACTACTATTGTCGGCTTAGATGATCTACCAAAATCAATTCTTTTATATCGACAGCTTCTTCAGTGGATAGGTGGAATGGGCTTAATAGTTTTAGCTGTTGCGGTAATGCCAGCCCTAGGAATTGGAGGAGGTCAACTTTATAAAATGGAGCTCCCGGGAAGTCATGGCAATCAAAAGCTGACTCCTAAAATAACGGATAGTGCAAAAGCCCTTTGGAAAATATATGTTGGCCTCACATTTTTTTGCGCAACGCTCTATCTGATTTCTGGGATGACTTTATTTGATTCCATTGCTCACAGTTTAAGTACTGTTGCTGGAGGAGGGTTTTCAACTCACGACGAAAGCATTGGTTTTTTTAATAGCGCATGGGTTGAAACTGTTTGTATTATTTTTATGTTGCTTTCTGCCGCCTCATTTGCAGTTCATTACGCAGCAATATTTGGAGGTAAGCCACTCAAATATTTTTATGATTCAGAGTTTAAATTTTTCTTATCAGTTGTAATATTAATAATTGTAATATCATTAGTTGTTCATATTTTAAGTAACTCATTTGAGGATGTTTTTTCTCTCATTAGCTCAACTATTTTTCATACCGTTTCCATAGTTACAACGTCAGGTTTTACTACAGAAAATTTCTCACTATGGCCTGGTTTTTTACCATATCTTTTATTGGTTGGAGCATTCATGGGGGCATGCTCTCAGTCGGTTGGGGGAGGTATTAAGGCTTGGCGAGTACTCATCATGATTAACCAGGCCTATAAAGAAATATTAAAAACGATTCATCCAAATGCTGTCCTGACATCAAAGATAGGCACCAAGGTAATTGATGCAAAAATTGCAGAAAAGGTTTGGGGTTTTTTTTCTATATATGTATTTATATTTATGTTTCTTCTAATGGCAATGCTTGGAACAGGGCTAAGTTTTGAAACTGCATTTTCTGCTGTAGGCGCTTGCTTAAATAATTTAGGACCTGGCTTGGGTGATGTAGCTAACAACTATACAAATGTAAATGAGTCTGGAAAATTTATTTTATGTTTTGCAATGATTCTAGGGAGGCTAGAAATTTTTACGCTTCTTGTATTGTTTACGCCTGCTTTTTGGCGCCGTTAAGTTTTGTAAACATCTCTCGGCTCCTTAGAGAGCTTTCTAAATTTTTTATATTCCCATGAGTATTCTGTTGGAGATTTTAGAATCGCATTCTCCATTTCTTTATTCATAACATCGACTCCATTATTTGTGTAGATGTCGGCTCTTGGCTTTTTAAAATTTATAATATGGCCAATATCTTTCTCATAGGAGAGATATGACATTATGATTTGCTTGTTAGATTTTTTTGCAAGCTTGGGAGCAAGTGAAAAGGAGTAACACTCGTGGCCAAAAAATGTTGAGTAAACTCCAAGCCCATTAGCTGGTACTTGGTCAGATGCCATACAGGTCATTTGGTTATTTTCTAAAGAGGTAAGAATGGTTTTTACTCCCCCTATTCCCGTTTCAACCATTTTGCAATTTCCTTCCTGTCTAATTTTTTTAACAAAATTATCAATCGGCTTTAATTTAATTTTTTTATAAAGTGAGGTGTGTGCTCTTTGTGAACTAATCCATCTCAGCAAAAAATCTATGCTTCTGTTGTGAAGAGAAAAAATTATTAGCCCACTCCCCTGTTCGGGATTATTAAACAAAAATCTATTATTAATTTTCTTTGTTTCCTGAACTATTTTTTTGCTGGAGCGAGACCAAGTGTATAAAGTTTCATAAAAACTTTTTAAGGTTTCTTTATAGCTTTCTTTGGCGAGCAAATCTAATTCATGCTCGGCAAGATCTGAAAAAGCTATAGATAAATTTTTCTTGGTAACTCTAAATGAAGGCAAAAACCTTAAAACAAATAAAGGTATGCCAATAAATAAGGCATCTAACATAAGAAAGGCAAACTTCAGAGGAAAAATTGTAAATATATAAAAAATTATCTTCATATAAAGTTTTTTTTAATTATCTTTATTTAATTTACTATTTTATAGACTTATCTATAAAGAGTTGAGAAAAATCTATATAGATATGATTAAAATAACTGCATAATATAATTTTCTTGAACATGAAATATAAAGGTTTATCTTGACAGCAAAAACAATGGAAGAACTAGTGGCCCTATGCAAAAGAAGGGGGTTTATATTTCAATCAAACGAAATTTATGGTGGTTTACAAGGTTTATATGACTACGGGCCATTGGGTGTTGAGCTCAAAAACAACTTGAAACAGTCATGGTGGAGAGAAATGGTTTTTGACAGAGATGATGTGGAAGGTTTAGATGCCTCGATACTAACAAAGCCAAATGTCCTTAAATTTTCAGGCCATGAGGATACTTTCACTGACCCGCTCGTAGATTGTAAAGATTGCAAATCTAGGTGGCGCGCTGATCAACTAAAGACCGACAAATGCCCCGCGTGTGGCTCAATTAACCTCACTGATCCGAGGCCATTTAATCTCATGTTTAAAACATCTGTAGGGCCAGTAGAAGATAAAGATTCTTTTGCTTATCTAAGACCTGAAACAGCACAGCATATTTTTACAAACTTTAAAAACGTTATAGATTCAACATCTAAACAACTTCCATTTGGAATTGCACAAATAGGTAAAGCTTTTAGAAATGAGATTACTCCAAGAAATTTTGTATTCAGAGTGAGGGAGTTTGAGCAGATGGAACTTGAGTTTTTTGTTGTTCCTGGGACAGATGAACAATGGCATGAGTCTTGGGTAGAATCAAGATTAAGTTGGTGGGATGCCCAAGGGGTAAGCAAAAATAATCTTGAACTTTATCATGTCCCTGAGGATGAGCTTGCCCATTATTCGAAAGCCACAGTCGATATTATGTATAAATTTCCACACGGATTAGAAGAGTTAGAAGGCATTGCTAATCGAACAGACTTTGATTTGGGATCACACAGTAAGAATCAGACTGAATTAGATATCCAGTCAAATGTTTTAGAAAACAATGAGTCCAATGCAAGACTGGCAACACAAGACCAAGAAACAAAAAAATGGACTGTTCCATATGTAATTGAGCCCTCAGCTGGTGTTGATAGGGGTATTCTTGCGGTGCTCAATGAAGCATATAAGGTTGAAGAGCTAGATGATGGTAAAACTAGAACAGTTTTAAATCTCAAGCCTCACCTAGCACCTATCAAGGCTGCAGTTATACCGCTTAAAAAAAATCATCAAGGTTTAGTTGATATTGCATCAAACATTAAAAAAGATTTACAAAAACTTAGGCTTGGACGAGTATTGCTAGAAAATTCTGGAAATATTGGAAAAAGTTATAGGCGTCATGACGAAATAGGTACGCCATTATGTATTACAGTTGATTTTGATACCCTTGAGAACGACTCAGTAACAATTCGAGATAGAGATACTATGCAGCAAACTCGAATTGAAATTTCTCAACTATCAAAATATTTGGAGGGCTTGATTTTAAAGTAGACAAAAGTCACTATTTAATAAGTATAAATAATTAATATTGTTATATTTTATTTGATCTTCGTATCAAGTCTCATTTGCATCTCACTTATTATCATTTTTTCTTCTTTTTTTCTATCTACTCAATCTGTTCAATTCGTCGGAAAGATATGGATTCTATTTATTTTGAAAAGCTTAAAGATTTTATGTGGCATAGGTTGGGAAGTTAAGGGTATAGAAAACATACCAAATACCCCATTTGTAATGGCAGCTAACCATCAAAGCCCCTGGGAGTCTTTTTTTCTTCAAACATTATTTTTACCTACCAGCAGCATAATGAAAAAAGAACTCCTTATCATTCCTTTTTTTGGTTGGGCGATCTCAAGACTTAAACCAATTTCAATTAATAGAAAATTAAAAGTTGAGAGTCTAAAAAAAGTTATTGAGATTGGAGGGGAAAGAATTAGAGGGGGTTATGCTGTATTAGTTTTTCCTGAGGGAACAAGAAAAAAACCAGAGGATGGCATTGGAAGGTTTGGAAATAGTTGTGGTCTATTGGCTTCCAATGAAGCTGTGCCCATTATTCCGATTTGTCATAACTCAGGCAAATATTGGAAAAACAGGTCTTTTAAGAAAAAAAGTGGGAATATTAATGTGGTTATCGGTAAACCTATCAACGGCTCGGATGCAAAGAGGCTAACTGAAGAGACCCGTTCTTGGATTAAGCAAACGTATTTCGAAATTAACTAGATATCTAAATTTGAGACTGAGAGTGCATTAGTTTCTATAAACTCTCTTCTTGGTTCAACGTCATCACCCATTAGAGTTTCAAACATGTCTGTAGCATCTTGAGCGTCTTTAATATCAACCCTCATCATTCTCCTGTTCTCAGGATCCATTGTTGTTTCCCATAATTGATCTGGGTTCATCTCTCCCAAGCCCTTATACCTTTGAACATCAATACCCTTAGAACCAGATTTAGAAAACTCTTTGACGGCTTTTTCTTTTTCGTCTTCGTCTGAAGCATAAACAAATGACTTGCCTTTGCTTATTTTATATAAAGGAGGCATTGCGATGTATACATGACCTCTTTCTAGAATATCGTAGTACTGCTGATAGAAAAAAGTTAATAGGAGAGTTCGTATGTGCGAACCGTCAACATCAGCATCTGTCATGATTATAATTCTGTGATAACGAAGTTTATCTATATTAAAATCTTCTGTTCCAATCCCACACCCAAAAGCTTTAACCATAGTACCAATTTCAGCTGATGACAGTACTTTGTCAATTCTTGCTTTTTGTACGTTTAGAATTTTTCCTTTTAGCGGAAGTATTGCTTGATATTTTCTATTTCTTCCTTGTTTTGCAGATCCTCCTGCTGAATCACCCTCGACTAAGTATATTTCTGAAAGAGCTGGGTCTTTCTCTTGACAGTCGGATAGTTTTCCAGGAAGCCCAGCTAATTCAAGCACTCCTTTTCTTCTGGTCATCTCTCTAGCTTTTCTAGCAGCCTCCCTTGCAAGAGCTGCTTCGGAGACTTTTGACAATATTGCCATTGCTTCTTTTGGATTCTCTAATAAAAACTCATTAAGGCTTTTATTTAAAACTGCGCTTACTATTCCCTCAACCTCAGAAGAAACTAGTTTTTCTTTTGTTTGTGATGAAAATTTTGGATCTGGGACTTTCACTGATATTACGGCAATTAGACCCTCTCTAACGTCTTCACCTAAAAGCTCTATTGGTGAGTTTTTATTTAACTCTTCTTTTTTTATGAAAGCTTTTAAAACCCTAGTTAGGCTTGATCTAAAGCCTGATAGGTGAGTTCCGCCGTCTTTTTGAGGAATATTATTTGTATAACAAAGTACGTTTTCGTTATATGAATCATTCCATTGCATAGCGATCTCTACTGTTACCCCTTCTTGTCCGCCTTCACACTCTATTGTTTGACATAACGCAGGTTTTCTTCCTCTAAGATAATCTACATAACTTGAAACCCCGCCCTCGTTCTTGAATTTCTTAGATTTGCCTGTTCTTGCATCTGTTACTTCAATGCTCACTCCAGCATTAAGAAAAGAAAGCTCCTGAACCCTTTTATTAACTCTATCGGCCTCAAAATTAATTGAAGTAAAAATTTTTTCAGATGCAGTAAAGGTTATTTCTGTTCCTGTGTCTTTTGATGCCTTAATCTTTTTTAATTTAGTTTTAGCTAAGCCTTCGCTATATTTTTGTTGATACATTCCGCCATCTCTGCAAATTGTGAGGGTCAGCTCCTTTGAAAGGGCATTTACAACCGAAACCCCTACACCATGAAGACCTCCAGACACCTTGTATGAATTATCATCAAATTTTCCGCCAGAATGGAGGGTTGTCATTATCAGCTCTGCTGCAGGCACACCTTCGCCTTTGTGCGTATCTACAGGAATTCCTCTTCCGTTATCCTTAACGGTAATTGACTCATCTTTGTTGATAATGATGTCTATTTTAGAGCAATGGCCTGCCATTGCCTCATCTATACAGTTATCCACTACCTCAAAAATCATATGATGCAGACCAGAACCATCATCTGTGTCTCCTATATACATACCCGGTCTTTTTTTAACAGCCTCTAAGCCTTTTAAAACTTGTATATTGGAGGAGTCGTATTTTTTGTCTTCAGATTTCTTTTTTGGCATTTTTTTATTTTAGTTGTTCCACGTGGAACTTTTTAAATGATTGTTCGTCATCCATTATTTTACTACCAAATAGGTCAACAATGTTTGAAAAAACAAAACGATTTTCAATATATTTTAAGGTGGGTAGGAAGCACTCTAGCATCTCTGTATCTAATTCTGATGATAGGTCATCAAGAAGGAGAATTGGGCTCAGGTTAAATGATCTACCTAAGTAGATATTTTGTGATAGAGACCATAAGATTGAAAGAAGCTTTTGCTCGCCGCGTGAAAAAATATCTTTTATGAGTGAGCCCTTACTTTCAAAAATAACATCGGCTTTATGGGGTCCATTTGTTGTAATTCTTCTTTTTAAATCAATATTATTTGTTTCAATGAGGCTGTCCATTAAGCCTATTTTATTGTTGAAGCCAGTTTTTAGGTATATGTCTAGGCCAGAAAAAATAGCAGCTCTTTTATTTTCTTGACTTAGCTTGCTAACAATTTCGTCATAGATTTTTTTGACTTCAGCAATTAAATTTTCTCTCAAAAAATTTAACCTTTCTCCGTGGTCTGCTAAAAGTGGATCATAGGCTTTTGCTTGAGCTATATCACCAAGTTTTAGCGCAGAATTTCTTTGTTTTAAAGAACGAAAATATCCAAACCAGTCTTTTGCGTAATCAGGGGAAGCAATAAAAAGCCCCCTATCTAGCTGTTTTCTTCTGTATTCAGGAGCATTATCATTGTAAAAAAACGTTTTACTATCTATTGAAAATGATGGGAAGGCTCTAGCAAGCTCACTGATGGTCACTTTAGAGTTGTTAATTTTGATGCTAATTGATTTTTTTTTTGCTTTATTTACCTCTAAAATTGAGCCAGAATTATCGTCATAAGCCCTTATATTAAAGGCTTCCGCGCCTTTTTTGATAAGAGATTCAAGGTTTGATGTTCTAAACGACCTTCCAGAGCTGGCAACATAGATAGATTCTAGGATTGAGGTCTTCCCACAACCATTTTTGCCATAAAATAGATTGGATTTAGAGGATAGATCGATAGATAAAGAATCGAAGCACCTAAAGTTTCGTAGTTCTATCTTTGAAAAAGCCACTAACCTAAATAAGGAGAGGCATTACAACATATTTAGGGCTATCGCTTCCTGGGGGTGTAAGTAGGCAACTTTTATCAGACCCAAAGAAATTAATGTGACATGTATCCGTTTGCATGTGTGACATTATTTCTTGCAGGTAAGTAACGTTAAATGCAATATCTAGTTCTTCTCCATTATATAAAGTTGGAAAAAATTCTTCTGCCTCTTCTTGCTCTGGATTATTTGCTGAAATTCTAACACCGTCACTAGAAGTAATTAATCGAATGCCTTTATATTTTTCGCTCGATAAAACAGAAACTCTGCTCAATGTCTCTGAAAAATCTTTTACGTTAATTTCTAAAACTGAGCTCTCGCCCGAAGGAATAACTTGTTGATAATCTGGAAATTTACCATCTATTAATTTGCTTTTAAAAATGATATTTCCAACCGCAAGTTCCAAAGAGGCTTTATTGATTTTTAATTCCGCGTCTCCATCTTCATCAGATAAGAATTTTGCCATTTCATTGATTGATTTTCTTGGAATGATGCCTGAGAAAGCGTTGTCAGATTGTGTGGCAAGATTTGCAACTGCTAGCCTATGCGCATCTGTTGTAACAGCTGTTATTTCTCCACCACTAATTGATAGATACAAACCATTTAAATAATGCCTCCAGTCTTGGTTGCCCATGGCAAAAGATGTATTTTTTATTAGCTCTCTTAAGTCTTTTGCTGGGATAACAAGAGGAGTATCTCCAGAGTCTATATCAAAAACAGGAAAGTCTGCGCTGGGAAGAGTTGATAGTGAGTACTTACCATTGGTTGTTTTAATATTTAATTTATCGCCATTTAAAGATAATTTAATCTCTTCTCCATCAGGAATTAATCTGCAGAGCTCATTTAATTTTTTTGCTGAGGTTGTAGTCTTACCAGAAGATTCTAAGTTTGCTAATGGGCCGCTTGTGGTCACCTCAGATTCAAGATCTGTTGCTGTTAATTTAAACGTTTTTTCATCTACCTCAAATAGAACATTAGCAAGTATTGGAAGTGTTTGTCTTTTTTCTACGACGCCCAAAGTAGTGTTAAGAGCTGAAACAATATCCTCTTTTTTAACAGTGATTTCCATTTAGTTTGTTAACGTCCTATTTAGGTTTCTGTAGTCCTCTTCAAGAGAAGGAATTTCTTTTCTTAGCTCTTTGATTTTGCTACAAGCATGGAGCACAGTTGTATGGTCTCTTCCGTTAAAAGCTTCTCCAATTTCAGGGAGACTGTGGTTGGTTAATTCTTTTGTTAATGCCATAGCTAATTGTCTTGGTCTGGTGATAGATCGGCTTCTTCGTTTTGATAAAAGGTCGGATAGCTTGATGTTGTAATATTCTGCTACTGTCTTTTGGATATTATCTATGCTTACCATTTTTGCAGAAATAACAAATAAATCTTTTAATGCCTCTTTAACAAATGGTATGTCTATCTCCTGATCAGCAAACCTAGAGTTAGCAACCACCCTTTTTAAGGCTCCCTCTAACTCTCTAATGTTTGATCTAATCCTTTGAGCTATATAAATTGCGCAGTCATTTGGCAGGGTAACTCCCATAGAATTAGCCTTACTTAATAAGACCGCAGCACGCGTTTCAAGCTCTGGAGGCTCTATAATAACAGGCAAACCCCAGCCAAGCCTTGATTTTAAGCGCTCTTCAAGCCCGTCTATCTCCTTGGGATATTTATCACATGTAAGTATCATTTGGTGATTGCGGTCTAAAAGTGCGTTAAATGTATGAAAAAACTCCTCTTGTGATTGCTCTTTACCTGCAAAAAACTGGATATCATCAATTAAAAGTGCGTCTGCATTCCGGTAAAACTCCTTAAACTCGCTCATAGCGCCCAATTGGAGGGCTTTTACCATATCTGCAACAAATTTCTCAGAATGAACATAAACTATCCTTTTGGAGGTGTCTGAATTCAGTATTTCATTGCCCACAGCATGCATTAAGTGGGTTTTTCCAAGCCCTACGCCGCCATAAATGAATAATGGGTTGTAATCTCCTTTGGGGTTTGCTGCAACCTGTTTTGCAGCTGCTAGTGCCATATGATTGGATTTTCCCTCTACAAACGTATTAAACGTGAAATTTTGAACAAGGCCAGGGGTATTTTCTTCTGTAACATTAAGTTTCTCAACAAATGTTGATTTATCAAGGGTTTTAAATTTTACATTTAATGACTCATCAGACTTATTAACTAAGTTTTCTATAATCTGGCCTAAGTTTTCTTTGACATATGTAAGAACGAAGTCATTGGGGGCGCTTATCTCTAAATCATTTTTGTTGATATCAGCTCGCAAGGGTTTAATCCAGGTGTTAAACTCTTCTTGTGACAGTTTAGCTTCAAGTTTTTCAGTGCATTCAGACCAAAATTTCAATTTATTAGACCTCCGGTAGAAAAGTTAGTCTAACAAAAACTAACAAGATATCTACAGCATAAGCATATGTATTTTCTGTGGATAACTTGTTGGTATCTAATGTGTTTGTTTTTGAGCTTTTTTTCTTTCAATTCATCCACAATGCTTTATAATTCGGGGCTAATTTTTTGAGTAATTATGAAAAGAACATTTCAACCAAGCACATTAAAAAGAAAGCGAACTCACGGCTTTAGAGCAAGGATGTCAACGAAAGCTGGAAGAGCAGTTATTGCCAACAGAAGAAAAAAGGGCCGCAAGGTACTAACCGCTTAGTTTTTAGGCTCCGCTATTTCTCAAAAAATTTTCCATTCAAGCTATTCATCAATATTTTTTGATGATGTTCCTCCAAATATTAAACTAAAGATTGTAGTAAAGAAGAAAGACTATTCTTTGGCGGTGCAGCGCAATAAAATTAAACGTTGGATAAGAGAAATTTTTAGAAAAAATTTGTTGAGTCATGGGTATGTTGTTATTGTAAGGCGTGGTTTTTTGGAGACCGGATTTAAAAATATCTCCATAGATTTCCAGGCTGCCTTAGATAACTTTGTAAATAAAGAACAAGACGATTAATATGAAAAAGTTTTTAATATTTATGATAGGTTTTTATCAAAAATATTTGAGTTTTTTGTTGGGTAAGAATTGTAAGTTTGAGCCAACATGCTCTCAATACGCAAAAGATAGTATTGAAGCTCATGGTTCTTTTGTTGGGGGTTACTATTCTTTGGTAAGAGTTTTAAAATGCGGGCCATGGTCAGCTGGTGGAGTAGATGAGGTAAAAAAATGAATTGGAGATATTTTTATATTGGCTCTGTTGTTGCTTTGTCATATGTTTTGTTTTTGTCCTGGAACTCGGAAAAAGAAATAAAACAGGAGTTTGCTGAGGCCTCTGCAATTGTACAAAGCCAAACACAAGAGGTGTTACCTTTGGATGAAACGGTTGGTTTGGTAGAAATACAAAACAGCAAACTGATTTTAAAAATCAGCCCAACCACTGGAAAAATATGGCAAGCAAGACTTAAGGAACACACGTATCTTAATAATAAAGATTCTCTGGGTGTAAGGTTGTTTGGGTTTGATAGAGCGGAAGGTTTTAAGTTTTATTTAAACAGTGGTTTTGGCACTCAGGTTAAAACATTTAAGGTTGTTGAAATATTGCCCTCGTCTTTAAGGCTTCTTTCTCTAGATGGAATGGTTTCGAAAGAAATTGCCTTAAAAACAGATGATTATGAGCTTTTAATAGAGGACAGATGGGTTGGACAACTCCCGTTGGATGTCCCGGCCCCATATGTGGCAATGTATAGAACAGATCTGCGGCCGTTAGATGCTCGGGATAATTTTTTTGAAAACAGCTCTTACACTGGTGTTGCTTTTAATACACCTAATGAGCCTTATGCGAACACAAGGCTAAGAAGCGTTGATGAGCAAATTGAGTATTTCCAGAGAGGTGGTTGGGTCGCATTTATACAAAAATATTTTATGGCGGCTGTTCTTACTCCATCGGATAGGGTTCAAACATTATTTGTGTCACCGCCCTTTGATGGGTCCGACACCTACCGAATGGGGGCAATTTCTAGAGAGGTTAAGGCTGGCGAGGTCAGCTCTGGTATTAGTCATAGAATATTCCTTGGTCCTAAAGTAAGGTCGGATTTAATTAGCAGGGCTCCTGATTTAGAGCTAACAATTGATATGGGTTGGTTTTGGTTTTTGTCTCAACCCCTAATGATGTTACTCAGCCTGATAAACAACCTGGTTGATAATTGGGGTGTTTCTATTGTCTTGCTAACAATTCTAATTAAATTGTTGTTATGGCCTTTGTCTGCAAAAGGTTTTTCCAGTATGGCAAAAATGAGAACGGCGGGCCCAAAACTTAAAGAAATCCAAGAAAGGTATAAGGACGACAGAGCAAAACTTGGAACAGAGATGATGGCCTTATATAAAAAAGAGGGCATTAATCCAGCGGGGGGATGTTTTCCGCTTTTACTTCAAATGCCGGTCTTTGTGGCGTTCTTCTTCTGTTTAAGGGAGAGTGTTGAGCTCAGGCATGAATCATTCTTTTTTTGGATACAGGATTTGTCTGCACCGGATCCTTTTTTTATACTTCCTGTTATTTTTGCAGCGCTTATGTATTTAACACAGCAGTTAAACCCGCAGCCCCCTGGTATGGATCCAACCCAGGCTCAAATCATGAAGTTTATGCCAGTTATGATAGCTGCAATTTTTGTAATTATGCCAGCGGGTCTTGTGCTTTACTCTGTGGCAAACAGCGCCATTTCTCTTGTTCAACAAAAGGCACTGTATAAGAAGTATGGTGCCCCAAGCGCACCTGCATAGTTTTGATTTTTGCGCTTGCAACCCCTGTAGCCCAGTCTGCTATAGGTGTGTTTAGACTCTCGGGTGCTGGTTGTTGCGAAGCATTTAATAAGGCGCTTAACAAGCCCGTTTCCGATTATCGAAAAGTGTTTCTAAGAGATGTTATGTGGGATGGGGTTATTGTTGACAGGTGTTCGGTTGTTTTTTATTTAGCCCCAAGCAGTTACACCGGCGAAGATTCTGTTGAAGTGTTTTGTCATGGGGGTCTTTCTGTAATTAAGTCATTAACAGGTGTTTTTCTTCATCTTGGTTTCAGGGAGGCTGACCCTGGTGAGTTTTCAAGAATTGCTTTTGGGAACGGAAAGCTTTCTTTGAATGAGGCTGAGGCGGTTGTGGATCTGATTCATTCTGAGGACGAAAGCAGGGGGCAGCTCTCTTCAGAGGCGGTTGCTGGTAAATTGAGCAATATGATAAAAACCCTAGGCGATGAGGTTGATGCTATAAGGGTTTTTATAGAGGGAAGTATAGATTTTTCTGATGAGGATTATGATTTTATTTCTGAGGGATCGGTGGACGAAAGGCTGGTTGGGGTTAGGTCTTCTTTGGTGGGTTTAATTGACTCCTCTTTGGTGTCAACTAAAAAACTAACAAAAAACAGGGTTTTGTTTTTTGGCCCCCCCAACACCGGTAAGTCTTCTTTGTTTAATAGAATGTTGGGGTTTGAAAGGGCTCTTGTTTCAAACGTTCCTGGCACCACTAGGGACTTAATAGATTCAGAGATTTTTTACAACAGCGTAAACATGGAGTTGGTTGATTCTGCGGGTGTTAGGGAAACCGATGATTTGATCGAAGCAAAGGGTGTTGCCCGCTCTGGAGATGAGGTTCATGATTCGGCTTTGGTTTTGGTTGTTTTGGATCACCTTACTGAAAGATTGGCCAAGGATTTCGCATCAATTTTAAATAAAAAAAACCATTTGTTTGTTTTCAACAAATCAGATAAAGGGTCTCCAAGCCAAGCATATGATTGTGTTGTGTCTGCAAAGACGGGCGAGGGTATTCAGGAGTTAAAAAAATTGATTTTTGGTTGTATTCAAAAAAATAGCGAGGATTCTAAAAAGACCTTTATTATAAGAGAGCGACATCTTGTTTTGTTTCAGTCAGCTTTATCAAGTATTGATGCTTGCATAGATAAGATTTCGAAAGAGAGCGATGTTGATGTTGCGGCTGAAGATTTAAGGATGGTGAGGGCGTCTTTTGATGAGTTCCTGGGTGTCAAATATCCAGATGATTTGTTGGGCGATATTTTTAATGATTTCTGCATAGGTAAGTAGATAAAATGTGGAAAATTTGTGCTTAATTTTTTTGTTTTTTTTATCCACAGGTTATTTAATAAATGGTTACAGTTTATGGGTTTAGGTTTACATAGTTTATCAATGCTTGGGTCTCTTTTGGGGAAAGGGCGCATCCGTTTTATCAACAAAAAAAAGCCCCTTAATAATAACAACAATAATATATTGTTGTTATAACATTCTTATATATATGTTTGATGTAATAGTAATTGGTGGGGGTCATGCTGGTGTTGAGGCTGCACACGCGGTTTATAGGCAGGGCCTTAAATGCTGCCTGGTTACTTTTAAAATTGAAACCATAGGTCAAATGTCTTGCAATCCAGCTATTGGGGGTCTTGGAAAATCCCACCTTGTTAGAGAGGTTGATGCCTTGGGTGGAATTATGGCTCAAGCCACAGATCGTTCAGGCATTCAATCAAGAACCCTTAACACCAGAAAAGGTTTTGCGGTTCAGGCTCTCCGAGTTCAGTGCGATAGAGATAAATATAAACAAGCCATACAGCAACTTATGCTTGAAACAAATATCACCATTAAAGAGGGTGAAGTGGTAGATATTATCCTTGAACGGAATACCATTCTTGGGGTTGAATTAAGATCTGGTGAAAAAATCAACTCACCCAAAACCATTTTGACCACAGGAACATTTTTAAACGGAGTAATGTATAAAGGCGATGAAAAGATTTCAGGAGGCCGTGTTGGAGATAGCACATCAATACCCTTGTCGGAAAAACTCTATGATTTAAAACTACCCATGGGAAGGCTTAAAACAGGAACACCAGCGCGAATAAAACTTTCCAGCATCAACCTAAACCTTATGGAAGAGCAACCAGGTGACAAAAACCCGCCTCCCATGTCTGTTCTCCAACCACCCCAAGCAACGCTGTCGCAGATCTCCTGTTATATAACAAGGACTAACAAACAAACCCATAAAATCATTTCAGATAACACCCACCTATCTGCAATGTACTCCGGAAAAATCTCTGGAATAGGGCCAAGATACTGTCCATCTATAGAGGATAAAATTAATAAGTTCGGCGAAAAAGACAGCCATCAAATTTTTATAGAACCTGAGGGCCTAGACAGGGACCTTGTTTATCCAAACGGTATTTCCACAAGTCTGCCCACCTCAGCGCAAAAAGAATTTGTAGAGTCTATTCAGGGGATGGAAAATTGCATAATAGAAGAATTTGGTTACGCCGTAGAATATGACTTCATTGACCCCAGATCATTGAAACCAACGCTGGAAACAAAATTTATTAAAAACCTGTATCTTGCGGGCCAAATAAACGGTACAACGGGATACGAAGAGGCGGCAGCACAGGGCCTTGTTGCGGGCATTAATGCTGCTCAAAACATTCTTAATAAACCGGATGTAGTTTTTGATAGAAGCGAGGCATATATAGGTGTTTTGATAGATGACCTAACGCTTCATGGTGTAACAGAACCATACAGAATGTTTACAAGCAGAGCAGAGTTCCGCCTCATGCTTTCCCAGGATACCGCATGCCAGAGGCTTACCGAAAAGGGCCATTCACTTGGTTTGATTGCAGAAAAAACATTTGACGCTTACCTGGAAAAAGAAAATACATACCAAAATTTTTTAAAACAAATAAAAAAAATAAAAATAAAACACAACAACAAGCCTACAACAGGAGAAGATTTGCTCAAAAGAACCGACCTCGCCTCAAGCGAAATTAAACTGCTTCTAAAAATCTCCAAGGACAAAGAAGAGTTTTTTAAAAGAGCATCAAACGAAATTAAGTATAGCGGCTATATTGCAAAACAAAAAAGAGAAGTCGAAAGCTCTAAAAAGAATGAAAAAGTGTTGATACCAGATGATACCAACTACTCCAGCATCAAGGGCCTCTCAAACGAGGTTGTTGAAAAGCTAACCAAACACAAACCAGCAACCCTGGGCCAAGCAAGCAGATTAGAGGGCGTAACACCCGCAGCAACAAATTTAATTGCTATCACCATCAAAAAGAAACAATTTCTTGAGAAGGCATAATCAAATCAAAAACCAAAACAAAACAAACGAACTCACCAAAACTTTTGTAGAAGAAATTTTAAAGTTCAACAAAGCCCACAACATAGTTGGACGCTTCACAGAATTGGAAATAAACCTTTTGGACATTCTTGATTGCAAGTCAATTCTTCCGCACACAAAATCTGCAAAAAACGTATTAGATATTGGGAGCGGCGCAGGACTGCCAGGCCTAATAATAGCTATACACCAGCCCCAAACCGAAGTAACCATGTCTGAAAAAAACAAAAAGAAGGCTTATTTTATCAAAAAAACAATTCGAACCCTGCAACTTACTAATGCAAAAATCCTCGATGAGGCCATAACACCAAAACTAATTACAGATAATAAGTTTGATATTGTTACAGCTAGAGCCCTAGCACCTGCGTTGAAAATAATTAAAATGTCAAAACACCTTTTATCCAAGGAAGGAAAGTTTCTTTTCATGAAGGGAGCAATAGAAAAAATAAATGAAGAGGTTGCCCAGCTGGAAAATAATACATACTCTTATACTATCCACAAAACAAAAAACACAGAAACAAACAGACACATTTTAGAAATAACACAAAAATGAAACATATTATTGCTATAGCCAACCAAAAAGGAGGTGTTGGAAAAACAACAACAGCAGTAAACCTAGCCGCTGCGCTTGCCGCGACAAAAAGAAAGGTTTTATTGATAGATCTAGACCCCCAAGGAAATGCTAGCACAGCAGCAGGAGCCCAAAAAAATGAAAAAACTTTATTTCAAATCTATTCTCAAAACCTAGACATCGAAGAACATATAATCAAATCTCCTAGCGGATATGATGTTGTGCCAGGCGGCGAAAACCTTATAGCTCTCGAGGTTTATATAAGAAACGAAGGAAAACAGGGGGAGTTAAAAAAACAACTGGCACCCCTAGACTATGAATTCGTCATCATGGACACACCACCCTCACTCAACCAATTAACGCTAGAGTCTCTGTTTGCTGCTACCGCAACACTCATACCCCTTCAATGTGAATATTATTCTTTAGAGGGAATCTCGTCACTCATCAACACCATTAATACACTTAAAAATAAAAACCTTACAAATAATAGGGTGTTCGGGATTATTAGAACCATGGTAGATATGCGTAATAACCTGGCTAAAGAAGTCTCTGAAGAGCTAGAAAAACATTTTCCCGCTTTGGTTTTTAACACCCTTATACCAAGAAATGTTAAATTAGCTGAAGCGCCAAGCCATGGAACTTCGGCAATACAATATATGCCATCCTCATTTGGTGCTAAGGCTTATTTAGCTCTAACGGGCGAACTTATCAGGAGAATAGAAGGTGGCAGATAAAATATTAAACACAGGCCTGGATGCTCTTCTTGGTGATGTTGCGGCCCCAAACAAACAATCCATCAAAGAAATAGATCTCGCCCAAATTAAACCCAATCGTTTTCAACCCAGACAGTCATTTGATGAACAGAAAATAACAGAGTTGTCTCAATCTATTGCAAAACACGGCATCCTCTCACCAATCTTAGTTCGAGAAACTGGCGCAGGTGGGTTTGAGTTAATTGCAGGTGAGAGACGGTTAAGAGCGGCGAAACAAGCGGGGCTTCAAACCGCTCCATGCATGGTTGATTCGGCGGAAGACCAGCTTTCACTTGAGCTTGCATTAATTGAAAACCTTCAACGCGAAGACCTCAATCCGATCGAAGAAGCCAGAGGTTATGATAGACTTAAAAGAGAGTTTTCACTAACCCAAGATAAAATTGCTGAAGTAACTGGTAAAGCTCGCAGTTCTGTAGCTAACTCTATGAGGCTTTTAAACCTCCCTTCTTCTATTATCGAGCTTTTGTACGCTGGCGAGCTAGAAAAAGGCCACGCTAAAATTCTTGCATCTATGGACACCAAAGAAGCAGAAGAGCTGGCACAAAAGATAGTTTCCTTGGGTATGACAGTTAAAGACGCGGCCACTTCCACCAAACCAAAAACAACAAAAAATAAGACCAAACAAAAAAATAGAGACCTACTAAATATAGAAGAGGAGCTTTCTGAGTGTATGGGCCACAAAACTCAAATTGATCAACATACAGCCTCAAAAGGCAAAATATCTATCTCATACTCTTCAAAAGATGAAAGAGAGTCTATTATCAGCAAATTATTAAAATTAAAGAAAAATTAAGCTTGTCCTTAAGACTATAAATTTTTATAATCTGCCCCGTAAAAAAACATACTTGAACCAAAATTAATACTTTGCAAAACAACTGGTTATCCGCCTTAGGTCTTTTGATCTCAGCAGGCCTGTTTCCAATGTTTGTTCAACCTATTTTTGTTTGTTATGTATTGGCTTTGGCTGCGGTTTTATATATTGCGAGCAGACCTAAAAACGAAGCTTGGAATTTATACCTTGCATTTATATTGAGATGGTCGGTTTTTATAATTTTTACAATTTTATCTTTGGTGTATGTAACAGAAAATACTCTTATAGCTGTATTTCTACTTGTATACTTAAACACAACTTTTAACCCCAAACCAATTACTGCTTAAAATGGCTTCAGCATCAGGCGAACAAACAAGCGCAGAATACATTCAACATCACTTAACCAATCTTGTGTGTGGAAAAACACCAGATGGTTGGACGTGTGATCATAATGCAGTTGATCAAATGGGCTTTTTAGCATTTCATGTAGACTCCCTTGGGTGGTCAATATTTCTTGGGTTGGTTTTTGTAGGACTGTTCCGCCTAGGCATTCCAAAACTATCCACCGAAGCGCCAACCGGAATTCAAAATTTTGTAGAGATGTGTATCGAGTTCGTTAATGATAATGTGCAGAGCATATTTACATCGGCAAAAAATAATTTAATAGGCCCAATGGCATTAACGGTATTAGTCTGGGTTTTTCTAATGAACCTAATGGATTTGGTCCCTGTTGACTATTTACCCACTCTTGCTGGTCAGGTTGCTGAAGCAACAGGTATGGTTGAAGACTCTAAAGATTCATACTTCAAAGTAGTTCCGACCACTGACCCCAATATCACACTGGGAATGGCATTAGCAGTTTTTGTTTTGATTATTTTTTACAGCATCAAAATTAAAGGTTTAAAAGGATTTTTAGCAGAGTTAACACTTCACCCTTTTGGTAAATGGATGATGCCTGTTAACTTGGTTTTAGAGGGAGTCAACCTAATCGCTAAACCTATATCACTTGGCTTACGCTTATTTGGTAATCTGTATGCTGGCGAAATGATATTTATCTTAATAGCCTTAATGTTAACTTTTAGTTCTATATCAATAGGTTTACTTGGGGTGGGCCTCCATTTAATATGGGCCCTTTTTCATATTTTGATTTTAGCCTTACAGGCTTTTATTTTTATGGTGCTAACCATTGTTTACTTGGCAATGGCGCATGAAACAGAAGACCACTAGGTCTTTAATTTTTAGGAGAAAAGAATGGAACAATCACTTATATATATAGCATCAGGTCTTATGATTGGTCTGGGTGCTGTTGGCGCTGCTATTGGCGTGGGCGTGTTGGGTGGTAAGTTTTTAGAAGGCGCAGCTCGCCAACCAGAACTTATCCCAATGCTAAGAACTCAACTTTTTATTGTTATGGGTCTTGTTGACGCTGTTCCAATGATCGGAGTTGGTTTGGGTCTTTACTTAATGTTTGCTGCATAAATAAATAATGAATATTAACGCAACACTCTTAGGCCAAACTTTAGCATTTGTTATTTTTGTAGCAATTTGCTGGAAGTATGTATGGCCTCCAATCATTGCGATTATGGAAGAAAGAGAGAAGCGTATAGCAGATGGTTTAGAGGCGGCAAAAAAAGCAGACGATTCTTTAGAAGAGGCACAGCTAGCCTTTGATCAAGAGATGAACAAAGCAAAAGCAGAGGCCGCTGAAATATTAGAAAAAGCCAACTCTAGAGCTTCTCAAATCGTTAATGATGCAACAGAAAAAGCTGAAGTTGAGGCTGAAAAGATTTTATCTTCAGCATCTAAAACCATTGAAAACGATGTCAATAAAGCCAAAGAAGAGCTAAGACAAAAAATGTCAGAGCTCATTATCGATACCTCTGAAAAAATATTGGGTGATGAAATCAGTCCCGAGAAACATCAAGAGCTGCTTAAAAAAGCAGCAGCAGAGTTATAAAAAATGATCGAGCTGTCTCCACTTGCCAGACCATATGCCAAGGCTATTTTCGCAGCAGCTTTGGACGCCGGCAATCACGAGATGGTTGCAAAAGACCTAGCCTTATTGTCTGCGGTTTCTCAAACTAAAGAGGTTTCAGGTTTGATTGAAGATCCAGAGCTTTCAAAGGAGCAAATTGCTCAAACCATTATAAGTTTAGCGGATGGTGAGGTGGGCAGCCTGTCCAATAAGATGTTAGAACTTCTTGCTGATAACAAAAGACTTAATCTTATTCAAACAATCAACACAAGTTACCAAGAACTATTAGAACAACACAATAACACCAGCTCCATTGTTGTGAATGTTGCGGACCAACCCTCTGAAGATAACAAAAAAGTTATTATCGAAAAACTTCTTGCAGAGCATGGAGAGGGTTCAAACATAGAATTTTCGGAAGATCCCTCAATCATGGGTGGTCTATCTATTAAAGTCGGAGACGAAACTCTTGACCTATCCATTAAAGGAAAGGTTAAAAAATTAGTAAATCAATTAAATTTTTAAGGTGAAAAAATGAGCCAATTAAATCCATCAGAAATTTCCAGTGTATTAAAGGAAAAAATTTCAGGCCTTGATCTTTCTGCTGAAAGAAAAAATGAAGGCATTATTGTAAGTGTATCAGACGGGATTGTGCGTATTCATGGTATGGGCGATGTTATGTATGGGGAGCTTATAGAATTTGAAAGTGGTGTTTTGGGTTTAGCCCTAAACCTTGAGCAAGACTCAGTTGGTGCAGTAGTTTTAGGTGATTATCTAGGTTTGATTGAGGGTCAAAAAGCTGTTTGTACAGGAAGAATCTTAGAGGTCCCAGTCGGGGAAGAATTGCTCGGAAGAGTTGTAGATGCTTTGGGTAATCCTATTGATGGCAAGGGCGAGATCAAAACAGAAACAACCGCTCCTGTTGAGGTTGTGGCACCTGGTGTTATCGCAAGACAGTCAGTTGATCAACCAGTACAAATTGGTCTAAAAGCTGTGGATGCAATGGTTCCGATAGGAAGAGGCCAAAGAGAGTTGATTATAGGTGATAGACAAACAGGCAAGACCGCTGTTGCGGTTGATGCAATCATTAACCAAAAAGGAACCGGCATTAAATGTATTTATGTTGCTATTGGGCAAAAACAATCAACCGTTGTTAATGTCGTTAAGAAGCTTGAAGAACATGGAGCGTTAGAACATACGATTGTTGTTTCAGCATCAGCATCTGATCCAGCTCCAATGCAGTATCTTTCTGCATATTCAGGGTGCTCCATGGGTGAGTACTTTAGAGATAAAGGAGAAGATGCATTGATTGTTTATGATGACCTTTCTAAGCAAGCGGTTGCATATAGACAAGTGTCCTTGCTTTTAAAAAGACCTCCAGGAAGAGAGGCTTACCCTGGAGATGTTTTTTATCTTCACTCAAGATTGTTAGAAAGAGCAGCTAGGGTAAATGCAGACTATGTAGAAAAAGCTACAAATGGAAAGGTTAAAGGTAAAACAGGATCTTTAACTGCTCTTCCAATTATTGAGACACAAGCTGGAGATGTATCAGCTTTTGTTCCTACTAACGTTATATCAATAACTGATGGGCAAATTTTCTTAGAAACTGATCTGTTTAATTCAGGCATAAGGCCTGCTATTAACCCAGGTATTTCTGTGTCTAGGGTGGGTGGTGCAGCCCAAACCAAGATTATGAAAAAACTGAGTGGTGGGGTTAGAACTGCGCTGGCTCAATACAGAGAGCTTGCTGCTTTCTCTCAATTTGCATCAGATCTAGACGATGCCACAAAAGCTCAGCTAGCAAGAGGAATTAGGATTACCGAACTTATAAAACAGAAACAATATGCTCCTATGAGCGTTGCTCAACAATCTCTGAGTATTTTTGCAGCAGATAGAGGTTATATGGATGACGTTGAGGTTGAAAAAATTGGTAGCTTTGAAGAAGCATTACATGGCTATTTCACATCAGAGAAAGCTGACCTTGAAAAGAGCATCAATGACACAGGGGACTGGAATGATGATATTGAAAAGCAGTTCACCGAAGTTGTTGAGCAATTTAAAAAAACCCAAACATTTTAATTTATAAGTAATGGCTAATACCAAAGAAGTAAGAAAACAGATTGCGAGTATCAAAAGCACGCAAAAAATTACTTCGGCCATGGAAATGGTTGCAGCCAGTAAAATTAAAAAAACACAAAATGAAATGCAGCTTGGAAGACCTTACTCTGAAAAAATCAAAGAAGTGATTTCTCATATCGCAAATTCCAGCTCTGAGTATTCCCACCCATTCTATGAACATAGAGAAACAAAAAAAGCATGTTTTCTAGTCGTAAGCTCTGATAAAGGACTCTGCGGTGGTTTGAATATTAACTTGTTCAAACAAGTTATACACAAATCAGCAGAACTGAAAGCACAAGGCATTGAATCAAACTTTGCTTTGATTGGTTTAAAGGCAGCCAGTTTCTTTAAATCTGTTGGCGGTGATGTGGTTGCTAATGTTCAAAAGCTGGGAGATAAACCTGACCCAGATGCATTAATTGGATTAACTAAAACAGTTCTAGACCTTCACAGAAATGGTGAGGTAGACCAAGTCTACCTATGTGGCAATGGTTTTGTGAACACCATGACTCAACAACCCAAAGTTGAGCAACTTATTCCCCTGCCAGCCGAAGAGACCGATGAACTTACGGCAACACACTGGGATTATATTTATGAGCCCGAAGCTCAAGAGTTATTAGAGGGCTTAATGACAAGATACATTGAGTCACTAATTTATCATGCTGTTATTGAAAATAGCGCGTGTGAACAAGCAGCAAAAATGCTGGCAATGAAAAATGCCACCGAAAATGCTGGAGATTTAATTAAAGAATTGGAACTGTTATACAACAACGTAAGACAAGCAGCCATCACCCAGGAATTATCTGAGATAGTTGGTGGAGCGGCTGCGGTTTAAGGAGAAAGAAATGAGCAATGGTCTAGTAACACAAATTATCGGAGCAGTTATTGATGTTGAGTTTGAAAAAAACAATATCCCTCAGGTATACGAAGCTATTAAAATTACAGATACAGGCACAGTCCTTGAAGTTCAGCAGCAGCTTGGCGATGGAATTGTTAGAGCAATTGCCATGGGTACAACCGAAGGATTGAAAAGAGGCTTAACAGCTGAGCGAACCAATGCCCCTATTTCTGTCCCAGTAGGCGAAAAAACACTTGGTCGAATTATGGATGTATTAGGTAACCCTATTGATGAGTGTGGTCCTATTGGCGCAGAAGAGCAAATGCCTATTCACAGAAAGCCGCCAAGCTATATGGATCAATCTTTATCAGATGATCTGCTTGAAACTGGCATCAAGGTTATTGATTTGATTTGTCCTTTTGCCAAGGGTGGAAAAATTGGTTTATTTGGAGGAGCAGGTGTTGGCAAGACCGTGAACATGATGGAGCTTATTAACAACATTGCAACTGAGCACTCTGGGCTTTCAGTTTTTGCAGGGGTTGGTGAGAGAACTCGAGAAGGAAACGACTTCTATTATGAAATGCAAGAATCAGGCGTTGTTAATATTGAGAAGCCAAGTGAATCTAAAGTTGCCATGGTTTACGGACAAATGAATGAACCTCCTGGAAACAGGCTTAGAGTTGCATTAACAGGCTTAACAATGGCTGAAAAGTTCAGGGATGAGGGAAGGGACGTCTTGTTGTTTATTGATAACATTTATCGATACACTCTTGCTGGAGTTGAGGTTTCCGCTTTATTAGGAAGAATGCCATCAGCGGTTGGATATCAGCCAACATTGGCTGAGGAGATGGGTGCTTTACAAGAAAGAATCACCTCAACAAAAGATGGCTCTATTACCTCAATTCAAGCTGTGTATGTTCCGGCTGATGATTTAACAGATCCATCACCAGCAACCACCTTTGCCCATTTAGATGCAACGGTTGTACTTTCAAGACAAATTGCTGAGCTAGGAATCTACCCGGCAGTAGATCCACTAGATTCAACCAGCAGGCAGTTAGACCCTCTCGTGGTTGGAGAAGAGCATTACAATGTTGCTCAAGGCGTTCAAGGAGTTCTGCAGAAATACAAAGAACTCAAAGACATCATTGCTATTTTGGGTATGGATGAACTATCCGAAGAAGACAAACTAGCAGTAGCAAGAGCTAGAAAGGTTGAAAGATTTCTTTCCCAGCCCTTTACGGTTGCAGAAGTTTTCACAGGCTCTCCTGGAAAATATGTAAAGCTAGAAGATACAATCAAATCATTTAAAGGCATCCTTGCAGGAGATTATGACGATCTTCCAGAACAGGCTTTTTATATGGTTGGAATAATCGAAGAAGCTGTAGAAAAGGCAAAAAATTTATAACCTATGTCTACCATTAAAGTCAGCATAGTTTCATCAAGTGAAGAAATTTATTCTGGTGAAGGGACTATGGTTTTTGCTACTGGCTCTCTTGGTGAGATAGGCATCGCGCCTGGACACACACCTCTTCTCACTGGTCTTGCTCCTGGCCCCGTGAGAGTTCAAAACGGGGATGATGAAAAAACCTTTTTTTGCTCGGGTGGGTTCATTGAAATACAGCCTGATTTAGTAACTTTTCTATCTGATAGAGCTGAGCGAGCAGAATCAATGGATGAAGCCGAAGCTGTCAAGGCTCAAGAACTTGCAGAAAAAAACATGCATGACAAAGAGTCAGAGCTAGATTACACCAAAGCAGCAGCTCAATTGGCTGAAGCAGCTGCAAGAATCAAAACCATTCAAAAATTAAGAAAAAACAAGTAAGGTACTTGTATCAAACTTAATTCGTCATTACGTTGAATATTCATACTATTATCCTTGCAGCAGGCAAAGGAATTCGAATGAACACCAATTTGCCAAAGGTTATGCAGCCTCTTGGCGGGCAAACTCTTATCTCCCATGTGATTAAAACCGCCAAAGCAAGCAGCCAAAATATAACCGTCATTGTGGGGCATCAAAAAGACCTTCTAAAAGAACATATAGCGAGCATTGATCCGAACATTCAAACAGCCGAGCAAAATGAACAATTAGGAACTGCGCATGCAGTCAAAACAGCCTCTCATCTGATCAAGGATGATGAAAAAATATTGGTTTTATATGGTGATGTTCCCTTAATTAGCACTCAGACCATAGAAGCACTTATTAGCTCTGGGCAAGAGTGCACACTTCTATCCATGGAATTAAATGACCCAACCGGTTACGGCAGAATAATGACTGATGATGAAAATCAAGCCATGAGAATCATAGAGCAAAAAGATGCATCTGAGGATGAAAGAAAAATTACAGAGGTATTTACTGGTATTTTATTAATTGATGGCAGCCTGTTGAGGCCTGCTTTAGACGAAATTAACAACCAAAATGTTGCTAACGAGTACTACCTTACCGACTTGGTAGAGATACTTTATGCAAAAGGAGTTAAAATAAATTGTATTCAAGCCAACCCCACCGAAGTACTGGGGGCAAACAACAAGCATGAATTGCATGAGCTAGAATCAATTTTAAGAAAAATGAGTGCTGATAAACTATTAGAACAAGGGATTACCCTCCTCGACTCAACTCGCGTTGATGTTCGAGGCGAGGTTGCGGCAGGCAAGGATTGTTCTGTAGATGTAAATGTTATTTTTGAGGGCAAAGTAACCCTTGGTGAAAACGTTATCATCAAATCAAACGTTGTCCTACAAGACGTTTCTATTGGAGATGACACCATTATCGAATCTTTTAGTCACCTCTCATCTGCAACCGTGGGCTCTAACTGCAACATAGGACCGTACGCACGTCTCAGAGAGGGCTCAGAGATAGGGGACAATGCCAAGATTGGTAATTTTGTTGAGACCAAAAAAACCAAACTGGGTGATGGAGCCAAGGCTAACCATCTAGCTTATTTGGGTGATGCAGACATTGGTAGCAAAACAAACATCGGCGCTGGAACTATTACATGTAATTATGATGGAGCCAATAAACATCAAACAACCATTGGTGAAGAAAGCTTTATTGGAACAAACTCTTCATTGGTAGCACCAGTTAACATTGGAAAAGGCGCTTATGTAGGAGCGGGTTCTGTAATCACCAAGGACGTACCTGATGATGCTTTGGCTGTAGGTCGAGGCAAACAGGTGACCAAAGAAGACTGGGCAAAAAACAAAAAATAATATGTGTGGAATTATAGGAGCGGCATCATCCCGCAATGTTGGTAAGCTTTTGGTTAAAGGCCTGCACAAGATGGAATATCGAGGCTATGATTCTGCGGGGATTGCTCTTCATCAAAAAGACAGTATCTTTAACCTAAGAACCTTGGGAAAAGTAAGCTTGCTTGAAGATGGAATGATCGAGCAGCGCCCAAAAAGCAAACTCGGTATTGCACACACCCGCTGGGCTACACATGGCAAGCCTTCAGAACAAAATGCACACCCGCACGCATCTAGTGGAGAGGTTCACATTGTTCACAATGGAATTATAGAGAACTATCTTGAGCTAACTAAAAAATTAACTAAAGAAGGTTATGCGTTTCAGTCAGAAACTGACTCAGAGGTCATAGCCCATTTGCTTCATCAACATTTTCAATCCTCCGGTGATTTGCTTACTGCCATGCATGATGCAATCAAGGAGCTTGATGGCGCTTATGCCATAGCAGCCATTCATATTGCTGATAAAAGCAGACTCGTTGTCGCAAGAAACAAAAGCCCACTTTTAATTGGAGTTGGTCTGGAGGAAAATTTTGCCGCCTCTGATCCATTGGCTCTTTCTCAGCTTACCAATGAGTTTGTCTTTTTAGAAGATGGCGATATTGCTGAAATCACCAAGGAAAGCTACCAGGTATTTGATGGCAAGAATTCTCCTGTGACCAGAGATATAACAGAAATAGATATAGCAGTTAATGCTGTTACTAAAGGTGAATATTCTCATTTCATGGAAAAAGAAATATATGAACAACCAGTCGCAGTTGCAAACACAATTAATGGCAAGCTTGGGGAAGACGATGTATTAGATAACATATTTGGCTTAGGTTCGTCTGAAGTCTTTAGTAACATTAAAAGGATTCAGTTTGTTGCCTGTGGAACCAGTTTGCATGCTGGCAAAGTTGGTAGATTTTGGTTTGAGCAAATAGCAAAGATTCCCTGCTATGTCGATTTTGCTAGTGAGTATCGATACAGAGAGCCTCTTGTTGAAGAGGGCACTTTGTTTGTAACTATTTCACAATCAGGTGAAACAGCAGATACGTTAGCAGCATTAAGGTATGCACAAGAAAAAGATTATCTAAGCACTCTATCAATTTGCAATGTGCCAACGAGTTCATTAGCTCGAGAATCTGAGCATGTTCTTTTTACAAATGCAGGGCCAGAGATAGGTGTTGCTTCAACTAAAGCTTTTACTACGCAGCTTGCTGGGCTCATGCTACTTGCTATGTCTATTGCAAAAAGTTTAGAAGGAGACAAGGACTTAAGAAAAAATCTTGCTAACGAATTAAGGTCTTTGCCTGAAGTAATTAGTGAGACATTAAAACTTTCGGAGGATATTTCAAAAATTGTTCCCGCTATTGCTGATAAACATAATGCATTATTTTTAGGAAGAGGAATGTTTTTTCCCATCGTGCAGGAGGGTGCATTAAAGTTAAAGGAAATTTCATACATCCATGCTGAGGCTTATCCAGCAGGAGAGCTAAAACACGGACCATTGGCATTGGTTGATGATCAAATACCAGTCGTGGCACTATCACCCGAAAACACACTTACCGAAAAGCTTGTTTCTAATCTAGAGGAGGTTAAAGCTAGAGGTGGAACTTTGTATGTGTTCGGCGGTCCAAATTCTAAAATTAACCTTGAAAGAGGCGCTTATATTCAAATGCCAGAATGCAGTGAATTATTGGCTCCAATAATCTATACCATCCCATTACAAATTTTAGCCTATCAAGTGGCCTGTCTAAGAGGTACAGATCTAGATCAACCTAGGAACCTAGCCAAGTCAGTCACGGTGGAGTAGTTTTAAACAGTGAATTAGATCGTCAATCTATCACCCTAGAATTCACTCTTCACTTTCGAACCAACAATTTAATTCCTCTTAAGGAACTCACCAAAAGACAAATTGTAATTCATAAACTCATTCAGTTTATGCACAAAGAAGGTATGGGGTATCGAAGAATCTCAGACTTTCTTAATAGGTCAGGCATCAAAACTCATACAGGCAAAACTTGGTCTAATTCTAAAGTTCATGCCAACCTTAAACGCATGCAAGAAAGACAGGAAAGAATTGCGTTTAGAAATAAAACCTACCCAAGTCAAATTTTGGAGTTTAGAATTAAAGAATGAAAAAAATATTATCAATTTTATTATTTTTAACATCTTGCGCAACTGTTGATACTTCATTTAAAGAAATCACCGTCCTAAAGTCTCTTCAACAGGGAATGACCATTAAAGATTTTATAACGCTAAATGGACCACCATTTTCAATAGAGGACAATGAAGATGGAGTGGTTTTTATTTTTTATGAAAGGAGTTTTTGGGCAAGCAGAGCAGATTTTGTTGGGATATATATGGATGTAAAAAAAAATGTTCTTAAGTTTGATAATCAAGGAATATTTTTAGAAAAATTAGATTCTAATCAACGCAGGGGATATTTCACGATTGTAGGCATGTCAAAAAACTCGGGTTGGAATGACGATGGAGGCAAGAGAGCAGAAAAGGAATTTACAATCGTGGGAAGTTTTTTGGCAGAAAAAAGAATATTTTTTAATCAAGAGTCTTGGAAAAAACAAAATGTGGCAAATAATTACTATTATGAAACAAAAGAGAAAATCTAATTCACTGTTTAAACTTAATCAGTGACAGTCGAATGATTTTGCTAGGTTTCTATACCTCTGATCCGTATGACGATGAAGGAGTACCGATATTAAGAATTACGGATATACAAAAGAAGTATTCGGCCCTCGACGGCGCACTAGGGAGTTGACGTCTGTTTAAGCACATTCACATTGTTGCCTGCTCGCCGCGATCCGGTACTACTCTCTTGCACGAGGCGATGGTCACCTGTTTTCGGACAAACAAGCATTATGACCATGAGATTCGCTTTCACCTCGTAACCGCAAAAAACAACGATGTGGTTATCACGAAACGACCCAAAGATACGTTGTACATGCCAGGAGTCATCGACGATCCTAATCTCTATGTCATTTACGTAACGCGCGATCCGCGTGATGTCATCGTTAGCCGGCATGGTAAGAGCGAGGATATGTACTACTCGAACATTAGGCTTTGGCGTGAATTGCATGCCTGTGCACGCTCATTGTTCGGCCACGATCGTTTTCTCAATATCCGGTACGAGGATTTCGTAAATAACCCTGACGCCACACAAAGCCAAATCACTGCAAAATTTCCATGGCTTGAGAAACAACACAAATTTTCTGAGTACCATGAACACGCGCAAGTGTCTGAAAAGTCAAAGGTTGCAATGCGTGGCGTCCGTCCTATTGGACCGACCAGCGTCGGTGTCTGGCAAAAACATCTCGGTCGCATCGTTAAACAGCAGGCAATCCACGGCACAATGACACCAGATCTGGTCGGTTGTGGATACGAATCATCGCCGGATTGGGAAGTTGTTCTGGACGGCGTTTTACCGGATAAATCTAACAGCTGGTATCCGGAGAAAAAACGTTTTTGGCAGAGAATTTCGCAATCCATTGATGCTTCGAGAAAAATAGCTATCTATCGGCACAAGAAAGGACTTAGTCGAATCAGCAGAGCAACCAATGATCGTTAGCCATGCACAAATAGTGGAAAATCAAAACATTGCTACGGCTACTCTGCTACAGTGGAGTAATTTGAAACCACTTGTGGTCGGTCTACTCCTTCTTCTGCTTGGGATTTACGCATTCTTTGCATTATCTGCAAGGAATGAAATTTTTTACCTGTGTGGAAACTTCAAATCTGGGGTTTCTTATTCAAGTGTCGTAAGACAACTCGATACTGCTAATTTGTCGGATTACAAGATTGAAGAAACTGAACAGGGCAAGCGAGTAACATACAGCAGCGTGCTTCACCTAAATTTGGTTCGCTGTGAGATAACCTTCGCTAAAGACGAAAATGTAAGTCAAGCGATTTATAAGTAACGATCTTCACTCAACTTTTGGGTAGTATAGATAATTACATGGAGAAAAAATGTGAAACTTTGCTACGGACACTCTGCTACGTGGAGTAGAACAAAACAGTGAATAATGTCACAGAGGGGGGATGTTTTTGTGGTTCAGTTCGCTACAGTTTTGAATCCAACAATTATCCTTCTTCAAATTGCCACTGTTCCATGTGCAGACGCACTTCAGGAGCTCCTTTCGTTTCTTGGATGGCTATTCCAGTAACCAGCTTTAAATTCAACAAAGGAGAGCCTAAAAAACTAATTTCCTCTGATCATGGAACCAGATACTTTTGTAAAGACTGCGGAACCCCTCTAACCTGTATTCTTGATGAGCACCCTAAATATGTTTATATCACAATTTGTAGCCTAGATAAGCCACAAGACTTTAAGCCACAAGGAGATATTTATATTGAAGATATGCTTGATTGGGTTAAAAGATAATGGAAATAAATTGGGTTATTATAGGTTGGCTAATCGACATGACTCTTAACGGTTTTGTGTGGCTTATCATTGCAGCACTTTCTCTGTTCTTAATTGATATGACTGACACATGGACAAGAAAAGCTATTAGATGGATGGGTATAGCAGATGACTGGATAAGAATATTTATAGAGAACTTATTTGAATGGATTCTAAAGAAGAATCTTAAAATAATCTCTAGTATTATATTGTTAATTATCTTTGGTGTTCTTGCTCAACTAGGAATAATACCTAAGCTGATAACTTAACATAAATGCACATTCAAAATAAATTGGAGATTAGAGGGCGGGTTTATTCCACTCTGTTACCGTGGAGTAGAATAAAACAGTGATTAAGTTTATAAAAGAATACTCTTACTCTTTTTTGACCCTATCCTTGATTCTCTTTCTTTTTTTTATAAACACCACCGCAGGAAATAGATTAAGTTCTTTTGGTGAAATCATGTGTGGCGCATTTTTTGATTTTAGATATGCCGAAAAAATTTGCCATGATTAAATACCCACTTTTAAATAAAATATGAAATCATTTATTTATAAATTTTTATGAAAAAAACAATAATTATAATCCTGTTGTTGAGTCCCCTCTGCAGCTGGGCTCAAGAAAAACTTGATGCCTTTTTAGATGGTCTTCATCAAGATGCACACGAGGGAAACTTCGAGACCTACTTTGCCCGATACAGCTCTAAGGCTGTTTTTTTAGGGACAGACAAAAAAGAGCGCTGGACAATTGAGGAGTTCAAAGCCTATGCTAAACCAGCATTTTCAGATGGCCATGGTTGGACCTATGCAGTGGTCCAGCGTAATTGGGAGGGAGCTGGAAATACACGTTGGTTTGATGAAATTCTTCTCAATGAAAAACTAGGACATTGTAGGGGGACCGGAGTAGTCCAGCTGATAAACGGTGAATGGAAAATAGCGCACTATGCGTTGACCATGCTTATTCCTAATGCCATTGCTGCAGATGTGGGCTATATGACCAAGGAAGTCGAAAAATTATGAAACCTTTAATATTAGATTCAGCTCTAGGAACAGAGCTTGAAAATCGCGGCGAGTACCTGCCAAGCTTTAAAACGTCCATATGGTCAGCATATTGTTTAATACACAATCCAGAGGTCATCAAACAAATACATATTGATAATATAGAAGCTGGTGCAGATGTTATTACCACATCAAACTACCAAGCCACTCCTGAATTATTAAAGCGTGAGCCATCCGCTCCACCATATGATGATCTAGCAAAAAGATCGTTAGAACTATGCAAAGAAGCAGTAATCAAAACTGGAACACAAACTAAGATTGCAGGATGTTATCCCCCAATTCATGTAACTTTCAGACCAGATTTAAGCTCAAAAGAAAAAAAATTAAGAAAATTCTATGAGACATTGGGTGAAGTTTATAAAAATGAGGTTGATGTAATAATTTGTGAGACCATGGCATCAATCTATGAGGGCACCATTGCTGCATCAACCGCTAAAAATTTTTCTGATACGGTATGGTTAAGCTGGACAACAAGAAGCAATAAACTTAACAGACTGCCAAGCACTGAGCTGCTGGATCTTGCAATCAGCGAAGGCTTAAAACTCGATGTTGATTGCCAGATGGTTAATTGTGTTCATGCTGACACTGCAAGTTTGGCAATTGAAAAGCTTAAAAAAGAAAAAAGTTATGGCATATATGCCAATTCCTCAATTTACAAAAAAAACAAACTTGAAGGTTTTGTTAGCGATTCTGATGAATGGCACTATCACAACCATAAGCCCATCACCCCTATTGAGTATAAAGATTTTGTAATGGAGTGGATTGATAATGGCGCCTCAGTCATTGGTGGATGTTGCAGGACTACAACTGAGCACATTAAAGAAATAAAGAAAATTGTGGATCAGCTATGAATTGGTATTTAATTTCAGGAGCAATCATTTCTTTAGTTGGAATGTTATTTCATGGAGTAGCAGGGCAAAAAATATATATGGGCAATATTTATAAAAGTGAAATGGAGGAATTAACCAAATCTTTAAGTTTGGTTTCTTGGCATATTTTTACCATCTTCCTTTTTGTCAGCGCCTTAACTTTATTTTTTATAGCCTATAGCCCAGAACTTGTCATGGCCGCTTATCCAATTATTGGAGTTAATCTTTTAGGCTCTCTGCTATTTATTTTCCTTGGACTGGGAAAGCACAAGGCTTTATTAAAAATGCCAGGAGCATACTTGATGGGAAGTACCGCTCTATTTGCCTGGTTAGGTATTTTATAGATCTTCAATCTTTCAATAGGCTGGTAGATGAAAAATCTAAATATTGTTTCCTTTAATAAAAAATATAAAGCAGATTTTGAAAAACTTAATCGCGAATGGATTGAGGAATTTTTTCAAATGGAAGATGAAGATTTTTATACACTACAAAACCCTGAGTCTTATGTAATAGAAAAGAATGGTGAAATTTTTTTTGCTCTATATGATCAAGAAGTAATAGGAACAGCGGCAATGATACGTTTTTCGGATGGTATATTTGAGCTGGCAAAAATGTCAGTAATGAAAAGCTATCAAGGAAGGGGAGTTGGCAAATTATTATTAAAAAGATGTATTCAGTTTGCTCAAGAAAGACAGGCAGATGAAATTTTTCTTTTAACCAATGATGTTTTAAAGCCCGCCCTTAATCTTTATTTATCTTGCGGATTTAAAATAAGAGATAAGTATGATGATGAAAGATACAAAAGAGGGAATACTAAAATGACTTTAATTTTGAAAGATCAATAATATATGAAAGAGTTCAAGAATTTAATTGTGTTAGGACCGCTAATATATGCACTGCATCATTTTGAGGAGCACGTAATTTTTAATTTCAGGGACTGGCGTCTTGCCTACTTTGCTGATAATAATCCTATTTCTACAGAAGAGGTGCTCATCAGACTTATAGCGCTTCTTTTAATTTTTATTTTTGTTCATTTGATTAAAAACAATAGAGGTAGCGCCCACATAGTCTTGTTTTTTCTAATGACAACCCAAGTGGTGAATGCATTTTTTCATATATTTTTCAGCTTCTACTTTTATGACTTTAGCCCTGGAGCCATCACTGCAGTATTGCTATATTTGCCTATTAATTTCTTAATTATTAGGTCTGCATTCCAAGAGGGGTTTATAGGCAGCTATCTTGAGTTATGCCTGCTTTTTGTTGCAGGCATCACCACTTTTGCTTTGTTTGAATTAATTGGGCCACAAGTTATCGCTTACAGCGTTTTGCTAACGCCAATTTATTACATCATGATGAATAGGGTGGAATCAGTAAAAAATTAAGGCAGCTTAAAAAGCTCCTCAACACTACAATCTAATGTTTTGGCTATCTTTAATGCTAAAACAGTCGAGGGTACATAAACACCGTTTTCAATTGCATTAATGCTTTTCCTAGAAACCTCAGCGCTTTCAGATAGATCTTGTTGAGTTAAGCCAGCAGCTTTTCTGAGCTCCTCTAAATTATTTAAAAGTTTTTCATGACTCTTACCCACTTTTTGATTCCCGGTAGTCACCTACAGAAAACCAAACCAAGAGCACGCCAAAAATAAGCCATGCGAAAGCTGCTATTTGATAAATCATGTTGTTAGCTAATTCGTAGCTCCAATTAGACCAATCTTGAATTGAGAATAGTACAAAAACACCAACTCCATTTATAAAATATCCAACTGCAGCAGTTTTGTAATATCTAAGGGCAGTATATTCATCATACAAAACATTATTCTTTTGCTGATCACCAAAATAATAGGATGCAGTTAAATAGCCAGATACCAAGAAAACCAAAATACCAGGCGCAAACATTATATTATTGCTAGTAATATGCCAGCCTAAGTCTGCTCCAGATAATTCAAGCAACAAATAGCCTGCAAAAAATATTTGGAAAAGACCAGAAATAAAAACCAATATAAATCTTTTTAGGTGCGTTACCTCCCAGTTAACTTTTCCCGAAAGAATCACCCATGCAAAAGCTGTTACCCCAAGAGTTGCAATTAACCAAATATAGAAATTAATATCCATTATTTCTTCTCAAACGAATCTACAGCTTTGTTAATTTCGCTGCTTTCATTTGGGTAAATGTATCCTGCAATTAAAGAGCCAACGCCAATGGTGCCTACTAAAGCGCCAACTCCCATTAAGATATTAGGCCCAGTTATGCTCCCAAAAAGAAATAAACCAAAACCTACAAACATAGCTATCACACCATTTCTTCTATAGTCAATTGGCTTTTTTTTATCTTTAAAATTTTCTAATAAATCTTCAACATCAGAAGGATTTTCTAAGTTTTTAGAAATAGAAACCATAGCCGCATATTTGTCTTTGTCTGATTTAGTGCTGTAGTAAAAGATCACCCATACTAATAATACAGGCATTAATATTGCCACCCAACCAGTACCAACAGCCATCACGCTAGTAAATTCATCCACTATTTTCTCCTTTAAAAAATGTAACGCAAAGGTATCATTAATATTTTGAGAAGTAAAGGTTACATTTAAAAAAAATAAAAGAACTTTCAGATTGGTAATTAGTGAGAAATGAAATAATTGCTAATTTAGTTTATATTATGCCTATGTGTGATTGCTGTAGCTGCTGTAACTGCGATTGTTGCTCATAAGCAACGATTAAAGTTTTCTTTATACTTTCTGTTTAACGGTTTTCGTATTTCTATATCAAAAATAAAATGCTAATAAAGCAAATACCCATTCGAAACGACTTAAAAAATTACATGTACCTAATGGCATGTGAAAAAACATCTGAGGCTATAGCCATAGACCCATTGGATTATGCCTTATGCCTTGAGACGGCAAAGGAAATGGGGTGGAAAATAACCATCGTTGCTAATACCCATCATCATCATGATCATATTGGTGGCAATGGCCCGGTGATTGCTGCGACAGGCGCTGAGTTGGTTTCTCATAAAGATGCAATGGATGCCATACCCAACGTTAACAGGGGTTTAATGGCTGGAGATGAATTGCAGTGCGGCGACTTTATTTTAAATGTGCTGGACACACCAGGACATACGATGAGCCACATCTGTTTATATTTTCAAGGGAGTGCAGATGAGCAGCCTGCATTATTTTGTGGAGATACATTGTTTAATGCAGGAGTAGGCAGGTGTGATTTTGGTGGCGAGCCTAAAATTCTCCATAAGACTTTTGAGGATCATATTTTCCCACTTTCTGATGATGTTAGGATTTTCCCAGGCCATGATTATATTGAAAATAATTTAGAGTTTACTCTTGATCGTGAGCCTGACAATAAGACTGCACTTTCTCTGCGAGACAAATTTAAAAATGGCTTGGATGCAGAAAGTTTTGTTAGTGATATTGGTCTAGAGCGCCAAATCAATGTTTTCTTTAGACTGAATGAAAATCAGGTTAGGGCAGGGCTCGCATTAAGCCTTGATCTGGATGTGGCAAGTTTAGATAACCAAAAAACCTTTATTGGTCTGCGTAAATTAAGGGATACTTGGTAGGAACTAAGACTCCACTTGACGAGTATGCTTTAATGGTTGCAGTAAATGAATTTGTTCAATAGAATCAAAACCTCAAATGATATGAATACACAAGTAAACGCAGATAAGGCATCAATTACATTGTCATTGGCATGCATGATTCATTGCCTTTTAATGCCCTCATTCTTAGTTTTGACTTCTGGTTTCTTTGCTCTATCGATAGACAACGAGCTTATTCATAAAACGTTTCTAATAATAGTGCTCCCGGTCAGTTTGTATGCTTTGATCTCGGGGTATAGAAATCACAAGATTCTTTCATATTTTTATTTAGGTACATCGGGTTTATGGATTCTTGTCTTTGCAGTTTTTTTTGGAGAGGGTGTGCTTGGAGAGTTTGCTGAGAAGTCCTTAACTTTGCTAGGTTCAATAATAGTTGCCTCTTCGCATTACAAAAATTATAAAGCATGCAAAGAACTTGATTGCTCATGCCATGAGTGATGGCAAAGATCACTTTAAGAAAGTTTCATAGATACATTAGTCTGCTTATAGCAATTCAACTACTTTTGTGGACTATCTCAGGAATTTATTTTTCTTTCAATAAAATAGAAAATGTTCGCGGTGAACAATATCGTGTTACTACAAAAGAAGTCTCCATAGTTGATAGTCCTAAATTAGAGAAGTTAGATTTTGAATCTGCAATGCAGATCATAGAAGAAAGAACAATTCTTCAGCCGCAAACTATAGAAATTGTTGAAGACCCGCAAAGAGGCTCAGAATATCGAGGACGAAAATTACCTTTGTACAAAGTTGTTTCCCTTTCCAACGAGGGTAAAGAAATCAATATTTATCAAGATCCATTTTCTGGTGAAATCGTCGCCATTAGATCGGCTCAGTGGAGAGTCTGGGATTTGATGTGGGGACTGCATATTATGGATTGGGTAGATAGAGATAATATTGATAATATGTTGTTAAAAATTTTTTCATTTATTGCTTTATTTACCTCTATTTCAGGGGTTATATTGTTTTTTAAAAAATCATGAAATTTCTTTTTTTATTATTAGCCTGCTTTTCAATTGGTCTTTTTGCACAAGAAGAAGACTCAATGCATGATCATTCCAAAATGGAAAAAATGAGCTCAAAACATCATTCTATGCGCCATATATCAACTCCAATTGGGATTATGGGAAGCATGCATCACAAGGGGTTTATGCTTTCCATTAAATATGGATTTATGAAGATGAATGGCAACATATTAGATGGAAAGAATATCAGCAATTCAAAGATTTTAGAGATGCCTAATCCATTGGGTAATATGCCAGCAAACCTTTCAGTGATTCCCCAGAACATGGATATGAAGATGACAATGATAGATGCCATGTATGCCCCCTCAAATAATTTAACATTTATGGTCATGGCCACCTATGCCTCTAGAGACATGAAGCTCAATACTTACTCTCCAATGATGAGCAGAGGACTCATAGGTCAATTCAACACCTCTTCAAGCGATCTATCTGATATTTCTCTCAGCACATTGTTTAAGATTGCCCAAACTAAACATTCAAAATGGCATGGAGAGATTTCCTTTAAAAAATCCATTGGCAAAGATAATTCAATGGCGCAAGCATTGACGCCAATGGACATGAAAATGAACATGATCATGCCTTATGCTATGCAGCCTGGGGATGATTCCTCCAGCTTAGTTTTAGGTCTAACTAATACCAGAGAGTTAAAAGAAGGCATGATTTGGGGCACTCAACTTAAAAGAAAGATGGTTGTATCTAAGTCTAGCTGGTCTTTTGGTGACCAAACCGAGCTTAGTTCATGGATACAGTATCCATTTTCAAAACAGGTATCCATTTCTTCTAGACTAAAGTTTATTGATCAAGATGTTTTATCTGGAAGCAACGCATTAATCATGGCGCCTGTTCAAACAGCAAACCCAAAAAATTATGGAGGCACAGAAATATTCTTTGGTTTAGGTATGAATATTAACCTTGACGTTCTTCCTGGTGGCAATGACAGCATCGGTATTGAAATACTTAAACCTGTAAATCAAAACAAGAATAACCTTCAAATGAAGACAGATTATCAAGTCATTATTGGCTATCAAAAAAGCTTTTAATTAAAGAATGCAAAAAGCAATTAATGTATTTGGGGCCTGGGCAGAGCAAGGCAAAGACATTGGCATGGAAAAAGGTCACGCTGCTGCGGTCAATGAGATGCTTGATTTTGCAATTCAGGAAAGAGAGAGCTTTAATAAAAATTTTACATTTTTAGACTTAGGTTGTGGCAATGGTTGGGTGGTAAGAAAGGTTGCTGAAAATTCCACATGTAGCGATGCTTATGGCATTGATGGAGCCACTCAAATGATCGCCAATGCAAAAAAGCGAGCAGGTGATGAGAAGTATATTCTTGCTAATATTGATGAACATGAACCCACCCAAAAGTATGATCTCATTCATTCTATGGAGGTGCTTTATTATCTAGAAGACCCGACTTCAATACTGAATAAAATAGCCAACTCTTGGCTTAATGAGGGAGGAAGATTTATCGCTGGCATAGATTTGTACTATGAAAATACTGATTCTCACTCCTGGGAAGAAAAAGTAGGGACCAAAATGTTGATGTTTAAAGAAGCAGAGTGGGCTGATTTTTTCAAGCAAGCAGGTTTTAATGATGTGACAAGCTGGCGCGCCAACCAATCTGAAGACTGGGCAGGAACCTTAGTTTTAACTGGAAAAAAATAGCTATATAAAATGTTTAACAAATTAGATCATCTTATTGTTGCGGTTAAAGACTTGCAGGAAGCTGAAAATAATTACCAAAAATTATTTGGCATGGCGCCTGTTTGGAGTGGCACACACAAAGAATTAGGTACAAGCAACTCCTTGTTTAATTTCCAAAATACTTATTTTGAGTTACTGGCTCCTACCAGCGAGGGCTTGGGTGCTGATCTTGTAAATTATAACTTAAATACTACTGGCGAAGGTTTGATTGGCATGGTCTTTGCCACAGAGGATATTGCTGGCGTCCATAGCTCTCTTCAAGAGAGGAAGTTCCTCATAGGGGATACTTCGGATGGGGAGGGCATCAATTCTTCTGATCAGAAGGTTAGAAAATGGAAAAATTTATTTCTTCCTCCTGAGCTAACTAGAGGCATCTTTTCATTTGTGATCGAGCACACCGAGGGAAGTCTCCCTCAACCCAAAAGTGTAGAGCCGTCATCACCTCACAAATTAGATCATGTGGTAATTAATACCAATGACGCAGACGGCTTCATAGAAATTTATAAAGATATTTTTAACATTCGTCTTGCCCTCGATAAAACCATTGAGCATTGGCAAAAAAGAATGCTCTTTTTTAGACTGAACGAAACCACCATAGAAGTTATAGAGCAAGAAGATGATTTACCGCCTAGCGATAAGATGTGGGGGCTGGCTTGGGATGTAAAAGACATAAAAAAGGCTCATCAGCGACTTTCAAATGAGGGGATTGAAGTAACGCCAATCCAAAAAGGCGTGAAGGAAAAAACTTTGGTTGCTACTGTAAAATCTCATACCCAAAACGTACCCACGCTTCTTATTCAGCATTTAAACTAAATACCATGGTTGAAATAATCTTATACACCTTACTTTTATATTTTTTGCAGCTATTCCTTCCGGTAACACTTAAGCGAAAAATGACAGAAGAGATGTTTCTCAGATCAAGGCGCGCAACTGAAAATTTAAAAGAGTCATTGCCAGCATTCCTAGCACTAGGAATACTTTCAATTATCCTCGATGTTCAGGCAAACACTATGGCCGCATTTTTCTGGCTTTTTTTTAGAGTCATTTTTGCAGTAATTTATATTTCAGGTTTTAACTTAAAGCCTGCCAATGAATCTGGGCATCAAGCTCAACCTTTAAGAAGTCTTGTTTGGACTTTTTCCGTTGTTGCTTTATTTATTATGGGCACTAATTTTATTTGATAAAATCTATTCTTGATGAAAAAAATAATTCTCTCGCTATACATATGCACATTCCCATTTTTTGTGAGCTTGCTTGCAGCTACAAATATTAGTGAAGCTACCGTTCATTCAGAAAAAATTGTTTTAGGTTCAGGTTGTTTTTGGGGAGCTGAAAAGGGTTATGAATCTTTGCCTGGGGTTATCGATGCTGTTTCTGGTTATGCCGATGGAAAAGGTGTTCGAGCCACATATAGGGAAATTACAAAACTTAAAAATAAGTTTAATGCTAATAATCATGCTGAGGTAGTAGAGGTCACTTACAACAAAAACCTCATCTCTACCGAGGCACTGTTAATGCATTATTTTGAATCACATGACCCCACTCAGCTAAATCGTCAGGGAAATGACATTGGCACCCAATACAGATCCATTATTTTGTATTCAACAGAAGAACAAAAAGAAACAGTTGATGAGGTTCTTGCAACCTTTCAAGAGCTTTTATCAACTGCAGGCTATGGCTCTATCACAACCTTAGTTAAACCGATTAAAAATTTTTATAAGGCAGAAAAATATCACCAGGACTACATAGCAAAAAATCCAAATGGATATTGTCCCGATCATTCTACGGGTGTTAAGTTTGCTGAAAAAGAAGCTATTCAAATTGTTGATAATTCAGATCTCCTTTCAGGAAAGCATATTATCGTGATTGAAGCAGAGGGCTATTGCCCATATTGTGACAAATTTAGAGCCGACGTTGTAAATAACTATTATGGCAATATTCCACTAGTATTTAGGCTGGCATCTCAGCTACAAGGTTTAGCTATCAATTCACCAACTTGGGCTACTCCAACTATTTTATTTTTAGAAAATGGAAAAGAGGCCTTTGGTTATCAGGGCTATCTAAGCCCCAAAGAATTTTATGAGGCTCTTGGCTACTTTAAGCTTGGAGACTCAGAAGCATACAAAGTTGCCTTTCAGCAGGGGACAGATGCAAGGTTTTGTAAAGAATATGAAATTTTTAAAAATACTCCTGATGGTATTTTTATTGATAAATTGAGTGGCGCTCCTTTATTTGATACTAAAGATAGATTTAATTCTTCCACAGGTTGGCTTTCATTTACAGCCCCGATTAAGGGCTCAGTTTATACAAAGCCTGATAATAGTTACGGAATGCGAAGGACAGAAATAAGATCGGTCACTTCAGATATTCATTTGGGGCATGTTTTTCCAGATGGTCCAAACGGCATGCCGAGATACTGTATTAATGCTACCGTGCTGGACTTTAAGCCCAGAGACGACCTAAGTTAGTTTAAATAATATTTGCAAAATAACTATCTAGCATTACAATATGTTTAATCGTGATTTGATCCTATTGCCGCGATTAAAAAGAAAGTGCTAAAACGGAAATTATTCCCAGGATTTAAATAAAAACTCAATTGTTGTGTTGTTCACAATTATTTTTGAGTGAATTTTGAGGTATAAAAATATGAAAAGACAATTAATAGAAAGGTTAGATGCAGGCCCAGTCATTTGTGCAGAGGGTTTTTTATTTGAGGTAGAAAAAAGAGGCTATTTAGCTTCGGGTGAGTTTGTCCCAATGGTTGCATTAGAGCATCCAGAGGCTTTAGAAAATCTACATAAAGACTTTCAACATGCAGGATCTGACATTGTTCAGGCTTTTACTTATAACGGACATAGAGAGAAGATGAGAGTGATCAATAAAGAAGAGCTCTTAGAGCCTCTAAATAGAGCTGCACTCAAGATAGCAAAAAAAGTTGCGGACAACCCCATTGGTGGAGGAGAGCCTAACTTAATGTCAGGCAATATTTCAAATTCAAATATTTGGGAGCAGGATGATAAGGGTTCTCAACTTGAAGTAGAAAGGATGTTCAATGAAATGGTTGAATGGGCTGTAGATGAGGGAGCTGATTTAATTATGGGCGAAACTTTTTATTATGCTGAAGAAGCATATAAAGCGCTTGAAATTATCCAAAAGTCAGGATTGCCTGCAGTTATTAATATTGCTCCAATGGGAGAAAATATTATGCGAGATGGCGTATCAATAGTTGATACTTGCAAAGAGCTCGAACAAAGAGGCGCCGACGTTGTTGGAATGAATTGCTTCAGAGGCCCAGCCACCATGCTGCCTTATTTAAAAGAAATCAGAGAAGCGATTAGTTGTCATATGGCCGCTTTACCACTTCCATTTAGAACAACCGAAGAACACCCAACTTTCTTTAACTTGCCTGATAATAATGGCTGCACATGCCATGCACCGCATGGAAGAACATTTCCAACAGCCCTCGATCCGCTTTATTGTAATAGGTATGAGATGCGCACTTTTTTTGAAGAGGTGAATAAAATTGGAATTAAATTACTTGGTGTTTGTTGTGGAGCAACACCCATGCATCAAAGAGAGGTAGCTGAAGCGGTAGGGCTAACTGTTCCTGCAAGTAAATACAGAGAAAAAATGGAAAACCATTTTATGTATGGCACTAACGAGAGAACTGCAAAACATATGCAAGATTATGGAGATAATGCCTAGTACCTCATCTAAAAAAATGTGCTAAATGACTAAAATCATATTAACCTATCCCTTTTGTAGGTAATATTTTGACTGATCTGAGTGTAAATGAGGTTTACGCAATTGGTGCGCCGATTGTGTTGGCTATGATTTTTGCTGAGCTGTTAATTTCTAACTGGCAAAGCAAAAAATATTACAAGAAACAAGATACCCTTTGTACCATTGGTTTGCTCGCAGGGAATATCATCGTAGCCTTTTCCATTAAAGGTTTAATTTTAGCTTTTCACTTCTATTTATATCAATTTAAGGTTCTCGAGCTTGCTAGCATTTTACCTTTGTGGGCAATGTGGGCTTTAACCTTCATCATGATTGACCTTGTCTTTTATATTTATCATCGAATGTCACATAGGGTTAGATTTCTTTGGGCTATTCATCTTAGCCATCACTCAAGTGAAGAAATGAATTTTGCAGTTTCCTTTAGACAGGCATGGTTTGGCCCTGTCTCTAAAATACCTTTTTTTATGGCGCTTCCTCTGCTTGGGTTTGATCCAACAATCATTGCAGTAGCAGGCGTGATGAGCACTTTGTGGGGAATAGTGGGGCATACACAAATTGTGGGGAAGCTTGGTTTTATTGAATGGGTTTTTAATACCCCATCACACCATAGAGTACATCATGGATCTAATAAGCAATACATAGATAAAAATTATGGAAACCTATTAATAATTTGGGACAGAATGTTTGGAACGTTTGAACCAGAAGAAGAGCCCGTGAAATTTGGCTTGGTCAATAATGTAAATACCTATAATCCAACAAAGATAACATTTATGGCCTGGTCATCAATGATTGATGACATTAAGAATAAAAATAATTTTAGTGAGGTGTTAAGCACAATCATTGGGCCGCCTAGTACCCACGTAAGAAATAAAATCTAGGCCATCTGCCCATAAAAGACTTTTTGACTTTTTATGCTAGGGGGTTATATTTTTACAACTATGAACAATTTATATAAATTAACACCTATTTTTGTTGCAGGGTTATTTTTTTTAAGTATGCCAGCTTTTTCTTACAATTCAGACCCACAAAAGTGTGCAGATATGCCAGATCCTTCTGCAAGACTCAGTTGCTACGACGCTCTCTTTCAAGAAAACAAAGTTACTAAAGAGGCAAAAATAACCTCAAAAAAAATAACAGTTATAAAAACAGATGAACAAAAAGCAAAAGAGTATGGTTTAGCCAAACCAAAAGAGGATTTTTCTATTACCTCAAAAATAGTTAATGTAAATAAACGCGGTAATTACAAAATCTATATCACTCTAGAGAATGACCAAATCTGGCGAAGCGTAAAAGATATCTATGATCGAACTCCAGTAAGTAAAGGGCAAACAGTTATTATTTCAGAGGGCTTTATGAGTGGGCATGTTATGAAAGTTGAAGGAAAGAAAACTAATTTAAGAGTAAGGAGGGTTAAGTAAAATGGAAACAAAAATTCCACCACCAATAGTTACTTTGGTATTTGGTTTATCTATTTATTTTTCAAGAGGGATGTTTCCAGCAGTTGAGGCCTGGCATTCTTTCTATCTTGGAATCTTTTTACTTTTTTTGGGTTTTTTTATCTTAATATCTGCCGTTCGGTTATTCAGAAAAGACAAGACAACTGTAAACCCTTTAAGTCCTGATCAAGCAACAAAGTTAGTGACAGATGGAATTTTTAAATATTCTCGCAATCCAATGTATCTAGGTATGGCAGTTGTATTGAGCTCGATAGCTGTATTTTTTAATCTTTTAGGCGGCATAATTTTAATTGCTTTATTTTGCGCATATATAACAAAGTTTCAAATTATTCCGGAAGAAAGAGCGATGAGAGATCTATTTTCAGATGACTTTGATAAATATATAAAAGAAACTAGAAGGTGGGTTTAATATTACTCATAAATTGATTAAGCAATTATCATGCTTGTTATTACTATCTATAAATTTCATGTCTGAGAATGCAATGAGTGCAAGCAGGGAGTTCAGTTTGGATAATCAAATATATAAAGTTCTTACTTTAGAGGAGTGGGGGCGTGCTCAGTCTTCTGGGATAATAATTACAGATTTAGATGAAAAAGATGGTTTCATTCACCTTTCTACAGCGACTCAACTCAATGCAACCCTGTCTTTGTATTTCTCCAAAGAAGAATCAGTCGTTTTACTTCAAATAGATCATGCGCAGACAAATGATCAAGTAAAATTTGAGGCCCCAATTCCGCCTGGAAATAGAACTAGCTCATTCCCTCATTATTATGGTGATTTAAATACTAATTTTGTTTCTCAGATATGGCATTTAAACCGTGGCGCTTTTGAAATACCTATTGAGGTGATGCTTCAAGCCGAACAAAGCGTTGACTATTGATGCTTTGCTGTAGAATTAAATTTTTTATTGGAGTTAACATATGAAACTATTTTTTGCATTAGTATTTTTGCTATCCATCATGCCCGTAACAAAAGCAGCTCATCATGAGCACAAATTTGCTGATGGAAATAATCCATTTATTCTTATTGCGAGGATTCATGTTAAAGAAGGAATGGTTGAGGACTATCTTGATATTGCCAACGAAGTTGATAATGCGGTTGAGTTAAGTGAGCCAGGCATGCTGTTCCATAATTTTGATGCCGATCCAGAGGATCCCCTTGCCTTTACATGGACAGAAGTTTATTCAAACAGCGAAGCATTTATCAAGCATGATGCAAACCCACCAGTTCAAGAATATGTTGCAAAACATGCAGAGTTAGCAGATGGGTTTACTATTGAGATCTATGGCAATGTTTCTCAAAATGTAATTGAGACAATTAATCGTCTTGGAATTCCATTGAAGTATTTCAAAACAACCCGAGTTGGCTATGTAAGAGAGGAAAATTTTAAAGAGTATTAATTGCTGAATAAGAATATATGAAAACACTAAAAGAAGAGATTAAGTTTAATTGTTCTGCTGATAAACTTTGGGGCATTTTGTCTGATGTTGGAAGATGTGACTGGGTTCCTACCATTGAGAAGATTGTATTAGAGGGTGACCTAAGACATTTCGAAATGACTGGGATGGGACAGATAACTGAAAAAATTTTAAAACAAGACCATGCAACCATGACCCTTCAGTACTCTGCTATACAGACCCCTGCACCCATTGAACATCATTTAGCAACTATGGAAGTAGCATCCCTCAATGATCAAGAGTGTAAGTTAAGTTGGACAACTGAAATTTCTCCAGACATTTTTGCTGATGGCATTCACCAGGGAATGCTTGTATCGATTGAAGGTATTAAAACAGTTATTTGAAAATGATCTGTAATATCTGCAGATCTGATGCTGCCTCTAGTTTTAAAACTATAGATAATAAGACTTATTGGAGTTGTAATGTTTGTGGATGCAAGTATTTAGATCAATCTTATTTCATTGATTCGGCGGAAGAAGAGCAACGATACCTAGAGCACAATAATGATATTAAAGATAAAGAATATCGAGCATTCCTATCAAGACTTGCTGATCCACTCAAAGAAAAAATCCCTCTTGGCTCTAATGGATTAGACTTTGGCTGTGGCACAGGGCCAGCGTTGGCAGACATGCTAACCCAAGATGGTTTCAAGGTTGCGCTCTATGATCCATTTTTCTTTCCTGATGAGGGGGCCTTGTCTAAACAATATGATTTTATAACCTGCACAGAAACTGCTGAACATTTTTATGATCCATTTAAAGAGTTCAATGCTATTAACGATCTCCTTAAACCTGGAGGTTGGCTGGGTGTTATGACCTCTTTTTTAACCTCTGATGAGATGTTTGAGAATTGGTATTATCGAAGAGATCCAACCCATGTTACTTTTTATTGTGAAAAAACCTTTCAGGTGATAGCCTCTCAAAGGAACTGGAAATGCGAAATCCAATCAAAAGATGTCGTGCTTCTACAAAAAAATCATGATTAAAGCACCTACTTCATTTATCCAGCGTTTAAAATTTATTGGGCCAAGCATCATTGTAACTGGCAGTGTTGTTGGAAGTGGTTCAATAGCTCTATCGCCATTACTGGGAGCAGCAACTGGCTTTGCCTTATTGTGGTGGCTTTTATTAAGTCTTTGGAGCAAACCACTTATACAGGCTGAAATTAGCCGTTATGTCATAGCAACAAATCAGACTTTCCTAGAATCTTTTTCAGATATGCCTGGGCCAAAAACAAACCTCAAAGGCAAGAAAGCCTCATGGTTGGTTTGGTTCATGTTTATTGGTGTAATTCCTTCTATTGCGGGCATGGGCGGTCTTGCGGGAGCTGTAGCAGAAGCAGGGCATCTAATGGTTCCAATGCTTAGTACCGAATTATGGGTAGTAACAGCATGTTTCATTACTTGGTTTATCCTATATCTTGGAACCTATCAAACACTGGAAAAAATTCTGTTGGGAATGGTGTTCTTTTTTTCAGTGGTCACTTTGATTATTGCTATTTCAATGCAATCAACGCCCTATGCAATTTCAGGTTCGCAAATCTTAGGAGGCCTTACATTTTCATTTCCGTTTGAGCATGCAGCCTTAGCTCTCGCTGTGTTTGGCTTTACTGGCATTAGTTATGGAGAAATTATGGCATACACCTATTGGTGCCTAGAAAAAGGCTATGCGAAACATAATGGCGATCAACAGGAAGTCAAAGCTTGGATTAAGGTAATGCAAACAGACGTCTGGGCAACAGTCTTTTTTGTAACCATAGGCACTCTTCCATTTTTTCTCTTAGGCGCAGCCGTGTTAAATTCGTTGGGCCTTTATCCTCCCCCTGACGGCGATATCATTCAAACCCTCTTAAATATGTTCACTACAATTTTAGGAACTTGGGCTAAATGGTTTTTTATTCCCTTAGCTTTTTTTGTTCTTTTCTCAACTTTGCTTTCTGGAACAGCAGCATTCACTAGAACAATTTCAGATTATCTAATTTCAATTGGCTTGATTGCTGAAAAAGAAAATACCCGAACACATTTAATTAAAATTATTGCATTTGTTATACCGTTGTTTTCATCCATTGCTTATTTTTTACTGCCAAATCCAATTACCCTTTTGTTAATTGCTGGAATCTGGGCAGCACTTGGACTGCCAATAATTAACATCGGCGCTTTATATTTAACAAGCAAATTAAGTGAGGAATTGCGGCCTAAACCAATTACCAAAATTATTTTATGGGTCACCCTAATCTTGCAGGTTTCAATGGCAGGGTTAATTTTATACAGCCAAATAATTGGCTTTAGCTAACATTTAATTTTTAAAAGCGCTCTTTATGGCATAAAATGCACGACTGATTTAAGAGAGAGCAAATGAACAAGCAAAATAACAAAAGATACTTCATTCACCCAGAAGGCTGGAAGTTTGCAGGCATTTTATTTATTAGCTCCATGATTCTTTTATTTTTGTCTTCGGCAATGGCCATCGTAGCAATTGGTTTTTTCCTTACAGTTTTTGTTCTATGGTTTTTTAGAGATCCTGAAAGAAAAACCCCACAAAATTCAAACTTAATTATTAGTTCTGCAGATGGAAAGGTCTGCTTGATTGATGAAGCTTATCCCCCAGCGGAAGTGCCTATTGAAGCAGAAAAGATGAAGCGAATTTGCGTCTTTATGAACGTATTTAATGTCCATGTAAATCGAAGCCCTGTTCAAGGCAGGGTAGAACATATCGTATACAAAAAAGGCCAGTTCTTAAATGCAAGCCTAGATAAAGCAAGTGATAAAAATGAAAGAAGCAGCTTGGTTGTAAATGCTGACAATGGAGCCAAAATTGTAGTTGTTCAAATTGCCGGCTTAATCGCTAGGAGAATTCTAAGTTTTATTTCATCAAACCATCAACTTGATCAGGGTGAAAGGTTTGGGCTCATCAGATTTGGTTCAAGAGTTGATATTTATATGCCATTAGATGCTGTTGAGAAATGTAAAGTTGGAGATAAGGTCGTTGCAGGTGAATCAATTTTAGCTGCCCTAAAATAATAAATGAAAAAATTAGATTTTAAGGTCCTTCTCCCTAACTTAATCACTCTAACAGGACTTAGTTTTGGTCTGAGCTCGATTAGGTTTGCTATTGAATTAGACTTTAATTTAGCCATTGTTTGTATTCTATTTGCTGGAGTATGTGATGTGTTGGATGGCATGTTAGCAAGGCATCTTCAAAGCCAATCTGATCTTGGCGCTCAGCTAGATTCTTTATCGGACTTCTTAAGCTTTGGAATTGCACCTGGCTTATTAATTTATATGTCTATTTTTAATCAAGACCATGGCATTGGTGCATTTGCTGCCCTAGCTTTTATTATATTTTCTTGCTTAAGATTAGCTTTATATAATGTGAGATTAGAGAAATCGAAGACCACAGAGGGCGAGCCAGAGCATTTTTTTAGCGGCATCCCAACCCCTGTTGGAGCAATTTTGATTATGTTGCCATTAACGCATTCATTTATGGGCTATAACTGGGCCTATGAAAACCTTAATTTTGTAGCAGGCTATATAATTTTAATAAGTGGCTTGCTGGTGAGCAGAATTCCAACCTTTTCAATTAAAAGAAAACAGTTCTTTATTCAATCAAAATTAGGATTTCTTGTTTTGTTTTCTATTATTGCTCTAAGCATGATCAATTTTCTCTGGATTACGATAAATGTTCTAGCTTTGATTTATTTGCTAACTATTCCTCTTTCTATAATAGCTTGGCAAAGCAGCCCTAACAGAGACTCCGCTTAGTTTAGCGGAGCTCTTTTAATAGAAACTAATTACTTAGTATATTTGTAGTAACCTTCTGTTGGGATCATGATGTGAGCATAATCTGTATCACGCATCATCACGTAGGGCTCGCCATGCATGAAGTCATCTGTAAAACTTGCAACTTCAGACGCGTCTTTAGGAATCAACATCAAGTGTGGGCCTGATTCAATCCACTCACCAGGAGTGGAGTCTTCTTTGCTCATGACCAATGGAGTTGTATTGTCTTCTCCAACATCACCATGCAACATCCACATAAAAGTGTAACGAGATAGTTCGGGTTTTTCATTTTTCATGAACGCTGCCATCCATTTTGCACCCTCAGCATCAAAACATGAGGGCATAGCATCATGCGCGCTTTTCCAACCTTTGGCAGGAACCGGTCTTGGATTTCCTGCTTGGCAGGTCCATCCATTTGTACCTTCTCGTATTACTTTTCCACTGCTGCCTATGATGGTTGCTTTATCACCCAAGAAGGATGGGGCTGCAGTTGAATAAGCCCATATTTGCCATTTATCAGAGGTATGAGGCCCATAAGGCTCATAAGCCGAAAGAGATATTGAAATAGAAATCATCAATAAAGAAAATAAGCTAAATTTTTTATACATTTTTGTTTCTCCTGTAAACACACTATAGTTATTCATAGAGTAATTTATTTATGAATACATTTCTTAAAATTATTGCATATTTTTGTATCGCTACAACACCCATCCAAATTTTCATTGTTTCATGGGGTATACAACTTGTGCTTTCATCTGATTATGAAGTTCTAACATTATCCAACATTGAATTTATTAATAACTATTTCACATTAGTACTACCAATAGTAGATTGGTTTTATTCATGGTTCTGGAATGCTTGGTTGGATTTTGTTTTTTCATTGCCGCTTATTCTCTCGCAAACATTTAAAGCGATAGTTAGTACTTGGCTTGGTTTTTGGATACTCAAAAAAATAAATTAATACCATGAAAAGAACCCTTCTTATTTTTGCATGCCTTCTTCTAGCTTTTATTGCATGGGTTTTTCCTTATATTGATGAACTGCGTGACCAGGGCCTAACAATGGATACGGCATATGGCTATTTCTTTGGTGGACCAGATCACCCTTTCGATCCTAATGATGCAGTTCCCCAACTTGATTATTCAAAAGTAAGCTCATGGGCATCTCTTCCATTTATAGAAGATGAGGCAGACTTGATTCCTGCAGGAGAAGAGGGCGCCGATCAACTAAACTCAAAAGTGGATGTATTCTTTGTCCATCCAACTGGATATTTAAAAGGACATCACTGGACTGACCCCCTCGAAGAAGAATCAGCGACAAAAGAAAATACCCAATGGATGATGGCCAATCAAGCCAGTGCCTACAACGGTTGTTGTAGCATTTATGCCCCTCATTATCGTCAAGCATCTATTTATAGTTATTTTGGGACCGATGAACTTCGTGAGGAGGTTCATGCATTCGTTTATCAAGATGTAAAAAAATCTTTTGAGCACTTTATCGATAACTTCAGCAATGGAAGACCATTTATTCTTGCAAGCCACAGTCAAGGCACGCATCATTCTACTAGATTGCTAGCAGAAGAAATCGATGGGACAGATCTATACTCGAGGATGGTGGGAGCTTATATTATTGGCGGCACAATTTCTAAGGATATAATGAATGAAATGAGCGATATTTCTATTTGCGATAGCCCAGCTCAATTAGGCTGTCTCGTTCATTGGGATACATACAATGAAAACTATCTGAATAAGCAAATGCCAATTTATAGAAATAATATTTGTGTTAATCCCATCACTTGGAAAAACGAAGGGAGCTTATCTGATCTTGCTGATGCCAGAGGTGCTGTCTATGTTTCAGGTGAATTTGCATTAGATTTCATTGGTGATGATGGCCCTAAGGGAGAAACTTTTGGTCCTTTGGAGGTACCACTCAAGCAATATGTTCAAGCTCAATGCAAAAATGGATTGCTTTTTGCATCTGATCAAACAGGAACTAGATTTCAGGCCTTTGGTGGCTCTGAAGGTAATTATCATGGTTTAGATTACGCGCTTTTTTATATGGATATTCGAGAGAATGCAATACTTAAAGTTAAGACTTACCTAGACAATATTTCTCAATAAGACAAAATTTATTTATGTCAGCATATTTATCTTTATTAGGCGCAATTATTTTTGAAGTTGCAGGAACTTTAATGCTCCCTCTTACAAAGGAGTTCTCTGAAAAACTACCTACCATCATTATGAGTGTTTGTTATTTTGCCTCATTCTATTTCTTAACACTTGCTTTAAGAGCCATCCCCCTTGCTATTGTTTATGCGTGCTGGAGTGGTTTAGGAGTATTATCAATCGCAGTTTTATCTTATTTTATCTATGGTCAGGGTTTAAGCTGGCAAGCAATTTTAGGATTATTCTTAATAGTAAACGGAGTAATTCTTGTTAATATATATTCAACTCAATAACTCATCACTAAGGATAATATGACAGATTCAATTGCCACCCTATCTCAAGAAAATGATATTTCCATTATCAAGCTCGATGATGGTAAGGCTAATGCTTTTTCATACGACATGCTTTCTCAAGTCAATGAACTGTTAGCCAAGGTACCAAGAGACTATGGAGCGCTTGTTATAACTGGAAGAGAAGGCTTGTTTTCGGGTGGATTTGATTTAAAAACATTAGCAACTGGTGATATGGAAAAAATTACAAAGATGGTGCAGTTGGGCTATCGTCTTCTGTTGGAACTTTTTTCATTTGATAGACCCATTATTGCAGCTGTTTCGGGCCATTCAATTGCATTAGGTTTGTTCGTGACCTGCTCAGCAGATTATAGGATTGCTATAGATGGTCAATATGTATGCCAGGCAAATGAAGTTCGAAACAATATGGACATCCCAACACAAATCATGGAAATTCTTAAGGCCAGAGTAAATAAAAATTATTTTTATCCTGCAGTTTTTCATGCAGATGCATATTCTGTTCAGGATTCAATTGCGGTAGGTTATATTGATGAAGTTGTTCCAGAGGACAAATTTATGGACAGGGTTATGGAGAAAGCTGCAGAGTTAGCAACATTACCACATCCTTTTTATGCCAATACAAAAAAATCTGCTCAAGAGGATGTGAGATCAAAGATCTCAGATGCAATAGAAAAATATGAAAACCTAGTAGACCTAAATTAGAACTACATATTAAAAACATATAGACTACCCACCATGAGCAAATATAAAATCTTTATCCCTGAGCATTTGCGTGCATATAGACCAAGACCTCTCAGATGGCTGGGTAAATTTTTAATGAAGGTCACTGGCTGGAAAACTACCGGTCATCTTCCTAAAGATCAGCGCGTGGTATTGATCGCTGGTCCGCATACCTCAAATTGGGATTTTGTTCTTGCCATGTCACTTATATTAAGTCTTGATGTTCATATTCACTGGGTGGGCAAACATTCAATTTTTAAAAAAGGCTTTCGTAGATTGCTTAGAAAAATGGGTGGCATTCCTGTAAATAGAGCAAACCCAGAAGCATTAAAAAATGAAATTTATAATGTTACTGAGAAATATAAAGGCTTTATCATCGCCATTGCCCCAGAGGGCACCAGAAAGAAAGTGGAAAGACTCAAGTCTGGTTTTTTGCGCATTGCCAATGAAACGAATAGTAAAATCATGATGGCAGGAATTGATTTCTCAAATAAGACAATTGAACTGGGTGATTTTTTCAGTCCCTCAGGTGATGTAGAGCAAGATTTACAATTCATCACCGAGTATTTTTCTAACTTTGCAGGGAAACGCCCAGAACTGTCATAGAATCTCAAATAATCTTTTATTGGAGTAAAAAATGTTAAAAAAATTATTCCTTTCAGTCCTTGGTATTCTTTTTATTGTCTTATCAATAGCTTTGTGTAGGACTGTTACTCATACAGCTTCAGTTGTTGGAATTATCGAAGGCGAAACTATTGAAATTGATGGGGATAAGGCCAGTCAAAATCTAGCTGCGTCAATTAGATTTAAGACGATCTCTTATCAGGATGAAGAAAAGTTCCCTTTTGAGGAGTTTGACAATTTTATTAAATGGGCTGCGGCAACCTACCCAGAGTTTCATCAAGTCATGGAGATAGATCAGCATAAGCACTCGTTACTTTTTAAATGGCAAGGCAGTGATTCAACCCTGGCGCCGATTTTGTTTGAAGGCCATCATGATGTTGTTCCTATAATCCCTGGTACTGAAAATCTTTGGCAAGAAAATCCATTTGCTGGAGTCATCTCTAATAATAGAATTTGGGGACGAGGCGCACTGGATGATAAAAGCGGTGTCGTTGGTTTAATGGAAGCCGCAACCTATCTGATTAAAAATAATTTTAAGCCTAAGAGAACAACATATTTTAGCTTCGGCCATGATGAGGAGGTCGGCGGCAGCGGCGCAGCTTTAATCACAGAAAAGCTTAGACAAGAAGGCGTTCAACTTTCATGGTCGCTCGGTGAGGGCTCATTTGTAAATAAAGGGTTCTTTCCTGGCATAGATAAGTTTATTGCTCCCATTAATGTTGCTGAAAAAGGCAGCGCTAACCTTATGATTATTGCTACGGCCAAAGGAGGGCATTCCTCCACACCCCCCAAAAGAACAGCGGTAACAATTCTCGCAGAAGCTCTTGTAAAGCTTGAAAAAGAACCATTGCCTGGAAGCTTAGAAGGATTAAGTGCTGCTATGTTTAATGAAGTCAGCAAACATATGCCATTTCGATACCGTTTTCTATTTGCTAACAGATGGTTATTTGGCGGACTTCTCGATTCACAACTATCTTCAACACCAGTAATTAATGCAATGATTAGAACCACGACAGCTCCAACCATGCTAAATGGGAGCGTAAAGAGTAACGTTCTTCCAATTGAAGCAACAGCCCTAATTAACTTTAGGTTGCATCCCAGAGATACAACAGAAAGTGTTACCAATCATGTAAGGGGTGTTGTTGGATCAAATGATGTAGAGGTTAGATTTTTAGGAGGCAGAGAAGCATCTGAAATATCCTCTTGGGATTCTCCAGGATTTAAAATAGTTTCTTCCTCCCTAGAAAAAGTTTATGGTGAAATCGTTCCAGTACCCGGTCTAATGATTGCTGCATCTGATACTAGGCACTACTCAAAAATTGCAGACAATTCTTTTAGGTTTAATCCGTTTTTTATAGTTCCAGAGGACATGACTGGTATTCACGGAACCAATGAAAGTATAGATGTTGATAGCTTTATCTCAGGTATCAAAACATATGTTGAAATCATTAGAGAGGGATCTAGCAACTAGAGCATCTTATGAGCGCCACCAGTTTAGCCTTTAAAGTTTATTTAATTCTAGGTTTTGAATTGGCAGTCCTTTATGGCTGCACATTTTTAGTTATTCAACAATGTCAGAAAGCTTTTTATGCAAATAAGACATTTTTAGGCATTGCTTTTGTAGAGGCTGTTAATCCTAATAGGCAGATTGATATTTGTATCGTGCAAAGTAAAGCAACTACCCTATTTTTCTTTTGGTTTATCTTATTTGCCATTATTTCAATGTGGACGGCCTCAGCTTTCATAATTTTTTCAAGTTCATTTATTCAATTTATCTTTATGACTATTAGTGCCATATTTTATGGATCCGTTATAGGTTTCATCATTATGGATATGGATGAAAATGATGGTATGGCAGGGCTCAAAGGAGCAACTTTAACAACTGCTGCAATGTTTGTTTTGGTCTCTGTTAGTGGAATAAACTTTGCTAATGCAATTTCTGTTTTAACAGTTGCCTCTCTAATTCTAATGTTAATTATTTGGGAGCTTGTTGCGCTTGTCATAGGAATATCAAGAGGAGCACAAAAAATAAAAGCAGTAATGGGAATTATTACCTTCTCCATGTCATTGCTTGCCTCCATCAGTATGGTTAACGTGAGTTCTGATCAAGGTTTAAATGATTGGAACACAGCAATCGATCTTGCCTTCAGCATGTACCTAGACATAATTAATATAATTTTGTATTACATAGAGTACATGGGCAACTATTCTTAGAAAAATGAATCCCAAATATAAACTACACACCTTTTCTGCTGGAACTTATATTGAGGCTCAACTTCAGTCAATCTATGACCTAAATCAGGCAAATACTCCAGAAGTTGGTTCGTTGGAGTCTACAAACCATTTAAAAAAATTAATAGAGCTCAGCGCTTACAATTTATTAGTGCTAAGTAATGATGAGATTGTTGGGTTTATAATTTGTATGAGAGAGGGCTCGGTTTATGAATCCGAAAATTATAAATTCTTTATTCAAAAGCTTAAGAAGTTCCTTTATGTAGATAGAGTTGCAATTGATGAGCAACACAGAAGAGCAGGATTAGGACAAGCTATCTATGAAAACATATTTATCCACGCTAGCAAAAATGACTTGCCAATAACATTAGAGGTAAATACTCAGCCTGTTAATCAACCTTCTTTAAATTTTCATGAAAAGATGGGGTTTGATAAGGTTGGTGCTAAAGATTTTAAAGATCATAGTGTTGCCTACTTTATTAAATAGTTTTATGAAGCAATTATTTTTATTATTCGTTTTTATTTTTTTTATTGCTAGCTGTAGCAATGAACCTCAGAATCCTATTCAGTTAAAGAATTTCACAAATGAAATTTCTGAAAAAAAATTAGGTCAAAGGCTGATGGATCTTCCTTATGGTTTGAATGCATTGGAGCCAAGCTTAGATGAAGTTCAGGAAATCTTTATTGCTGTGCATGGAGGCAGTAGTGAGGGCTACGAATGGATATATCCCATCAAAACTATTGATACAAAACAAAAACATATGTATTTTTATCGCTGGCCTGATAATGGGTGCTTTCAAGATTCAGCTGAAAAACTAGCAAATGAGATTAAGGATATTGTGAATCAAGATAAATCTATAAAAAAAGTTTCATTGATAGGCCACAGCTATGGTGGAATATTGGTTTCCCATGTTTTAAAAAATTGGAAAGCAGCCACTCCAATGGAAGTTCATGTTGTAGCTTCGCCATTAGCGGGAACATCGATGTTAAAAAATTTTTGTGGTTATGAGCCCGCCAAGAAGACTCCAAATAACACAGCGCTTTTTGAATGGAGAACCCAACATCAGCTTGATAATGCATTCAAAGATTTGCCAGAAGACCCGCAGCAGATAAATATACAGGGCAGTCAAGTAACTACTCTTCCAGATACCTATAAAGGCAATCGACTTGGGCATAATTGGTCTATTAGTTGGGTTGCAGACGAGGCTTTTTAATCTTTCATCTTCTATTTAATAACATTGGGGCATAAGTTAAACTGTCTTTTTTTAAACAAGGATCACCATGCCACTTCCAAAAATTTTACAAGATAATCTAGCAATTCCAGTGATTGGCTCACCGCTTTTTTTAGTCTCTGGACCAGAATTAGTGATTGCTCAGTGCAAATCAGGAATTGTAGGTTCGTTCCCCGCATTAAATGCTAGACCCCAACATGTGCTCGAAGATTGGTTGATAAGAATTAAAGAAGAATTGGCTCAAGCGAAAGCTGAAAATCCAGACCTACCAATTGCGCCCTATGCGGTTAATCAAATTTGTCATGCATCCAATGATAGATTGATGGGCGATATGGAGTTATGTGTAAAACATGAAGTTCCAATTATTATCACCTCTTTAAGACCGCCTGAAGAAATTGTTACAGCTGCTCATTCATATGGCGGACTTGTTTATCATGATGTCATCAGTGTAAGACATGCAAAAAAAGCTGCCGAACAAGGAGTTGACGGCCTGATTTTAGTTTGTGCTGGAGCGGGTGGACATGCTGGAACACTGTCACCTTTTGCTTTGGTGAGAGAAGTCAGAGAATTTTTTGATGGAACGATTATTCTTTCAGGCTCAATCAGCTCTGGTAGTGCGGTTGCATCAAGCTTAGCGCTTGGCGCTGATCTTGCATACCTGGGAACTAGGTTTATTGCTACTGAAGAGGCGAATGCTGACCAAGGATATAAAGATATGCTAATCGATAGTGTTGCTGACGATATTGTATATTCCTCTTTGTTCACTGGTGTTCATGGTAACTACTTGAAGGGTTCAGTTGAGAATGCTGGTTTAGATCCAAATAATCTGCCTGTGGCAGATAAATCATCAATGAACTTTGGATCTGGTGGTAACACCGATGCAAAAGCATGGAAAGATATTTGGGGTTCTGGTCAAGGCATTGGATCAATTAAAGATTCTCCATCAGTCCAAACTTTAGTGAATCAATTAACTTCAGAATTTAAAGAGGCCGTTGAAGATTTAAATCAAAAATCTACTTACTAGATTCAAAAAATTTAGTTTAGCCAAGAAATGCTTTCAGCTTGAAATTAAAGATCGCCATCTTTTCTGTGCTCACTGCGATCAACTTCAAATTTTTTACCATATCTTGCTTCAAGCTTATCCTGGTTTTCTTTAATCACTTCATATGGATCAAGCTTTAATGCCATGCAGGCTGTAGACCAATACCACATTATATCTCCAAGCTCTCTTTTCATATGAAAAATATTATCTTCTGATGCAGGTTTTCCCTGAAGAAACATCTTCTTTACGATTTCTACGAATTCGCCTGTCTCACTGCCTAATCCAAGCGCAGCTGTTAGCAGTCTTGCAGACTCTATTGGAGACGAGGAATCAATTTCCTTCATGCGAGCATCTAAGCTGTTTTGATCCAAGCTTGGCTCACTTGTTAGCTTGGTAACAAAATCCCCATAACTATTTAAAAACTTTCTTGCTTCATCATTCATAAAATTCTCCTATTATTTAAGTGGGCTAATCTTCCAATCAAGAGATTCAAGAAAATTAGATTCTGTAGCCTTTTCTAAATCTAGCACTACATTATTTTTTAAATCTATACCGCTAATCAGAGCATAGTCATCTAAAGACCTTTCATCGCCAAGGTTCATAGGCTCCTCAACTTTGCCAGCAAATAAGTCATTCAGTCTATTTAAACTTTTTTTATCTAATTCTGTCCATTTTACTGCTCTCTTTTGATCATCTTCTGGATCCCAATGAAGCTTTCTAGGAATATTGCTTGTGTCAGTATAAAGATGAAATAAAGGCGCATCAGGAATATGGAAAAATGAATATCCGCGAGTAAAAGCTCGCAATGCCATTGAAAGCTCCTCTCCATAGAAATAATAATTTGGATCATAGGGTATTTCTTTTACAAAAGAGCCCTTTGTAAAAATACAGCCTGCTGCCATTAAAATTGCATGCGTAATGTCTTTATATTTTGTTGGAATACCTATTTGTCTGGAAAATGAGCCTTTGAGAAATAAGCTATCTTTTCTATAGGTAATAACTTGAGTATGTTTATCACCAGTATTGAGAGAGAATAAACCTTTTTCAAAATCCAGCACTTTAAAGCCTCGGGGATAAGAAGTAATAACTGGTTTTTTAAAATAATTATCATCTGATTGAATGGCAGAAATTTTTTCCAGCTGTTCAGTGAAAATTTTATCCCAGCTAGGTGCAAATTGAGTGTGAGAGTCAACCTGCAAGAAAAAGTCTTCTTCATTAAAAAAACTTTGAGCTCTGTGTCTTGCCCAGCATGGACCCTTAGAAAAAAGAGGATCAACATGCTCATAGTGGATTTGATTTGCAAAAGTAATTTCGTTAATTCTTATACCTTCGTCAGATTGATCGCAAATACTAAAGACAAGGCTGTCTTTATCCTCAGCATTGTTATAAGCACTAAAAATTGTAGATACCAGCAAGGGATCTTGATAGGATGCGATTGAAACAAATATACTCATTTTGTATGCGTTCTTTACTTGGTTAGCATACAATTATTTCTAGTTATGAATACGGAATATCCAAAAAAAATTGCTGACAATGTCACCATGTATTCAGCTGACCCTATTTTATATGTCGTTGATCATTTTCTCAGCAATGACGAATGTGATGCTTTTATAAAAGCATCTGAAGGCAAGCTGCAGCCCTCAACAGTCATAAGCCCAGATAAACACATACAACATGAGAGCAGAACAAGTGAGAATTGTTGGATAGAACATGATGCCAACGACATAGTCCATGAAGTGAGCAAAAGGTTTTCGATTCTAGTCCAGATGCCAATTAGAAATGCTGAGCAGTATCAGCTTGTTCATTATAAAAAAGGCGCTCAATACAAGCCACATTTTGATTCGTTTGACTTTGAAACAGAAGATGGAAAAAAAAATTGGGAGCCAGGCGGTCAAAGAATGATTACAGTTCTCGCATATTTAAATGATGTAGAGCAGGGGGGTGAGACCGGGTTTCCAGAGCTTGGCATCAATGTACCACCAAAAAAAGGAGATGCTGTAGTGTTTCACAATACTCTACTCAACGACGCAGCTACTCATCCTAAAATTAACCCAAGATCGCTTCATGGAGGCATGCCCGTCATTAAGGGCGAGAAGTGGATGGTTAATCTTTGGTTCAGAGAAAATCTAAGATACTAATTATTTTAGTTTTAAAGAATTCTGACTGGTGACAATATTGAATAAATGATCTTGCGCCTCTGGCTTTAGCTGAGCCACCCCAACCGCTAAAACATCAATGATCGCCATATAAGCCAATCGTGAGGTAAGCGGCCTGGTCAATCTAGCATTTTCCCCAACATCAATATCTAGCGAGATATCACATATTCTCGATAAAGGCGTATTTGATGGCATGAGCCCAATCACAATCACCCCAAAACTTTTAACTGTTTTAATGCTTTCAACCAAAGCTGCAGTATTTCCTGATTGAGATATAGCAACCACTACGTCTCTGTCATTGAGAGAGTTTGCAGACATAAATTGAATATGAGGATCAGAAATACAAGAAGAAGGAATTTTGAGTCGGAAAAACTTGTGTTGTGCATCCATGGCAATTGGCACAGATCCACCAAAAGCATAAAACTCAACCCTTTTAGCATTGGCAAGAGTTTCAATAGCTTCCTCAAGTGTTTCTTGATCAAGCTGCGATCTAACATTCAAAATTTCACTGATAGTGCTATCAAACACCTTCTCAGTAAGCTCTTGAATAGAATCTTCTGGATCAATTTCATAGGAATTAAAATAGTCATCTGCAGCAAGTTGTTGCGCAAGGGTTAGTTTGAATTTCTGAAAGCCATCAAAATTCACCGCTTTGCAAAACCTGATAAGGGTAGGCTCACTAACACCTATTTCACTGGATGCTTGGGCAGTGGTGAGTTCAATAATTGCGCTTGGCTTGTTTAATATAAATTCAGCTACTTTAACCTCAGATTTTCTCAAGTTAGGCAGTGCTATTTTAATTTCTCTCAATAATTTAGTTTGCATAAAGGTTAGAATAGGCTTCTTAGATTAAAAAATGAACCCCTAATGGATGTTTCTCATATATTAGAAAACTTAAATGACCCTCAACGAGAAGCGGTCACCTCAGAAGATAAGAGTCTTTTGGTTTTGGCTGGAGCAGGTTCTGGCAAGACCAGAGTATTGGTTCATAGAATTGCATGGAACGTTGAGGCCATGGGCCTCAATCCTTCTTCCATCATGGCCGTAACTTTTACCAATAAAGCAGCTCAAGAGATGCAATCAAGAATTCAAGAGTTACTGCAATCTCCTGCAGGTGATATGTGGTGCGGAACTTTTCATGGTTTGGCACATCGAACCCTCAAACGATTTTATAAAGAAGCAGGGCTTATTTCTGGATTTACTATTTTAGATAGTGATGATCAGCTTCGTATTATAAAACGTTTAGTTAAAGAAGCCGGTCTTGATGATGGCGCTTGGCCACCCAAACAAATGCAATGGCAAATCAATAGCTGGAAAGATGAGGGTATTCGGGCTGACAAAGTAAATGATAATGGAGACTTTTACGCTCAAACAGTAAAAGGTATTTATAAACATTATGAAGAAGCATGCCTCAATGATAGCTTGGTAGACTTTGCTGAACTATTGCTTAAAGCATATGAGCTAGTTAAAACTAATAAAACTGTGAAAGAATTTTTTCATAATAGATTTAAAGCTGTTTTAGTTGACGAGTTTCAAGATACTAATACCATTCAATATAATTGGTTAAAAGAAGTTGCTTCGGATATTTCTACCATTACTGCTGTTGGGGATGATGATCAATCTATTTATGGTTGGCGGGGAGCCAAAGTAGAAAATATTGCATCTTTTGAAGCAAGTTTTGAAAAAGCTAAAATTATTCGCTTAGAACAAAATTATCGTTCAACCAGCGTAATTTTAAGCGCAGCCAATGCGTTAATTGATAACAATCAAGATCGTTTAGGAAAAAATCTATGGACCGATTCGCTTGAAGGTGAACCCATCACTCTTTATCAAGCATATAACGAACAGGACGAAGCAAGATTCATTGCTGGAACCATAAAGAATTGGATGGATAGTGGCGAGCTCTATCAGGATGTTGGCATAGTATACCGTTCTAACGCCCAATCTAGGGCTTTAGAGGAAGCGTTGTTACGAATCAATATCCCTTATCGAATTTATGGCGGTCTTAGATTCTATGAGCGCATGGAGATTAAAAATGCCATGAGTTATTTAAAGGTTGTCTTTAACCCGCATGACAATCCTGCCTTTGAACGTTCTATAGCCAATCCAACCAGAGGCATCGGAGTTAAGTCTCAGGCAAAAATAAGAGATGCAGCTAAAGCCTATAACTTGTCCTATATAAAAGCAGCGGCAAAACTCCTTGATGAAGGGAAAATGGGCGGTAAGGCTGGTCAGGGTTTAAAAGCTTACCTTGAACTAATTGCCCATTGCATAGAGTTGCTTGATACAACACCTCTGTCAGATTTGATGGAACTGATCATTCAAAAATCAGGCCTATATCAGTACCATAAAAAAGAAGCTGGAGAAAAAGGCAAAACAAGAATAGAAAACTTAGAAGAGCTTGTAACCTCTGCAAAGAACTTTGAGCAATCATTTGAAAAGGAAAAATCTCACAAAGAGATTGCTGAAATTTTCTTGGATACAGTTTCCTTAGATGCAGGGGATACCCAAGCCGATGAGTTTCAAGACGCTGTCCAGTTAATGACCTTACATTCAGCCAAGGGATTGGAATTCCCATTGGTTTTCATAACGGGTCTAGAAGAGACTCTTTTCCCGCATGGAAGATCTATCGAATCACCATCGCAACTAGAGGAAGAAAGAAGACTTTGCTATGTCGGCATTACAAGAGCTATGAAAAAATTATATTTAACTCACGCCGAATCCAGAAGATTACATGGATCGGATGTGTTTAACCCGCCCTCAAGATTTTTGAAAGAAATTCCAGCAGTATTTATTGAGGAGATTAGACCACGCGCCACAGTGACTACTTCTTATGTGCGTAAACCAAAAAAATCGACTATGGATTTTAAAGATGAGGTGGGTATTGGGTTAGGACAAAAAGTTGTTCACCCTACCTTTGGGCTGGGCGTCGTTTTAAACTATGAGGGATCGGGCGAGTCAGCAAGAGTTCAAATTAATTTTGAAAAAGCTGGCAGTAAATGGCTGGTACTCGCTTTTGCTAAATTGGAGATGTTGGGATGAAAAATTTTTTAATAATTGGTTTAGCTTTAAGTTTGCTCATTGCATGCGGACAAGCAGAGCAAAATACAGCGAGTGACATAAAGGCCCAAAGCTTTTCATGGTCATTGGTGACTACTTGGCCAAAAAATTATCCTGGTCTAGGAATGGCTCCAGAGCGATTCAGTAAATTGGTAGAAGAAATGACGCAGGGCCAATTAAAGGTAACAGTTTATGGGGCTGGAGAGTTTGTCCCTGCCATGGGCGTATTTGATGCGGTCTCTTCGGGCGCAGTTGAAATGGGTCATGGCGGTGCTTATTATTGGAAAGGTAAAGTTCCAGCCGCACAATTCTTTGCAGGGGTACCTTTTGGTTTTACTGCCGATGAGATTAATGCTTGGGTTAATAGGGGCGGTGGCTTAGAGCTCTGGGAAGAATTATATAAACCTTTCAACATGAAACCCTTGCCAGGAGGCAATACTGGGACTCAAATGTTTGGTTGGTTTAATAAAGAAATTAATTCACTTGATGATATCAAGGGACTCAAAATGCGCTTTCCAGGGTTTGGGGGCGAAGTTTTTAAAAGAGCTGGCGGCATTCCAGTGAATATTCCTGGAGGCGAGCTTTACACCGCCATGCAAACAGGCACTATTGATGCCGTTGAATGGGTGGGTCCATACAACGACCTTGCTTTTGGTTTTCAACAAGTTGCTAAGTACTATTACTATCCAGGTTGGCACGAGCCAGGCTCCATGCTGGAATTCACCATTAATTTAGATGCATGGAATTCTTTGCCGCCTCATCTTCAATCTATAGTTACAGTTGCAGCCAAAGCAGTGAATCAAGATTTATTGGATGAGTACACTGCATCTAATAACAGAGCCTTACAAGATTTAATCACCAACCATGATGTGCAATTAAGAGAATTGCCAGAGGATGTGATTAAAGAATTTCGTGCTATTTCCGAAGAGATCTTAGAGACTTCTGCAGCCAATGATCCGGATGTAAAAAAAGTTTATGATTCTTTTAAAACTTTCATGGCAGAAGTCAAAAGCTTTCATGCCATTGCCGAAGATGCTTTCGTTGAAGCACGCACAAACAGTGACGATAACTCCTGAGTTTCTTAATTTAGGCAATCAAGCCTATGCAGATACTTATGAGCAAATGCGCTCTTTGGTCCAGGCCAAATCTTTCAAAGATCAAATTTGGCTTTTAGAGCATCCACCAGTTTTCACCCTCGGCACTGCAGCAGATAAAGCTCATGTTCTAAATCCAGGAGACATTCCAGTTATTCAAACTGATCGAGGTGGCGAGGTTACTTTTCATGGACCAGGTCAGCTGGTCATTTATTTTTTACTAGATATTAAAGAAAAAAAATTAGGACCCAAGACGTTAGTAGCAAACTTACAAAACCTCATTCAAAAAATTCTTCAGTATTACTCCATTGAGAGTTCTTTTGTTGAGGGTGCGCCCGGTGTTTATGTGGGTGAGAAGAAAATTGCATCCATTGGTTTAAGAATTTCAAAAGGCAGAACCTATCACGGCATTAGTTTGAATGTGGATATGGATTTAATGCCCTTTAGTTTGATCAATCCATGTGGCTACGAAGGCTTAGAAGTTACTCAAATCAGTGATTTTGATTCAAATGTCACCCTTGAAGATGTAGAATCAATCGCAATAAAGGAAATGCAAAAATTATTTAGTTAATGGAAATTATCCCAACACAAAAGATTATTAATCGAGATGGCATCAAAGCCGTTAAAAATGGTCAGAAGGCTAACAAGCATTCATCGGTTCCAAATCAGAAGAAACCGGAGTGGATTAGGGTAAAAGCAACATTTGATAAAAACTTTAAAGCCGTCAAACAACAAGTCCAAGACAAACGCCTGAACACTGTCTGCGAAGAGGCCATGTGTCCAAATATTTCAGAGTGTTGGTCTGCTGGGACAGCCACTTTTATGTTAATGGGCTCTGTCTGTACCAGAGCATGTAAATTTTGCTCTGTTGATACGGGAAATCCAAAGGGTTGGCTAGATTTAGATGAACCAATGCATACTGCCAAAGCTGTTAAGACCATGGGGCTTAAGTATGTGGTTCTGACTTCTGTTAATAGAGATGATTTAGAAGATGGCGGGGCTAAGCATTACGCACAAACCGTTCAAGCCATTAAAGAGCTGAATCCAGAAACTGCCGTTGAAGCTTTAACTCCTGACTTTAAAGGGCTATCTTCTTCCATTGCAACCTTGGTTAATTGTGGGTTGGAAGTATTTGCTCAAAATGTTGAAACTGTGAAAAGGCTTACTCATCCAGTAAGAGATATTAGAGCAGGGTATGAGCAGACTCTTGAAGTTTTAGCTGAATCTAAAAGAATTAATCCAAAAGTCCTAACTAAAACAAGTTTGATTTTAGGCCTAGGCGAAACCGATGCTGAGATAGAAGAGACCATGGATGATCTAATTGCTAATAAAGTAGATATCCTAACCTTGGGTCAATACCTCAGACCAACTTTAAATCACTTACCGGTAGAGCGATGGGTAACTCCAAAAGAATTCGATCGATATCGTGATATTGGACTAGCAAAAGGCTTTTTAGAAGTCGTTTCTGGGCCTATGGTTCGCTCTAGCTACCGAGCAGAGAGAGCATTAGAAAAAAATAATGCTGGTCTTTAAGGGTTTAATATCTCTAATAAGCCCATATCAACTTTTTTCTCTAAATCAATAAGCTTTAATGGAATCATGCTAACTATAGCGGAGTCTTTGATGTCATATTGTTTTTTCTTTATCCACATAACTACACTTTTCACATCAAAGCACCTACTTTTATAGAGATTTTGATCTTCTTTATTTATTTTTGATTTAGGCACTGAGACTAGAAGCTCTTCATCCTCTTCGTAAGATTTAGCAAAGTTTTGTATAGTTGCTTTTTTTAACCCAGTTATAAAGGCTAGTTGATTTAAAGAAATCAATTCATCTGCTTTATATAGTGTTCCTTTAATATATCGATTTTTCTTATCTATCTCAGAAATTTCAGAATTAGCGTTATGTAGTCTTAGATAAATTTTGAAAACCTTAATTACGTTTTTTAAACTCTTGCAGTTTTGTTCCATAGCTCCACAGAAGTATTCCTGTGCCTTCCATCTCGCTACCCTAGTTTCCATAAAACTTACCAGCGCCTCTAGCTCAAAGATTCCTTTTTGTAATGGCGAATCTTCACGGAAAATAACTGGATCTGGAGACTGTTTATAGTAGGGGTTTATTCCATTAATCAATAAAAGACATCTTGCTAAAATATTTCTTTCAATAAAGCAATGCTTCGTATCGTAAATCCCCCTATGGATAGTAGAATCATATTTCCACCTATAATTTTTTTCCTCTAAACCACGAGTGATACCAGACTGATCTTTGTGATCGGTTTTATTAAAGTCACTAATGAATTCTTTAAAGTTCTCTTCTCTTTCTTCAGCAGATTCTTTAATAAAATCCTTAAGATCCCATTCTTCAATTTTCAACTCATCATCTTTTTTTGGTTCATATTTCTCTATTACCCGCCACTTGAGTTTTTCTAGCGCTTTGATCGTATGTTCTTCTTTGCTAGCGTCCGTTGTCTTTTCAAGATTTTCAGACATATATTTGTATGCATTCCAAAAAATGCTAGAGTTCATTTTTGAGATGTACTCTTTTTCAATACCCGCCCTAATAAGAGTCTGTCTATCTTTCTCTATATCTGAAGTTAATTCCTTTGATTTGACACCGCCTATTCCCAATAAGCTTTGATCAAAGATTTCAAAGTTATCGTTTAAGGATTTCTTCTCTGTATCTTTCCATCCCCCCATAGGTCGTTTTGCTGACATAAGCCATAACAAATATTGTTTTAGCATGCCGAGATTTAATTCATCAGACTGCCTAGATATTTCTTTATAAGATTTAGAATTTCCTGATTCATTCCCTGCAGTTGTCTGAATACGGTGCTCTAAGAGAATTTGGCATTCAACATCAGTAAATATCTTATTTTCATTCCCAAAAGACTTAGAGCTTCGAAACTCATTCAATTTTTCAATTAATTCCTTCAATTCCATATTATTATTTTATCATACTAAAAATATATATTTATTCTAATAAATGTTAATTATATCATATTTAATGTTTTTATATAATATAAAATATGATTTTTTAATCATAAATAGTGTATATAAACAAAAAAATGAAAATAAAATCATTTTTCTATTGCATGCCACAGATTTTTGTTTTAAGCTCCGCGTCGTTCTTTTGAAATGAATCATAGGAAATAAAATTTAGGAGATAGATAAAAATGAATAGGATCATATTATTAATCGGGGCTTTGCTTTTAACAGTGATTTATTTCGCTATATCTGAACCAGCCAAAGGTGAAGCGAAACTTGCTTATAAGAACCACTTTACCTGGACAAACTCTAATATCATTAAGCATTCTCAGGCATACGTTGATGAAAGCATTGCAAAGTTAAGATCATATCAGTCAAAAATTGATAGTAAATTGCTTGGTCTGGAAAGCAAGCAGATTCAAGCTCAGCAAGGCTTGAAGAATTATGCCTTTAATCTGGAACAGCTTAATTCAAAAAATGCAAGCATGATCAATGAATATAAGATGTTGAAGGCGCTTGATGAAGTTAAATATCAACCACGACTCAAAGAGATCAAGTCAATGATCTTGCGATTAGATAGCAAAATAGGCACCTATCAAAAAAAGCAATCCCTTTTAAATGGATCAAAGATTAGGACATCTGAGATGATTGATGCCACGTATGCGACCAAAGCAATTGTAGAGCAGAAAATTGACGAAATGGATCTCATGCGTGACGAGATGCTATTAAATGGATCTTCTGTAACGGACTCCATCGATTTAGAAAACATTTCAGAGTTGATAGCTAATATTGAGTCTCTTAGCAATCATTTTGAACATAAATCGCTCGATCGTATTATTGAAAACGGCTTTGTTCCCCAGGACAGGGATCAGAGGTTTGAAGAAATTTTAAGAAACGAGGGCCTAACAGTTTCAAAAAGCAGTCTTTCTAAACTAGAAGAGAGCGCCTCGTAAAATTTAATTACATTGTCCCTTTGAATATGCAAAGGGAGAGGGGAACAGAAATGCATAACACATTAAGTAATAAACAACGTTCTGAAGGTAAATCTTCGATCAGCAACGCAGAAGTCCTTCCTAACAAAACTGAAAGTAATAATAAACAAATTGCAAAGAGGGTCGATAAGATAGCCTGGATAATCGAGGGATGTGTAATTTCCTTTGGTGTTGCAGTGTCAATAGGTTTGACTTTTCCAGAGTTTCCAAATGATTTTAATTTTTCAATTTCCTCGATGATATCATTTGGACTTTTTTTTATGCTGGCGATCTCAGAAGCTTCAAAGATACCCTTATCCCAAGTCTTTGTAGCTTCATCATCATTAAAGTTAAAAATTTCCTCTTTAATTGCTCTATTGGCTGTACTAACAATTTCAACTGATAATCTAATTACAGGAGGGGACGTGGTTCAAAAGCAAAGACTACAACCTATTCTTGAAATTAAGAAAGAGATTGAACAGCGCCAAAATAATCTTGCAAGTATTCAGTCTAGAATTGCCTCCATATCATTGGAGGCTTCCACTTCTACAAAAAATTTGGTCACTCAATCAGAGGAGGAGATTGCAAACAAATCTAAAGCTATTATAGAACTGAGAAAGCAAATTAACTTAATTACTTTATCAAATAATTCTTCCTTAAAAAATTCTATCAAAGCCGAAGTAGCGGTCTTAACCAATCAAATACAAGACTTAAAAGATCAAATAGAAGCTCAAAAACAAGATCTTCTTCTGGAAATTGCAGAACTAAGAAAAATGAAATATGAAGAGATGGATCGATCTCTTTTAAGAGATAGATCAATTGCTAAAAAATATGATCAAAAAATACTATTCAAGGAGTCTGCTTTTGCTAAAGAAAAAAAATTGATTGGAAGATCCATTGAAAAAAGACAGGATGAATTAGATGGTCTTTATGTACAGATGAGAAATGCCAACGAGCTTTCAGCCCCAACCAAGTCTCAAATCAAAGAATTGCTGAACAAAATTACAGAAATCCAGGAGCAGGTTGCAGACACCGATAAAGCCAGACAAAAATCCATAATAAATTCTTTATCTATGACAAGGGCTAAAGAGGAAAATAAGGCATCATTACTTCAAGATGCATCCACCACCAAGTCTGCTGTGCTTGACTCTAAAATGCGACTCGATCATTTGATGAGGGAAAACTTTATATACCGTATTTCTTCTTATGTATTTAGAAAAGATCCTACGGATATATCGGATGATGAGTATGGATTAATAAATTTATTATTTATATTTTCTATAGCAATCGGACTTTCAATTCTCCCATCGTTTCTTGCAGGTATTTCAACCTCTTTAAGGATGGAAAATGAAACAAAATCTCATCGTTCAAGAAATTTAGAGGAAATTTTTAAATTGATTAGTAATGTCCAAAAAAATAGGAAGGAACGAAAAAGTAAAAAAATTGATAAATCAGAGAAAAACCTTAAAGATGCAAATGCTAGGCTTCGCGAAGAGGTAAGACAAGAAAAACAAAAACATCAAGAAGCCCTGAAAAAAGAAGCTCAGTACAAAAATAAAATCATTAAGTTAGAAGAAGAGCAGCTGGCCAAGCCTAAAGTTGTTGAGAAGGAGGTAATTAAATTTATAGATAGACCATACTATCAAGCGGTTCCTGTTCCCATATCGCAATCTAACTCAATTAATTCAGAGTTTATGAGCTCATTAAAATCTTATTTTAATAAACACAACACTAAACAAACGCGAGAAAAAGATGAAAAAAAATAACATAATGGAGAGCTATATTTTTAGCTACCAAGAGAATTTAAAAATCCAGACTTTAAAGTGCAAGCTAAATATTTATTTTCGAATAATTTTTTTATTACTAGTTTCCTATGCTGTGATTGTATTTACAACCATTGAATTGTTGGAAGCTATATAGCAGCACCAATGTCACAGCTATTTTCAGATAATCCCTCTACTCAATGATCATGTTCATCAAAAAAATTCAATTTCGAATAAAATCTGTTGCTGCAGACGAGTTCCTCATGCATTTAGCAAAATTAATTACAGCATTCAGGTTTCGGGATGCTTATATTTCATTGACCAATGAATTAAATGAGCTCCATGAAGACGAGCTTTTCGAGCATCTTTATTATCTCAAAAGATTAAGGGGCGAATTGAGACAAAGCTCTAAAAGAATCACCAACAAAAAACAGACTTTGCTAAAAATTTTTATCAAGGCCATAAAAAGCTATCCAAAAATAATGAAGCTTTATTTTCATTCTTATACTCTAAAAAACTTTTATCGAATTGATTTTGATCAAGAGCACAAAACATTATGAGTATATATTTTTCAACCATCACAGTGCTTGAGGACAAAATTGTTAAAGTTACAGAAATTAGGGTTACGATTCCTCTTTACAATCATGGTGATGAAATTATTTTTAATTCTACAAACCCTGAACTAATCTATCTTTTTATTCATGAATCAAGTCTCAGGCAGGGATCAAATAATATGGATCAGTGGGATGACATATTGTTGGATATTTGCATAAACGAAAAAAATATAAAGAAAAATGATGTTCTTCGATTTGAAAATTGGAATATTTATGGGGCCAGCTATTCTGTAGTGAAAGATGTACCTTGCAAACCAAAAGAGGCTGAGATCTTCAGATTTAATCAACTTGAGTATCTAGACGAAAAAAAAAGGGGCGCTAAAGATTATAGATACCAGGAATATCAGACGATAAAAATTTTGCACAAATCCACCCAACATAGGAGTATCAAAGATGGAATCAAGAATTAATACAAGAACAGGCTTTACACAAGCTAGATTAAATTCGAAGACCGGTAGATTATTTGTGGTGGAGGTTCTATTTGTAGCTATATTTATAGGTATATATTTTGCGAGTTGGTATAGTTTTGGAGCAGCGCTCTTCGCATTAACCCTTATTTGTTACCTTCAAATTACTGGTTTAATTCTTGCAATCACTTTTTCATCTTTGTGGGCTTGTTTGGCCGCAGCAAATGCATGCATTTTCCAAGGAGTAGATTTTTTTCAAGACAGCTTTTATGACTCAATCTTAATTCTCTTTTCAACCCCTGCATCTTGTGTTTTGGGAATATCCTTCTTTGCTCTAGGACTTCATTTTCATCTAACCGGTATTGAATGGGCCAGAGATGTTCTTGATCCAATAGGTAGAAACTTTCCAAAGATACCAGGCTTTAAAAAATAAATGAAAGATTACTCTAAGGAAATTAATCGACTCTCTAGAACCTCAATTTTCTTGACTAATTTAGTTGAGTCATTAAAAAGTCAAATTATTTGTGAAGTTTTAGTTACTAACCAGCTTGAGATAATAAACCTTAAAAAGAGAAATAAAAAAAATGTTGACAATTCTATTGAAGATTCTATTGCGGCTTCAAAACAAGCAATCGCAGCATTGAATGCTTGCAAGAAAAGAGAAGATCATAATAAAAATACATAAAAATAAAACAGCCTTTATGTAATTATATTTTCCTTGGTAATGCGGTTTAGCCAATGAACTTAAGGCCAACACTTATGTTTAATGTAGCTCAATGAGCCATATTAAAAATAATAACAAACAACACTCCTGTTCCCAGAACTCCCACAACACATAACAGCCAATCCACTAAAAAAACTTTAAACAGTTTTGTCCATATTCCTTGGTCTTCCTCAATAGATTTGAGTTCTTTCTTAAAAACCTCCATGGCAGCATATTTAAACCACGAAAAAGTTACAAGAAAAGTAATGGCACCAAATGCAAAAAGGAGAGAGTTTGAATTCATAGGCTTATAAAATAAAAAATGGGAAAATTATTACGATCAATAATACAGCTAGTTGAATCAAAATAAAGGGAATAACTCCTTTATAAATATCTGTGGTCTTAATGCTTTCATCTGCCACTCCTCTTAAATAGAAGAGAGAGAAACCAAAAGGTGGCGTTAAGAAAGAAGTTTGTAAGTTAATTGCCATGAGGATTCCAAGCCACACAGGATCAAAACCCATCATTAAAAGTGGAGGGGCAACTAATGGGATAATGACATAACAAATTTCAATAAAATCTAAAATAAAACCAAAGAGGAAGATGGTTAGTAGAATGAATAGGAGAGCAGTATATTTTCCACCAGGCATCATTTCAAAAATCTGATCTACCAAAAGGTCCCCACCCACGCCTCTAAAGATTAAAGAGAAAATTGAAGCACCAATCAGAATGCTGAAAATCATGGTGGTCACAGTTGCAGCTTTATAACTTGTTACCCTCAGCAGCTCTAGATTTGCACTGCCATTGAGTCCAGCAATAATCAAGGCTCCAAAGGCTCCAACGCCTGCAGCTTCAGTAGGTGTTGCGATGCCTGCAATAATAGACCCAAGCACAACAAAAATTAGGGTTGCAGGTGGAAGTAAAGTTTTTAAGATGTTTGCTTCGCCCTCAATTTCTTCTGTGGGCATAAACTCTTTTTTTCGATTAATCTTGATGGTGTAAATTAAATATCCAGCAACAATCATGATGCCTGGGACAATTGCACCAACAAATAAATCTCCCACTGAGACAGTTTCTTGTGAAAAGACTCCCATATTGTTTTGAGCTCTTTGATAGGCATTGGACATCACATCACCAAGAAGCACCAGGGCAATGGAGGGTGGAATGATTTGACCCAGCGTTCCGGTTGAGGCAACCAGGCCTGAGGCAAAATCTTTGTCATACCCTTGCTTTAACATGGCAGGCAGAGACATGAGGCCCATGGTCACAACGGTTGCTCCAACAATTCCAGTGCTAGCCGCTAATAGAGCACCTACAATAATAATTGATATGCTTAAACCTGAATTGGTATTTTTAAAGACAATCGCCATATCTCTTAACATCTTGGCTGCAATGCCTGATCTTTCTAAAACTACACCCATGAAAACAAACAGGGGCACAGCAAGAAGAGTTTGATTATTCATGATTCCAAAAATACGCATGGGCAGGGTTTTGAATAAATTAGGATCAAAAAAATCTAATGCGATACCAAGCAGCGCAAATAAGATTGAGGTTCCTGCAAGGGTGAAAGCGACTGGATAGCCAAGCAATAAGGCAGCACAGATGAGAACTATTAAAAGAATTGGGATTATTTCCATAATCTATATAGCTCCCTTACTCCTGCCAATGCTAGAACGAGCGGAAATAAAAAAATAAAAGATTTTTGAATGTATACAATGCTTAGACCGCCTGGCTCAGTGGAGATTTCCTGAACAGACCAAGAGGCTGAAACGAAATCTGTGGCGTAATATCCCAGAACCCCTATCATTGGCAGCAGAAAAAATATTATCCCAAAAGTATCAACAGCTTTTTTATACTCAGGAGAAGCATTGCGATAAAAAATGTCTACTCGCACATGCTCATCTGCAGAATAGGCCCAACCAGCACAGCCTAGAAAAATAAGAGCATGGACATACAAAGCTAATTCTTGGATATCCACTCTTCCAATCCCAAAAAAATATCGACCAATGACAACTATCATGACCAATATCAATAAAACGGGTATCAGGCGTGCAAAAAATCGTCCCAAGTAATCACTCATGCTATGTATATTAAAGAGATTTAGTTAAAATAAGAACCATGATCGTTTTATTATCACCAGCCAAGACTCTTGATTACACCAAAGAATTTGATGTGGAGCCAACTGCTCCAGCATTTTTATCAGATTCAGCCAAGTTAATTAAAGAGCTGAAAACAAAAGAGCCCAAGGATATTGCCTCACTGATGGGGCTCAGCGACAAGTTGGCAACGTTGAATTTTGATCGCTATCAAAGCTGGTCAGCAGCTAAAAAAATGAGTGCTGACAGCCAGCCAGCTCTGTTTGTATTTCAGGGAGATGTGTATCAAGGTTTACAAGCTGAAAGTTTCAATAAAAAAGATATTACTTTTGCTCAAAAACATTTAAGGATTCTATCTGGCCTTTATGGTGAGCTAAGACCTCTAGACGTCATCAAGCCTTACCGATTAGAAATGGGCACAAAGCTACAAAACGCTAAGGGTAAAAATCTATATGAGTTCTGGGGCAACAAAGTTCAAAATAATATCTTGAAGGAACTTAAGACTAATAAGTCCAATCTTATTGTTAATCTTGCATCAAAAGAATACTTCACCGTGGTGGGCTCACTGCCCAAAGAGGTTGAAGTTGTCTCACCCGTATTTAAAGATTTTAAAAATGGTGAATATAAGCTCATTAGCTTCTATGCCAAAAAAGCACGAGGCTACATGAGCCACTGGATGATCAAAAACAAAGTTACTAAGTCTGAGGATTTAAAGAATTTTGATGCTGAAGGTTACAAATACTCTAAAAAGCTTTCAACTGAATCTGAGCCTGTCTTCTTAAGGAACTAACCCGTCTTTTTCCCAGAATGAATGTGTTGGCTCTAAGTCATCATAATTAGCTTTTGATTTTTCCATAAAAGCTTTCATTGCAGCTTCCATGTCTTGTCCGCTAATTAATGAAGAATTCCATGCCGCATGATAATCAAGAGATTCTTTTACACTGTGATCGCGTGCATAGTTAATTTGCTTTTTAATCACCCGAGTAACTAGCGGTGATTTGGAGGCAATCTCTTTTGCTAATTCTAGCGAACCTTTTTCAAGCTCTTCTCTGTTCTCAAAGACTTTATTCATAAAGCCCAATTCTATAGCCTCAGCTGGAAGAAATTTTCTGCCAGTGTAAGAAAGCTCTCTTACCGCACCAAGAGGCATCAAGGTCGGCAATCGTTGAAGCGTTCCAACATCTGCTGCCAACCCAATATCTACTTCTGCAATTTTAAAAAAAGCATCAGATGAGCAATGTCTAATGTCACAGGCAGCTACCATATCAATGCCTCCACCAACGCAAGCTCCTTGAATTGAAGCAATGGTAGGCATGCGACATTCTTCTAATGCAGAAAATGTATCTTGCAACTCAAGAACTTCATGATAAAAAGTTTCTCGCATACGTGCAGGATCTTTTTTTGGACCATTTTTATCAGCAGGAGCAAAATTTGCTAAATCCATACCAGCATTAAAATGCTTGCCTTCTCCTTTTAATAGAATCACTCTAGCCTCAGCATTTTTGTCTAATTCTTTAACTATTTCGGGAAGTTCTTTCCAGAATAAGCGTGTCATGGTGTTGAATTCTTCAGGACGATTCATGACCACATGGGCCACATGTTCTTTTACGCTGACATCAAAACATGTGTATTTACTCATTTGAATCTACCTCATTTTTGATGTTTTGAACTATCTCTCTTAGCTCATCGACTAATTCGAACGTTTTGTGATGAGGGAGGACTACTTTTCTCTCGGTGCTAAGTTTCCTTAGTCCATTATCTAACTCATCTAATTTGGTGATTATTTCTTTGCTCATGGCTACAATAGGTTTCTAAACAAAAAATTATAATAGCTTGAATCTATGAAAGCACGTCTCTGGCAAAGTTTATTTCTTTTAAATGCTCTGATTACAACAGAAATGATTGTTGCCGAGGACACAAAGAAAGATGTTAGAGACCTAAAAGAACAAAATATTATGTCTGTTCTTTACCAGCAGACGGCTGCCGAAAGATTAGCAGGAAGTCTGCAAACTTTTAGATCAGCTAAGCAAGCGCTAGACAATGCATTGGCAGATCCATCTTGGAGTGCTTTGCCAGGACAAGATATTCAAGGCAAAAAGCCAGCCATCATCGTCGATGTCGATGAGACAGTTTTAGACAATACTGCTTATGAAGCCCGAATGATTCTTGATGGCACCAAGTATCCAGAAGGATGGGTTAGTTGGGGCAAAGAAGCAGCTGCCACTGAGGTTCCTGGAGCAAAAGACTTTCTGAATTATGCCGCTGCAAAAGGCGTAACAATTTTTTATGTTACTAATCGAGTGGTGGAGCTAAAAGAGGCAACCAAAAAGAATCTTACCAAGCTTGGCATTCACTGGGATCAAACCAGGGAAGCTGTTTTAATGCGAGGAGAAAATAACTGGGACTCTAATAAGGGCCCAAGAAGGACATTGGTGGGCAATGAATATAGAGTCCTTTTGATGGCTGGAGATAACTTGGGCGATTTTGTAGACGCTAAAGACAATAATTTAAGCCCAAGCAATCGAGCGAAGATTGTTAAAGATTATGCTGATTATTGGGGAGTCAAGTGGTTCATGCTTCAAAATATTGCTTACGGCGATTGGGAGGGAGCTCTTTATAACTTTGACTATACGCTGTCTCCTGATGAAGTGCACAAAACTCGTTTAGAGTCATTGGAACCCAGCAGAAAATAAAATGAAAAAATCTTTGCTCATCTTAAGCACCTTTATGCTCTTTGCCTGTGGATCTAGTGATGATATTGAGTTGGTTGCTATAGGCTCTAACACAAAACCACCCATAACCCTCGAAAGTTCCCCAACATCCAAAGCAAAAAATATTATTTTGTTGATTGGAGATGGCATGGGTCCTAATCAAGTCGCCTTAGCAAGATTTGCAACCGGTGGCCCTGATCATAGATTGTCGTTTGAAAATTTTCCTATCACTGGCATTGTTTACAATCACTCCGCAGACAGCCTTTATACTGACTCGGCTGCCTCAGCAACAACCTGGACTACAGGCGTTAAAACAAAAAATCGATACTTGGCAATTGATGCTGAGAAGAAATTTCTTCCTACCATTCCGGAGCTTTTAAGCACGAAAGGTTATAAGTCGGGTTTGGTGGCTACTTCATCAATTACTCACGCTACACCTGCAGCTTTTTATGCCCACATTGATAGCCGTTACAAAGAAAAAGAAATTGCAGAAATGCTCATTGATTCTGACATAGATATTGCGCTAGGTGGCGGCCAAGAATTTTTTGATGCTCCATCTGAAGATAGCCCCTTTGTGATCTATGACAAGACATTATTAGATTCCTCATTGCTAAATTCAAAGGAACAGGTGATTGGACTCTTTGCTGAAGATGGCCTCGATAGAAGACTGGGAACCCCAACTCAGCTTGAGATGACTCAGGTTGCACTGACTTTTCTTGAAAAAAAATCTCAAAATTGCAATGGTTTTTTTTTAATGTCTGAAGGTAGTCAAATAGATTGGGCGGGTCACGATAATAATGTTAAATATATGCTTGTTGAATTTGCTGATTTTGATGCAACTGTTCAGGCTGCTACGAACTTTGCTGTCGCAAATCAAGACACCTTAATTCTTGTAACCGCTGATCATGCTACAGGAGGTTTAGTCTTGCAGCGCCCAAAAGGTTCAAAGATTCCAGCCCAATGGACCACTGGGAGTCATGATCTCTCACCAATTAATATTTATGCTTATGGTCCAGGCGCAGAACTTTTTAGCGGTGTAATGGATAACACAGAAATTTTTGATCGTATTTTGCAGGCCCTAGACTATGAGAACCTAGATTCAGCTGATTGCAGCAATTAAGTCAGCTAGACTTGGAAAGGTCTCAATCCCGTTTTGCAAAACTCTATTTTTGCCTGGAGTAATCCAAACTACTTGTTTGATCCCCACTTTAGAAGCAGTCGTGATAACTTTAAAATCATCATCAATAAATATCGCATCTTCAAAATTGAGATTCAAATTGTGCCTTGCTAAAGTCCAGAATTCTTTTTGCTCTTTTGGGTAGCCGGCATGCATGCTATAAAAAATGGAATCAAAAAACTCTAGAAAGTTTTGAGTCTCTGCTTTGTATTCTTGTGCTCTTGGGTCTCCATTGGTCACAATATGTTTTGGGTTTTTTAAAGTTGATAATCTTTGTAAAGCTTCATATGAACCTTCTAAGTATGAGCATTTCTCTTCTTGTTCTCTCATAATTTCCATGCAGTCAACATTCAATAAATCATCCCAATAATTTAGGTCATAAAAATTTAAAGTTCCTCTTTGGGTATCAATTTCTGCCTGAATCTTTGTTTTGATTTCTTCTAGGTTTTGGTTTGACTGATTGGCCACATGCTCAGGCAACCATGATTCCCAAAAATTTATATCGTAATCAAGATTTAAGATCACTCCGTCAAGATCTGAGAGAATTGCAGTGGTAGAATTAAGTTTTACCATTAATGAAATGTTATCTAAAAATTTAGAACCTATTATCCCTCAATTAGAGGAATTAACGCGTAGTTTATTTCCAGAGATTCTTAAAATTTATCTGAACCCAAGGCCAAGCGCGCAAGAGAAGAAAGATGGGTCGCCTGTGACAGCTGCAGATATGTATGCTCATAAAGTCATCGTTAAGTTTCTGAAGAAAAACTTTCCTGATATTCCAGTTATTTCAGAAGAGAGTTTCAAGCAAAAAAACTATAAGCCAGCAAAAGAGTTTTGGATAATTGATCCTATTGATGGAACGAAAGAGTTTGTAAATAAATCTGATGAGTTCACAACCAACATTGCACTGATTCAAAATGGCAAACCTGTTTTGGGTGTGGTCGGTGCGCCGGCTTTTGACCAAGTTTGGTCAGGCATAGCAAACCAAACAAGTAAAAAAATTAAAGCCGAGACTAAAAAACTAGCGATTCTTCGTATAGTTACCAGCAGAAGTCATAGAACAGTTATAGATACTGCTTTCTTAAATTTTTTAGATAAAAAAGGAAAAAGATTGAAAATTATATCTAAAGGCAGCTCTCTTAAAATCTGTGCTTTGGCAGATAGTAAAGCTGATATTTATCCACGTTTTGGCCCAACTTCTGAATGGGACATAGCGGCAGCTGATGCTGTGCTTCGATCTAGAGGGGGAGGGATTTTTCAAATAGATAGCCATAAACCCCTTGAATATGGGAAAAAAGATAGCATATTAAATCCTATGTTCATTGCAATAAGTAATTTGAACGAAAAAAGGACAATTTTGTCTCTAATAGGTGGTTTTAGTAAAAATTTGCTATAATTATCTGTTCCTAATAACTATGGGTTATAATTAGTTATTAGCAAAACATATATATGAGTACAGACTTACAAACAATTACGCTTTCAACGCCAGGCAAGGATATAGAATCCTATCTGTCTTGTGTCCACGCTATTCCAATTCTTACAGCTGAACAGGAACAAGAGCTAACGAAAAAGCTTTATGAAAACAATGATCTTGAGGCTGCTCGTCAGCTTGTACTTTCGCATTTAAGATTTGTGGTTCATATTGCTCGATCTTATCAAGGTTATGGTTTGCCTCTTGCTGATATTATTCAAGAAGGCAATGTTGGGTTAATGAAAGCTGTTGATCGATTCGATCCAAACAGAGGAGTAAAGGTTGTATCTTTTGCTGTGCATTGGATCAAAGCTGAAATTCATGAGTACATTCTTAAAAATTGGAGAATGGTAAAAATTGCAACAACAAAAGCGCAAAGAAAGCTCTTCTTTAATCTAAGAAGTAAGAAAAAAACACTAGATTGGTTAACACAAGAAGAGGCTGAAAAGATTGCAGAAGATTTGAACGTAGAAGTTAAAGACGTCTTGCATATGGAAAATCGATTGACCTCGCATGACTCGGCGTTCGATGCGCCGGTTGGTAGCGATGATGAAGGCGATATCCTTTCTCCCTCCCAATACCTTGAAGACAAATCCTCTAGCCCCGAAATTCTTGTCGAGGCACAAGAAGTCACCGATCATAATTCACAAGAGCTTTCTATGGCACTGTCTAGCTTAGATGATCGTAGCAAAGACATTATTGCAAGAAGATACCTTGCCGACGAAAAAGAAACTCTTCATGACTTAGCTGACGAGTACAATGTCTCAGCAGAAAGAATTAGACAAATTGAAAATGGAGCATTGAAAAAACTCAAAGCTGCCATGTCTAACGCAGCCTAAGCAAGGCACCCTCTTATTAATCAAGACAAACCTTACCTAACGAGTTTTGTAAAAAGACTTGGACGCATAACTACATCTCAAAAAAGCGCATTACAGTCACTGGAAAATTATCATCTCGGAGGACCGAAGGAACTCTCAGAATTAGCTAAGTGCCATGAAAAAATTATTTTAGAAATAGGTTTTGGGAATGGAGAAAATACATCTTTTTTAGCAGCTAAAAACCCAAATGCATTAATAGTTGCTTCAGAAGTATACCTCTCAGGTATAGGTAGTCTCTTAAATAGCATTGCTCAGAACTCTTTAAATAATATAAAAATATATGACGATGATGTGCGCGAGCTTATTTTAAACCTGCCAAAGAACCTGTTTGATGAAGTCTATATTATTTGCCCTGATCCCTGGCCCAAAGCCAGACATCATAAACGCAGACTAGTTAAATATGACTTCTTAAAAGTTTTAGCGAAATTGCTCAAAAAAGATGGGACGGTATACATCTCAACAGATTGGGAAAATTATGCTGAATCTATTCAGGAAGAGACAGAGAAAGCAAAAAAATATTTTTCCATCAAACAAATTTCTAATGAAGGCATGCCTATAACTCGTTTTCAACAGCGAGCAATTAATGAGGGCAGATCAATACATACTTTTTTGTTAAGTGCTCTAAAAAAATAATTGAATAGTTTCATTCAGGAATTGATATCCTTTTTGAGTTGCTCCAATTCTATCCTTTAAGAGCAAACCTTCATCAACGCCCCTTTGATATTTTTTTAAGAAACTTGCAGGCAGGGTAGTTGCTACATATTTTTGTTGAAGACCATTTTTAATCCTTAGTAAATTCATTGCAAGATCCATGTCGAGATCATTATCTGCAATATTTTTTATATCAGTTGATCTTTGGTTTTGTATGTATCCCTCTAGAGGTTTAATTTTTCTGAATCTTATAATTCCTTCCACATTTGAGATTTTGCTATGTGAGCCTGGTCCAACTCCTAAAAAGTCACCAAACTGCCAATAATTCATATTGTGTTGGCTTTCATAACCTGGCTTTGACCAAGAAGAAACTTCATATTGTTTATAATCATTTTTTTCTAAAAGGTCTTTTGCAATGAATTCAATTTCTTCGATTTCTTCTTCATCAGGAAGCTTAAGCTCTTTTTTATAGAAAATAGTATTTGGCTCGATGGTCAATTGATACAAAGACAAATGATTTATATTGGATTGAATAAGTCTTTCTATGTTTGAAGTAAATGATTTGGGTGTTTGTTTTTCAATGCCATAGATTAAATCAATGGTTGAATTAATTCCCTTTAGCGCTCGGGTTGCCTTAATGGCAGATTCTCGATCATGATTGCGCCCTAATGCTTGCAACTCTTGGTTGCTGTAACTTTGGATGCCCAATGATATTCGATTGATACCTGCCATTAACAATTCATCAATCCTATCTCCAGAGACATCGTTAGGGTTCATTTCTAAAGTTATCTCAGCCTCTTTGGACAAAAATCTATCTTTAACAGAATCTAATATATGTTTGATTGATTCGGTGGAGGCAAGAGAAGGAGTGCCTCCGCCAAAATAAATAGTTTTAAATTTTCTACCAGCTATTAGATCTTTGGACTGGTTAATATCTTTAATGATTGCTTCTGCCAATTTTGCATCATTGCCATTTACAGGATCAGTGGTTATAGAAAAATCACAATAGGGGCACTGCGTTTCACACCAGGGCAGATGAACATAAAGACTAAGAGGTACTTTATTCAGAAGTAAAGCTTTCAATCTTTCTTGTTAAAATTTGAATGGCTTTCCCTCTATGGCTTAGCAAAGCTTTTTCATCCGGACCTATTTCTCCCAAGGACACATTACTATCTTTTGGGTAAAACATAGGATCGTATCCAAATCCATTGTCGCCTTGCATTGTTGTTTTAACAAAGCCTTCCAAGAGCCCAGTTGCAAAGAGAGGGAATGGGTCTGCAGGAGCTTGCATAAGAACAAGCACAGAAACAAAATATGCCTTCGCTTGATTTAACTCTAACTTTTCAAGTTCTTTTTTAAGGTGCTGTCTATTTTCTTCATCCGTTGCGTTCTCATGTGCATACCTGGCTGACCGCAATCCTGGTAAATTATTTAATGCAGGTACTATCAAGCCTGAATCATCACCTAGCGATAACATGCCAGAAGCTGTGCTTGCTACTCGAGCTTTTTGTAGGCTATTTTCAAAGAATGTCTCGCCTAATTCCTCCTCAGGTATTATGCCTAAAGAGCTTTGTGAGATGATATGAAAGCTGGGTAGCAGCAAAGCAAATTCTTTTAATTTGCCTTGATTGTTAGTCGCAACAACGATGGTTGTTTGATCAGCCAATGAGATAGACCGCTTGAGCAGCAAATAAGTTAGGAAATGTATTAGCTAGCCACGAAGAGCTGCCTCGACGATTTAAATAGACCTTCTTTTTAACAACAAAAGATTCATCGCTACACAACTCTTCGAAATCTGCAATTGTGCAAAGATGAAGATTTTTTGTTTCATACCATTTGGCTGGAAGTTGAGGTGAGGAAGGCATTTTCCCATTTAATATACCCAATCTAAGCTCCCAGTTTCCAAAATTAGGCAATGTAATCACGCACTCATTTGCAACTTTTAAAATATTTTTCATAGCATCTCTAGGCTTTCTTAAGCACTGGATGGAGCTAGCCATAACAGCGACATCAAAACCCATACCTTTGTAATTTTGGATACCAGCATCAATATCTTGTTGAATCACAGATACACCATTGATAATACAAGCGTTAATTTTTTCTGGATCATTTTCCACTCCGTAACCTGTAACAGATTTTTGCTCAGTTAATATTTTCAGAAGAGCGCCATCCCCACATCCAAAATCCACAACTTTGGAGTTATTAGGTATCCAATCAAGAACGATTGATTGCAGCTTGCTATCCATTAGAATTTAAGAAGTTTTTCAGCGCTGCAGAATACTGATCGGAGTAAAAAAGAAAGCTGTCATGACCGTAATCGCCATCAAGTTCAATGTAGGCACTATCGACACCCGCCTTGATAGCAGACATTTGTATGTCTAATCCATACTCTTTTGGAAACAGCCAATCTGAATCAAAAGATGCAATGAGCAATTTAGCTTGAATGCTATGAAGACACTTAACCAAATCATTATCGAAGTCTTTTGCTGGATCAAAGCTATCCATGGCCTTGGTCATAAGGATATAGCTGTTTGCATCAAAGGTTTTAGAAAATTGCTCACCTTTATACTGTAGATAATTTTCTACTTCATAGTAAACGTCTTCGTCCATTTTATTTTCTGGATCTTGCAACTTTCTTCCAAACCTTTTGCTCATGTTAGATTCAGACAAATAAGTTATATGACCAAGCATCCTTGCCGCCTTCAATCCTTTATTAGGCGACTCACCCCTGGCCAAATAATCACCATTATGGAAATGTTCATCTTTTTTAATTATTTCTCTAGCCACTTCATTTAAAGCAATATTTTGCGTACTAATCTTTGATGAGGCAGCAATAATTGCAGCCTTTTTGATTCTTTCAGGATAGGAAATAGCCCATTGCAAAGCTTGCATTCCGCCCAAGCTCCCACCGGCCACTAATTCCCAGCAATCAATTCCAAAATGATCGGCAAGTAATTTTTGAGTTTTAACCCAATCACTAACTGATACTTCAGGAAAATTTGCGCCATAAGGTTTACCTGATTCGGTTGAAATAGTGGTCGGTCCAGAAGAGCCATGACAGCCACCAATATTGTTGAGGGACACGACAAAAAATTTTTCTGTATCAATTGTTTTGCCATCTCCGACTATTTCATCCCACCAACCAGATTTTGTTTCTCCATCTCTTTTACCAGCTGCATGGTGATTGCCAGAGAAGGCGTGGCACACTAATACAGCATTTGTTTTTTTTGAGTTGAGCTCCCCATAGGTTTCAGTCATTAATTCAAAACCTGATAGGACTTGCCCAGATTCAAGAGTCAAAGAGTCTCCAAATGATATTTTTTCAGTTACTGTTTTCATAACAAAGAACGAATAATTTGAATGAAAGAAGTATTAATTAGATTTAGCACAAGCAATCCAATAATGGGAGTGAAATCTAAGCCGCCCATAGGTGGAAGAAATTTCCTAATAGGACTTAAAATGCCAGCAGAAATTTCTTCAATAAGTTGCAATAAGGGATGGCTATTTCCAGGAGCCACCCAACTTAGAACAACTGAGCCGATGACACAATAAAACAATATTCTAAACCCAGAATTCAAAACATCTATGACAGAGAGATAAAAGAGGGTAAGAGCTTCATAACCAGACGAGTAGGCAAGATAAAAAGAAGAAAATTTCAGCAACAGCGCTAAAGCAATTGCAGCAAACAGAGGCGGCAAAAAGAAGAAAAGACTTTTTGAGATTGGCTCTAGATAGGTAGCAAATATTTTAACTATTGGATTGAAGTAGTTAACCCGAAAAAGCCTAAATAGTGACAACATAACAAAAGCATAGCTAGCAAAACCCAAAATCACTGCTACCGCGCTAATCATATTGTCTAATGTATTTCTTATTATTTCTCATTACTAATTTCTATGGATCTATCTTCAGCAGCTTTAAAAGCAGCTTGTAAAATCATATCAAGATTATTTTTTTCAAGAGATTCCAAACCGGCCTGAGTTGTTCCTCCTGGAGATTTTATCTTACTTATCAAGCTTTCAAAATTCTGGTCTTGAGAAAATGAGTCACCTAAGCTGCTAATAAAGTCTTGAAACATTGATTTAGCAGCTACATGATTAGAAGATGCTATTTTTTCTAACTCTTGCAGGTATATATTAAGCACCTGGAAAAGAAAAGCTTGGCCACTCCCAATGATACTAGTAAATCTATGCATTTCCTCTTCACTTTGAAGTACTAAAACATGCCCAACTCTGGTAAATAATTTGTTTGCATTATTGAATGCAGTTGAGTTGTGATCTTCAGCATAGAGAGCTGTTACACCTTTGCAAAAAGCGCATGCCGTATTAGGCATTGCGCGAATTATGCAATGGGGTTGCGAATACTTTTCTATCTCAATTCCTGCAACAACACTTAATATGGCTACTTTGGGCGCCATCTTAGAAATACTTTTTTCGGCACTCAAAGCATCCTTGGGCTTTACAGCCAGCACAATTAAATCCAAGTCTATTAAAGCTAAGTCCTCTAATTTAATTATTTTTAAATTCTGCGCTCTTAGTGACTCAACTCTTTGCTCATTTCTTTCAATGCAAGCAATATCAGAGGATGAGATGCCATTTTTCAATAGCCCGTCAATTATTGCTTGAGCGATATTGCCACATCCTAAAAAGCAAATTTTCATGATCTTTTGCCTAATAAACTCTCGCCAATTCTCAGAATTGTGGAGCCAGTTGATATAGACTCCTCAAAGTCGCTGGATGTTCCCAAAGATAAGTGAGTGCATCCAGGAAGTTTGTATAATATTTTTTTTTGAAGATCTGCTATTTTGCGCATAGTATCAATTTTAGCTTTTTTCGAGGTATTAATCTTAGGCATAAACATTAAGCCTTCGAGAATCAAGTTTGGATAATGGGCCATTAATTCATTGCTAAAATCAACCGCTTCTTCTGGAAGAATTCCTGACTTAGACTCTTCTCTATCAATATTAACTTGAACCAGTGCGTGGATTTTTTTATTTTCAGTTTCCAATGCATCGTTTAGTTTCCTTGCAATTTTTTCTCGGTCTATTGAGTGGACCCAATTAGCATGTTTGGCAATTAAGCCTACTTTATTGGATTGTATGGGGCCTATAAAATGCCAAATAATGTCCTTAGGACATGCCGAAGATTTTTCGGCCAATTCTTTCGCATAATTTTCCCCAAAATTATTTATTCCAAGAGCATAGGCTTCATTAATAACATCAATAGGCTGTAATTTGGAAACAGCAACCAGTCTTATCTCATCGTTAGACCGTTGAGCTTTTTCGCAAGCAGCTTTAATCTTGCTGGAGATAGCTACAAATTTATCTGCTATGCCTTTGTGCATTTTTTATAGATTAGAGGTTGTCTGCCATTTTTCATAAGCAGCTCTCTAGCATTATTTACTTCGGATTTATTTAAATATGGGCCTGACATAACCCTGAATAATGGTTTTTCAGGTTGCTTTGAGCTGAATGTCTTTTCAACATAGGATTCTAAGCCGAAAGATAATAGGGAGCTAAGCTGTTCCTGTGCGTAAACTCTTTTTCCGTAAGATTCAATTTGGATAAGGTACTCACAGTCTTCTTCAACCACGATGCCTTCAAGTTCAATCAATACAGTATCTTTTGTTAGCTCTATAGGGTATAAAAATTCTATTGTTGGATTGCTTACCTCGCCTCTAATATTCACAACATCTGTTTGCAGTATTAGATTTGATGCAAATAGAAGCAGGGCGCTCATAGCACCAATTACAAACAAATGCTTTATCTTTAAGGGTTGATTGAGCTCTCTTTTTGCGCGCAAAGAAGTTTTAACTCTCTTTGTTTTTGATTTATTTATAGGATGTTTTTTAGCAAAATCTTTCACATTAATTACATGCTATCTAAAGGTTCAATGCCTAACAATTCCAGAGATGAAGCTATGACAGACTTAACAATGATTAAAGCTCGCATAATATTATTCTGCTCTGATTTTTTTGCATTTAGTATATTTACGCTGTTATAAAATTGATGAAAGCTTTGAGCGAAATCTCTCAGATAGTAAATAATCAGATGTGGTTGAAGGTTCTCGCCGGAACTTTTTATAACAAATTGAGCATTTAAAGCCGTCTGCAGCAGCTCATCGCAACCATCAAAATCAGCATCATCGAATTTTCTTGGCAGGGCGGCACCCAGCTCAAGATATTTTTTCTCTACTGAACAAATTCTGGCATGTGCATATTGGACATAATAATAAAGATTATCTTTTGAATTCGATCTAGCAATCCCAATATCAAAATCTAGGTGTTGATCTGCTTGTTTAGATAAATAGTAGAATCTTGATGCATCAGGTCCAATATCATCAATTAGTTGTTTCAATGTGTAAAAATTTCCACTTCGAGTAGACATTTTTACTTTGGAACCATTTTCAAAGAGGTTTGCAAATTGAACAAGCTGAACTTGCATTTGTTTTTTGCTGTAACCCATAGCCTCAATGGTTGATTCAATTCTTTTGATATAACCATGATGGTCTGAACCCCAAACATTTATAATAGTATCAAATCCTCTATCTAATTTATTTCTGTGATAAGCCAAATCAGCTGATAGATAGGTGCCCCTTCCATCTTCTCGAATAATGACACGATCTTTATCATCTCCAAATTTTGTGGACTCTAGCCATACAGCACCATTCTTTTCGTAGGTATGCTCTTTTTTGACCTCATCGAGCGCCTGAGAAATTTCTGAATTTTTGTCTGATAGTTCTCCAAGTGAAGATTCAAAAAACCAATTATCAAAAATTACTTTAAATTGAGTTAAATCCTCTTGGATAGATTTAATTACATAGCTCAGACCAAAGTCTCTTATTAACGACCAACTATTTGAATGATTCATTTTTATTCGTTCAATTAACTCATCTATTTTTTCCTCATCATCATCTGGAAGACTTGCTGTTAATTTTTCTTTATCTGATTCGGCCAATGTTTGATCTATCTTTGTGCCCTCAGCAATTTCTAAAATATATGATCCTTTGTATGCAGAGCTTGGAAAAGTCTCTTCATCAAAGCATTCAAATTTCTTTAAAAAGATACTGCATGCCAAAATATCAATTTGCCTACCTGCATCATTCACATAATATTCTCTAGATACTTCATGGCCGAGTCGTTGTAAGATTCGACCAATGGCATCTCCATAGGCTGCGCCGCGTCCGTGACCCACATGCAATGGACCAGTAGGATTTGCTGATACAAACTCTATTTGTATCTTTTCTTTGGATATTTGAGAAAACTCAACAAAAGAATTCGGATTTTTATGAGTATCATCTACTTGATTAAAAAATGCTTCTCGAGTTAAAAATATATTTATGAAACCGGGACCAGCCACTTCTACTTTTGCAATTTCAGGATGATTTTTTAGCCTTGGTATCAGAGACGAAGCTATGTCTCGAGGATTTTTCTTTGCAAGATTTGAGGCAATCAAACAAAGGTTTGTAGTCCAGTGACCCTTCTCTAGAGAATCTGTAAGGGCTAGCTTGTGTTTATTTAATAACGTTTTCTTTTGATCAGCACCAAAGGACAGGTCATTTTCAATAAAATCAATTAGCGAAGATAAAATTTTATTATACAAAGTCTAAACGCGCCCCGAATATTCACCAGATCTTGTGTCCACCTTAATTTTTTCTCCCTCTTCAACAAACAAGGGAACCTGTATGGTGACTCCAGTTTCTAGTTCGGCAGGTTTTGTTACGCCAGATACAGTATCTCCTTTGATCCCAGGGTCTGATTTTGCAATGTTTAATTCAACAAACGGAGGCGCTTCAACTGAAATGGGCTCATCATTCCAAATAACAACTTCGCAATTTTCCTGACCAATAATCCATTTCTTTGCTTCACCCACAACATCTCGATTAATTCCAATCTGCTCATAGGTTGAAGAATTCATAAAATGCCATTGTTCTCCATCTGAATATAGATAGCTCATTTCCACAGTCATTACATCTGCTTCTTCTACAGATTCACCTGATTTATAGGTTTTATCTACCACTTTGCCAGTTATTAAGTTTCTAAATTTTACCCTCATAACTGCCTGCCCCTTACCAGGCTTATGGAACTCATGCTCTAAAATCGAACAAGGCTGATCATTGATAATAATTTTTAGACCGTTTCTAAATTGGCTTGTTGATATTTTCATAGTGTGATTTACTCTCTTATTGTATTTAAAAGGGATCTTTTCAATGTATAAATTTTTATTATCTACTATCTTTCTTTCTATCCTAGTTCTTTCCTCGTGCTCAAGCGAGCAACCAAATGCCCTAACTGAATCCGATGTAGAAGCATTTCTACAAAGAGTTGAGCTAGAAGATAAAACCCTTGGGCCTATTGTAAGCTCAGCCTATTGGATAGGAGCTAATTTTATCACTTATGATTCGCAGAAAGTAGTTGCAGACTATGGTAAAAGATACCAATTACTTGCATTAGAGCGAGCACGCCAGGCTTCTTCCTTTGATGGAGTGGAGGTTTCAGAAGAAAATAAAAGAAAACTCAACCTTATAAAAAGCTCTTTTGTCATGCCATCACCGTTAAATGAGGAGCTAGCTGGTGAAATTTCTTCAATAAGTGCTGAATTGGATGCAATGTATGGCACGGGGCAACATTGTTTTGCAGATGATGATTGCTATGACCTAGAAGCCTTTGAAACCATTATTGATAATTCCAGAGATCCAGCAGAGCTTTTAAAGGCTTGGGAGGGGTGGAGAAATATCGGCAAGCCAATGAAAGATATGTATCTAAGAATGGTTGAAATTGGAAATCAAGGCGCAAATGATTTGGGCTATGACGGTTTAACTGATTTGTGGTTCAGTCAATATGATATGCCAGCAGACGAGTTTTTGGACGAAACTGACAGAGTTTGGGACGAACTAAAGCCTCTTTATGATGCATTGCATTGCCATGTTCGTGACGAGCTTTCAAATCATTATGGTGAAGAAATTGTTGCGAAAACTGGCAGCCTACCGGCACATGTTCTTGGAAATATGTGGGGGCAATCTTGGTCAAATATTTATGATTTAGTCTACAAGCCTGAGAGCAGCTCATCTAGCTCAAAAATTGATCTAACAAGCATTTTAATTGAAAAAGATATTGATGAAATAGAAATGGTAAAAATTGCTGAAAACTTTTTTATCTCTCTTGGATTTAAGCCTTTATCTGATTCCTTCTGGGAAAGATCATTATTTATTAAACCTCAAGGCAGAAATGTAGTTTGTCATGCATCTGCATGGGATCTCAATTCAGACATTAATGACTTACGAATTAAAATGTGTATTGAGAGGAATGCAGAAGACTTTTCTGTCATCCATCATGAGCTGGGCCATATTTTTTATTACCAAGCATACAGCCATCTACCTGATATTTTTCAGAGTGGAGCAAATGATGGTTTCCATGAGGCAGTTGGTGACTTGTTAACCCTATCAATTACACCAGAATACCTCCAAAAGATTGATATGGTAACTGAAGAACAGGCCAAGAAAGCAAATGCAGATCCAATCTCTCTTTTGATGCAGCAAGCACTTGATGGGGTAGTTTCTGTTCCATGGACATTGATGCTGGATAAATGGAGAGCAAAAGTTTTTACAGGAGAAACTAGCCCTGAGGAATTAAATAATTCTTGGTGGGAATTAAGAGAATTTTATCAAGGCATTGAAGTGCCTCGTGACCGAGATGCTAATGCGTTTGACCCAGGAGCAAAATATCATATTCCCGGTAATACTCCATATACCAGATATTACTTAGCAAAAATTCTTCAATATCAATTTCATGAATCTCTTTGCAATCAAATGGGATTTGAGGGGCCTCTTCATGAATGCTCAATATATGATAACGACCTCGCTGGGGAGAAACTCAGAGCCATGCTTGCCTTAGGGCAAAGCAGGGACTGGCAAACGGCATTGGAAGCACTTACTGGAACTAGAGAATTAAGTGGAAAATCAATGCTTAATTACTATCAGCCACTTAAAGATTGGCTGGATGTTCAAAATACTGAAAGATCATGTGGATGGGAGGGATAATGAAACATTTAACTAATTTAGTCATTGCTGCCGGAGTTTTCATTTTTACGAAGCTTTATGCTGATGCAATTTCTTTTAACAGCATTGAGCTATCGGGAGAGAATTTGGTGGGCCACCTTTTGGTAATGATCTTTGTTATTCAGTGGATTGCATATATTCCAGCCTTTATATTTAAGACTGAAAAATTTTATGATTTAACTGGTAGCCTTACCTATATTACAGCCATTTTATTCGCCTTGTATTCAACTAATGCCTCTCAAAATTTTGATCTTGGCAGTCTAATCATAGGTGTTGCAATTATTATGTGGGCAGTTAGACTTGGCTCTTTTCTATTTATGAGAATTCATAAAGATAAAAAAGATGGAAGATTTGATTCTATTAAAACTTCTTTTTCTCAATTCTTTATGACATGGACCTTGCAGGGCATGTGGGTTTTTATATGCTCATCGGCAGCTTTGGTAGCGATTGCCAATCCAGTGGGTGTAGTTATAAATAGTATATTTATATTAGGGGTTGCCTTGTTCATTTTGGGCTTTGTAGTTGAAGTAATAGCTGACAATCAAAAAACTGCATTTAGATCAATTCCAGAGAATAAAGACGCATTCATCAGTGAGGGGCTTTGGGCTAAATCCAGGCATCCAAATTATTTTGGTGAAATAACCTTATGGTCAGGGATTACGGTAATGGGCATATCCACATTCGAGGGCATGAACTATCTGGCAATTTTCTCTCCAATCTTTTCATATATACTGCTTGTTTATGTCAGTGGAGTAAGAATGTTGGAATATAGGGGCCATAAGAAATGGGGGCATCTTGACGACTATAATAGTTATAAAAAGAACACACCCATGCTGATACCTAAAATTTTTTCTTAAGAGTAGAAAAAGTTCTAAATATAGAAATTCTTGTTATTAAAAGACCCAATTATATTTTTTACATTGTGAGGTGATTTTGCACAAAATTAGGTACAATCTCACCATTGAAAAAGTTTGAATAATTTCACTACGCTGTTAGACTAGTGAACCATTTTTCCTAGGGAGAAAAAAATGTTAAAGAAAAGCCTAGTAGTTCTTACTATGCTGACTACGTTTGTAGCGGCTACAGAAATGGAACTAGTATTAGAAGTTGGAAGGGATAACACAGAGCTATCTGCTCAATCTCAAGCAAAAATCGATGCAACTGAATCAGCTACTGATAAGTTAGTAAATGAATTTAAAGTTGTGTCAAAACAAGTTGAGGGTTTAAAGCTTTATAACGCCCAAAAGAGAATTCAAATCCAAGCTCAGCTTGACCTTATGGATCAATATGACGAACAACTTATTCAGGTTGTTGTCATGCAAAGACAGGTCCCGCCACTGGCCCAAAGAATGCTTGAAGGTCTAGAGAAATATGTAAATCTTGATACACCATTTCATATAGAAGAAAGAAAACAAAGGTTAGATCTTGTGAGGGCCTCTCTTTCAAATCCTAAAGTCACAGCATCTGAGCAAGTACGGCAAATTTTAGAGGCTTATAATATAGAAGCAGAGTATGGTAGGAAGCTTGATGCTTACGACGAAACAATTGTCCTTGATGGACAAGAGGTGGTTGTAAACATCCTAAGAGTTGGAAGGCTAGGTATGTTTTTTCAATCAAAGGATGAAAGAAAAACAGGATATTACGATACTGAAACAGGCTCATGGGAAGAACTTGGAGGCGGTTACAGGGTAACAGTCAGAGATGGCATTCGTATGGCAAATAAACTAGCACCAATGGATATTATGATGCTGCCGATAGTTTACAGAGGAGATGCATCATGAAAATTTTAAATAAATACATTTTGTCCCTCGCATTAATTGCATCATTTTCAACTTATGCTCAAGAAGCAACTGAGGGCGAGCCTACTACTATCCAGGGTTTATTGCAGTTGGTTGAACAAGGCAGAACAAGTGAGCAGGGTGTTAATGCTAAAAGAGAGGCAGATTTTCTTGCAGATAAAAATAAACAGGCTGCTAAATTAGCCGCTGAAAAAAGAGAGCTAGCTAGACAGGAAAAAATTGCTGATCAGCTTGAAACCGAATATAAAAAAAATGACGCAATCCTGGTGGTCAAAGAGGCTGCATACAAGAAAGAGTTAGGCTCATTAGTTGAACTTTTTGGTCATTTGCAAAGTTCTGCAGGAGAAGCAAGCGCTTTATTTGCTGATTCTTTAACCTCTGCGCAATATGGCAGAGAAAGAGAAACATTTTTAAATAATCTGTCTTCAAAAATGTCAAGCGCCACAGAGTTGCCTACCATTAGAGAACTTGAAGGTCTTTGGTTTGAATTGCAAAGAGAGATGGTTGCAGGTTCTGAAGTTGTCTCCTTTAATGCAAACGTGATTAATCTTGATGGTGAGTCAGAAAATTGTGTAGTTACCAGAGTGGGACTCTACAATGCTATCTGTGATGGCAAGTATTTAGAATACATAGGCAGCAAAGGCCAATATGCATTCCTTGGAAAACAACCTGAAGGTCGTTATGTAAGCTCAGCTAAAAAATTATCTAATGCTGATGTTGGAGAAGTTATTAAGTTTGGTGTAGATCCAACTGGTCCCGTTGGGGGGAGTTTGCTTGCTAACTTGATTCAAAATCCAAGTCT
>QBVY01000002.1 GCA_003283765.1 SAR86 cluster bacterium AG-313-N18
ATGAGGGTTGGTGGCAGGCCCCCGGAAGACTTATCAAGACGATCTTTAGCTGAAATAATTGAACCAAGATACGTTGAGCTTTTTGATTTAGTTAAAGCGGAAATTAAACGCAATGGTTTTGAAAATAAAATCCCCGCAGGGATTGTTTTAACAGGCGGAACTTCAAAAATGGAAGGAGCCGTTGCCCTAGCTGAGTCTATTTTTCAAACTAGTGTAAGACTTGGCATTCCAGAAAAATTTAATGGAATGGAATCAGTCCTTAAAAATCCAATATATGCAACTGGTTTAGGCTTGGTAGGTTTTGGTTTTGACCAAATTAAGCAAGGTTATACCTTAGAAAATAATAAAAGCTTTTTTGATAAAGCCTTTGGCTTCTTAAAAAATAATTATTGATTGCTAGATGTATTTGGCATAGAATTCACGCTCCTTGATTTTTTGATGTTCAAAAAATCTATTAACCCATAAGGAAAAATATGAACAATTACGAATTAACTTTAATACTCAACCCTGATTTGTCTACAAAGTTTGATGATTTTCAGGCTAAGTTTGAAAAGACTCTTACCGATATAAATTATAAAATTAATAAGCTTGAGAACATTGGTCGCAGGCAACTTGCTTACAGCATTTTAAATCACAATAAAGGACACTATGCTATTTTACAGATAGAGGGCCCAGCCGAGGCTGCTTTGGAGCTTGAGTCTAAACTAAAATACGATACATCTGTAATACGCCACCTTTTAATTAAAGTTGATTCACCTTCTCTTGAGGACTCATTGCTGCTTATAGAATCAAGAGAGGCAAAAAAAGCTCCTCAAGAAGAAAGCCAAGAAAAGCCAAAAACTTCTCCAACAGAATCAAATACTGCTTCTGAGTCTACTGCTAAAGAAGAATCAAAGGAAGGTGAATAATGACTCAATCTAATAACAAAAATTTTAATTATAAGAATGTTGATCTTTTGAAAAGGTATATTACTGAGACAGGAAAAATCATACCTGCTAGAGTTTCAAATATTAGTGCTTCGGAGCAAAGAAAATTAACAAAAGCAATAAAGATTGCTCGATTTTTAGCTCTTCTCCCCTATACAGACTCCCATAGATAAATTATGAAAATTATACTTTTAGATAAAATCCAAAAATTAGGTGAAATTGGAGACGTTGTTGAGGTTAGCTCAGGATATGCCAGAAATTTTCTTATTCCAAAGAAGAAAGCCATGTTTGCTTCTGAAGAAAACCTTAAGTATGTCGAAAGCAAAAAAGCAGAACTAGCTGCAGCTTCAGCAGACGAAATGGCAAATGCTCAAGGTAAAGCTGAAGCAATTTCTGGGGCCAAGGTTGAGATTAAAGTTCAAGTTACAGAGGAAGGTGCTTTGTACGGTTCAGTAGGGACTAGAGAAATCTCTGATGCATTTACTGAAATTGACCATATTGTAGATAAAAGTGTTATTCAATTACCTGATGGTCCTTTAAAAGAGCTCGGAGATTATTCAATTACTTTATTGTTCCACCCTGAAGTTTCATGTGTTGTTGAGGTATCTGTTCAGCCAGAGTAGTTGTTATCTTAATAATATGATGTAAGAATCATATTTATGTCCAGCAAATCCATAGAAAATACAGAGCAAGTAAGAGAGCTTGAAAGAGCTATCTTAGGCGGCCTAATGCTTGAAACTGAAAGATATGATGCTGTAAGCGAAATTATTGAATTCACTGATTTTGAGGGTCAAGATCATCAAAATATTTTTCAGTCAATGGGTGAGCTTGTTAATTCTAATAAACCCCTAGACCCCCTAACGGTTTCAGATCGTTTGGACAGTAAAAATCTCTTAACAAGAGCAGGTGGTAAGAATTATTTAATTGATTTAGCTTCTACTAGTCCTTCTGCAGCGAATTTAGAAGCTTATGCTGGCATGGTCAGGCAAAAGTCTATTTCAAGAAGGTTGATGAAAATCAACTCTGAAATTTCTGAGCTTATTGTCAACCCTCAAGGCAAAGATGCAGCTGAACTACTTGATGAGGCTGAAACAAAAATTTTCTCACTAAATGACGAAGCTAGCAGAACATCGACCAATATCCAGAAATTAGATGAGCTCATTCCTCAATCAATTGAGAGGATGAATGAAATTGCAAAAAATGGATCATCTCTGCTTGGAGCTTCTACAGGGTACAAGGACCTAGATACTAAGTTACAGGGGTTGCAAGACGGAGACTTAATAATTGTTGCTGCTAGACCAAGCATGGGTAAGACTGCATTGAGTATGAATATTGTTGAGAACTTTGTTCTGAACAAAGATATTCCTGGTGGCGTCCTTGTTTTTAGCCTTGAAATGCCAGCTGAATCATTAACTACGAGATTATTAGCAAGTAACGCTAAAATTGATCAACAAAAAGTTAGATCAGCATCGATGAATCAAGCCGATCTCAAAAAAGTTTATGGAGTCATCTTCAAAATTAAAAGATTTACCTCTTTACATCGACGATAGTTCAATGCTCTCACCGATGGAGTTACGAGCAAGAGCCCGTCGCATTGCTAGACAGGAATCTAATGGGCTATCTTTGATTGTTGTGGATTATCTTCAGTTAATGCAACTGCCTGCTTCTCAAGAAAATAGAGTAAATCAAATTTCTGAAATTTCTAGATCTTTAAAAATGCTTGCAAAAGAACTTAACGTTCCTGTAGTTGCATTATCACAGTTAAATCGAGCTGTAGAACAAAGACCTAACAAACGACCAATTATGGCCGATTTAAGAGATTCAGGCGCGATTGAACAGGACGCAGATGTAATCTTATTTATCTACAGAGACGAGGTCTATAATGAAGATTCTGAAGAAGGAAACAAGGCAGAAATTATTATTGGCAAACAAAGAAATGGACCGATCGGCAAAGTGAACCTCACTTTTCTTAAAGAATATACAAGGTTTGAAGATTTCGCTGTTGATAGCTATTACGACTCTATCCAATGATTGAACCAAATTCCGAGCTTGTAATCGATTATGAGCTTGTTAGAAATAATATCCACGTAATTAAAAGCAACCTACCTTCTAATTGCAAAATTATGGGCATTATAAAAAGTAATGCATATGGACATGATCTTGATAAGGCTGCTCAGGCATTAGATGATGCAATAGACGGATATGGCGTAGTCAGACTGGAAGAGGCGCTTAGGATAAGAGAAAAATCCGTTAAACCAATTTTAGCTATGCAAGGCGTATATTCATCAGATGCTTATGATGCCTTAAAGCAAAATAACATTTGGTCTGTTGTGCATTCAATCTCACAATTACCCTTGGCAAAGAAATACCAAGATGATTTGCTGTTTTGGATCAAATTAAATACTGGAATGAATAGACTTGGCATTGTGTTAAATGAGCTCGATCAATTTCAGTCACTTTTAAAGGATTCAAATGTTTTAATGACGCATTTAGCTTGCGCTGATAACCCAGAGGATGAGTTGAATGATGCTCAATTAAAAAATTTTGATCATGCGTGGAATAAAGTTGCAAATAAAATGCAGAGAAGCGTCTTGAATTCTGCTGGAGTATTTAATTTTCCAGATCAAGCTTATGACTGGGTTAGACCAGGTATTGCCATGTATGGAGGAATTGCCTTTCCTGGTTTAAAAACCTCTATGACATTTAGAAGTCAAATCATCTCAATTCAATCCTTAAATAAAAATGAAAGAATTGGATATGGCGGAAGGGTAAAGACAGACAAACCATCTAAGATTGCTATTGTTTATTGCGGTTATGCAGATGGCTTCCCCCAAACAGTAATAGATGGAACCTCTGTAATGGTGAACAGCCATAAATCTAAAATTATTGGAAGAGTAAGCATGGATCTCATATCAATTGATGTAACGGAAATCCCCGATTGTAAAATTGGAGACTGGTGCGAATTATGGTCTCCTGAATTGTCTATCTTGGAAAATACGAAAAAGAATGGTTTGCTTTCTTATGAACTTATGACCAAAATGAATCAACGAGTAAAACGACACTATTTAAACATATGAAAATTGATTATTTAAAAAACAACCCTAGAGAAATTCAATTGGAGGAAGATCTCCCTCCATACATGACTGAAGGTGTTGCTGACGACATTGCAGAAATTTTCAATACTCCTTTATCAGGAGCATATAACTGGGATTACACTGTTCAAGATAATAGAATCAAAAAACTTTACGAATTAGGAAAAGAGCTTAATTGGAATGTTGAGGTTGATGTTGACTGGTCAAGACCCTTTGAGCCAATGATTGAGCCAACTCCAATATTTTGGGATGATTATGCGCCCTATCAAAAATTTTCTGATGACAAAAAAGTAGAATTTTTAAACCATCGAATTGCTTGGAGTCAGAGTCAATTTCTTCATGGAGAGCAAGGGGCTCTCTTGGTTGCTTCTCAACTTACATCTTGTGCCCCAACTTATAATGCAAAACTCTATGCAGCTTCTCAGACCTTTGATGAAGCCAGGCATGTGGAAGCTTTTAATAAGTATATTCAAACAAGAACAAAGCTCATGTACCCAATCGGCAATGCTTTAAAATCAATTCTAGATAAAATTCTCACTGATCCAAGATGGGATCTTAAGTTCATTGGCATGCAGATTATTATTGAGGGATTAGCTCTAGCTGCTTTTCAAACCTCTAGGGAGCTTACCAAGGATCCAGTTTTACGAGATATGCTTGGCTTGATAATTCGAGATGAGGCTAGGCACGTTACCTTTGGGATAAATTATTTAGAGGAGTTTGTTGAAACTCTATCTGAAGATGAAAAAGAAGATCGTGCACAATTTGCCTATGAGGCATGTTGGCTAAGCAGAGAGAGACTTGTTTCAATGGATGTGTTTGAACATTTTGGCTGGGATGCTGAGGATGCAAGACAATTTCAATTAAGCTCTGATATTACTAAGCATTTTCAAAAACTGCTTTTCCAAAGAGTCATGCCAAACTTAAGAAGAATTGGCCTCTTAAGAGATTCTGTTAAAGGTAAATTTGAAGATCTAGGTATTCTAGAATACGCTGAAGCCAAAAGTGATGCTGAAATTGATTGGGCTGATTTATCAAGACCTTTATTTGAAGAATCTGCTTAACTTAGTTTTTATTAGGACTAGAATCTGATATTCTGTATTCCCATCATAACTTAAAAACTGATGGCTCAAACAAAGTACATTTTTATAACTGGTGGTGTTGTCTCTTCACTCGGAAAAGGCATTGCAGCTGCATCAATTGGCGCTCTTTTTGAGGCAAGAGGTCTAAAAGTTTCCTTAAATAAACTTGATCCTTATATAAACGTTGATCCCGGAACAATGAGCCCCTTTCAACATGGCGAAGTTTTTGTTACTAATGATGGAACAGAAACTGACTTAGATCTTGGGCATTACGAAAGATTTGTTCGATTTCAGGCTAGTGAAAAAAATAATTTTACTGCTGGAAAAGTTTATGAAGAAGTCATCCAAAATGAAAGGAGAGGCGACTATCTCGGAGGAACTGTTCAAGTCATTCCTCATATTACAGATGAAATAAAAAGAAGAATAAAAGAGGGTGCAAAAGGCGCTGATATAGCAATTGTAGAAATAGGCGGGACAGTGGGTGATATCGAAAGCCAACCTTTTATTGAAGCAATTAGACAAATGATGCTAGAACTACCCTCATCTAATACCGCGTTAGCACATCTTACTTTGGTACCATACATAAAAGTATCTGAAGAGCTTAAAACGAAGCCCACTCAACATTCTGTAAAGGAGCTCAGATCACTTGGCTTACAACCAGATTGCTTAATATGTAGGTTAGAAAAAGAACTACCAAATGATGAAAAGAAAAAAATAGCCTTATTTTGCTCGGTGGATCCTAATAGCGTTATTTCAATGCATGATGCAGAGACAGTATATTCAATACCATTGCTATTATATGCTCAGGGAGTAGATAAAATTCTTCTTAAAAAATTGAACTTATTGAAAGTAAAATCTCCTCGACTGAATGATTGGAAAAGAGTGGTTGATGCAAAATTAAATCCTAAGAAGAAAGTTTCTATTGCAGTAGTAGGTAAATATGTTGATCTAAAAGATTCATACAAATCATTAAATGAAGCCCTTGATCATGCTGGAATTGTAAATCTTGCAAAAGTTGAGATTCACATGATAGATGCTGCAAAAATAACTAAAGCAAATGTAGCAAAAGTTTTAAAATCTTACCAAGCTGTTCTTGTACCAGGAGGGTTTGGTAGTAGGGGCATAGAGGGAATGATTCATGCATGTCAATTTGCTAGAGAAAACAAATTACCATATTTTGGAATTTGTTTAGGAATGCAAATAGCCATCATTGAATTTTCTAGGAATGTATTAAAACTAAAAAATGCAAATAGCACTGAATTTAACACCAAAACCAAATATCCTGTTATTGGATTGGTAACAGAATGGAAGGATGCATCGGGCAAAATTGAACATAGAAATAAAAACTCCAATTTAGGAGGGACCATGCGATTGGGCGGGCAAAAATGCTTAATTAAAAAATCTTCCCTATCTCATAAGCTTTATAAAAAGTTAACTATTACTGAAAGACACCGTCATAGATATGAAGTAAATCCAGAGTTCAAAAATGAATTAGTTAAAGGTGGAATGGATATTGTTGGCACTTCACTAGATGGTAATTTAGCCGAAATGATTGAGATTAAAAAACATCCTTGGTTTTTAGGTTGTCAATTTCATCCAGAATTTACATCTAATCCTAGAGATGGCCACCCAATTTTTAACGACTTTATTGCAAAAGCTATTAAAATAAAAAGATGAGTATTTTAAAAATTAAAAACTTTACTATTGGGAATAAAGAGCCCATGACACTTATGGCTGGAGTAAATGTTTTAGAGTCTGAATCAGTTGTAATGGCTGTTGCCGAGAAATTTGCTTCAACTACATCAAGTTTAAATATTAATTGGATTTTTAAGGGCTCCTTTGATAAAGCAAATCGGAGTTCTATTTCGTCTTTTAGGGGTCCAGGGCTTGATGAAGGTTTAAAAATGCTTGAAAAAGTTAAATCAGAGTTTGATGCTCCTGTTATCACTGACATTCATGAGCCATCTCAAGCAGATCCAGTTTCAAAAATTTGTGATGTGATTCAGATACCAGCATTCTTGTGCAGACAGACTGATTTAGTGGTGGCCGCCGCTCAAACAAAAAAAATTATTCAATTCAAAAAACCTCAATTCCTCTCTGCTCCTGAGATGAAGAATGTCATTGAGAAGTGTAATCAGGCTGGGAATAGCAGTGTTACTCTTTGTGAGAGGGGTAACTCTTTTGGATATAATAATTTAGTAGTTGATATGCTGAATTTTCAAATAATGAAAGATCTAGATGTCCCTGTAATATTTGATGCAACTCACTCACTGCAACTTCCTGGTGGTCTTGGCAATGCTGCTGGAGGTAGAAGAGAGTATCTGCTTCCTCTAGCTAAAGCTGGTCTTAGCCAAGGTATAGCTGGATTATTTATAGAAGCTCACCCTGATCCTGATTCAGCAAAATGTGATGGCCCTTGTGCGATTTCAACTAAAGAGATCCCAGATGTATTATCTCAATTATCTGAGCTAGATGATTTTATAAAAAATCAGGATAACAATATTTAATGTCAATCATTAATTCTATTCAGGCAATTCAAATAATAGATTCTCGAGGAACTCCAACAGTTTCCTGTAAGGTAATTCTAAATAATGGTATTTATGCGACATCAATGGTTCCTAGTGGAGCTTCCACTGGGTCTAGAGAGGCTTTAGAGTTAAGAGATGGTGATTCAACTTATATGGGAAAAGGAGTCAGTAAAGCTATAGCAAATATTCATGAAATTATAGCCCCCGCATTGGTTGGTATGGATGTTACCAATCAGCAAGATATTGATGAAAAAATGCTTGCTTTAGATGGCACTTCATCTAAAGAAAAACTTGGTGCTAATGCTATATTAGGTGTGTCATTAGCAGTCTTGGATGCTGGGTCACAAACATCGGGGTTACCGCTATATCAATACATAAATCAAGTTTTTTCTGATATCAACGGCAAAAAACCAATGATGCAAATGCCGATTCCAATGTTAAATATTATCAATGGCGGCGAGCATGCTGATAATAATATTGATATTCAGGAGTTTATGATAATGCCAGTTGGAGCTAATAATTTCTCTCAGGCAATGCAATGGGCAACAGAAATTTACTCTGATCTTAAGAATATTTTAAATGTTAAGGGTTTAAGCACTAGTGTGGGAGATGAGGGAGGTTTTGCCCCGAACCTTCAATCAAATCAAGAGGCGATTGAACTTATTATTCAGGCTATTAGAAATAATAATCTTGCTGAGGGCAAAGATGTTGGAATTGCTTTGGATTGTGCTGCTTCGGAATTTTATAACAACGGTATGTACAACCTTCGAGGAGAGTCCACAAAGTTAAACTCCAGTGAATTCACCAACTATCTTGCCGACCTGACAAGTCAATACCCTATATTTTCTATTGAAGATGGAATGGATGAAAGTGATTTTGAAGGGTGGAGAAACCTCACCAAAGCTTTAGGGAGTAACTGTCAATTAGTTGGAGATGACCTTTTTGTTACCAATGAAGTTGAACTGCAAAGAGGGATCAATGATTCTTTAGCAAACTCTATCCTGATCAAATTTAATCAAATTGGAACTATCACAGAAACTATGAAAACTATCAATTTAGCTAACAAGCATGGATTTAAATCCATTATTTCTCACAGATCAGGTGAAACAGAGGATAGTACAATAGCGGATCTTTGTGTGGGCTTGGGCACAGGTCAAATTAAAACAGGAGCACCTTGCAGATCTGACAGGGTGGCAAAATATAATAGATTGCTTTGGATTGAAGCTGAGCAATCTGATCTACCTTTTGCCAAACATGTTATTGGTTAAATTATTAAATTTACTAGTCTTTTCTTTGATAATCGGTGGTTTATATAATCTTTTTTTTGGCATTGATAGTACAAGAACTTTTTTAGAGCTTCAGAATGAAAATCAAGAGCTTCAATTAAAAAATAAAACTCTCGCAAAAGAAAATAATTTGTTAGAGACAGGTATTAAGAGTAAACAAAAAAATGATGCTCATGCAGAAAAGTTTGCACGAGAAGAATTAAATTTAATTTATGAAGATGAGCATTTTCTTAAATTCAAGGAGAATAAACCCAATGAACCCCAGCGGTAATATTGCAGTTATTATTCCGGCTGCAGGCGATAGCAGTCGTTTTGGAGGTTCAATGCCTAAGCAATTTTCTAATCTGGGTGATGAAACAGTGCTCGAAAAATCTGTTAATTTATTTTTAGGTATATCAAGCATTAAAGAAATTGTAATTGCTGTTAATCCAAATGAAGATTTAGTTAAATCTCAATCTTTCTATCAAGACCCAAGAATAAAGATTATTGGAGGGGGGAACACAAGAAGTGAATCAGTATTTAATGCAATGGCAGTGGTTGATGAAAGTATAGAGATTGTGGCAATTCATGATGCTGCTAGGCCTTGGTTAAAAAAAATGCATTTTGAGGATTTATTATCTTATCTTGCCAGTGATCAATCTATTGAAGGAGTATTTCCTGTTATATCAGCAACTGATTCACTGCGAATGAAGCAGGGCGAGGATATTATTCCTGTCGATCGAGAAAATTTTTTGCATGTGCAAACACCTCAAATTTTTTATTATGACTCTCTAAAATTAGCTCTTGATAAGTTGCAGCAGGAAGGACTTCACATGAGTGATGAGTCTCAAGCGATGGAACGTGCAGGATTTAAGGTTTTAGCAGCACCTGGAGACAAGTCTAATATCAAAATTACATATGCCAATGATTTAACTCATCATATTAGAAGAGATATTCGAATTGGAAGGGGGATAGATTTTCATCAATTTCAGCCAGGCAATGGCCTAACTTTAGGTAACGTTTTTATAGACTGCAAACTTTCCATTGTGGCCCATTCAGATGGAGACATAATATTGCATGCCATATCCGATGCTTTGCTTGGTGCGGCAGGTTTAAGAGATATCGGTTACTACTTTCCTGATACTGATCCAAACAATAAAAACTTGAGCAGTTTAAAAATTATTGAAAAGACTTTAGATTTATTGAAAGATAATAGTTTGCTTCCAAATAATATTGATTTTGTTGTTGTTTGTGAACAGCCAAAAATTGCACCTTATGCAAATCATTTAAAGCAGTCTCTTTCAGCAATTTTAGATATTGAGGAAAGTTTCATTGGAGTGAAGGCAACTACTTCAGAAAAGATGGGAGTGATTGGTAATGGCAATGGAATTGCAGTCTACGCTATAGCTTCCTTAAGGGATCTCTAATGAATATTTTATTAACGAATGATGATGGCTATAAGGCATCTGGCATCAATCAATTATTTAAATCTTTAAGCACCGAACACAAAGTTTTTTTAATTGCGCCTAGAGAAAATTGTAGTGGGATGAGCGCAGCAATAAGTTTGCGTAAAGAAATCAAAGTTGAAGAAATTTCAAAAAATATTTTTTCAGTTTCTGGCACTCCTGCAGATTGTTCATATCTTGGTTTATTGTCCGTGATTCCTGAGCCAATCGAAATGATTGTTTCTGGAATTAATCTAGGAGCAAATTTAGGAGAAGATATTTTTTACTCGGGCACTGTTGGCGCAGCAATTGCAGGTCGAAGGTTAGATTATGTTCCTGTTGCTTTTTCTGTAGCAGCTTATAACCCACAAAATTTATCATATATTGCAGAGCAATCACTCTTGATTACCAATCAAGTTTCAAAACTTCCATCGGATCAAAATTTACTCGTAAATGTAAACTTTCCTGATCTACCGTCCTCAAAAGTTAAAGGAGTTCGAATAACCATTCTAGGAAAAAGGGGCGTACCAGATATTCCAGATCTAATTAGTGATGAGGGTTCTGTTAAATTCTATAGTTTTGGACCTTCAGGCAGGCTCTTGCCTAATCAAGTGGAGACTGATATTCAGGCCGTTGAACAAAATTATATTTCTATTTCAATACTTGATTACAATTTAAGCGCTGATTTAGTTCATTGGGATCTTTATAAAGAGGTATTTAACTGTGAGTAGCTCTGGGTTCACATTTACAAGGGTTAAGGATCAAATGATTCGGCAATTACTTGATATGGGAATAAAAGATTTTCGAATTCTTGATGCTTTAAGCCAAGTCCCAAGACACATTTTTTTAGATCAAGCGCTGTGGAGCAGAGCATATGAAAACAGAGCATTAACTATTGGATATAAGCAAACAATTTCTCAACCCTATATCGTTGCACGAATGACGGAGCATTTACTTTCTAATACGTCAAAAAGAGGAAAAGTCCTTAATCAGGTTCTTGAGATAGGATCTGGTTGTGGTTATCAATCAGCAGTATTATCTCACTTTGCAAATGACGTATGTGCAGTAGAAAGGATCAAACCTTTGGTTTCAAAATCACGCGAAAATTTACGCGAGTTAAAAATCAGAAATGTTATTGTTAAACATGCAGATGGATTTAATGGTTGGGAAGAAGACTTAAAATTTGATGGAATAATTTGTGCAGCGGCTCCAAGACAATACCCAGAAGAGTTGCTTGATTTATTGGAGATTGGAGGAAAACTTGTGATCCCTGTTGGCCTTGAAGGAAAACAGAAACTTTACGTTATAACTAAAAAGAGCGAGACTGAAAATGAAGAAATAATCCATGAAGAGGTTGCATTTGTACCAATGCTGCCAGGCATTTCTAACGGAGAAGTTTAAGGATGAAAAATCAAATTAAATACTCATTGGCTGGGTTTTGCATGGGAGTTGCTGAACTGATTCCAGGTATTTCCGGTTCTACTGTTGCAGTAATTTTTAAGATTTATCCAAACTTAATGACAATATTAAGCCAGTTACGATTAAAAAATATAACTTTAGGCTTTCGATCTCTTTCAGAAACATTTCAACTCAACCTTTCCATGCCTTTGATATTGTCCATGACGATTGCTGTTATTTTCTGCTCTAGAGGAATTAACCACTTATTGACTAATTATGAGGAAACATTTTTTTTATCTATGGGTTTATTAATGATTGCATTATCTATTTATGTAATTAATTTTTTCAAACATCTTGCGGAGGATAAGAAACTACTAATCTTTTTATCTTTGGGGATTATTATCGGATTCATGTTGCAAGAATTAAATATAGGCTCAGGAAATATATCTATTCCTTATTTACTCTTAAGTGGAATATTGGCTTTTTCATTTTTCTTAATACCCGGAATTTCTGGAAGTGCTATGTTGGTAGTTTTGGGAGTTTATAGCCCAATCATTCAAGCAATTTCAACCTTTGATTTTGCTTTATTGGCACCGTTTGCGTTAGGCTGTCTAATATCTCTTTTACTTTTGCCTAAATTAGTTTTATCAATATATTCTTCTCATGAGCTAATATTAATACATATTTTTTCAGGTCTTATACTGTCATCAGGCATATTTTTACTATGATCAAATTTGATAGAAAATTATTAATAATTTTAACTTTATTAATTTCAAGCTGTTCTAGTTTGGAGGTTTTAAAACAATCTTATAAAAATTTTTCAGCTCCACCTATGGATGAATCTTATGTCGTTCAACCAGGCGATTCCATTTGGTCTATTTCAATAAATTTAAATTTAGATGCAGAAGAGTTGATTAAAAATAATAATTTAAAAAAGCCATACACCATCTATCCAAAGCAAAAATTAACTCTTTCAGGAAATTTTTTAAAAATTCATTCTATTCAAAAGTCTCAGGCCATCAAATGGCATCACCCCTTGGGAAAAGGATCAAAAGTAGCTATAAAGGAAGATTCCTGGTTAATTTTTAAAGAGCCTAAGGGGCAGCCTATTCACTCTATTCATGTTGGCAAGGTAGTAGTTTCTGGGCCTGATATTCCAGGCTATGGAAATTTAGTTATGATTTCTCATCCAGATGGTTATTTAAGCCTTTACGCTCATTGCGACAAAATATTTGTTAAGCAAGGTGATGATGTTACAAAGGGTGCAATGATTGCGCATATTGGAAATTCAGAAGCAGCATACCCAATGTTAAGATTTCAGCTTAGAAAAAATGGAAAGCCTGTTAGAGCTGAGAAATTGAATTCTCTCTTTTAAACAATTTAATATTCACTGTCTTTCCAGAAGATGTTTCTTTTCTTTGATCTCGGAAAATTCCTTGGCCTCAGGGAGCTCATCTTTTTCTTCAGTGATGTTGGGCCACACTTCACTCAGTTCAGCATTAATTTCAATAAAGTCTATTTGATCTTCTGGAAGCTCATCTTCAGAAAAAATTGCATCAACAGGACATTCTGGTTCACATAAGGCACAGTCAATACATTCTTCTGGGTGAATTACCAGAAAGTTTGGACCTTCATAGAAACAATCAACAGGGCACACCTCAACACAGTCAGTATGCTTACATTTTATACATGATTCAGTAACTATGAATGCCATTGCTTGTTGTGAAAAGTTAGGTTTAAAAAGATTTTAACAATGAGTTATGAACAAGTCAGCATGAATTTGATAATATTTAATTTACTTTTATCAAATTTATAATATACTGTACAAACATACAGTAAAGGAGTTAATTATGTCAGATAAAGAAAAAAACTTAAATGAGACTTTATCCCAAATTGAAAAGCAGTTTGGTAAAGGAACTGTCATGAAAATGGGGGATAGGGAAATTGTGGATATGCCATCAGTTTCTACTGGTTCACTAGGCTTAGATATAGCGCTAGGTATTGGCGGCCTCCCAAAAGGAAGAGTTGTAGAAATTTTTGGGCCAGAATCATCTGGAAAAACAACTTTAACGCTTCAAGCCATTGCTGAATGCCAAAAAGCTGGAGGTACTGCAGCTTTTATAGATGCTGAGCATGCACTTGATCCAAATTATGCTGAAAAATTAGGTGTGAATGTAGATGAACTTTTACTTTCGCAACCTGATACAGGAGAACAAGCCCTGGAAGTAACAGATATGCTTGTAAAGTCTGGAAGCGTAGATTTGATTGTTGTAGACTCTGTAGCCGCTCTCACTCCGAGAGCAGAGATTGAAGGTGATATGGGTGATCATCATATGGGTCTTCAGGCTCGCTTGATGTCACAAGCACTAAGAAAAATTACAGGAAACATACAGCGTTCTAATGCCATGGTTATATTTATTAATCAAATTAGAATGAAGATTGGAGTTATGTTTGGTAATCCTGAGACGACTACTGGGGGCAACGCCTTAAAATTTTACTCCTCAGTTCGACTAGATATTAGACGTATAGGGGCTGTTAAAGAAGGTGAAGAAGTTGTCGGAAATGAAACCAGAGTTAAAGTAGTAAAGAATAAAGTTTCTCCACCTTTTAAGCAGGCCGAGTTTCAAATTATGTATGGTGAGGGAATTAACACAGAAGGCGAGATTTTAGAACTAGGTCAAAAGCTTGAGTTGGTTGAAAAATCTGGATCTTGGTATAGCCATAATGGCGAAAAAATTGGACAAGGCAAAGTAAACGCAAGTAAATTTTTAAAAGAAAATACCAAGATTAGAGACAGTCTAGTAAAGGAAATTAGAAAAGCTTACATTCCGTCAGTGAATAAAACAGCTAAGAAATAATTATCCTTTAACTTGTTATGACGCATAGAAATTGATTAAGATACTCTCAATATAGGAGAGTATCATGTCAAATAGTGCGTATATAGTTTCAGCAGTTAGAACAGCTGGAGGAAAGAAAAACGGAAGTTTAAGTCAGTGGCATCCAGCCGATCTTGGTGCAAAAGTATTAGATGAGCTAGTTCATCAGTCAGGCATTGATCCCGCATTAATTGACGACGTCATATTTGGATGCGTTGACCAAGTTGGTGCTCAATCAGGTAATGTCGCGAGAAATGCTATCCTTTCATCAAGTTTGCCCGAGTCTGTCCCTGGAACTTCAGTTGATCGACAATGCGGCTCGTCTCAACAAGCTATTCATTTTGCAATTCAAGCGGTAATGTCTGGAACACAAGATGTTGTAATTGGTGGGGGAGTAGAGGTTATGTCTATGGTACCTATAGGTGCAAGCATTAAAGATGGGTATGAAGCTGGTCATGGGTTACCATTTGACTCAGATGGTATGAAAGAAAGATATCCAGGCATTTTCTTTTCTCAATTTACTGGTGCAGAGCTGATGGCAGAAAAATGGAATTTGTCTAGAGAAGATCTTGATAAGTTTGCTTTAAGTAGCCATCAAAAAGCTGCAGCAGCAGTTGAGGGTAAGTATTTTGATAGAGAGATCCTCCCTATTCAAGCTAAAAATGCCGAAGGAAAAAATGATATGGTTTTTAATGATGAGGGCATAAGATATGACGCAAGTCTGGAAGCTCTATCAGGTTTGAATTCAGTTACTGAGGGTGGTGTCATTACCGCGGGTAATGCAAGTCAGATTACAGACGGTGCTGCTGCACTTATGATTTGCAATGATGAAGGGCTTAAAAAAGTAAAAGCTGATCCAAGAGCAAGGATTGTTGGTATTAGTGTTGTTGGTGATGACCCAATAATGATGCTGGGAGGACCAATACCTGCCTCTCATAAAGTTTTAAAAGCTACTAATCTAAACATTAATGATATTGATCTTTATGAGGTTAACGAGGCTTTCGCTCCTGTTCCGTTATCTTGGGCTATTGAGTTAAAAGCGGATATGTCAAAATTAAATGTAAATGGTGGAGCAATGGCTTTAGGTCATCCTTTAGGTGCGACCGGAGCTAAGCTGATGACAACATTACTGCATGAACTTGAAAGAACGCATGGAAGGTATGGTTTGCAAGCAATCTGTGAGGGTGGCGGAACTGCTAATGCAACGATTATTGAAAGGATCTAATTAGCTACTTTTGAAGTGCTCAAAAATAGTTGAAATATCCTCAACTTTTCCAATAGAGCTTTGACCATCTCTGTGTTTTAGCTCTATTTCATTATTTTGAAGATAATTTTTACCAATTATAATATTCATTGGAATACCAATTAATTCAGCATCCTTCATTTTAGTTCCATAACCATCTTTTCGGTCATCAAGCATCACCTCATATCCCATGGATGATAATTCGTTATATAAATCTGTTGCGGCTTTTGCTATTTTTTCATCCTTATCAAAACCTATAGCAATAATATTTACCTCGAATGGAGTCATGGCCTCTGGCCATATGATTCCCTTTTCATCATTGTTTTGTTCTATTGCAGCAGCCACAAGCCTTGATACACCTATCCCATAGCAACCCATAAAAAGGTTCTTTGCTTTACCCTCATGATCAAGAACATTTGCTTTCATGGCATCTGTATATACTTTTCCAAGTTGAAAAATATGACCTACTTCAATTCCTTTTTTGATTTGAATGATGCCTTCTCCATCAGGAGAAGGTTTTCCTTGAAGAGATTCTAAATCCTCTCCTTCTTCTAATAAAAGTTCAGTGTTAATAGCAAAATCCGAAGAGTCACTGACCGCAATTGTATCTTCACCATTTTCAGCCAGGACATGGAATTCTTCTGAAGCATCGCCACCAATTGCTCCTGAATCTGCTTTCACGATTTTAAATTTTAAGCCCAATCTATCAAGAATTTTTTTATAGGTTTCTTTCATTAAAAGATATGATTCGTTCAATGACTCTTCATTTATGTTAAAGCTATAGGAATCCTTCATCAGAAATTCTCTTCCTCTCATAACTCCATATCTTGGTCTGACTTCATCTCTAAATTTAGTTTGAATTTGATAAAGGTTTAGAGGTAATTCCTTATAGCTTTTCATGTTATTTCTAATTAAATCAGTTATTACTTCTTCATGAGTTGGTCCGAGGCAAAAATCTCTTTCATGCCTATCTTGAATTCGTAACAGTTCAGGACCCATCTTTTCCCACCTTTGAGTTTCTTCCCATAATTCTTTTGGTTGAACCATCGGCATAAGAACCTCTTGAGCTCCAGACGCATCCATTTCCTCTCGAACAATATTTTCAACTTTCCTTAATACCTTTAATCCAATTGGGAGCCATGTGTATATCCCCGATGTAACTCTTCGTATCATCCCCGATCTAAGCATCAGTTGATGACTGATAACTTCTGCATCTTGAGGGGTATCTTTTAAAGTTGGTAAAAAAACCTTAGACCAAAACATTTTTTATATTTGATTTTTCATTTAGTTTATAATTTTATATTTTTTTTTAGAGACTTATGCCGATTTATGAATATAAATGCTCGAAATGTGAGCATCAATTTGAAGTTATTCAAAGATTTTCAGACAATCCTATTAAAAGTTGTCCTGAATGTAATAAAAAATCAGTAAAAAAATTAGTTTCCGCACCTTCTTTTAGATTGAAGGGTGGAGGCTGGTATGAAACTGATTTTAAAACTGGCTCTAAAAAGAATATAGTAGATACTAAGGATGAAAAACAAAAACAGCCCAAAGACCAAACCAAAACCACTGAAAAATCTAAAAGCAAAAGTTCAGATAACAAAACTTAAATAAGAGGATAAAAATGCGTTCACATTATTGCGGAGATATTAATAGTTCAGACATTGATAGCAATATTGAGATTTCTGGATGGGTTCATAAACGAAGAGATCATGGTGGCGTAATTTTTTTAGATATTCGTGATTTACATGGAATAGTCCAAGTTGTTTTTAATCCTGATTTAAGAGAAATATTTGATACTGCAGATTCATGCAGAAGTGAGTATGTCGTAAATATTAAGGGATTAGTGAGAAAGAGAATTGAGGGAGCTATTAATTTGAAAATGGCTACAGGAGAGATAGAAATTGAAGCAAGCAGTTTAAAAATTTTTAGTTCAGCTGTTACCCCTCAATTTCCTCTTGATGACTATCAAGATGTTAATGAGGATGTAAGGCTTAAACATAGATTTTTAGATTTAAGACGTCCCGATGTTAATCAAAGGTTGGTCAAGAGATCTCAGATTACTTCAAAGATCAGATCTATTTTAGAAAATAATAATTTTCATGAAATCGAGACTCCAATATTGACAAGAGCTACCCCTGAAGGAGCAAGAGATTATTTAGTACCTAGTAGAGTGCATCCTGGTGAGTTTTTTGCATTGCCCCAATCTCCTCAGCTATTCAAGCAGTTGCTAATGATTGGCGGAATGGATAAATACTATCAGATAGCTAAATGTTTCAGGGATGAGGATTTGCGTGCAGACAGACAGCCTGAATTTACCCAGGTTGATATTGAAGCTTCATTTATTTCTACTGAAGAAATAATAGAGCTTGGAGAGGACCTAGTTATATCATTGCTTTCTGAATTTACGGACTATCAAAAAGCAGAAGTACCAAGAATTACATACAAAGAATCTGTTGAAAAATACGGGTGTGATAAGCCTGATTTAAGAATCCCACTCGAGCTTAAGGATATATCCGAGCTTGTAAGGGATGAGGAATTTAAAGTATTTTCTGGTCCTGCAAATGATCCTTCTTCAAGGGTTGTAGCCTTGAAAGTTCCAGAGGCAGCGTCTATGACAAGAAAACAAATTGATGAGTACACTGATTATGTCGGTAAGTTAGGTGCAAAAGGTCTTGCATACATAAAAGTTGTAGATCTAGATCAAGAAAATGGACTTCAATCACCAATACTTAAATTCTTTCAACAAGACACAATTGATTCAATTCTTGCCTTCCTAAAAGTGCAAAATAATGACATTATTTTTTTTGGGGCTGGAAAGGCAGATATTGTAAATCTCTCAATGAGCTCATTAATCAAAAGACTTGGTGAAGATTTAAGTTTAATTAACTCCTCATGGGCACCATGTTGGATAGTAGATTTTCCAATGTTTGAGAGAAATAAAGAAAATAATCTTACGTCTTTGCATCACCCATTTACTTTGCCTGCGGTAACTATAGATGAATTAAAAAAAGATCCAGATAATTCATTGGCTTGCGCATATGACTTTGTTTTAAATGGTTATGAGCTTGGGGGCGGCTCTTTAAGAGTGTATGAGCCTTCAATGCAAAAGGAAATATTCTCTATATTGGGCATTTCTTCTGACGAGGCCAAGAAAAAATTTGGTTTCCTTTTGTCTGCTTTATCATCTGGATGCCCACCTCATGGAGGTATTGCATTTGGCCTAGATAGAATTGTTATGTTGCTTTCAGATACGACTAACATCCGAGATGTTATTGCTTTTCCTAAAACACAAAGTGCATCATGTTTGCTTACTGACGCTCCTGGCATAGTCTCTGCTGATCAGCTTGATGAGCTGAGCGTCAAGTCAACTTTTGAATCGGAGCAATAGATGGCTGGACATTCCAAATGGGCAAATATTAAGCATCGAAAAGCAAGGCAGGATGCATCCCGAGGAAAAGTCTGGACCAAGGTGATTAGGGAGATCACAGTTGCTGCAAAAGGGGGCCCAGATCCAAATGACAATCCCAGACTCCGACTAGCTTTGGATAAAGCCAATGCTGCAAATATGCCCAAAGATACAATCAAGCGAGCAATTCAAAAGGGCTCTGGAACAGGCGAAACGGGTGCAATTGAAGAACTAACTTTTGAGGGCTATGGCCCTAATGGTGTTGCTATTCTGGTTGAGACGATGACGGATAACAGAAACAGAACAGTCGCAGATGTTCGCCATGCCTTTTCTAAATTTGGAGGTAATATGGGTACAGATGGTTCCGTTGCTTACCTTTTTAACAAGCTAGGAGTTGTGCAAGTGGATCTATCTCAAGACGAAGACCAAATCATGGAGATTGCATTAGACGCTGGTGCAGATGATTTTACTGTGACAGATGATTATTTTGAAATCATTTCTACTCCAGCAAATCTATCTGCTGTTACCGAGGCTTTCAAGAAAAAAAATATTGAAACATTATTAGCTGAAAATACAATGAGAGCCGATACTCTAGTTAATCTAGATCAAGAAGCATCTGAGAAAGTTCTTAAAATTATGAATTTCATGGATGACCTTGATGATGTGCAAGAGGTTCATACAAATGCTGAATTTCCCGAAGACTTTACTGAAGAGGGGTAATAATGGCGATCAACTCAAGAACTAAAGGAGCAAATTTTGAAAGAGAAATTGGCAATCTTCTTGTCGAGCAGTTGGATTTAAACCAACCAGTGAAAAGGATTCTTGAACAAACGCGAACAAAAGAATTGCCTGATTTAAAATTAGGTAGATGGTGTTTAGAATGTAAAAGATATGGAGATGGGTCTGAGCCATCTCAAGATTGGTGGGATCAAGTTTTAGCAGCTACAGGAGAGGGGGAGTTTCCGGCTTTAATTTATAAGTTTAATCGCCGGCCAATTAAAGTGAGGATACTTGCGGGAACTCTAATTCCAGAGCTAGATTTTTCTCCAATGACGATTGATTTAATGTGGGAAGATTTCGTAGAAATTCTTCGGTACCTCTTTCAAGTAGATATTGAGCAACATGAATCCTCATTTCAGGTCTAAAGATTTTTATTGCAGGGTTTACGTAGAAGATACAGATTTTCAGGGCGTTGTTTACCATGCAAATTATCTTAAATATTTAGAAAGAGCACGATCTCAGTTTTTAATTGAGAATAACCTATCTCAAACAGACGCAATGTCACGAGGGAATGAATCTTATGTTGTTAAATCTATCAATCTTTCTTTTTACCATCCAGCAATATTAGAAGATGAATTGACCGTGAAAACTGAAATAGAATTGGTTAGTAAAGCTAGAACTATATTTTTTCAATCTGTTTTGAATTCAAAAAATGATACACTCATTTGCAAGGGTGAAGTGGAGGTCTGTTTTATTAATAATGATTCTGGCAAACCAAAAGCTTTTCCTTTGGGCTTATTAAATTTATTTAAGAACTAATATGGATGACTTTTCAGTTATAGATTTATTTCTCCAGGCTAGTCTGATTGTTCAATTAGTCATGATTTTATTGTTAATAGTTTCAATCATTTCATGGATTGTTATTTTTGAAAGGCATTTTAATTTAAGCAGAATTAAACAAGCTAACAAAGAATTTGAAAAAGAATTTTGGTCTGGGAAGGATCTTAATGAGCTTTATAATGATATCGATGAAACTTCTAATGATGTATTAGTAGGCTCTTTACGAGTTTTTAAACATGGATTTGGAGAATTCTTAAGACTAAGTGAGGGTCAGCAAATTTCCATTGAAGACTTAGAAAGTGTTAATAGAGCGATAAGAGTATCGCTGGCAAGAGAAGAAGAATCATTAATGCATCATCTTCCTTTTTTAGCTAACGTTGGCTCGGTGAGCCCATATGTTGGACTTTTTGGAACAGTTTGGGGAATCATTAATTCATTTCAAGGCCTTTCTGATGCTACCCAAGCAACCATCAATGCTGTTGCTCCTGGAATTTCAGAAGCGCTAGTTGCAACAGCATTAGGTCTTTTTGCCGCAATACCAGCAGTAGTTGCATACAATAGGTTTGTATCAGATTCTGACACCCAATTGCAACAATCATCTGTATTCGGGGAAGAGTTAGCTAGTATTCTTTATAGACAGACGGTGAAAACAAAGCTTTGATTTACAGAATTGGTAAAAGAAAAAAGTTAAACGCAGATATTAATGTTGTCCCATACATTGATGTAATGTTAGTCCTTCTAATTATTTTTATGGTTCTTTCACCTTTGCTTATTCAGGGCATTGAGGTAAATCTTCCCAAAACTGATACTACTAAAATGTCAGTTTCAAGTGAACCCTTGGTTATTTCTATAGATAGCAAAGGCGAGTATTTTATTAATTTGGGCGAAGAACAATTACCAATATCTCTGATGGAGTTAAAAAATAAGGCTAAAATTATTTATCAAGCAAACCCAGATATTGAAATCGTTTTTAAAAGTGATGCAAGAGTGCCTTTTGATTATGTGGCCAAAGGAATGGCAAGCATCCAGAGTTTAGGAATACAAAAGATAGGAATTATTACCTCAGGCTATGATAGCTAATCATAGATATTTACAAGCATCGTTATTTTCTTTTTGTATCCATGCCGTATTGTTTTTATACATTTATGGAACTTTTGATTCTAATACCTCTCAGACACTTTTAATATCAAAGCCTCTTCAAATAGAGCTGAGGTTTGATTTACCCTCTCAAGACTCAAAAGAGCAAATCCCAACTGCCTCTGAGACAATAGCAACTCCAGTGGACCAAGCCTCTCAAGATATTGTCTATTCCAAAGCCACTGATTTCATTCAAGATAAACAAAATAATGCGTTCATAGAATCTAGTATAGCTAACCTCTTATCAGAGGAGAGTGAGATTGAGTTGGATAGAGATAAACAAGAAATTTCAATGTATGCTCAAAAAATTATTGCCACCATAGAGAGCGCTTGGATGAAACCTAGAAATATTCCTAAGGATTTAGTTGTAAATTTAAGGCTTAAAATTCGTTCTTCAGGAAGGATTATAGGTGTGGACCTTCTTAAGAGTAGTGGTAATATCAGATTTGATAATTCAGCTCTTCAAGCTGTAAGGAGAGTAGAGACTTTTAGTTTTTTTAATTCAATCCCAAAAAATTTATATGAGAGTGAGTTTCAAATAATTTCCATAAGCTTCAATCCGTCATGAAAAAAAATTTAGTATTAGCTGCCATATTACTTTTTCCAACTGTGAGTTACGCAGAGCTTTTTTTAGAAATTACAAAGGGCTCTGAGGACCCATTTAAAGTAGCAATGATTCCATTTGAAGGCAATAGTAGAGTTTCAAAGCAACTTAATAACATCATGCGAAATGACTTAATTCGCACAGGAGAATTTGCAATTCTTGATGAAGAATTATTATTGCCTGTAAAAATGATTGAGGATGAGTTAGTTTTTAATGATTGGAAATTACTCGGCATGGATTATTTGGTTACTGGAACAATTGTAAATTTAAATAATTCCTTAGATATTAATTATGAAATCTATGATATTCACAAAAAGAGAAAAGTTCGAAGTTCAAAAGTTTTTGGTATCCCTAATCAAATTAGACAGCTTGCTCACTACACTAGCGATGGAATCTATGAGTCAATAACAGGGATTAAAGGTATTGCTGCAACTAGGTTGTTGTATGTCAATGAAATAAAAGATCCTAAACAAACTTCTATATACAAACTTATGTTGGCTGATTCAGACGGGGCTAATGAAAAAATTCTTTTATCAAGTTCTGAACCTATTATATCTCCGTCATGGTCACCAGATGGAAAAAGAGTTGCATACGTATCCTTTGAAACAGGTATCGCAAAAGTTTTTATACAAGAAATATCTTCTGGAAAAAGAGAGGCTGTACTATCAAAAGATACTCAGATTAGCTCTCCCTCATGGTCACCTGATGGAAAATATCTATCTTTGACTCTTTATCAAGACGGAAATGCAGAAATTTATATTTTAAGGTTGCGCGATCGAACTTTAACCAGGATGACTAACCAATATGCAATTGATACAGAGTCATCATGGTCACCCAAAGGCAATAAAATTTTGTTTACAAGCGGTCGCTCTGGTTCGCCTCAAATTTATGAGTTAGATCTAAGAAAATTAAATCCAAAAGCTAAGCGTATTTCATTCGATGGGACATATAATGCAAAAGCTTCATATCTTCCAAAGGAGGAGGGAATTATCTTTGTTCATCGATCTACTGATGGTTTATTTCACATCGCTTTAAAATATAAAAAAGAAAATTTTATAAGAGTTTTAACTGAAGCAAAGATGGATGAATCACCTAGTGTTGCTCCTAACGGTAATATGGTAATCTATGGGATTAAAGAAGAAAATCTGAGTATGCTAGCTGGTTTTAGTCTGAGCGGTGCAAAGTTTAAATTACCCGCATCAAATGGTGAGGTCAGAGAACCTGCTTGGTCAAATTTTTTAAGATAATATTTATAATGGAGCAATTATTATGAGCAAATCAATTAATTCACTTTTTACTTTATTAACATTAATAATTTTTACTGCTTGTAGCTCTGTTCAGGTAACAGAAGAGGCAGTTGCAGACCAAAGTGTTGCTGGAGTCTCCATCACATCAAAATCTTCAGCTACCCAGGCAGTACTTGCAAATGCTGTAGTTTACTTTGAGTATGATCAATTCAATCTTACTTCTAAATCAATACAAGCATTAAAAGGTGTCACTGAGCTTATGAAAAGAAATGCAAAGATTACAATTTCAATTGAGGGTCATGCTGATGAAAGGGGCACCAGGGAATATAATTTAGCCTTAGGTCAAAGGAGATCTGAATCTGTTACTAATTATTTGGTCGCAAATGGAATTAATAGAAATAGACTAATCACAAAAAGCTATGGAGAGGAAAGACCATTATCTTTGGGCTCGAATGATACAGCCTGGTCAAAAAACAGAAGAGTTGAGATCAAGTAGTTTTCTTTTTGAATGAAAAGGTTTTTTGCTGCACTTCTTTTGGTGCCTCTTCACATCTATTCTCAAGAAGTCGACGCTCCCGATATTCTCTTCCTAAAGATACAAGAGCTTGAAGGTGAGCTTGCCAGCTTGAGAAGTGAGCTTGAATCTCAAGCCTACTTAATCGAAAAATTATTAAATGAAGACTTTAATCAAACAGAGAACGATATTCTTTCAGATACAAAAATTGTCTCCGAAGTAAGTACATTTAGATTTGAAGGAATTAATGATGGTAAAAGTATTGATGAGGTTTATGATCAAGCAATCTTTGAGTTAAATGAAAAAGATTTCCAGGCTGCTAAACAATCTTTTAATTATTTAGCCAATAAATTTAACGATGAGAAGAAAATTCCACTCAGTTTATTTTGGCTTGGAGAGATTTCATTATTAGAATCTAATCTTGAAGAAAGCGAAAAGTTTTTTCAAAGACTGGCCTCGGACTTTCCCGATCATTGGAGAACTCCACTTGCTCATAAAAAAATTGGTGATATTTTAATGATGTCAGGCGAGCTTAGCGCCGCAAAAATTAAATACCAGTTTGTTGTTCAAACATTTCCTGAGAATGCTGCCTCTTCATTAGCCTTGCAGTTATTAGAAAATATGGAATAATCACACTTTTTTATGGAATCCTATTTTGGGTCGCTAGCTCAGCTGGTAGAGCAGTTCGCTTTTAACGAATTGGTCACAGGTTCGAATCCTGTGCGACCCACCAACCCTTCAGTTAACTAATGATAAATGTCGATATTAACTAGCTTTATAAAAAACTCTTTCAAGAGACTTTCTTTATCATTTACTACAGAATCTGCGCTTGCAAGTTTTTTCTTTTTTTTGGTTTTGTGCTCTTGGTATATCTTGCGACCTGTTAGAAATGAAATGGCCGTTCAGAACTCAGAAATACTGCCATACCTTTTGGCTGTTGGAGCTTTTGTAATGTTACTCTTGAATCCAATTTATTCATGGCTTGCTTCAAGAAGAAATTTAAAAGGAGTATTGGTTGGATGCTACTCATTTTTTATTCTTAATTTGTTGATATTTATCCTTTTGTGGGAATTTTTTAACCTATCTTCTGCAATCTGGCTAAGTCAAATCTTTTATATTTGGTGCAACGTATATTCTTTTTTTGTAGTTTCTATTTTTTGGGTCGTGATAATTAACTTATTTCGTGGAGATGGAGCTGCAAATGTTTTTGGGGTGATTGCCGCGGGCGGATCATTAGGTGCATTTCTTGGTTCAGAGATTTCTAAGCAATTAGCATCAACATTCAATGAATCAGGCATTATTTTCTTTACATCAATTTCAATTATTTTCTTAATGCTGGCATTGGTAACAGGTTTAATTCTACTGAAGAGATTTGTATCTGTAGAAGGCATAGATGAGGCTGCTGGTGGAACAAGTTTCGATGCTCTAAAAAATCTTATTTCCTTATCTCAAATTAGATCTATAGGCTTGTATATGTATCTTTGGACTGCAATGATGACCATCCACTGGGTTACTTCAATTGATATAGTAAATGCATGGTCTTCAGATGGTGGAAATAGAATTGTTTTCTTTAGCAATATAGAACAATCAGTCACAATACTTACTTTGCTTACCCAATTTTTCCTAACCTCAACAATCATAAGATTTGCTGGACCCAAAAATATTTTAATGTTCTATGGGTTTTTATTTATGGGAGCATTTATTGGTTATTACCTAAACCCTTCGATTGGTTATGTTTTCTTTATCACTATTATTTTAAGACTATTTGAGTATGGTGTTAATAAACCAACCAGAGAGGTTGTTTTTAGTTATTTAAAAAGGACAGATAGGTATAAGTCTACTGTTATGGTTGATACATTCTTGGTAAGAATGGGAGATTTTTCGGGCAGTGGATTTATTCTTATTTCAAAATCCTTTGGAATGATTTTTTCGCAAGTACCATTGCTAGCAATTCCATTTGCTGGATGTTTGGCAGCACTTGGATATAAGATTCCGCCAAATGAAAAAATGAGCTCCTAGAAGCTCCTTCTTTTACCTAGTCTTTCTTTGGCAAATTTTATCTTGGTCATAATGGTTTCTGAAGTTTGAAAGGAATTGCCTGAAAGACTCAATGCAAATTGAAACTGATTTAGAGCATTATCAAAGTCTCCAATCAATGTGTAATATTCACCTCGACTGAGATGATATCCAACAATGTTTTTCCCAGCCCGCTGGACTTCAGATAATTGCTTCCATAAACCTGGATTACGATTTTTGCTGATTAAAAGATCTCTTAAAATCTCTTCAGCTTTAATAAATTCTTTTTTAGACGTTAAAATTTTGGCTTTAACAATTGATGCGGGGTAGTTTCCTGGAGAAATATTAAGCACTTGTTCGATGTTCTTTTGAGCCTCGCTGAACCTTTGACCAGATAATAAAATTTCAGATTTTGTGATGTTTAAAATTAAATTTTTTGAAAATTTGACTAATATCTTATTCATTACTTCCAATGCTTTATCAGTTTGCCCATTAGATTGAAGTGCGGTTATGTATGCATATTTGTTTTCATTGGTTGGAATATCATTATACAATTTTTCAAAGTATCTGACCGCAGCCTGAGGGGATAATGAGTTATATCTTGCTTTTAATCTCCCTTTTATGAATTCAAAGTTGATTGTATTTTTTTTACCACCAGTAAATTCGATTTGATCCGCAGCATTAAAAGCGTCACTTACCCTGGAGGATGTAATAGGGTGGGTTAATAAAAATTCTGGAGGGTTGTCTCCAGCTAATTTTCTTACTTTAGCCATATTTTCAAACATTTGACCCATACCTGCTGGATCATAACCTGCAGCTATAAGATTATTAAAGCCATATCTATCTGCCTCTCTTTCAAAAATTCGGCTATACCTTAATTGCTGTTGCTGTAATGCTGCAGGCCCAGTGATGAAAGCTGTTGGATTGTTCGAGATAATAGCTAATGCTATTGCTGATACCATAACGAGTGATGAAGCAAGATTAGTATCTCTTCCTCGCAAAACATTTCTTGCAAAATGTCTTTGACTTAAATGAGCGAGTTCATGACCCAAAACAGATGCTAGCTGTGCTTCATTTCCTGCATTCAAAAATAAACCACCATTTACTCCAATAACTCCTCCAGGAGCAGCAAATGCATTAAGTGACTTTTCGTCTATTAATACGATAGTAAACTGCCTATCTTTAACTTGAGACGTTTCAGAAAGTTTATATATAAGTAACTCGGTGTATTCTTGAATGATTGGATCGTCAATTAAAGGAGCTTGAGCATATACTTGCTCCAAAAAACCCTGACCCAATATCCTTTCCTGTTCTAAGGAAATAACACCGGATACTCGATCACCTAAATTTGGTAAATTCAGATCTTTTTCTTGTGAAAAGACAAATTGGGATATAAGCAAGAAAATAAAGAAAGGGCGTTGGACTAACATATGTTTATTATTTCAATTGCTATGAAGCTTACACTATTGATTGTTTTCAATTAACATATCATTTCTAAGACAAAATTAAATATAAAAAGTGCTAGAAGATATAAATAATTTATTTAAAAAAATTTTTTCTAATGAGGAGACCTTGGTATTTGCATTGTTGCTTACCATTGGTTTTTTAATTATATTTTTTTTAGGCAACATTTTAACTCCTTTTTTAATGAGTTTAATTTTTGCATATTTGCTCATAGGGATGCAGAAGCGTCTTGAACAATATGGATTAAACAGCACAATTGCGCTAATACTTACGTATAGTTTTTTCTTATTAATTGGTATTGCATTGATGGTCTGGTTGGGTCCCTTGGTTTATCAGCAGCTCCAGTCATTGATATTAGAAATTCCTAAATGGGTTAATTCATTTATGGTATTTGTGCAAAATGTTCCCGAAAACTATCCTGAATTGGTCTCTTCAGATCAAATTACAGCATTTTTGCAAAGCCTATCCGGCCAAATTACATCAATTTCCCAGGATTTTCTAAAAGCTTCAATTGCCGGTATTCAAAATACTGTAACAATCGCTATTAATTTAATTTTACTCCCAATTCTTGTTTTCTTTTTTTTATTTGACAGAGATTCAATAATTAGTGGTTTTTTAAGTATTTTGCCTAAAGAGAGAGCAATGCTTCAAAACGTTTGGGTTGAGATGGATGACCAGTTGAGCAATTATGCAAGAGGAAAGGCGATTGAAATTATAATTGTTGGCCTAGCAGCAGCTATTCTTTTTATGTATTTTGATTTGCAATACATAGCTCTTTTATCTGTGCTGGTTGGATTTTCAGTTTTGATACCTTTCTTAGGGGCCTTTATTGTGACTTTACCAGTTGCTGCATTAGGCTTACTTCAGTTTGGTTTGAGTTTTGATTTTTGGGTTTTAATGGGAGCTTATGTGGTCTTGCAAATCCTTGATGGGTATTTATTAGTGCCTTTGCTTTTTTCTGATGCAGTTAAACTTCATCCAGTTATAATAATGTTGGCAGTTTTTGTATTCGGTGCAATTTTTGGTTTTTGGGGCATATTTTTTGCCATACCAATAGCTACTTTGATCAAGGCGATATGGAATTCATGGCCAGAAAACTTACCTAACTAAACTAACCAATCAACTCCTTAGCAGTATCAAGCACCTCTTGAACATGTCCTTTGACTTTTACTGTCCTCCATTCCTTCAAGACCTTTCCTTTAGCACTTATAAGAAATGTACTCCGATCTACACCCATGTATTCTCTTCCATACATTGATTTCAATTTCATAACATCAAAAGCTTTACATACCTTTTCGTCAGGATCAGATAAAAGCTCAAACGGAAAGTTTTGTTTAGACTTAAAATTTTCATGAGATTTAATTGATTCTCTTGAGACACCCAATATCTCAGTATTTAATTTCTTAAATTTTTTGTAGCAATCTCTAAATTCTTGTCCTTCAGTAGTGCATCCAGGAGTGGAGTCTTTTGGATAAAAATAAATTACAACATTTTTATTTTTATAGGTCTCATTGGATACAATTTGATCGCTGGTTGCATCAGCTTTAAACTTTGGGCAGTTCTTTCCTTCTAAATTTTTAGCCATCATTTCCTTAAAAAAAAGTGTATAGTTTCATTTTTTACTGAAAACATTCATGATGCAACCCCTTCAAGGCAGTTTCGTAGCTCTAGTTACTCCGATGTCAACAAATGGAAGCTTGGATCTTAATGCTCTAGAAGGATTGATAGAATGGCATATTGAATCAGGAACCGATGGCATAGTCTCTGTTGGAACAACTGGCGAATCAGCAACAGTTAGCGTTCCAGAACATCTTGAGATTATGGAAAAAACTATTGAATTTGTTGATCGAAGAGTTCCTGTGATTGCTGGTACTGGGGGCAATTCAACACAGGAGGCAGTTGAGCTTACACAAAAAGCCTCAGAACTTGGAGCTGACTATGTTCTTATAGTCACTCCTTACTATAATAAGCCTAATCAAGAGGGCCTTTATCAGCATTTTATTAAAATTGCAGATTCAGTTGATATTCCACAGATACTTTACAATGTTCCATCTCGTACAGCATGTGATCTTAGGCCTGAAACTGTAATGAGACTGGCCAACCATCAGAATATTATTGGAATCAAAGAGGCGCTAGATAGCTCTGAACGATTTTCAGAGCTCATAAGAATATCTCGGACTATTGCTGATCAAAAAAACTTTTCAGTTTTTTCTGGTGATGATCCTTCATTTAATTCCTTTATGGCAAATGGAGGCGATGGAGTGATTTCTGTAGCTGCAAACGTTGTTCCAAAGCATATCTCTCAAATTTGTTCTCTAAATTTAGCTGATCAATTTAATGATGCAGAGGAGCTAAATTCATTATTAAAAAATTTATATGAACTTTTGTTTATTGAATCTAATCCAATACCTGTTAAGTGGATGTTAAATAAAATGGGAAGAATCCAGCCTGGCATCAGACTTCCTTTGATACCTTTTAATCAAGTTTTTCATGAGAAAACTGTAAATGAGATGATAAAATTAAAGTTAATATGAAAGATTTAAAAAGCTCTTGTCTTTTAGCTATGCTAATTGGTGTCTCTTCTTGCTCATATATTTCTGGGCCAGAGGGGCTGTTTCCTGAAACAAAAGATAAATTTTTTGAAGAGAAGCTCTCTCCTGATCTTAAATTGCCATCTTCAGATGTCGCAATTAATAAAGATGATCATTATCCACCAATTAGTGATGGTATCCCTGCTGCAGAAATTCAAGATATCCCCGCGCCAAGACAAATATTCTCTTCAGGAGAATCAAATGAGGTGCAATTGAGGCGGCTTGGTGAGTTGATGTGGGTTTATGTTGAAACTCTTCCTTCTACCTCATGGCCAATCACTAAAAATTATTTTGAAGCCTCCTCAATGTCCATAATAGAAGCAGATCCTGATGCCGGCACTATGCTTGTTAAATACTCTGATGCTCTAAACTTTAAAGTCACTATTGAACATGGAATTAAAGAGGCCTCAACAGAGGTTTTCCTATCCCTATACAATGAAGAGGAAGGTATTTCAGTTAAACAAGACCCTGAGTTTATCCAGCAAGAATTGGAAAAAATAGTACAATTTTTTGCAAGTTCCGCATCCTCATTCTCTGGAACATCGTTAGCAGCTCAAAACTTAAATGATAGAAAGAAAGCAAAAATCTTTAATGTTAATGATCAAACTATTATTGAGCTGAACCTTGGGTTTGATAGAGCTTGGTCAGCTGTTAGCAGAGCATTAGAGGCTGGAAATATTACTTCTAATGATATTGATAGAGATAATGGAGTGTTCTTGGTCAGTTATTCTGTAGAGTCTGAAAACAACAGCTGGTTTTCTTTTTTAAATTTTAACAATGAAGAAAATAATGATTCGCTATTGCTTGGAGAATCGGCTGAATTTAGAATATTACTTGAATCAAAAAACGATAAAACTAATATTGTTGTTGAGTCGCTTGAAGGAGCCAAAGAAGAGGCTGAAGCTCTTTTATCCAAGATCAATGAACTACTGAGCTAAGGAATTATGGAAAAAATATCTCAAATAACAACTGGCAAAGCTAAATCTTTATATACCACCAACGAGACTGATCAATTAATTATGGAGTTCAGAGATGATACTTCTGCTTTTGATGGAAAAAAAATGGAAGCTCTTGATAATAAAGGCAAAGTTAATAATCAATTTAATGCTTTTGTCATGGAGTTTTTAGCATCAAAAGGCATAGAAACACACTTTATTAAACTACTTTCCAATCATGAATCTTTAGTTTATAAACTTGAGATGTTTCCAATTGAGTGTGTTGTTAGAAATCGAGCTACAGGATCGCTTTGCAAAAGATTGGGAATTGAAGATGGATTGATACTTGATCCTCCATTATTTGAGTTCTTTTTAAAAGATGATGATTTAGGGGATCCGTTGATTAATGATCATCATATAGAGTCATTCGGCTGGGCAACTCAAGAAGATGCTGATGCTATGAGAGATTTAACTCTTAAAATTAATGAGATTTTGGTTGAATTTTTTATGGAAGCCAATCTTATTTTAGTGGATTATAAATTGGAGTTTGGAAAATTTAAGGACAAGATGCTTCTTGCTGATGAATTTACTCCGGATGGCTGTCGTTTGTGGGATAAAGATACATTAACCAAAATGGATAAAGATAGATTTCGTCAAGACCTTGGAGATGTTATTGAAACATATGGAGAGGTGGGAGAACGTCTTGGAATGAAGATAAAACTTGACTAAATAACTCAGGTATTGATAATACCTGCATGAATTTCACAACTAAAAGTCGATATGCAGTTAATGCATTGGCAGACTTAGAATATCTTTCTAATTATGAAAGCCCAGTTTCTTTAAAAGATATAGCTATTAGGCAGAACATAGATCTAACTTATCTTGAGCAGCTGTTTAGAAAACTAAGAATTGCAGGCATTGTTAAAAGCGTTCGTGGAAGAAATGGTGGATATGTATATGCCTCCCGTCCTCAGGAGATAAGTATTAAAGATATCATGGATGCTGTGGAAGAAAACTTAGATGCAACAAATTGCGCAGGCACTTCTTCTTGTCACGCTGGTCAGCAGTGTAATTCTCATAAATTATGGGATGATTTAAACAGTGTTGTTGATGAATTTTTAAGCGATATTTCTATAACTGATCTTGCAGAAAAGCCAAGAGACCCCCATATACCTCTTATGGAAATTAAATCATGACCAGCGAAATCAATTTACCAATCTATATGGACTATGCATCTACAACACCTGTAGATCCTCGCGTTGCAAAAAAAATATCTGATCATCTTACTCTGGACGGAAATTTTGGAAATCCCGCTTCACGTTCTCACAAGTTTGGCTGGAAGGCTGAAGAGGCAGTTGAGGAAGCTAGATCTCATGTAGCTAATTTAGTGAATTGTGATCCAAGAGAAATAGTTTGGACTTCAGGAGCCACTGAAGCGGATAATTTAGCAATTAAAGGTGTTGCTAATTTTTACCAAAAGAATGGTAAGCATATTATTACCTCTAAAATTGAACATAAAGCTGTGCTAGATCCATGCAGACAGCTTGAAAGAGACGGTTTTGAAGTTACCTATTTAGAACCAAATGAGGGTGGTTTGATCACACCTGAAGCTGTTTTAAATGCAATTAGAGAGGATACAGTGTTGATCTCAATTATGCATATTAACAATGAATTAGGCACAATTAATGATCTCAGTGGAATTGGGAAGATTGCTCGTGAAAAAGGTATTTTTTTTCATGTGGATGCCGCTCAAAGTACTGGCAAAATTGTTATTGATTTAAGCTCTCTTCCAGTTGATTTAATGTCATTCTCAGCCCATAAAACCTACGGGCCTAAGGGCATAGGAGCTTTGTTTGTTCGAAGGAAGCCTCGAGTAAGAATTGAAGCTCAAATCCATGGAGGTGGGCACGAAAGAGGTATGAGATCCGGAACACTGCCTACACATCAAATAGTGGGAATGGGCGAAGCTTTTAGAATTGCTAAAGAAGAAATGGATGATGACAAGATAAGAATTCAGTACCTGCACGATAAGTTTTATGACTCTATTTCAAAAATTGAAGAGATATATGTAAATGGAGACATTGATAATAAAGTTTGCAATATTCTAAACATCAGCTTTGCTTATGTTGAAGGAGAGTCATTAATTATGGCTCTAAAAGATATTGCTGTTTCCTCAGGATCAGCTTGTACTTCTGCTAGTTTAGAGCCATCCTATGTTTTAAGAGCGCTTGGAAGAAAAGATGAGCTTGCATCAAGCTCCATACGCTTTTCCTTTGGAAGATTTACCACTGAGGAAGATGTGGATTACACATTAACCTTAATTAACCATGCTGTTGATAGACTTAGAGAGCTATCTCCATTATGGGAAATGTATTTAGATGGAATTGATCTTGATACAGTAGACTGGCAAACCCACTAAATATTGGGAGGTATTTATGGCATATAGCAAAAAAGTTGTAGATAAATTTGAAAACACTATCAACGAACCTACAAAATATAATGTTGGAAGATTTGATCCAAAAGAGATGAATGTAGGTACTGGAATGGTTGGAGCTCCTGCATGTGGTGACGTAATGAAACTTCAGATCAAATGTGAAAGCAAAGGGAATACTCATGTTATCAAGGATGTTAAGTTCAAGACTTATGGATGCGGTTCTGCAATCGCTTCATCGAGTGAGTTGGTTGAGATGTTAATTGGAAAAACTTTAGAGGAAGCTAAGGAAATTAAAAATATCGATATTGTTGAAGCTCTTGAGTTGCCTCCCATTAAAATCCATTGCTCAGTTCTAGCAGAAGATTCAATCAAACAAGCAATCGAAGACTACGAGCAGAAACAATAAATAATCATGGATACATTTTCGCCACTAGAACTTCGATTTTCTGAAAAAGCAATATTGCACTTTGCTACAAGCCTCAAGAATAACGGAAAAAGTGATGGCGTCAGAATTGGGGTAAGAAAAGCTGGATGCTCTGGCTTTGAGTACTTTTTTGAGTTTGTTGAGACTGAGCAAGCTAGTGTTAACGACTTCATTTTTAATGAAGGCGAGTGCAAGATCTATGTTGATAAAGAAAGTTTGAATTACCTGAAAGGTAGTTTGGTTGATTATTCTGAAGATGGCCTTAATCAAGGAATTAAATTTCACAACCCCAATGCTAAAGCCGTATGTGGGTGCGGTGAAAGCTTCACTATCTAAATGGCCCTTATAAAGTTATTACCTCATTATGAGTTATGTCCTGATGGTGCTGAATTTGAAACCCTGAAAGATGAATCTATCTGCGAAGCGGCCTTAAGATCAGGTATTAAAATTGAACATGCATGTGAAATGTCATGTGCATGTACCACTTGCCATATAATAGTGCGAGATGGATTTGATGATCTAAATGAGGCATCTGAAGATGAGGAAGACCTGCTTGATAAAGCTTGGGGACTTGAACCAAACTCTCGTTTAAGTTGCCAAACTATTCCAGAAAGTGGCAATTTTACAGTTGAATTACCAAAATATACTATCAATCAGGTATCAGAGGATCATTGATGAAGATTGCATGGTCAGATATTTTAGAAATTGCAATAAATCTCAGTGAAGCTCATCCCGAAATTGACCCTCAGTGGATCAGTTTTCCAGATTTACATCACAAGATTTGTAGCTTAGAGAATTTTGAAGATGATCCGCAAAATTCTAATGAAAAAATTCTTGAAGCAATCCAAATGGCATGGATGGATGAATTAGACTAACTCACCTATAATGTCGCAAATTTAGGAGTAACTTTATGACAATACAACGAACACTTTCAATCATTAAGCCTGATGCAACATCAAAAAACATTATTGGAAAAATAATAGATCGATTTGAAGGGAATGGCCTCAAAGTGGTTGCGGGTAAATTAATACATATGGACCAAACTAAAGCTGCAGGTTTTTATGCTGAGCATGAGGGAAGGCCTTTTTTCCCAAACCTTGTTGAGTACATGACATCAGCTCCTGTATTTGTTCAGGTTCTTGAGGGAGATAACGCTGTTTTAAAAAATAGAGAGTTAATGGGTGCTACAAATCCAAGTGAAGCAGATCCTGGAACAATTAGAGCAGACTTTGCAGAGACAATTGACGCAAACGCTGTTCATGGATCCGATTCAACTGATAGCGCGGCAAGAGAAATCTCCTATTTTTTTGATGATAGTGAAATCTTTTAATTGAGTGCATAAGGAAAAGGTAAATTTGCTAGGATTCTCGCATGAATCACTAGTAGATTTTTTTCAATCAATAGAACAACCAAGTTTTAGAGCTCTCCAATTGATGAAATGGGTTCATCAAAGGGGTGTGATTGACTTTATGCATATGACTGATTTTAGTCTTGCATTAAGAACTAAGCTTTCTGAAGTTGCTGAAGTTAGTCCGCCTAAAGTAGAAGAATGTTTAATATCTCCAGAGGGAACAAAGAAATATTTAATAAAGCTAGATTCAGGTTCAATGATCGAAATGGTCAAGATTCCTGAAAAGAAAAGGCTAACTCTTTGTATATCTTCACAAGCAGGATGCGCATTGCAATGCACTTTTTGCGCTACAGGTGCACAGGGTTTTGAAAGAAATTTATCTAATGCGGAAATTATTGGTCAGCTATGGCTGGCTAATTTTCATGATAAATCCAGTCAACCTATTTCAAATGTTGTATTTATGGGAATGGGCGAGCCTCTGCTTAATATTAAACCAGTGATGACTTCTATTGGCTTAATGCAACACCAAAATGCATATGGACTTTCAAAGAGAAGGATCACTCTCAGCACCTCAGGGATAGTCCCAGAGATCAATAAGCTAGCTGAGAAGACTGATGTCTCATTAGCAATATCTTTACATGCTGCAAACAATATACTTAGAGATGAAATAGTTCCAATTAATAAAAAATATCCTTTAGAAGAACTATTAGATTCCTGCAAAAATTATTTAAAGACTCAAAGTAAACGTAAAACAATAACCATTGAATATATTTTAATAGATGGTGTAAATGATTCATTGGATCATGCGCAAGATTTAGCCAAGATTCTCAATGGCTTATCGTGCAAAATCAATCTAATACCTTTTAATCCATTTGATGGATGTCATTACCTTCGATCTCAAGAAAGTGCCATTCAAAAATTTAAGGATTTTCTGATAAAAAAGGGGCTAATAACTACACTAAGAATAACGAGAGGAGATGCAATTGATGGAGCTTGCGGCCAACTTGTTGGTAAACTCACTCAAAGCCTGAAAGGTAAAAACAAAAAAAATTCTATCAACCTTATCAATACTTCATGAGCTTGAAATCTGCACATACTGGAAAGATCGGAAAGGCTTTTGCCAACGCCCGCATCCTTCGCTCAATGACTTGTGAAGAGGTTGCTGGTGCAACCTTCATCAATGTTGAGTACATAAAGGCTATTGAGTCAGGCAATTATGAAATATTTCCAGCAAGAATATTTGCTTTTCAATATTTTGAAAAATATGCAAATTTTCTGAACTTAGAGATTGATTTCTTTGATATTTATAATGCTGAATTAGTTGCCGCAGCTGGGAAAGAGCTTAACTCTAATTTGCCCGAAAGATCATTTTTAAAAAAAAATATTATTAGTTTAATATGCTTGGTTATCCTAGCTTCACTAATTTTTATTTTTCAACGGAGTTATAATAATAATGAAGCTTCAGATATTAGCCCTCAAAACTCCTTCAGCAACGAAGATGCCCTGAGAGTAGATGTTAAATCAAACTTTGATAATGACATTGGTGAATTGCATTACAAAATCAATAATTTTTTTATACAAGATAAGCTTGATTCAATTCAGCCTGATGTTACTGTAAATTTATTGGAACCAGAAGCATGAATAATTCCTGGATAGAAAGAAAAAAAACTAATCCTATATTTGTGGGGAATGTTGGAGTAGGTGGCGATCACCCTATATCTATTCAATCTATGACAAATACCAATACGGCTGATATTAAAGCTACTGTTAGTCAAATTGAGGAATTAGAAGCAGCTGGAGCTGATATTGTCAGAGTCTCCGTTCCAGACAATGATTGCGCAAATGCATTTAAAGCAATTAAAAACCTAGTATCAGTTCCCCTTGTTGCAGACATTCATTTTGATTATAAGATTGCTTTATTAGTCGCAGATTCAGCTGATTGTCTCAGGATTAATCCAGGTAATATTGGAAAAGAAAATAAAGTTCAAGAAATTATCCAAGCAGCCAAAGATAATGAAATACCAATAAGGATCGGCGTGAATGCTGGCTCACTGGAGAAAGATCTACAAAAAAAATATGGAGAGCCCAATTCAGACGCATTAGTTGAATCAGCCCTTAGGCACGTTGATATTTTAGATAGATATAACTTCTCTAATTTTAAATTAAGCTTAAAAGCCTCAAATATTCAAATGACTGTTGATAGTTATAGAAAATTTTCAAAATTGCTTGATCAACCATTGCATTTAGGCATTACAGAGTCTGGAAGTTATAGAGCTGGATCGGTTAAGTCTTCTATTGGTCTGGGTATGCTCTTATCTGAAGGTATTGGCGATACAATTAGAGTTTCACTAGCTTCAGATCCTGTAGACGAAGTGAAGATTGGTTGGGATATTTTAAAAAGTCTAAATCTTAGAAGTAGGGGCATTAGAATAGTTGCATGCCCAAGTTGCTCCAGACAAAATTTCAATGTCATAGAGGTGGTTAATGAACTTGAAACAAGATTTGAGGGGATATCTGAGGATTTGGAGGTTGCAATCATTGGTTGCTATGTCAATGGCCCAGGAGAGTCCAAGGCAGCTGATGTTGGATTAACCGGAGGTCCAAGTAACTTACTTTATGTCAATGGCGCTCCTTCAAAAAAAATCTCTAATGAGAAACTTGTTGATACAATAGAAGAGCAAGTAAAAGAACAGCTCGAAAAGAAAAATTCTTTAGACATAATTGCAAAAGGTTAAAAAATTGAAGATTCAATCATTAAGAGGTATGCCCGATCTATTTCCTGAAGATTTAGAGAGATGGCACATATTTGAATCAAAGCTATCTAAAGTTTTTCATTCCTATGATACCCATGAAATTCGAACAGCATTGCTTGAGTCTACAGAGCTGTTTTCAAGATCAGTTGGAAATTCATCTGATATTGTAAACAAAGAGCTCTATTCATTTTTAGATCGTAATGAAGAAAGCATTAGCCTTAGGCCTGAGGGATCTGCAAGTGTTATCAGAGCGATTATTCAAAAAAAACAAGAACATGAAAAACATAAATTATGGTATCAAGGGCCAATGTTTAGATATGAGAGACCACAAAAAGGAAGATTTAGACAATTCCACCAAGTAGGAGTCGAATACCTTGGCTTTAGAGAAGGAATATCAGAATATGAGTTGATTAGTATGGTTTTGCAGATCAATAAATTAATCGGCATTACAAACTATACAATTAAAATTAACCATCTTGGCGATCAGCTTGCCAAGGAAAGCTTTTGTGATTCGCTTATTAATTTTCTTCAGCCGCATATCACTGAATTGCATGAAAAAGATCAAGCAAGATTAAAATCTAATCCTTTGAGAGTTTTAGACTCTAAAGAGAAATCTACTCAGGCATTACTGAAAGAAGGGCCTAAATTTCAAGATTTTATTTCTGATGCCTCTAAAAAATTTTTGCACAATCTTGTAAATGCCTTTAGTGATCATTGTGATATTCAAATTGATCAGTCATTGGTGAGAGGATTAGATTATTACACGGGGATAGTATTTGAAACTGTTTCACAAGAGCTTGGAGCGCAAGACGCATTCCTTGGAGGAGGTCGATACGACAATCTCTCAAATCAACTAGGTGGAAAAGACATGCATGCTATAGGTTTTGCCATAGGAATTGAAAGAATAATAGAGCTTCTAAGTATTGAAAATATAAAACAACCATTAAAAGTTGGTTTTATTACTACCGGAGAGCAGACTGATAAAAAAACATATAAAATAGCCGATGATTTAAGAAGTGCTAATAGCAGTATTATCCTTGATACATTTTTAAGTGAAGGAAGTCTAAAATCCCAGCTCAGAAGAGCTAATAAGAATAATTGTAGATATGTAATTATTATTGGGGAAGAAGAGCTTCAAAATGATCAAGTAATATGGAAAAACCTTAGCGAAGGTGGCGAGCAAGAACTTCTTACTTCGAAAGAGGTCATAGAAAAATATACTAATCTTTAGGAGAGATCATGGCAGAGTACAGTTCGGATGAAGAAAGATTTTCAGCTTTTGTTAATTTTTTTAAAGATCATAAAAATACCCTTTTAATTGGTTTTTTAGCTCTTGCATCAATTCTTATTTCTTCAATAGGTTATAAGTCGTATAACACTTCTCAGAATTTAGCAGCAGCTCAGATATATGATGCGTGGTTTATAAATCTTTCTGCTGAGTCAGCAAGCGCAGCAGATGACAAAGAAAATTTTAATAAGCTTCAAGCAAAATATCCCAATACTGGATATGCTCAGCTTGCAAGAATGATAAGGGGCTCATCTCTTGCTAGAGAGGGCGATCTTGATGCGGCATTGGCCGACTTCAAAGAACTTTTAGATGTGTCTTCAGGTTTTTTTGGAAATGACATGCTGAACTCAATCGCAAAAATAAATATCGCTAGAATTGAATTAAGCAAAGAGAATTATTCTAATGCTTTAGAGGTCTTAGAATCATTCAATTCAGAATCTGAGCATCCACTTGTATATGAGGTCAAAGGTGATGCTTTGGCTGGGCTCAAAAAGAATGACTTAGCTTTAGATCAGTATTCATTGGCTCTTGAGAATTCACAGAATGAATCGCAACAGTCTCTTTTAAAGATGAAGATAAATCAAATTAATAATTAGTACTCATGAAAAATAATATATTCCTAAGTATTATTTTAATACTTATTTCTTCATGCTCTACATTAGCTTTCTGGGAAGATGACTCAGATGGAGAGGTGATTGAACCTGTTGCCCTTCAGTCTTTTAAAAATGAATATCCACTTTCTATAGAATGGAAAAAATCTTTTAAAGGAGAAAATACCTTAGGCTCTTTTAGACCCTCTTTTTATTCAGGAAATATGCTGATTGCTGATCCTGAAGGAAATATTTCATCACTAAATCCTCAATCTGGAAAAGAGAGCTGGAAAATCAATCTAGATCGCGAGTTAGCAGCTGGTGTTGCTTCTGGTTTTGGTAAATTAATCGTATCAGATCTTAATGGTTTTGTTATTGCAATTGACTCAGAAACTCAAGAGATTATTTGGGAAAAAAATATTGGTGGTGAAGTTCTCTCTAAAGCTGTTGTGAGTGCCTCACTAATTCTTGTTAAAAATTCTGTAGGCGAATTAGTTGCCTTGAGTGCCTTGTCAGGAGAAAAAAAATGGTCTTTTAGATCGCAATTGCCAGCATTGACCGTTCGAGGAACCGGTGAATCTATTATTGAAAATGGCATTGTTTTTTCTACCTTTGATAATGGACGACTTGGAGCCTTTCAGCTAGAAACAGGTTTCTTTCTTTGGGATGCACCTATTTCTTTTGTAGAGGGGTCATCAGAGCTTGAGAATTTAATAGATGGTGATTCAGCCCCAGTTATAGCCAAGCAACTAATTTTTGCTACTAATTATCAAGGGAACTTAACTGCATTTGACATAGCCCAAAAGAGGCCAGTTTGGAATGCAAATGCCTCGTCTTTTTATTCTCCAATTGTTGCTAATAACATGATTATGGTCATTCAAGATGATGGGTCAATTCTTTCATTCTCTCTAGCTAATTTATCTCCTTCATGGACTTCTGAGGAATATTTAAGAAGAGAGCTATCTAGTGGAGCAGCATATAAAAATTTGTTATTGATTGGAGATTTAGATGGTTATGTTCATGTTATTAATCCAATGACAGGAATTACTGTTGGAAGAAAAAAAATATCTGGTAACCCCATCATGAATATTGTTACTTTTAGAGATTTTGCATACGCTATTGATCAGGATTCTAATGTAGTTGCAATCAAGCTCTAAAATGCCTTTTCAAAATGTTAAATTCAATTGCAATTCTCGGTCGACCAAATGTAGGGAAGTCTTCTCTATTTAATAAGCTCACTAAAACTAGAAATGCAATTGTTTCTGATTTTTCGGGCCTGACTAAAGATAGAAATTTTGGTTATGCCTCAATCAAAGATCAGCAGTATTTAGTAATTGATACAGGTGGAGTTGGTTCTGAGATTACCGAATTTAGTGCAGCAATAACTGAGCAGGCACTGATAGCTGCAGAGGATTCAAATCTAATTTTATTTTTAATTGATGCCTCAGAAGAGCTAACAGTAGACGATATAGATCTGTTTCAGTCAATACGCAAAATGAATAAAAGTTTTTTTGTTGTTTTAAATAAAATTGACATTAAAAAAAGATCAAACGCAAAAGAAGATCTTTTAAAACTTGGATGTGGAGATATTCTTGAAATCAGTGCTGAGCACTCTAAGGGCATCAATGAATTACAAACTTATATTTCAAAACAATTTATTGAACCTAATAATGCAGGCGATAGTGAAGACCCTCAAGGAACAAAAATAGCTGTGATCGGTAGACCAAATGCAGGCAAATCTACTTTCATTAATCAATTTACTAAACAGGATCGTTTAATTGTTTCTGATGTGCCTGGGACAACTATAGATTCTATCCATGTACCTTTTGTATTTGATGATGAAGATTTTATTTTTATTGATACCGCTGGTATTAGAAAGAAATATAAGCAAAGTCATGCAGTTGAATATTTTTCATATGTTAGGGCCATGCATGCTGTCGATGAGTCAGATATTGTTTTAATGCTGATTGATGCCTCAGATGGAATAGTGGATCAAGATCTTCGGATCTTGAATTTGATAAGAGGGTATGGAAAGCCAGTTGTTGTTGCTTTGAATAAAATTGATGAGCTTTTAGAAGATCACTTATCTGATCTTAAAGAAACTAAAAAATTTCAAAACTCTGTTTTGAATAATTTAATTCTGGTTGAAATTTCAGCACTACAAAAGAGCGGATTTAAAAAACTTTTTAACACCCTTGCTAAGGTTAATAAATTAGCCAAAACTAAGTTTTCGACTGGTAAATTAAATAAGTTACTTTTAAAGTTCACAAACTCAACTAACACACCAAGTATTTCGGGCAGACAAGTTAAAATGAGATATGTTCATTTTGGAGGCATTCACCCTACAAAATTTATTATCCATTCTAATATTTCAAGCAAAATTCCTTCAAATTATAAACGCTACTTAATTAATTCTTTTAGAGAGGAGCTTAATTTAAAAAGTGTTGAATTAAACATAATTTTTAAAAAGGGCGATAATCCGTTTGAAGGCAAGGTCAACAAGTTGTCTCCAAGGCAGATAAAAAAGAAACAACGCTTAGTAAAATATACAAAAAAGAATAAGTAATTTATTTATTTGGAGTATAACTACATATTTTTTATCTTTAAAATACTATAAATTCAGCATAAAGTGAGATATTGACATTTCATCGCACATAAAATCAAATGGCACTACATATAAATGATTGTGCATTTAATAAAATGATTGTTACAATCTATAAAATTTAGATGTACGAAGGGAACATATGTCTACTAACCACAACAAAATAAGGCCAGTCTATATCAATCTTTTTCAGATAAGGCTGCCTGTATCTGCTATTTCATCTATTACCCACCGCTTAGCAGGAATATACATTTTTTTTATCACCCTTCCTCTTTCACTGTATCTTCTATATTTTTCTACAAAAAGTTATAATGATTTTATGGTTTTGAAGGATTATTTAAATAACACAACATTTTTATCAACATTTGTTGCTTTTAGCTTTTTAGTTTTTGCTTATCATATTTTAACTGGCGTTCGTCATTTACTTCAGGATCTTCATATTGGAGAGTCGCTTAGCGCTTCTCGTCTATCTTCTTATCTTGTTTTTTGTGTGTGGTTTTTATTGTCAGTATTTGTTTTTACGAGACTGTTCACATGATTGGTTCTACTTTATTTTATGTTCAGCGTTATTCTGCTACTTATTTATTAGCATATACAATTTGGATAGCCTCATTCCTTATTGTAAATAATCCACTTGAATATAATTCTTGGACTGCTTTCACCAATCAAATAGATTTTCTTGTTTTAACTTCTCTGGCAGCTGCTGTATCCATCATTCATGCTTTTATTGGTTTATGGACTATTGGAACTGATTATTTTACTTCCAGAACTCTTGGTTTTCTTAGCGTGAGTTTTTCAAAATATGCAGACACTATTAGAGGCGCATATACAATTTTATTTTCTGTTCTCGGCCTTTCAATTTTTGCAATAATCTTACTTACAATCTGGAGTTAAACTTTGAGCACCCTAAATTCATCTAATATTAAAACACTTGAATTTGATGTCCTTGTTATCGGTGGAGGTGGCTCTGGGATGAGAACTTCTTTGGAACTTGCTAAGTCTGGGTTAAAGACTGCGGTAGTTTCAAAAGTTTTCCCAACTCGCTCACATACTGTGTCTGCTCAGGGAGGAATAACCTGTGCAATTGCAAGTGCTGATCCACAAGATGACTGGCGCTGGCATATGTATGACACTGTAAAAGGCTCCGATTATATAGGTGACCAAGACGCAATTGAGTATATGTGCTCGCAGGGTCCAAAAGCTGTCTTTGAGCTTGAGCATATGGGGTTGCCCTTTTCTAGAACTGAAAATGGGAGAATTTATCAAAGACCATTTGGAGGTCAATCTAAAGATTTTGGAAAAGGCGGCCAAGCTGCAAGAACATGCGCAGCTGCTGATAGAACTGGACATGCCTTGCTTCATACACTTTATCAAAACAATGTGAAAGAAGGCTCTAATTTCTTAAACGAATGGTTCGCTGTAGATTTAGTGCTAAATAAATTCAAAGAAGTTACGGGAGTAGTTGCATTTTCAATTGAATCAGGTGAAGTAGCTTACCTTAAAGCTCAAGCAACAGTTTTGGCAACTGGAGGCGCAGGAAGAATCTATGCTTCAACTACAAATGCTCTTATTAATACTGGAGACGGTCTTGGGATGTCTTTGAGGGCTGGAATTCCTGCACAAGACATGGAGATGTGGCAGTTCCATCCTACGGGTATATATGGAGCAGGCTCTCTAGTGACCGAGGGATGCAGAGGAGAAGGCGGCTATCTTATTAATAAAGATGGTGAAAGATTTATGGAAAGGTATGCACCTAATGCTAAGGATCTTGCTGGAAGGGACGTAGTTGCTCGTTCAATGGTTTTAGAAATACTTGAAGGAAGAGGGTGCGGTGAGGATAAAGACCATGTGTTTTTAAAGCTTGATCATTTAGGTGCGGACGTCTTGAATGCAAAACTTCCTGGAATTTGTGAACTATCCAGGACTTTTGCTGCAGTGGACCCAGTTTACGAACCAATTCCAGTAGTCCCAACATGTCATTATATGATGGGAGGTACACCAACAAATATTCATGGTCAAGCGTTCAAACTTAGTAGTTCAGATGATGATTATATTCCAGGTTTATTTTCAGTTGGTGAAGCTGCATGTGTCTCAGTGCATGGTGCAAATAGACTCGGAGGCAATTCATTACTAGATTTAGTTGTATTTGGCAGAGCGGCAGGACTGCACATTAATGAAGCCTTAAAATCAGGCGGTGGTGTTGCAGATTCTGATAAAGATGATATTGAATTAGCGCTTCATAATCTAAATAAACTCAATGAGTCTTCAGCAGGATATGAGGTTTCAGCAGTAAAAAAAGAACTTCAGGAAGTCATGCAGAATTATTTTGGTGTTTTTAGACGAGGAGACTACATGGACAAAGGTGTCTCAGCATTAGAAGAAATTAGAGAAAAAATAGAGAATCTTCACTTAAAAGATAAAAGTGCTGCTTTTAATACCAATAGAGTTGAAGCTATAGAATTACAAAACTTATTTGAGGTTGCTGAGGCTACAGCCATTTCATCTCTTCAAAGAACTGAAAGCAGAGGAGCTCATGCCAGAGAAGATTATCCTGACAGAGATGATGAGAACTGGTTATGTCACTCACTATATGATCCAACCACAAAAGTTTTAGGCAAAAGACATGTAAATTTTGAGCCATCTCAAGTCGAGGCTTTTCCTCCAAAAGTAAGAACCTACTAATAATTAATCATGATTAGCGTCAACATTTATAGATATAACCCAGAAAAAGATAGCTTCCCCTATATGCAGACTTTTAAGTTTGAAAAACCTAAAAGAGATATTATGGTATTGGAGCTCCTCAACCAACTTAAGGAAAAGGACCCTACTATTTCCTATAGAAGATCCTGCAGAGAGGGAGTTTGTGGCTCCGATGGCATGAATATTAATGGAAAAAATGGCTTGGCATGCATTACTCCCTTATCTACAGTAATTAAAAAAAATAAGTTAGATCTTCGCCCATTACCTGGTCTTCCAGTTGTAAGAGACTTAGTTGTTGATATGACTGAATTCTATGCTCAATATGAAAAAATTAAGCCGTTTCTTCAAAATGATACTCCTGTAGATATTGGAGAAAGACTTCAGTCACCAGAAGATAGAGATAAATTAGATGGTCTATACGAATGTATTTTGTGTGCATGTTGTTCAACAAGCTGCCCATCCTTTTGGTGGAATCCAGATAAATTTGTTGGACCTGCAGCGTTACTTCAAGCTTACCGATTTATTGCTGACTCAAGAGATACTAAAACTGCAGAGAGGCTTCAAGATTTATCTGATCCTTTCAGTGTTTACAGATGTCATGGCATTATGAATTGTGTCAGTGTCTGCCCAAAAGGACTCAACCCAAATGAAGCAATAGGTGAAATCAAGTCAATGTTACTTTCAGGAAAGAATAAACAAAATATTATTGCCTCTGATGCAGTTAGCTGAATTCGAAAATGAATAATATGGAGACATTTTGGTCAACTTCACACGCTGCGGGTGCCCAAAGCTCATACCTAGAATCTTTATATGAATTGTATTTAAAGGATCCTTCAACAGTTCCTGATGATTGGAAAATATATTTTGACTCATTGCCTAGTGTCAGCGATGAGCAGCATGAAGTATCCCACCAAGAGATTGTTGAGAGGCTAAAAGAAGAAGAGATCAATCCTCCTATCAATGCACAACCTTCAGACAATATTTCTAATTCTAAGCAAGTTAAAGTTATTCAATTGATTCAAGCCTATAGAAATAGGGGTCATTATAAGGCTATGTTAGATCCACTTGGCTTGAAACCAACTCGCCATTGCGATGATTTGGAGCTGAGTTATCATGATCTTAACAGCTCTGATCTTTCAGAGGTTTTCAATACAGACACACTAAAAATAGAAAAAAAATCAACGTCTTTATCTGAAATCATACAAGCCCTGGAAGCAATATATTGTGGAACTCTTGGGATTGAGTACAACTACATTTCATCATTATCTGAAAGAGAATGGTTTCAAAAGAGGTTAGAACCAAATTTAGGAAAATTAAATTTTAATCCTGATGAGCAAAAATATATTTTAAAACGCTTAAGCTCAGCTGAGGGTCTTGCTAAATTCTTAGCTTCTAGATATCCAGGCATGAAGAGGTTCGGTATTGATGGAGCTGAGTCTCTTATTCCACTAGTCGATAGCTTGATACAGAATTGTGGCATTTTTGGTGCAGAGCAAATTTGTTTTGGAATGGCGCATAGAGGCAGACTTAATTTATTAGTTAATGTTTTAGGGAAATCTCCCAAAGAATTATTTACTGAATTTGAAGAAGATTATGAGCTAGAGGGCGCAAGTACTGGAGATGTGAAATATCATCTAGGCTCTTCAACAAATATTTTAACTCCAAATGGAGAGGTGCATGTTTCACTAGCGAACAATCCATCTCACTTAGAAATAGTAGATCCTGTAGTCCTTGGATCAGTTAGAGGCAGGCAAGACAGACTGAAGGACCAGCAAAAAAAATTAGTTGTCCCTATTTTAATTCATGGAGATGCTTCCTTTTCTGGGCAAGGAGTTGTAATGGAAACACTTCAAATGTCCCAAACCAGAGGGTATGGAGTCGGAGGAACCATTCATGTGATAGTTAATAATCAAATTGGTTTTACAACCTCTAATTCGGAAGATTCACGATCTACACCATACGCAACCGATGTAGCAAAAATGATTGAGGCTCCAATTCTGCATGTAAATGGAGATGATCCAGAGATGGTTGTATTTGCAGCTAAACTAGCTTGCGAGTATAGACATAATTTTAAAAAAGATATTGTTATTGATATGTTTTGCTATAGAAGAAGAGGGCATAACGAAGCTGATGAACCATCTTCAACACAACCAATAATGTATAAGACCATTGCTAATCAAGTCTCAGTAAAAAGCTCATATCAAGAAAAGCTTATTTCTGCAGGAGTAATATCTAAGACTGAATGTGATGAATCTGAAAAAAATTATAGGCTTGCAATCGAAAAAGGAAATTCTGTTGTTCACAATCTTGCAACAAAGCCTAATGAAGCTATGTGGTTTGATTGGACTCCATATATGAATCAGAAAGGAGATGTAAAAATTGAGTCTAAGTTTGATAAGGACAGATTTCATATTCTTGCTCATGAGGCATTTACCCCGCCCTCAAATTATGTTCTTCAGCGGCAAGTCGAAAAAATTTATACTGATAGACGAGAGATGGCTGATGGAAACATACCGGTGAACTGGGGCTTTGCTGAAAATATGGCATACGCAACACTTTTAGATCAAGGATATCCTATTAGATTTTCTGGTCAGGATATTAGAAGAGGGACATTTTCTCATCGTCATGCTGTTGTTTTAAATCAGGAAGATGGAAAAGGACATATGCCTTTGGTAAAAATTGCAGAAAACTCGAACACAACGCTTGATATATATGATTCTCTTTTATCTGAAGAGGCGGTTCTTGGATTTGAGTATGGATATTCTGCTACAAGGCCATCAGGGTTAGTTATTTGGGAGGCTCAATTTGGAGATTTTGTAAATGGTGCCCAAGTAGTCATAGATCAATTTATTGTTTCTGCTGAGCATAAATGGGAACGTCTATCTGGATTAGTTATGTTACTTCCACATGGTTATGAAGGACAGGGTCCAGAGCATTCTAGTGCAAGGCTTGAGAGATTTTTGCAGTTGTGTGCAAATGAAAATATCCAGGTTTGTGTGCCCAGTACACCCTCGCAGATTTATCATTTACTAAGATTTCAAACAATACGAAAAATGAGACGACCTTTGGTTGTGATTTCTCCAAAAAGCTTACTGAGAAACCCTGCAGCTGTCTCTTCTATTGAGAGCTTAACAGATGGATCTTTTCAGTATGTTATTGACGACACTATAAAAAATTCAAGCAAGGTAGAGAAAATTATAATGTGTTCCGGGAAGGTATATTTTGATCTTTTAGCTAAAAGAGAGGAGCTTGGGATTAAAAATATTGCCTTAATTAGAATTGAGCAACTCTACCCATTTCCCTATGACACCCTTGAAAAGATTATCAAGCCATACAAGAACGCAGTAAAATTTATCTGGTGTCAGGAAGAACCTAGTAATCAAGGAGCATGGTTTAGTCATCGTCATAGATTGCAAATAGTTTTAGACAGAATTAATTCTGCTCAAATAGAATTAATTAGCAGAAAGGCATCAGCAGCACCAGCAGTTGGTTTAAACAAATTACACATTCAACAACAAGAAGCTTTGGTTATTGAAGCTTTAAAATCCTAGAGAAATAATTATGTCAATAGAAATAAAGTCCCCAACATTCCCAGAGTCTGTAGCAGACGGAACCATTGCAAACTGGGTTAAGCAAGAAGGTGAATCTGTTAAGCAAGATGAAGTTATAGCAGAAATTGAAACAGATAAAGTTGTATTAGAAGTCGTTGCCCCATTTGATGGCGTCATTTCCAAAGTTTTGAAACCAGCAGGTGAGGTAGTTTTAAGCGCTGAGTTAATAGCAGAATTTGAAAAAGGAAAACAGCTTGATAGTAAAGAAATATCAGCTCCAGAAAAAAATTCTAGCTCAAGCGAGCAACAAAAATCTGATAAAAATAATTTGGAGGACTCTGAATCAAAAGAGAATGGACCTGCGGTTAAAAAATTATTGAAAGAGCATGACCTTGATGTTAATGCTATTGATGGATCAGGAAAAGATGGGAGAATTACTAAAGCAGATGTGGTTAATTACCTTGAGGAATCTTCACCTAAGAATGAAGAAATAGCATCGGACAGCAACACCCAGAGTTCTGCTAAAACTTCAACTCCTGCATTAACCTCAATGGATAGATTTGAAGAAAGGGTGCCAATGTCACGGTTACGCTCAACTATAGCCAATAGATTGTTAACCGTTAAGCAAGAAACCGCTATGCTGACAACATTCAATGAGGTAGATTTAAAGCCAATTAAAGATCTAAGAGTAAAATATGGCGAAGATTTTTTTGCAGAGCATGGGGTAAAGCTTGGATTCATGGGATTTTTTGTCTTAGCAGCAGTTCAGGCTCTAAAAAAGTTTCCAGTGGTGAATGCTTCTATTGATGGAAGCGATATTGTTTATCATGGCTATCAGGATGTAGGTGTAGCGGTCTCAACTGAAAGAGGATTGGTTGTTCCAGTAATTAGAGATGCTGATAATTTGAGATTAGCAGATGTTGAAAAATCAATTTTAGATTATTCAGATAAAGCCAAGAATGGAAAGCTTTCAATTGCTGAAATGCAGGGCGGTACTTTTACTATCTCAAATGGAGGTGTTTTTGGATCCTTGTTATCTACCCCAATTTTAAATGCTCCGCAGACTGCTATTCTAGGAATGCACACCATTCAAGATAGACCAGTTGTTATAGATGGTGAAATAGTTATAAGGCCTATGATGTATCTTGCTCTTAGTTATGATCATCGCCTTCTAGATGGAAAGGAGGCTGTAGCATTTTTGATTGCTATAAAAGATCAATTAGAGTCTCCAGAAAAACTCCTTTTAAACTTATGAGGCATAAAAATGTATGACGTTATTGTAATTGGAAGTGGTCCAGCAGGTTACGTTGCAGCTATCCGAGCTTCGCAACTAGGATTAAAAACAGCCTGCATTGAAAAATCTTCTACTGCTGATGGAAGCACACAATTAGGCGGCACATGCTTAAATGTTGGATGCATTCCTTCTAAAGCATTGCTCGATTCATCGCATAGATACTCAGATGCTATTAATCATTTTTCTGATCACGGTATATCTGTTAGCAAGCCAAAGCTAGACATTTCAAAAATGATGGATAGAAAAAATAAAATTGTCACTCAATTAACCACTGGTATTTCAGGTCTTTTTAAAGCAAATAAAGTTACTCAAGTATTTGGTCATGCAAAAATAATAGATTCTAATCATGTTGAGGTAACTTCTAGCGATAATTCGGAAGTTCTTGAAACGAAGAACATAGTTATAGCTTCAGGCTCCTCCCCAATTAATATTCCAGTAGCAGAGATCAATCACAAGGATATTGTTGATAGCACTGGAGCTCTAGAATTTGAATCGGTTCCAAAAAAATTAGGAATTATAGGTGCAGGAGTAATTGGATTAGAGCTCGGAAGTGTTTGGTCAAGATTGGGTTCTGAAGTTACCGTGCTAGAAGCTTTGGATGAGTTTTTACCTATGGCAGATAAAAGAATTGCCAAGGATGTGTTTAAGGAATTTAACCAGCAGGGATTAAATATTAATTTAGGATGCAAAGTAACTTCTGCAATATCGAACAACAAAGCTGTCTCTGTGACCTATGAACATGATGACAATGTTTCTGAAGTAACATTTGATAAATTAATTGTTGCTGTTGGAAGAAAACCAAATACAGACAATCTACTTGATCAAAATTGTGGCATATCTGTTGATGAAAAAGGTTTGATTCCAGTTAATGATTTTTGTGAGACTAATGTTAAAAATATTTGGGCAATTGGAGATGTTGTTAGAGGTCCAATGCTAGCTCATAAGGCTTCTGAGGAAGGTATCATGGTTGTTGAGAGGATTGCTGGAAAGCACGCAGAGATGGCTTATAACTTAGTTCCTTCCGTTATATACACGCATCCTGAAGTTGCATGGGTTGGACAGACTGAGGAGGATCTTACACATGCAAATATAGAATTTAAAACAGGCTCATTTCCTTTTGCTGCAAGTGGAAGAGCATTAGCTTCCGGAGAGAGCACAGGATCTATTAAGGTTATAGCTGATAAAAAAACAGATACAATACTTGGCGTTCATGCATTCGGACCATCAGCTGCAGATATTGTTCAGCAAGGAGTTGTTGCAATGGAGTTTGGAGCCAGTGCAGAAGATCTTGGATTAACTATTTTTAGCCATCCAACAGTCTCCGAGGCGCTTCATGAGGCAGCAATGGCGGTAAATGGACAAGCAATACATATAGGAAATAGAAAAAAATGAATCTTCATGAGTATCAAGGAAAAGAGCTTTTTTCAAAGTTTGGATTACCTGTTTCAAAAAATACGGTCATTGCCTCAGCAGATGATGCTGTAAATGCATGCAGAGATATAGGTGGTAATAAGTGGGTTGTGAAGGCACAAGTGCATGCTGGCGGAAGAGGTAAAGCTGGAGGTGTCAAGCTTGTAAGCACGCCTGAAGAGGCAGTAGAATTTGCTAATCATTGGCTGGGTAAAAGACTTATTACATATCAAACAGACTCCAATGGCCAACTTGTAAATTCAATTTTAGTTGAAGAATGCACTGACATTGCAAAAGAACTATACCTAAGTGCTGTTGTAGATAGAGGAACACAAAGAATAGTTTTTATTGGCTCTAGTGAGGGCGGAGTAAACATTGAAGAGGTTGCTGAAAATACACCGGAAAAAATTATTTACGAGCCTATTGATCCTCTAACAGGACCTATGGATTTTCAATCAAGGAAAATATCAAAAGTTTTGGGCCTCGATGGTGAGCAATCAAAGCAATTTTCAAAAATGCTTCCACAATTAACAGATTTATTTGTAACCCATGATCTTAGTTTGCTTGAGATCAATCCATTGGTTATTACTCAAGGTGGAAAACTTCACTGCTTAGATGCAAAAATTAATATTGATTCAAATGCGATATACCGACAACCAGAAATTCAGGCTATGCATGATCCATCTCAAGAAGATCCCCGTGAATCAGAAGCAGCATTGAACGACTTAAGTTACGTATCTCTAGATGGAAATATTGGTTGCATGGTTAACGGCGCTGGTTTAGCTATGGGAACAATGGATACAATTAAATATTTTGATGGATCACCAGCTAATTTTCTTGATGTTGGCGGAACAGCTACACAAGACAGAGTGTCTAAAGCCTTTAAATTAATATTGGCTGATCCAGAAGTAAGGGTAGTGCTGGTAAATATTTTTGGTGGAATTGTTCGATGTGATCTTATAGCAGAGGGTATCCTGGCAGCAATCAAGGAGGTGGGCGTTTCTATTCCAGTGGTTGTTAGATTAGAAGGAAATAATGCAGATATTGGAAGCAATATTCTTGCTAAATCTTCAGCAGAAATTGTTAGTTTAAATAACCTTGAAGATGCAGCTAAAAAAGCTGTGGAGTTAAGTAAATGAGCATATTGGTAGATAAAAATACACGTCTTTTAGTTCAAGGTTTCACTGGCTCTCAAGCTACTTTACATTCAGAGCAGTCTATTGAATATGGAACAAATATTGTTGGTGGAGTCACCCCAGGCAAAGGAGGGCAAACCCATCTTAGTGTGCCTGTTTTTAATTCAGTACATGAAGCTGTTGAAGCAGTTCAGCCAAATGCTTCAATCATTTTTGTTCCAGCTAAATTTTGTAAAGATTCTATTTTAGAGGCTGCTGATGCTGGAATTAAATTGATAATATGCATTACAGAGGGAGTGCCTACTTTAGACATGCTGATTGTAAAAAAGAGGGTTGATGAGCTGGGCATTACTTTGATCGGTCCTAACTGTCCTGGAATAATCACTCCGGGTGAGGCCAAGTTAGGAATAATGCCAGGCAGCATTCACTTGGAGGGTTCAGTAGGTATCATTTCAAGATCTGGCACGTTGACTTACGAGGCCGTGAAGCAAACTAGTGATCTTGGTCTTGGCCAGAGCACATGCGTTGGTATTGGGGGAGATCCAATTCCCGGAACATCATTTATTGATGTTTTGAAGATGATGGAATCTGATGATCAAACTAAAGCCATAGTTATGGTTGGTGAAATTGGAGGAACAGCTGAAGAGGAAGCTGCTGAGTTCATCAAAAATAATATTTCTAAGCCTGTAATTTCATATATTGCGGGACAAACTGCACCCGCGGGCAAGAGAATGGGGCATGCAGGAGCAATCATTGCTGGTGGGAAAGGGACAGCTGCGGATAAAATTAAGAAGCTTGAGGAGTGCGGTGTTCATATAGCAGAAAACCTGCTTCAAATTGGCAAAAAGGCTAAGGAAGTTCTGGATTAGTTTTGGTAATAAATTTATTCGCAATATAATTTAGTCTAGGAATAATTAGACATGCAAAGGCTGCTAGACCAGTAATCATTCCAATCCAAATCCCCGCTGGACCCAGAGAATTACTCGATATCCCATGGTAAGTAAGATAATATCCGCCCGGCAAAGCAATAAACCAGTAAGTTAAAATTAGCATCAGCATTGGGGCAAATGTGTCTTTGTAACCCCTAAGACTTCCCAAGGCCCCCATTTGCATCCCATCAGGAATTTGAAAGATTGCAGCAAAGAGCAGGAGATTTATTGCGATAGCCATAACTGCAACATCGGCAGTATACAAAGAAACAAGAGCCTCCCTAAAGGCAAGAATTATTATTGTATTTACTATTGCACCAATTAAGCATATTAAAACTGCTACATGAGAGGCGTACTTTGCTTGTAGAAGATTTTTTTCTCCTACAAGATTGCCTATTCTTGTTGCTGCGGCTAGCCCGAAAGACAAAGGCAAAATAAAGAAAACACTAGCAATATTTATTGCTACTGTATGAGCGCTTATTACTGTTGCGCCAAGCGAGCCTAGTATCAAAGCTGCGCCTGAAAACATACTTAATTCTACAAATACCCCAAATCCAATTGGCACCCCAAGTTTTAAAGCTTCCCTAGTAGTTTCAGTGTTGGGACCAGAAAATTTTGAGAATAATTTAGTGGGCCCATATTCTTTCTTTTTTAGAATCACTAGCATCAAAACAAGCAAACCAATAATGATATTAATCGATGTTGCAATTCCACATCCAACCCCACCCATAGGAGGTATTCCAAAATATCCATATACAAAAATGATATCAAGCGGAATATTTAATAACATGCCAATAAAAGCAACCCAAAAAACTGGAAGAGTGAGGCCCATGCCCTCGCTATAGCAACGCAGACAAGTGAAAAGCATATTAGCAATAAAGCCGAATGACATTGCTTTTAAGTATCCATCTGAAATTTGAGCAATATTTTCTTCAATATCAAAAAAAGGAATAAAAATACTTAAATTTCTATAAAGAATGAAACCGATGAAACCCAAGACTAATGCAACCCAAAGAATTTCCCTTACTTTTTGTCCAATTTCCTCATATTTCTTTGCTCCAAATAATTGTGCAACTATTGGAGTTACTGCGAACAAACAACCCCCCAGAAGAAAATAAAAGGGCATAGAAAGAGCATTCCCGATAGCTAATCCAGATAGATCTAGCGCACTTGCTCGACCTGCAACAATAGTGTCTGTTACTCCCATACCCATATATGAGATTTGAGATCCATATATTGGAATTCCAATTTTGAGTAATTGCTTTAATTCTTTAATTAAGTTTTTCAAAAAAATAAGCCCAGAAATTTCTCGGTACTTTATCATACAAGGACTGAAATAAAATGGAGAGAAGAAATTAGGAAAGACAGTCGCCCATATTGGCTTAAAAAGGTAACCTCAAAGTTGACCATTAGATATGTCAACAGATTTATTCGTCCCCAATTTAAATCTCTAGGGAAAGGACCAGTATTTTTTAAACCGAGGTATGTAAAATTATTTGGTTCTAATATTTCAGTTGGAAATTTTCCAACATTTATCTCTGCACCAGATGATTATATTCAAATTACTAGCTGGGATACCGGAGACTGGAATGGAAAAGTTGATATAGGAAATTATGTTTTAATTTCACCAGGGGTCAGAATTATGGCCGCTGAGAGTATTTCTATTGGAGATTCATGCATGTTTGGTCATGGCGCATGTATCACAGATGCAGATTGGCATGGTATTTACGATAGAACAAAGGTGGTTGGAGATCCTAGGCCAGTAGTATTGGAAGAAAATGTTTGGATAGGTGAGGATGCGATGATTTGCAAAGGAGTAAAAATTGGAGCAAATAGTATTATTGGAGCAAGGTCAGTTGTAACAAAAGATATTCCTAAAAATACTATTTACGCTGGAAACCCTGCTGTATTTATAAGAGATATAAATGAAAATGAATTTATAACCCGTGAAGATTTTTTTCACAACCCAGCTAAGCTTGCAAAAGACTTTGACTTGCTTGACCGATATACCCTTGGTCAGAATTCTTTCTTAGGCTGGATAAAAAGCATGATCTTTAGAGATAAATCCCATTGATCAACATAGCTGCAGATTCGCAGATTCCTGAAATTGAAAACAAATTGGCTGAGTTTTTTGATGATGATTATTCATTTAAGTCATTTGATTCAAGTATTGTTTCCTCTAGTGATTTTATAAATATTGATGCCTTGTTAGTACGCTCAACTCTTTTTATTGATGAGGGAATATGTGCGGATACAAGGATTCGCTATGTTGGTTCTGCAACTGCAGGAATTAATCACTTAGATATAAATTATTTAGATGCTCAAAATATTTCTTGGTCTCATGCACCTGGATGCAATGCTTTTAGTGTCATTCATTATGTAATGGCTGCAATTGGAGAGTTGATAAAAGATGGTCTTTTCAATACTAGCCAAAGCATTGGAATAGTGGGTTATGGCAATATTGGAAGAGGGTTATATAAAATTCTTAAGGCTTTAAACTTTGAAGTTTATGCATGCGACCCATTTCTATCACATTCTGAATTAGTAAATTTAGATAGCATTCTTGAATGCGATTTAATAACTATTCATGCCCCCCTGACAGAGGCAGATAAACATCCAACATTTAATTTAATTAACGAATCTCATATTCAGAAATTTTCAAATAAAATTCTCATTAACACCTCAAGAGGAGAGATCATATCCGAAGCTTTTCTGTTTAAAGCAAATGACCTAATTTATATTTCTGATGTTTGGGTTAATGAACCTAACCCAAGTCTAGAAATAATAAAAAAATCCTATATTGCAACACCTCATATCGCAGGATACAGCATAGATGGAAAGCTAAATGGAGCAAAAATTATTGCTGAGGAATGTGCAAAAGCCTTTAATTGCCTAAAACTAAAATCGATCAAACCTTTGATGTCACCAGACTGGCCATATGAGCTTCAAAATATAATTACAGATATTAGTAGAATGTCATTCCCAGCTACACTTTTTCATAAAGAGCTTGACTTAAAATTAATTTCAGATACGTTCAAAGCGTTATCAAGCAAAGATTTAGAAAAGGGTTTTAGATCCCTAAGGACAAATCATCCACCGCGACATGATTTTAATTGCTATTCATTTAGGGGCATGAGCAAATTAGACAAAGATATAGATCTTAAGTTTTTTGATGAATTAAGAAGAGCAGGAAATCTCTAAATTTTTTGCCCAATTCGGCGATCTATTAGCAAAATGTTCATATTGCTCTAACTCATCATAAGGAGAAGTGATAACCTCAATCAATGTTTCAAGCGCAGAGAAATCTGAACTTTCAGCCGCTTCTATAACTTCTTGGGCCATATAATTTCTTAGAATATATTTCGGATTATTTGCATTCATGAGCAATATTTTTTTAGCAATAGGTATAGATTCTTTGTTATGACGTTCTTGATAGGATTTTATCCAAGACATACTAACATTTGAATTTAATTCATTTGTTTTAACTGATGTTACAGCCTGAGAAAGATTTCTAAATGTGTTTGTATAATCTAGTTTTTCAGATTCCATGATATCTAATAAACCTTGAATTAATTGAGCATCCTCATTATGTGATTTGGTAAACCCAAGTTTTTTTCTGTACAACTCAGCTAGCTTATTTTTAAAAATTAATTCATATGTTTTCAAAATCTCATCTTGGGTTTCCTCAGAAATTAGTGAAGATAATGCATGGCCAAGAGCAGAACAGTTCCATAATCCTATATATGGTTGGTTCTTAAATGCATATCTTCCCTGATGATCAGAGTGATTGCAGACATAACTTGGAAGGTAGTCTTCCATAAAACCATATGGACCATAATCAAATGTCTCTCCTAAAATACTCATATTGTCAGTATTCATAACACCATGGCTAAAGCCATTAGCTTGCCATAGAGCTATCATGCATGCTGTTTGCTCAACAACTGACCTAAAAAATTCCTCGTATTTATTTTGAGATTTTGAAAAGTAAGCAGGATAGTTATCAATACAAAAGTCAGTTAGAACTTTAACGTACTCTGGCTTATTGTTGTAATGAAAATATTCAAAATTGCCAAATCTGATATGTGTTTTGGCTGTTCTAGCTAGCATTGCTGCTGTTTCGCTTTTTTCCCTGATGACTATTTCATCACTGCCAATAATCATTAATGCTCTTGAGGTTGGAATTGATAAAGCATGCATTACCTCCCCACATAAATACTCTCTAATTACAGATCTTAAAACAGCTCGACCATCTCCAAATCTAGAGTAGGGAGTTTTGCCAGCACCTTTAAGATGAATATCAACCAAGCCTTCTGATGAATCTATCTGCCCAAACAATAATCCTCTACCATCACCTAATTGTTCTACATATTGCCCAAACTGATGGCCAGAATATGCCATCGATAGGGGTTTTAGATTTCCAATTGATAATGAACCATTAAAAATATCTAACAGTTTTTGCGTGTTAATATTTTCGAGACCTAAATCTTTTTTCAATTCAGCATTTTCAATAACGAGCAGGGGATTAATAAAGCCCTGCCAATTTTGTAGATTATAAAAGTCCTGAGGAAGCTCAGCATACGCATGAGGTTTTATAGGAATCATTTATCCTTTTGCAATTTGAATTAAATGACTAACATGTTCATCCTTTGAATGATCAGCGCCTAAATGCTCGACTTCATTCCACATTGCTGCACTGCAAATAGGACCAAGATCATCTTTTAAGCTGTTAGCCACTTCTTCACCAGTACCACAGAACCCTAAAGTTTCAACCATCTCATCCGTGACTAAAGCAAACATTTCTTCCCATTTTCCTTCCACAGATAATTTATGCAAAGCTTCATTGATATCTCCCCAGCCATGAAAATCAAGAGCTGGCCTATAGGTTCTGGTTGAAGCATAAAAACTGATCCTTGCAGCGACATTTCTTTTAGCTGTTTTAAGATCCTCCTCTGTTTCTCCGGTTGCAATGAATCCACCCCAAAGTAATTCACATTCTTTGGGATCTCTATTTGACTTTTTTGCGCCCTCAATTACAGCTGGCAAAATAATATCATTAATATATTTTGGAGAGCACATTGGATGAAGTAATAATCCGTCAGCTACTTCACCAGCAATTCTTGCCATTCCAGGTCCAAGACCGGAAACATAAATTGGAGGTACATCGCAATCCATGGGTGGAGGAGTGAACATTGGAGTCATAAGGGTATGAGTATAGTGCTCGCCTTGAAAGTCCAATTTTTCTCCAGTTTTCCATGTATTCCAAATGGCTTTGACGGCAAGAATATATTCGCGCATTCTTGGTGCTGGTGGTGACCAAGGTACACTGAACCTTCTTTCATTATGTCCTTTAACTTGCGTTCCTAAGCCAAGTTGAAAACGACCATCACTGAATGATTGCAAGTCCCAACCCATGTTTGCAACTGTCATAGGGCTCCTTGGAAAAGCTATAGCTAATCCAGTCCTAACAATCATTTTTTTGGAATGCTCTAATCCAAGTAGAACAGGAAGGAAAGGTTCATTATTTAGCTCTCCGGAAACGAGCGCATCATACCCAAGAGATTCTGCATGTTTGACTATCTCGATAGTATTTTTTGACAAACCAGGTATGTAAGTTTCTATTCTCATATTTATTCTATCTTTAGTTTTGAGTTTGCAAGGTTTTGAGCCCATTGATAATTTGGTTTACCTGATGGAGCTCTTTCGATTAAATCAGAAAACACTATTTCTTTCGGCATCTTGTAACTGGCTATATATTTTGAGGCGCTTTCTTTTATTTCCTCAATAGACAGATCGACCATTTCTCTTCTTTGAATCACAGCTACTACTTTTTGCCCCCATGTTTTATCCTTCACGCCAACAACAAGACAATCAAAGATATTTGGATGAGCCTTAAGAGCCATTTCAACTTCCTCTGGAAATATTTTCTCTCCACCAGAATTAATTGAAACACTCCCCCTACCTAGCAAAGTCATTTGACCATCTTCCTCATATTTAGCCATATCTCCTGGTATCGAATACCTTTCTCCATTTACTTCAATAAATGTTTTTTCAGATTTTTCTATATCTTTGTAATAAGCAACAGGCACATGACCTTTTCTTGCTAAATATCCAATTGTTTCTGTATCACTAGGCTGAATAACTTCTAAAGTATCAAGGTTTAAAATTTCACTAAAATTAGGTTTTGTAAATTTTGGGCCCCCGCCAGAGTCTTTTAATTTTCCATCTTTTGTATGTATATTCACGCCGGTTGCTCCAGTTTCAGAGGACCCAACAGCATCTATTAGGAAAAGATTAGGTAAATATTCTAGGATAGTATCTTTGATAGAGGCACTGAAAACAGACGCGGTGCTTGCTAAAACAAATAATGAGGATAGGTCTAAACCTTTCTCCAGTGCAGAGGGGAGCGCATCACAAAGAGGCCTTCCCATGGCATCACCTGTGATAGTTAGGTTCATTACTTTTTCTTTAGCAATAATTTCCCAAATATAATCCGCATCAAATGAAATTTGATCATTAATTATAAATTTCCATCCTGAAAAGAAAGCATTAAATGATTGCCATTGAGCGGCACCATGCATTAATGGAGCTAATGCGAGAGCAGTTGTTTGGTCTTGCAAGCATTTATCTGCAAAAGCTTCGGGTGTAGGATATTTTTCTCCCGTTACCGCATCTATGCCTCCACCGAGTGTCATTAAGACATCTTCCATGCGCCACACCACTCCCTTTGGCATCCCAGTAGTACCGCCTGTATATAGTATATATTTGTCATCCCCTGATCTTTCAACACTTAGTCTAGAATCGTCTTCATCTAAAATAAGAGCTTCAAAATCATAACTGCCTTCAATGACATCATCAGCGTCTGAACTATCATTAATACAAATAAAATCCTTTAATACAGGAAGATCATTTTTAATATTATTGAGCTTTGCACCAAACTGTTTGTGATAAAACACAGCTTCCATATCAGCATTATCAATCAGATACTTCAGCTCCTCTTCGACATATCTGTAGTTTATATTTATCGGAATAGCGCATAATTTATATGCCCCAAGCATCACCTCTAACCACTCTATACAGTTAAAAGCATAAATTCCTATATGACTACCCTTTTTTATCCCAAGTTTTTTTAAGGCATTTGCTGCTTTATTTGTTCTTGCGTCTAATTCCTGATAAGTTAAACGAGTAGATCCTAGAACAACTGCTTCTCTATCTGGAATCCTATCTACAACCCCCTCAAATATGTCAGCAGCATTAAATTCCATTAGACTTTAGCAGAATGATTTTCCCAATAGGGATCCCTCAACCTTCTTTTATATAACTTGCCATTTTCATCTCTAGGCAGTTTTTCAATAAAATCTATGCTTCTGGGTAATTTCATTTTTGCAAGATTTTCCTGAGCAAACTTCATTAATTCAGCAAGCAATTCATCAGAGGAATGATAATTTTTATTCAGTTCTATCACTGCTTTAACTTCTTCTCCCCATTCTTCATTGGGAATTCCAAATACAGCAACATCTGCAATGGCAGGGTGCATTAGAAATGCACTCTCAATCTCAGCTGGGTATATGTTGGCTCCACCTGAGATAATCATATCTATCTTCCTGTCACATAAAAATAAATACCCTTCATCATTTAAATACCCTATGTCCCCAACAGTAAAATAAACCTGATCATCAAAAACCAGCCTTTCTTTTTTTGTTTTAGCTTGATCGCCTTTGTACTCAAATTTTGTTGCTTCACCAAGCTTCATAAAGACTGTGCCTTGATTATCAGGTTTAGCCTCAGTCTCATCATCGTTAATGATTTTTATTTCAGCGCCTGGCCATGCCTTACCAACCGTTCCTGGAAACTTAGACCATGAGCTAGCATCGACAACTGTTCCGCCTCCTTCTGTAGCAGCATAATATTCCCATATGGAATTTCCCCACCATTCAATCATTGCTTGCTTGGTATGAATTGGGCAGGGTGCTGCAGCATGTATCATGGCCCGAGTTGATGAGCAATCATATTTTGCTTTGATTTCATCGGGAAGCTGCAACAATCTATGAAATTGAGTGGGAACCATATGACTTGTTGTAACTTTGTATTTATCAATTAGGTAAAGCATCTGCTCCGCATCAAATTTTTCCATCAACACGACAGAATGCCCATAATGTAATGCTGCTGAAGAGTGAACTAAGACTGCAGTGTGATACAAAGGTGACCCAACGATGTGAACATTATTTTCTTGCGGTTGAATTTCAAAGAAGCTAAGTATCATTGCAAACATACTTAAAACGTCATCAGGATCTCCAGGAATTAATGCACGTTTTACGCCTTTAGGCTTTCCAGTTGTTCCAGATGTATAGTTCATAACTTGACCCGCAGTTCTTCCTTCTGGGTTGGCAATTGGTTGAGAGCTTATAAATTCATCTAAATGAGTAAAGCCACTCATTGGAGTTGTACTTATGCACCCTTTCTCTGGAAAATTAATAGCTGAAACTGCTTTTTGACAAGCCTCTTCCATGGCAGGCACTTCACCAGAGGCTATGAATGCTTTAGCTCCTGAATCTTCAAGAATATATGCAATCTCTGGTCCAGCTAGATGCCAATTAATAGGAACCATATAAAAACCGGATTGCGCACAAGCCAAATAAGCTATGTAGTATTCAACTGAGTTAGGTAATACAGTTGCCACCACGTCACCACTCTTAACCCCAAACTCTCTCAATGCGTGAGTTAATTGATTAGTTTTTGCAAGCAGCTCACCTCTCGTCCAAATCTTTTCTGACGGTTCGACTATAGCAATTTCATCTGGGTGTGAATTCGCAAATCTATAAAAACCCAATTCACTCATATGTCTCTCTTTATATATTTATTGAACTCATAATTCTAACTTTCGTAATCCATTAATGTAACCTAATAATATAAATTTCTATGTAATAATGATTCCCAAATGGACAGCCTACTTACCAATTTAAATCAAGAAACTTTATGGTTATTGGTTGTTTTTTACGATTTATCACTTGCTATTTTTCTATTTAGGTTCTTTGGTAAGTATGGTTTGTATTGCGCTGTAATCCTTGGAATAGTCCTAGGAAACCTGCAAGGGGGAAAAGTAAGTGAATTAACCCTATTTGGAATGCAGTTCAATGTCAGTATGGGCGCAATTCTATACTCAGGTATTTACTTTGCCACAGATCTTTTAAATGAGAAATTTGGGAAAGATGAAGCTAATAGAGCAGTCATGCTTGGATTTGTTGCAAACATAGCAGTCATGCTGACCTTAGTGCTGAGTACCAAGTTTCTACCTTCTGACTTAACTGGATCGGCCGCAGAGGTCCATGAGGCAATTTCTGTTCTTGCGTTTTATTCGCCTATTTTTATTATTGGCTCTCTTACGGCATATCTTGTGAGTCAAAGATTTGATGTATGGTTTTTTCATTACCTAAAGAACCTAACGAATGGAAAAAAACTATGGCTTAGAAATAATCTTTCTACCATGGCATCCCAACTAATAGATACCCTTATATATCAATTTACCTGGGTTCTTGCTACAGATTTAACATTTACCCAAGCTTTTGCCATCTCAATAGCAAAATACGTCATCAAGGTTTTGATAGCCCTTATAGATACGATATTTATATATTGGGTAAGAAATTGGGAAATTAAATCATAGTTTAGAAAACTCTTGTATGGATTATACTTATAGTAAAAGAAATACTACTCAAACATATGTCTAAGAAATCGAAAGAGCAACTGCGAAATGAACTTTCACCTGAGTCTTATTATGTAACTCAGGAAAGTGGGACAGAGCGACCTTTCACAGGTCAGTATTGGGATCACGTTGATGATGGGGTTTACACTTGTATTTGCTGTGGCGAAACACTTTTTAAATCTGAAACAAAATTTGATGCAGGCTGTGGCTGGCCTAGTTTTTATGAAGCTGCAAATAACAAAAAAATTAATGAATTAGAGGATCATTCCCTTTCAAGAGTTAGAACAGAGATTAGATGTTCAAAGTGTGATGCGCATCTTGGCCATGTTTTTACAGATGGCCCGCAGCCTACTGGTTTGAGGTATTGCGTCAATTCTGCTGCTATAGATTTTGAAAAAGACACATCTTCAAATTAAGTGACCGACAAAACTGCTTCTCATCTAAATTTTTTCTCGACCATTAAGGTAGGTGGTTGGACCTTTATTTCAAGAGTGGCTGGTTTAATAAGGGATATCTTTACAACCAATCTCCTTGGAGCAAGTATATTTCATGATATTTTTGTAGTTGTACTTAAAATTCCTAATGTTTTTAGAAAGTTCTTTGCTGAAGGTGCATTTAGCCAAGCTTTTATTCCAATTTATTCCGAGTATATAGGCAGCAAAGATGAAAAGGGTAGTCAAGATTTTTTAAATGCTTTATTTGGTATTTTGCTCTCAGCACTCTTTATATTTACAGCTTTGGCTTTATTGTTTGCACCAATATTTATTTTGATATTTGCTCCAGGCTTTTACTTTGATATACAAAAACAGGATTTAGCTATCAGTCTTTTAAGGATTATGTTTCCTTATCTTGCATTAATTTCTCTTGTTGCTTTTGCGGCAGGCATTCAAAATTCTCATAATAAATTCTCTATTCCAGCAATAACTCCCTTAATTTTCAATTTGAGTTTAATTGGTTCAGCATGGCTAGTTGCTCCAAAAATAGATATACCCGTTATGGCTCTTGCTTGGGGAGTACTTCTAGCAGGATTTCTCCAATTACTTTTTCAGATTGCGCCATTAGCAACGATTAAAAAAATCCCTGTACCAAAAATTGACTTTCAAAACCCTGGCGTTAAAAATTTTTTCATTCTTATTCTTCCAGCTATGCTTGCAGGAGGAATAGCTCAAATAAATTTATTAATTGATACTATTTTTGCATCTTTGTTAATTACGGGCAGTCCAACTTGGCTATATGTTTCAGATAGATTAATACAATTCCCAATGGGAATATTTGCCATCGCTATTGGGACTGTTCTTTTGCCAAGCCTTTCAAAGGCTTATGCTCAAAAAGAAACTCAAGCTTATATTGAACAGCTTGAGCATGCCTTTAAGTTAGTTTTTTTCCTAGCGATCCCTTCGTTAATTGGATTGGCTTTATTTGCATCTCCATTGCTATCTACTATTTTTCAAAGAGGGGCTTTTTTGTGGAGTGACGTTCAGCAGGCAAGCTTGAGTTTGATAGGTTTTTCATTTGGATTGCCCTTTTTTATGGCCATGAAAGTATTGGTTCCAGCATTTTTTTCTAGGCAAAATACCAAAACTCCTATGTTAATAGCATTTTTAAGTTTATTGATAAATATATGTCTGAACTATCTACTAGCATTTTATTTTGGTTTAGGCCATCTAGGTTTAGCAATTGCAAGCTCTATTTCAGCAATAGTCAGTGTAATAATTTTAAGCCTTATATTAAGAAGGGATGGATTGATTTCTTTCTCTGTAATTTTAAGCGCCTTCTCATTTAAAGTGTTAATAGCTAGTATTGCTTTAATATCTTTTTTATCAATTTTCAATCAATATTTTGATTTTGAATTATTTACTCAAGCTCAAAGGCTCATGCATTTAGTTGCTGCTGTTATTGGCTCATTAATAATTTATTTTGGAGCGAGTTTTTTGTTGGGCGTTAGGCCAGCTGATTTTAAATAATGTATTTAATTAGAGGAATAGGAAATATAGGAACTTTTCATAAAAAGTTTCCAAACCAGTCAATGAGTGGAACTATTGGAAATTTTGATGGGTTACATTTAGGACACCAAGCGATACTAAATCAGGTAAAAAATAAAGCTATGCAAAGCTCAAGCTCGTCATTGGTCTTTTTTACAGAACCGCATGCATCTGAGTATTTTGCAGCTAAAGATGAGAATTTTGTGGCACCTCCAAGGATTTGCCCTTGGAGGGAAAAAGTTAAATTACTTAAAAATTTTGGAATAGACTATGCTTTTTTTCTTCAATTCAATAGATCTCTTAAAGCAATGACCCCTCAGAACTTTCTTGATGAAGTTTTAGCTCAACTCAATTTAAAACATTTAATCATCGGTGACGATTTTCGATTTGGAGCTCAGCGAGCAGGTGATTTTGAGCTATTAAAAAATTGGGGAAAAATTAATGGAACAGAGGTAATTGCCAATCAGACAGTATCGCATCATGGCAAAAGAGTAAGTTCTACTAGAATAAGAGAGGCTTTGCTGCAAAGTAACTTTGACTTAGCCGCAGAATTACTCGGGCGACCATATACGTTTTCAGGAAAAGTAGTCTATGGGAAACAGTTGGGAAGGACTATAGGCATTCCAACAGCAAATCTCTGGATACCAAAACAAAGGTTACCAATAGCTGGAGTTTATGCAGTTAAATGTTTATTAGCTAGAAAGTCATATAATGGAATAGCAAATATGGGTATTAGACCAACTGTAGACGGGACTAAACCAGTGCTCGAAATCCATCTATTTAATTTTAGTGAGTCTATATATGGGCAAAGATTAACTGTAGAATTCAAAAATAAACTTCGTGACGAGAAGAAATTTGATAATATTGATCTATTGAAAAAACAAATTCTTCAAGACATATCTCAAGCTAAAGAAATACTGGAATAATTCTCTATGAGTAAAGAATATCGGGATACCTTAAATCTCCCTCAAACTAATTTATCAATGAAAGCTGGTTTGTCTAGAAAAGAGCCAGAAATATTAGAGTTTTGGAATTCTATTAGCCTCTATCAGAAAATTAGAGAACTTAATGCTCAAAAGGAAAAATTTATTCTGCATGATGGCCCACCATACGCCAATGGAGATATTCATCTGGGCCATGCTGTTAATAAAACACTCAAGGACATAACAATAAAATTCCAAAGCATGCTTGGAAAAGATGCTCCATATGTCCCTGGTTGGGATTGCCATGGCTTGCCGATTGAATTAAACGTTGAAAAAAAACATGGAAAAGGAAGTGATCTTGTAAGAGATAAAAAATTATTTATTAAAGCTTGTCGTGAATATGCTCAATTACAGGTTGATAAGCAAAGAAATGATTTTATTCGGTTGGGAGTACTGGGTGACTGGGAAAATCCATATCTATCATTAAATAAAAGTTTTGAGGCTGATACTGTTCGTGCACTAGGAAGAATTATTGCAAATGGGCATCTTGAACAAGGTGAAAAACCTGTTCATTTTTGTATGGATTGCAGATCAGCACTAGCAGAAGCTGAAGTAGAGTATATGGACAAAAAATCTCATTCTATCGATGTTAAATTCAAAGTATTGCCACAATCTTTAGCATCGCTTTGCTCATCATTTCAAGTTGAAAAAACTGAAGAGGTTTACTTTGTTATATGGACGACAACCCCATGGACCATTCCATCAAATGTAGCAGTATGCATCCATGAGGATATTGAATATGTTTTTATTAAAGGTAATAACGATCATTTTATTATTGCTAAAGATCTATTAGATGAATGTTCCGATAGATGGGGTTTTGAACTAGAGATCCTTGGATCTGTTTTAGGTAAAGAAATCACAGATATCACAATGACTCACCCTTTGTATAAAAGAGAATCAAGGCTGCTACACGGAGATCATGTCACCACTGAAAGTGGAACAGGATGTGTACATACAGCTCCAGCGCATGGGCTGGATGATTACTTCATATGTATAAAGAATGGCCTTGAATCTGTTAAGGCTTTAGATAATCGTGGCATTTTTAAAGAAGAATATGGCCGATTAAGTGGGTTAAGTACTAAAAAGGGGGACCCAATAGTCATTGAGTTATTGCAAGACAATAATGCATTGCTAGCTCATCAAGAATATGATCATTCGTATCCTCACTGTTGGAGGCATAAGTCACCTGTTATTTTTATGTCAACTCCTCAGTGGTTCATTTCAATGAATAAATCAGGTCTTTGTGATGGAGCAGTGAGCGCAGTTAAGGATGTTAATTGGGAGCCGAGCTGGGGAGAGGATCGCATTCTTTCAATGCTCGAAGATCGTCCTGATTGGTGCATCTCAAGACAAAGGAATTGGGGAGTTCCAATAACTTTAATTATTCATAATGAAACAGGTGAGATACACCCCAAACAGAACCTTCTTTTTAATCAAATTGCAGATGTAATTGAGAAAGAGGGTATCGAGGGATGGGACGATTTAAACCTAGATTCATTAATCGATGATGCTGAGTTTTATTCTAAAGTTCACGATACTTTAGACGTTTGGTTTGACTCGGGTGTAACGCATATGTGTGTGTTAGATAAGTTATATGGCGCAGATGTGGTTGCAGATCTCTATCTTGAAGGGTCAGATCAGCATAGGGGGTGGTTTCAATCATCACTACTGACTGGAATTGCAACAAATGGCATGGCTCCTTATCGCTCCGTTTTAACCCATGGATTTGTAGTAGATAACGAGGGAAGAAAACAATCTAAATCTTTGGGTAATACTATTTCACCTCAAAAAATTTGGGATACATTGGGCGCTGATATTTTAAGACTATGGATTGCCTCAACAGATTTTAGAAGTGAAATGGTAGCTTCTGATGAGATATTTAAGAGGGTCTCAGATCAGTATAGAAGAATTAGAAATACTTTCAGATTCTTATTGGGCAACATCAATGACTTTGATGTAAATAAGGATTCTATTGAGCTAGATAATTTACTTGAACTTGATAAATGGATTTTGCGTGAACTTGCTCTTTTGCAACAGGATGTAAAGGAATTATATGAAGCATATTCATATCACCAAGTTGTTCAGAGAATACATAACTTTTGTGTAAATCAATTAGGTGGTATTTATTTAGATATTATCAAAGATAGGCAATACACGACCCAGCAAGACTCTGAAATAAGAAGATCTGCTCAAACTGCAATGCAACTAATTGTTAATCAGCTAGTTGTATTAATCGCGCCTGTTCTATCTTTTACAGCTGAGGAGATATGGCAAGGCAATGACTTTCTTTTGGCAGAAGCAGACTCAGTGTTTTTAACGACCTTAAAAGAGTTAGAAAGTTTTAACAGCGAACTTTCAAATACAGATTGGAAGAGAATGTTGGAGATTAAAGAAGAGGTTAATCAAAGCATTGAAGAGTCTAGAGTTGCTGGAGTTATAAAGGGCTCATTAGATGCATCAATTGAGTTAGTTCTTAATTCTGATGATTTTAACTTGGCAAATAAGCTTGCATCAGAAATGCACTTCTTTTTAATAGTTTCAGAGTGCAATATTCTTCAAGGAGAATCTTTAAAAATATCTGTATCTAAATCATCTGCGGAAAAATGCGTGAGATGTTGGCATAGGAATAAATCAGTTGGTTCAAGTAAAAAGCATCCAGAATTATGTAATAGGTGTGTAGAAAACTTAGATGGTCCAGGAGAGGATAGAAGATTTGCTTAGCATCAAACAAGGCTATCTTATAATATTTTTCTTGATAGTAATTGACTTAGTGTCAAAATTTATAGCTGAAGAAAATCTAGTCTTTGGACAGGCAATTGCGCTGATACCAATATTAGACTTATTGCTGGTATTCAATTCAGGCATAGCTTTTAGTATTTTTGATTTTAATGATTATGTATTTAGTTTTGGTTTATCTCTCCTTGGATTAATGATTGTTGCTTATCTTCATTCACTATATAAAAGTGAAGACTCCTATATAAATCGACTTTCTTTGATCTTGATTATTGCCGGAGCGCTTGGAAATATTCTTGATAGATTGCCAGATGGGGAGGTAACTGATTTTTTATTTTTTCATGTTGGTAATACATCATTTTTTATTTTTAATTTTGCTGATGCTTTTATTTCAATTGGCGCTACATTATTTTTCTTGACGGAGTTTAAAAAATTTCTTCAAAATAGAACATGATGAAGACCAAAGTTTTATTGGCAAACCCGAGGGGATTTTGTGCTGGAGTAGATCGGGCTATTGATATTGTTAACCAAGCTTTAAAAAAATTTGGACCACCTATCTATGTTCGCCATGAAGTTGTTCATAATAAGTCGGTAGTAGATGAATTAAAGTCTAAAGGCGTCATATTTGTTGATGAGCTCAGTGAAGTCCCTAAATCATCTCATGTTATTTTTAGTGCTCACGGAGTATCTGAGAAGGTTGAGAAAGAGGCTGCAGAATTTAACTTACTTTCTTTCGATGCTACATGCCCCTTAGTAACTAAGGTTCACAGCGAGGTTCAGCGTCATGTTAGGGCCGGCAGAGATATTATTTTAATTGGTCATGAAGGACATCCTGAGGTAGAAGGAACGCTAGGAAGACATAATCCCATCGATTCAAAGAGCAAAATTTATCTTGTGCAAGACGAAGCAGAAGCTAGATCATTAAGTGTCTCACAGCCTGAACATCTTGCGTATGTAACACAAACAACTCTAAGTCTTGATGACACTATCGCTATTGTTAAAATTTTATATGAACAATTTCCTGAAATTCTACAACCAAAAAGTGACGACATTTGTTATGCCACTCAAAATAGACAGGATGCAGTAAAGCAGCTTGCTTTAGAGAGTGAATTTATTGTTGTTATAGGCTCAAGAAATAGCTCTAACTCAAATCGTTTAAAAGAATTAGCCGAGAAGTGTGGCGTTAACTCCATCTTGATAGACGGTGCAAAGGAGCTTGACTTTAAATCTTTATCTAAATATAAAAGCATTGGTATAACAGCTGGAGCATCTGCTCCAGAGTCAATTGTTCAGAGTGTCGTAAAAGCAATTAGCCTTGAGTTGAATACTGTTGCCGAGGAGTTAGGTGAAAATAAAGAAAATATATATTTCAGACTGCCTCCTGAGTTACGCTAATCCACCAAAAAAATTTTATGTCTTAAATATCATCCATTACACTGTTTCTATGTCTAGAGGAAAAACATGATCTCTCAAGATGGTATTATTGATGCTGCAGAATTTTGTCCATCTCCTAATTTTGATGAAAGACCAAATAATACTTCAATTGATTTAATTGTAATACACGCTATTAGCCTCCCAGCAGGCTTTTATAATACTCAACTAATTAAAGACTTATTTTTAAACTGCTTAGATCCAGGCACAGATCAGTTTTTAGAATCGATTAAGGATCTCAAAGTGTCTTCCCATTTTTTAATCACTCGTAAAGGAACATTAATTCAGTTTGTGCCCACTCATAAAAGAGCTTGGCATGCTGGAATTTCTGTTTACAAAGCAAGGGAGAATTGCAATGACTTCTCAATTGGTATTGAGTTAGAGGGTTGCGATGACGAGGAGTTTGAGCAGTCACAATATAACTCTTTATCAAGATTGATTAATTTTTTATCCAAAGACCTGCAAATTAATAAACAAAATATTGTGGGTCATGCAGACATAGCCCCAGATAGAAAAACAGATCCAGGGCCATTATTTGACTGGACTCTATTGCAATCAATGTTATGAAAAGAAAGCTTATAAGTATTTTATTTCTTGGTTTTGCCTCTGGTCTTCCTTATATGCTTGTTTTCTCAACGCTTACAGCTTGGTTAAGAGATGTGGGAATTTCTTTAACTGAAATTGGCTTTTTTGCCTGGTTGGTTCTTACATACTCTTTAAAATTTTTGTGGGCACCATTTGTAGATAGATACTCAATTCCTGGATTTAAATTTTTTGGAAAAAGAAGAGGATGGATTCTCTTTTCACAATCAGTGATATTTTTGTCATTAATTGGAATGAGTCTAATGGATCCACTTCAAAATATTCAATTATTGGCACTGTTTGCTTTTTTTGCAGCCCTTTTTGGTTCCATACAAGATGTTGCAGTGGACGCCTTAAGAATTGAGATTGGTGATGCAAAAGAGCAGGGTGACTTAGCAGCCAGTTATCAGTTAGGTTATCGAGTTGCAATCCTTGTTGCTACATCTATGGCATTAATTTTTGCTGATTTATACAGCTGGTCTTATGTTTATCAATTAATGAGTATTCTTATGTTGATAGGATCAGCAGGGGCATTGATATGCTATGAACCAAATAATCAAGAAATTGCTGTTTTAAGATTTGATGAGGCTCTCTATGAGGCTTTCAAGGACTTTTTCAATCGTTTTGGCTTATGGTCTGCAGCTCTGCTTTTATTGATAATCTCTACATATAGGCTCACTGATATTGTTATGGGACCTATGGCAATGCCTTTTTACTTAGACTTGGGATTTTCAAAAACTGAAATCGGAGCGCTTGTAAAAACCATAGCTCTTTTTGGATCAGTTATTGGTTTTTTTATTGGCGGCTTTTTAATTAAAAGAATTCCTTTATTTAATGCGCTGCTAATAGGTGGTTTATGTGTTTTATTCACTAATTTATTTTTTGCTTATGTTGCAACTGCTCAAGCAAATATTTCGCTTTTATCCTTAATTGTTGGCTTAGATAGCTTTGCAGCAGGTCTGGTGGGCACTATAAATATTGCTTTTTTAACCAGTTTGGTTTCAAAAAAATTTACCGCGGTGCAGTATGCTATGTTGACATCATTTATGATGCTACCTGGAAAATTTTTCAGTGGTTTTTCAGGTATTCTAGCTGATTATTACGTATCTACTTCATCTCTTGAAAGTGGTTGGGCATACTTTTTTTATACTACATCTGCCATGTCTATTCCTGCATTGCTATTAATAATGATATACAAAAAAAACTATGCAACTCATTCAGCATAGTTTTAGGCTCATTTTTGTAATTTCTGTAGTATTTATATCAATTCTCTCCATTCAAGAGATTGAGGTCCCATCCTCAGTTAATTTCAGTGATAAATTACTGCATTTTTTTTGTTTTTTGTACCTAATTATTATCGGTTGGTTGAGTAGAATTATTTACAAGGAATTATGGCTTTATGTTATAGTCCTCGCCTACGGAATATTGATTGAGATAATTCAGATATATATACCTTATCGATCTTTTGAATTTTTAGATATTTTCGCTGATTTCTTAGGAATTTTAGTGGGAAGTTTTCTAATAAATTTATTGAAAGATTTATATCCGAACTATTGAATTAATTTTTTTTAGCCATAAATAACTTTTAGCCTTTAGTTATAGGGGAAATTGTTATTATTAAAGCAGGAGATTTACAATGAAATTGAAACCTTTACACGATAAAGTTTTAGTTAAGAGAACAGATGAAGAACAAACCACACCTGGTGGAATTGTTTTGCCTGGTTCAGCCACAGAAAAGCCTTCTCAAGGTGAAGTTGTTGCTGTTGGACCTGGAAAGAGACAAGATAACGGAGAAGTTGCTCCAATGGGTGTAAATGTAGGCGATCTAGTTATATTTGGTCAGTATGGTGGTAACGAAGTAAAAATAGATGGCGATGAATATCTTATGCTTAGTGAAAGCGATATTTACGGTATTTTCAGTTAAAAAATTTAATTAATTATTAGGAGAATAAAAATATGTCAGCTAAAGATGTAAAATTTGGGGATTCCGCAAGAGTTAAGATGCTTCAGGGCGTTAATATTCTTGCAGATGCAGTTAAAGTTACCTTAGGTCCTAAGGGAAGAAATGTAGTTCTTGATAAATCTTTTGGTGCGCCAACTGTTACTAAGGATGGTGTCTCAGTTGCCAAAGAGATCGAGTTAGAAGATAAATTTGAAAATATGGGTGCTCAGATGGTCAAACAGGTCTCATCACAAACCTCAGATGAGGCAGGTGATGGAACAACTACTGCAACTGTTCTCGCTCAGTCAATTGTTAACGAAGGCCATAAATCAGTTGCAGCAGGAATGAATCCTATGGATTTAAAGAGGGGTATCGATAAAGCCATTTCAACTGCGGTCGAATTTGTTGAAAAACTAAGCGTGCCGTGCTCTGACGATAATACTATTGCGCAAGTTGGAACCATTTCTGCAAATGGTGATAAAGATGTTGGTGGTATTATTGCCGAAGCAATGGAAAAAGTTGGAAAAGAGGGTGTTATCACTGTTGAAGAAGGAAATGGTATTGATAACGAGCTAGATGTGGTTGAGGGAATGCAATTCGATAGAGGTTATTTATCTCCATATTTCGTTACCAACCAAGATAACATGACTTCTGAGCTTGAGAATCCTTTCATTCTTTTGCATGATAAGAAAATTTCTAATATCAGAGATATGTTGCCTTTATTGGAATCAGTAGCTAAGGCAGGAAGACCTCTACTAATTATTGCTGAAGATATTGAAGGTGAAGCTCTTGCAACGCTTGTTGTAAATAATCTAAGAGGAACAGTTAAAGCAGCAGCCTGTAAGGCTCCAGGTTTTGGAGATCGAAGAAAAGCAATGCTTGAAGATATTGCAATCCTAACAGGCGGTACTGTTATTTCTGAGGAAGTCGGACTTTCTCTTGAAGGTGCAACCATTGAAGATTTAGGAACAGCTAAAAGAGTATCATTAGACAAAGATAATACAACCATTGTTGATGGCGCTGGTGATCAAAAAGCTATAGTTGCTAGAGTTAACCAAATCAGAACTCAAATAGAAGACACCTCTTCTGATTATGATAGAGAGAAGCTACAAGAGCGAGTTGCAAAACTAGCTGGTGGAGTAGCCGTCATTAAGGTTGGAGCTGGCTCAGAAATAGAGATGAAAGAAAAGAAAGCAAGAGTTGAAGATGCATTGCATTCTACTCGCGCAGCCGTAAAAGAGGGTATTGTTCCTGGTGGAGGAGTTGCTTTGGTTAGAGCTCTGGAGTCACTTACAAAGCTTAAAGGCGAAAATGATGATCAAAATGTTGGTATCAACATCGTTAGAAAAGCGTTTGAAGCTCCATTAAGACAAATCGCTGCAAATGCTGGTGAAGAATCATCTGTTATAGTTGCTAACGTTATTGATGGTGAGGGCTCATATGGCTTTAATGCAGCAAATGGTGAATATGGCGATATGATAGAAATGGGTATTCTTGATCCGGCTAAAGTAACAAGAACTGCGCTTCAAGCAGCAGGTTCAGTTGCTGGAATGATGATTACTACAGAAGCTATGGTCACCGACATGCCTCAAGATGATGCTTCGGCTCCTGCAATGCCCGATATGGGTGGAATGGGTGGCATGGGCGGAATGCCTGGTATGATGTAAGTCATTTTCTAAAATATAAAAAAAACGGGGTTTCTTCCCCGTTTTTTTTTGCAAGATATATAATTATTTAATCACAACTTTTATTTTAGGAGTTTTAATATGGAAGCTTATCTTGGAACAGTGCTAATCAGGTTTGCTCACATTCTTTTTGGAGTACTTTGGATAGGGCTACTTTATTATTTTAATTTTGTCCAAACAGAATATTTTAAAGAGTCAGAAGCCTCTGCAAAGTCTGATGTCGTGCAGAAATTAGTACCGAATGCTTTATGGTATTTTAGATGGGCAGCGGCGTTTACGTTTTTAACTGGTTTATATTTACTTTATTGGTTAAGCATTACAGTAAATATTGGTATTGTGTTAGGTGCGGTAATGGCTACATTCATGGCTGCAAATGTTTGGTTTGTAATTTGGCCAAATCAAAAGAAAGTTATTGCTGGTACTCCTGACGCGGCAGATGCTGGAGCAAAAGCAGGATTAGCTTCTCGTACCAATACTTTATTTTCGTTGCCAATGCTTTACTTGATGGTCTATTCTGCCCACGGGGGAGCTTTACCAATGATTGCTGAAAGCAGCATGAATAGTCTTTGGATTGGTCTAGCTGTTATTTTGCTAATTGAGGCAAATGCATTGTTTGGTAAAATGAATGTAATGATTACTTCAGTAAAAGCAGTTATTCATTCAGGACTTGCTCTTACAGTAGTATTTGGACTTCTAGTTCATTATCTATAATTCTTAAAGATTTCCTAGAGAGGAGGGCTTAGCTCTCCTTTTTTTTAATTTTTACTTTCTCAATAGAGTTATCTTCGATATTTAAAATTTCTATTCTGTAGTCCTTAATTTCCAGGCAGACATTCTCCTGAGGAATTTGATCTAAGTAATCAGTAATAGTTCCATTGATAGTTTTTGAGCCATCTTCATCAATATCCCAATTCATAAAATTATTTAATTCTCTAATTTTTGAATTGCCATCAGCAATAACAGAGCCATCTTTTCTTATAAGGAACTCTTTCTCTAAATCTGCTTTAGCAGCTCCAAATTTTCCAACTATTTCTGTGAAAATATCTTCCATGGTTAAAAGACCTTGGATTTCACCATATTCATCAACCACCAATGAAAGGTTATTATCTTTTTTTTGGAATTGACTTAGCTGTGTCGAGATAGTTGTAGATTGAGAAATGAATGTTGTATCGAAAAGAATACTTTTAATATCATTTCCAGCTTCTAACGTTTCAATGAATTGATGCGAATCTTTGAGGTGAAGCATGCCTATAACATTATCAATAGATTTTTTAAAAACTGGCAATCTGCTGTAATAAGATGATCCAATAATTTTTTGTGCAGCCTCAATGCTTTGTGAAATATCAATCCCAATAATTTCAGCATGAGGAGTCATAATATCCTCAACTGTTAAGTCTTCCATTCCTAAGATTGATGAGAGCATTTCTCGCGATTGACTAGGAATTAAATCTCCATGTTCTTCAAGTAATGTTCTTAATTCATCTGAGTTCAAATTATCATTAGTAGCTGACTGCATCGGATCAACATTGAATAATTTAAGTATTCTTGAGCTAAGAATATTTGTAAGCCAAACCAGAGGCTTAAAAATAATTACTAGTAATTTGAGAAGCCATGAAGATTTGGTCGCAAATTTTTCTGGGTATACACTCGCAATAGTTTTTGGCGTGATTTCCGAAAAAATTAGGATAACAAGAGTTAAAATGACTGAGCCAAGCAATACACTTCCATCAAAATAGTCAATCATTATTATAGTAACGATTGCTGAGGCTAAAATATTAGCAAAATTATTACCAATCAAAATTGATGCTAGTAATACATCTGGCCTTTGAAGTAATTTCAAAGCTCTCATAGCTCCTTTGGAGCCTTTAGATATATTTCTTAATTTAATTTTATTTGAAGCCATCATCCCAGTTTCAGAACCAGATGAAAACGCAGAAAAAATTAAAAGCACAAATAGTGCTAGAAATAAAAAAGAAATAGAATTAGTGCTCAAGAAGGATTTATAAGTAGTTTATTAAAATGATTGAATTTCCAAAGTATGCAAAAAGGACCATAGCGAAAGAAAGAATGATTCCTCTGACTGCATAGCGCACTTTTAAGTTTGCATATTTTACCCCTAAAAATGTAAGCATATAAATTATTAAAGCAAATACAGTAAAAATAATTTTAAAAATTAAATCTATATCTATTTCGCCAAGAACCATAAGCCCAGAAACTAGAGATAAGATTATTCCTCCAAGGCCAAACCCAATCAAAATAAATATTTCGTTATATTCCCTTTCTACAGATTTATCATTAGAACCTATTTCACCCTTTTTTATTTTTGTAATATGTCTTTCAAGCAATGTTGTTTCAAAAAAAGTAACTATTAGCATGACGATACTGAAGCTTGTAGCAGAAACATGTAGCCCTAAAATTGAGATACCTTTTGAGTAGGTCATTAAGCCAACAATCATTAACAAGGCTAAAGATAGTCCTACAAAAACCTGTTTTGATGATTTTAATAAAGCCCTAGATATGAAATAGGTAATCAAAGCGACTAATGTGGTTATTGGAAATGACACAATCTTATGTTTTTTTTGTAATCTTTATATATTAACACTATCAAATTCGTCAAGGTTAACCTAAAATACACACCTTTTTATTAATACATAAATAATTTTTAATTATGGTAGTAGTTAGACTTGCAAAAAGCGGAGCCAAAAAGAACCCTTATTACTTTATAACGGTTGCCGACTCCAGAAAACCTAGAGATGGCGCGTTCATTGAGCGTTTAGGCTTTTTCAATCCTTCAGCAAAGGGGTCTGAAGAAAGAATGAGGTTTAATGTAGAGAGATTAGATCATTGGATTTCTCAAGGTGCACAGCTTTCAGATAAAGTTACAGAATTAGCAAAAGATGCAAGGCTGTCTTCAGATGACCTTCAAGCAAAGCTTGATGCAAAGAAAAATAAAAGAATTCAAAAGAAAGAAGCAATTAAAGCTGTAAAGGTAGCTGAGTTGGAAGCTAAAGCTAAAGAAGCAGCAGAAGAAGAGGCAGCAGCAGAAGCAGAAGCCCCAGCGCAAGAAGCAGAAGCACCAGCAGAAGCAGAAGCAGAAGCTCCAGCAGAAGAGGAAGCTCCAGCGGAAGAGGAAGCTCCAGCGCAAGAAGCAGAAGCACCAGCAGAAGCAGAGGCTCCAGTAGAAGAAGCGGAAGCAGAAGCAGAAGCTCCAGCAGAAGAGGAAGCTCCAGCGGAAGAAGCAGAAGCGCCAGCAGAAGAGTCTGAAGAAGAATCTTCAGATGATGAGAAAAAATAGTTCAGTAGACCTTTCACTTTTTCTCCTAATTGCCAAAATAGGCAAGACAAGAGGCCTCAAGGGCGAGTTTTTTCTTAGATCATTCGCTCAAAGTCCCGAAGCACTATTTTCCTTTAAGAAATTCTACACTTTTTCATCATCCACAATGCAAGAAGTCCATTTTGAATACATGAAACAAAATAATGCGAACATTGTTGCAAAACTTAAATCTATTAGTGATATTGATGAGATTAAAGCATTTGGCCAAAAAGATATATTTATACTGAAATCAGAGTTGCCTGAATTAGATGTTAACGAAGCTTATTGGTTTGAATTAGAGGGTATGCAAATTATAAACCTTGAAGGGCAACATCTTGGAGATGTTATAGAGGTAAACAATTTTGGGGCTAGCGATGTGCTAAAGGTTAAATCCCTGAAAAAACAAAAGAAAAATCTTTTAATTCCTTTTATTAAAAACAGAGTAATTATTTCAATTAATAAATCAGAAAATTCAATTTTAGTTGATTGGCAGGAAGATTATTGAGTCTCATGAATATAAATATCATTACTTTATTTCCTGAAATATTTGAAGCATTGAATTATGGCTTGCTTGGCCAAGCCATAAATAGAGAAGATATAAAAATTAATATTTATAATTTACGAAAACATCAGATTAATAGGCATGGCCAAGTTGATGACAAGCCATATGGCGGTGGAGAGGGCATGGTGCTTATGGCAGAGCCTTTAGAGAAGTCACTAAAAGATATCCCAGTTGAAATCTTGGGTAAGATAATAAACCTTTCTCCTCAGGGAAAACTTTTAAATCATGAGAAATCAAAAGAACTGTCCTCATTGAAAAGCATAACAATTATCTCAGGCAGGTACGAAGGAATTGATGAGAGATTTATTTCACAGTATGTTGATGAAGAAATTTCAATCGGAGATTTTGTTTTAAGTGGAGGAGAATTTGCTGCATTAAGTCTTATAGACTCAATATCAAGATTTATTCCAGGAGTGATTGGTAACAAGAATTCTGTTGACTTGGATTCATTAAGCCAAGGCTTTTTAAAGGGGCCTGTGTTCACAAGACCAGAAAATTTTAACTCAGAGCCAATACCAGAGATATTATTGTCTGGAGATCATGCAAAAATTCAAGAATGGAAAGATAAGCAAGCTTTAATAAGAACTTTTGAGAGAAGACCAGAATTGTTAAAAAGTATAAAATTAACAAAAAAACAAAAAAAACTCTTGGAAGATTTGGCTTCTAAGCGTATCCTATAGCTCATTTTTTAGGCAAAATCATGGCAGACAAAGATAAAGAAAATATAGATGCAACTTCAACTGAAGAAGTTGATGCAAAAGAAGCTGTTTTAGAGGAATCTTCACCTGAAGAACCATCTATGGAAGATACAGAATCACCAGAAGTTGCACCTGAAGAGTCAGCAGAGGAAGTTCCTGCAGAAGAAGAATCAGCATCAGAGGCTGCTGCAGAAGAAGAATTAGCATCAGAGGCTGCTGCAGAAGAAGAATCTGTTACTGATGAATCCTTGGCAGAAGATCAGCCTGAGGAAGAAACTGTTCCAGTAACAACTGACGAAAAAACACCATCGCAAATCATTGAATCATTTGAGGCAGACCAATTAAAAGATGACATCCCATCATTTAGACCTGGTGATACGGTTGTAGTATCTGTAAAAGTTAGAGAGGGAGATAGAAGCAGACTTCAAGCTTTTGAAGGAGTGGTTATGAATATTAAAAATGCTGGCTTAAATTCTGCTTTTATAGTTAGAAAAATTTCCAGTGGCATAGGTGTAGAAAGAACTTTCCAACTTCATAGTCCCATGATTGATTCTATTTCTGTTAAAAGAAAAGGTGATGTTAGGCAAGCAAAGCTTTATTACCTTCGAGAAAGATCCGGAAGATCTGCAAGAATCAAAGAAAGATTAGACTAACCTTATGTCTTCTGACTTAAAAAAGGATCCATTAGTAGATTCTTTTTTATCAGCTCTGCGTCTTGAAAAGGGCTTGTCTGAAAATACTATAAAAGCTTATTCAAATGACTGTCAGGATTTTAATAAATGGTTATTTTCAAATAAAAGATATAGAGCGGTCACTGCAACTGAAGCGGATATAGAAAATTACCTAAAGCACTTGAGGGTCATCGATCTATCAAATTCAAGCATTAATAGAAAACTGTCATCTTTAAAACATTTTTTTAATTATTTAAGCAAAACAAAACTTTTAAAATCTAATCCTGTTATGAATATATCAGGCCCTAAGAACAGTAAAGTTCTGCCAAAATCTTTATCAATTATTGATGTAAATAGCTTAATCGAAGCTCCAGACTGTTCTAATTTTATTGGATTAAGAGATAGAGCTATGATTGAGCTAATGTATGCTACAGGGGTAAGAATCAGTGAGCTTATTAATTTAGAATATAGCAATATAGATCTAAATAGATCATTAATTAAGGTAATGGGCAAGGGCGGAAAAGAACGGATGATTCCTTTTGGTGATGATGCTCTCACATGGCTAATCAACTACATTGAGTTTAGGCGAAAGAATAATTTATCGCTTAATTCACGTGATTTTTTTATTAGTCAGCAAGGTAAAAAAATTACACGACAGGCCTTTTGGCATAGGATAAAGATATACTTAAAAGTATCAGGACTTTCCATGGATGTTTCTCCGCATACTCTCAGGCATGCATTTGCAACTCATTTATTAAATAATGGTGCAGACCTCAGATCTGTACAGATGTTGTTGGGTCATAGTGATCTATCCACAACTCAGATATATACTCATATTGCAAAACAACGACTAAGCGATATGGTTAAACAACATCATCCAAGAGGTTAATTTTTTATGAAGAGATTATTATTAATATTTGTTTTCATTTTTTCATCAGACATGAAATCTGATGAGCTGATAATTTCATCAAAAATAAATGCAGTTCTTCCAGAAGGAATGTCTGTTCAAAGCGTAAAAGAGTCTCAGATTGAAAATTTATTCATAGTTGATATTGGAGATTTGCAACCTATTTATGCTTCCAAAAATGGAGAATTCTTTTTTTATGGAGAGCTATATGCAGTTAACGGCAATATGCTGCAAAACACCACCAAAGACGAGGTAAATTTAAAACGTAAAAGTATTTTAGATAAAACATTATCTGAGGATGATTTTATTAGCTTTAAATCTGAAAATGAAAAGCATAGTGTTACCATTTTTACTGATGTTGATTGCGGCTACTGCAGAAAGTTTCATAATGAAATCAAAGATTTTAATGATCTTGGTATATCTGTAAATTATGTTGCATTTCCTAGATCGGGATTGGATTCTGTTTCCTACAATAAAATTGTTACAGCCTGGTGCTCAAAGGACCCAAAAAGCGTTCTAACCAAAATGAAGCAAGGTATAGATGTAGAGCTATCAATGTGCCAAGACCATCCTGTTGAAGCGCATTTTCTTCTCGGTCAAAAGATTGGCATTACTGGTACGCCAGCTATAATTAAATCAAATGGAGAGCTGCTTCCAGGATACCTTCCTCCAGAAGAGCTGTTAACTAGATTAAATTAAATATGGCTAAACTAAAAATAGGTATTTGCGGTTGGGGAAATGTTGCAACCGGATTATATGAGGAATTGGTCAATGGAGCTGAAATCTATAATGATTGGGAAATATGCTGCATAGGTGCACGACGTGATAACCCTAAATGTAATCCAGGCTCAACAAAGATTCTTAGAGATATTTTTGAGGTTGTTGAGGAGGATATAGATGTGCTTGTCGAATTAATCGGTGGAGTTGAAACAGCCAAAGATTTAATTGAACGAGCGCTTAACGCAGGCAAGCATGTTGTAACTGCTAATAAAGCAGTAATATTCGAACATGGTGAGGAGCTAATTAATACAGCAATAAAAAATAATGTAGAGCTATTATTTGAATCTGCTGTTTGTGCAGGCACACCATCCATTAAGATGCTCTCAAATGATTTAACTGCAAATAAAATTTCTAAAGTTGCAGGGATGCTTAATGGGACAACAAATTTTATTTTAAGTAACATGGAAGAAGGGGCTTCTTATGAAGCTGTTTTGCAGGAAGCTCAAGAAAAAGGATATGCAGAACCTGATCCAAGTTTAGATGTGAATGGAACTGATGCTGCACATAAAATTGGAATTCTTTCAGCTTTAGCTTTTAATACAGGTCTTCCTGCACCTAGTTTTTATGTTGAAGGTATAGAAAATATTCAATCTCAGGACTTTACATATGCAGAAGACTTTCAATTAACCATCAAGCATTTGGCTGTTGCCAAATTAAATGATGAGGGAATTGAATTGAGGAGTCACCCAGTGTTGCTCAGCAAAGACTCCAGCTTGGCAGGATTAAAGGGTGTGAGGAATGGCATTCAATTTGATACTAACCTCCTGGGAGAATTTCATGTTGCAGGGTCTGGAGCGGGACGAGAATCGACTGCATCTGGACTGATTTCTGATTTATTCGCACTTTCAAGATCAAAAGGATCTTCGCCTATGCGCTATCCAGACTTTTCTAAAAAAGCTAACCTGCTTAATTTTGATGATTTAGTTTTTAAATATTATGTTTATTTAGAAGTTAAAGATGAGCCTGGCGTTTTAGCTTTAATTAGCAAAATATTTGCAGATCAAAGTATTGGTTTTGATAAGGTTATTCAAAAAGACCAGTTAGATAATAGTAATGTTCCAGTGGTAATTTTTACTGATCCAATTGTTGAAAATGAAATGCAAATTGCTTTGCAGGATTTAAAAAATAATCCAGTTATCTTAAATTCTAAAATTATAAGAATTGAGGACCTGTAATGCTTTATCACTCAACAAGAGGTAAAGACTCTGATAAGGACTTTGCATCAATTCTTATGCAAGGTCTTGCTGAGGATGGCGGTCTCTTTATGCCAGATTATTGGCCGCAAGTTGATTTAGATGAAATTAAGTCTAAAACATCATTTGTAGATATAGCTAAATGCATCGTACCTTTATTTACCTCATCATCTTTCTCTCATGATGAGACGATAGGCATAGTTGAATCTACTTGGCATGATTTTGAACATCAAGACCTTATTGGCATAAAAGAATTTAATTCAGTTGCAATTCTTGAGCTTTTTCATGGTCCCACCGCAGCATTCAAAGATTTTGGATTGCAGCTAGCTGCAGCTTTTTTTAATCAGGTCTTAGAGTCTGAAAATAAAACTGCAATTGTGCTTGGAGCAACATCCGGCGACACTGGCTCAGCTGCAATTGATGCATGCAGGAGTTATGACAGAATTAAGAGCTTTATTATGCTTCCAAATGGCAATATGTCTGAAGTTCAACGAAGGCAAATGAGCACTATTAAAGCTTCAAATGTTTTTGCTCTTAGAATTAACGGAACATTTGATGATTGCCAAGATTTGGTAAAGCTTGCATTCAAAAAACGTGATTTTTTAAATACTGATCAATATTTATTAGCAGTTAATTCAATAAATTGGACCAGAATTATTGGCCAAATTTGTTATTACTTTTATGCCTACAATCAATTACACAATAAAGGAAATATAAATTTTTCCATCCCAACAGGCAATTTTGGCAATGTATTTGCTTGCTACTCAGCCCATAAAATGGGGCTTCCAATCAACAAAATTTCTGTCGCTGTTAATAATAATGACATCTTGCATCGTTTCTTTAGTGATAACGATTACTCAAAGCAAATTGTTCATGAAACTGTTTCTCCTAGTATGGATATAAGCGTCGCGAGTAATTTTGAAAGATTGATATATGATTTCTTCTTGGATAGAGATTCAGCTAAATGCGCTGCAATGTTTGATAATTTTCCAGCTAATCCCATAGAGCTAAATAGTAAAACCTGGCAAAAGAAAGAAAAACTTTTTTCTTCAAGTAAAGTTAATGATTTGGATACAAAAAAAATTATTCAAGAAATTCATCAATCATATGGTTATATCTTAGATCCTCATACCGCTGTTGCAGCATCCGAGGCATTAAGAAAAAGCGATCAAGGGAACCCCTATGTTGTCCTATCTACTGCTCACCCGGCTAAATTTCCTAAAATTTACGAAGAGTTAGGCATAGAAATAAACTTTTTACCTGCAGCATTAAAAGGCTTATTTCAAAAAGAGGAGAGCCTTCATACCTTTGATGCTGATTACAATCAAATCATCAACTTTATTAACCTTAATAACTAAATATTATTTTATGAACATACCAAAGATAGTAAAAGCATCAATCACTGATTTAGAGAGAGTGAAAGGAGTTCTCAAGTTAGGTTTCGCATCAGATGCATTATTGAGATGGGTTTTTCCTGATGCATCATCATTCTTAAAATGCTTTGACATATGGATGGAAGAATTTTCAAAAATTGCTTTTGAAAACAATATTGTTTATTCAGAAGAAAATTTCTATGGATCGTCTCTCTGGCATCCACCAGGGGTTGAGTTTGATAATTCTTCCCTAGAACCAACTTTTGAATACATTCCCTCTGATCGTATTGAGGTAGTTGCAAAGTTTTTTGAGGAATTTGAGAAATATCATCCCGAAGATGCTTGGTACTTATCATTCATTGCTGTTGATCCAGCGCAACAAAGAAAAGGTATAGGGTCTTTTTTGCTAAAAGAAGCATTACAGATGATTGATGAAAGAGGGGATAGAGCTTATTTAGAAGCATCCAATGAGCAGAATAAGGCTTTGTATGAGAGACACGGTTTCGTTGAAATTGGCAGAGTTCAATTTGAGGACTCTCCACCTGCATTTCCCATGATCAGAGAAGCAAAGTAAGCGCATTTTGACTTTATAGCAGTAAATTTTTATCCATCTAAGCTAATCTTTATGATATTAACTGTTTCATAGATTCCTTAAAGATACTAAAATGCAAATCTATGGAAACAGGTGAAATTAAATCAACCCTTAATGATCTCCGAGATCGCATGAATGATCTCCGGGGGCATCTTTGACGTTGCTAACAAAGAAAGCTCTCTAGAGAACATTAATACCAGGTTATCTGATGAGTCCACTTGGTCTAATTTAGATCTCTCCCAAACTCTTAACAAAGAAAAAGCCAATCTAGAAAAATTTTTAAATCTTTTTCTATCAGTTGATGAGGCTATCAAGGATAATCTTGATCTTCTAGATATTGCAATTGAAGAATCAGACGATGCTTCTATTAACGAAATCAATGAAGAAACTTTGACTCTCATCTCCAGCGTAGAAGATTTAGAGTTTAATAGAATGTTCTCTAATAAAATGGATCCTAACTCAGCATTCATTGACATCCAATCTGGCTCAGGCGGAACTGAGGCTCAAGATTGGGCAGATATGCTTCTTAGAATGTATACAAGATGGGCTGAAAAGCATGAATTTTCTGTTTCTGTAATTGAACATTCTCCTGGAGAAGTTGCTGGAATAAAATCAGCATCGTTGCTGATAAAAGGTAGTTATGCGTATGGATGGCTTAGAACTGAAACTGGAGTGCATAGGTTGGTAAGGAAGTCACCTTTCGACTCTGGCAGTAGAAGACATACATCTTTTGCATCCGTTTTCATTTCTCCAGAAATTGATGAATCAATTGAGGTTGAATTAAATCCTGCTGATGTTCGAATAGATACTTATAGAGCCTCTGGAGCTGGTGGCCAACATGTTAATAAAACAGATTCAGCAGTACGTTTAACTCATGTTCCAACAGGTACGGTTGTGCAGTGTCAAAATGATCGATCTCAGCATAAAAATAAAGATAATGCTTTTAAACAACTTAAATCAAAACTTTATGAGCTAGAATTACAAAAGCAGAAGGATGAACAGCAGGTATTGGAAGACAGTAAGTCTGATATTGGTTGGGGTAGCCAAATTCGTTCATACGTTTTAGATCAATCTCGCATTAAAGACTTAAGAACCAACGTTGAAAGTGGTAATATCTCCTCAATCCTAGATGGAGATATAGATATTTTTATTAAAGCTAGTCTAACCCAGGGAGTATAAATGAGTGATTCAAATATTGGCGGCGAAGCTTCTATCTTAGAAGAAAGAAGAAGAAAGCTTGAAGAGCTTAGAGATCAAAATATAGCTTATGTAAATAATTACACTCCTACTGATAAAGCCCAAGAATTGCATGATTCTCATGGGCATCTAAGTAAACAAGCGCTGGAAGATAAAAAGATTACTAATTTAGCTGTGGCTGGAAGAATAGTTCTTAAGAGGATTATGGGTAATGCCAGTTTTGTAACAATCAGAGATGGTTCAGGCGATATACAAGCTTACATTAGCAAGAATAATATTGATCCAGAGTTATATAAAAATTTTAAATCTTGGGACCTTGGAGACATTATCGGCATAACTGGCGACTTATTTAAAACTAAAACAGAAGAACTGACAGTTGAAGCTAATTCAATCATCTTAATTACGAAATCGCTTAGACCTATGCCAGAAAAGCATAAAGGCTTAACTGATATTGAAATTAAATATCGCCAACGATATCTAGATTTAATGAGCAGCCCTGAGTCAAAGGAGATCTTTATTAAACGCTCTAAAATTGTCTCATCCATAAGAGCTTCAATGCTGGAAGATGATTTTCTAGAAGTAGAAACTCCTATGATGCATTCTATACCTGGTGGAGCTGTAGCTAAACCCTTCATTACTCAACATAACGCTCTTGATAGGGAGCTCTTTTTAAGAATTGCGCCTGAGTTGCACCTTAAAAGACTTCTCGTTGGTGGTTTTGATAAGGTGTTTGAGATTAACAGAAGCTTCAGAAATGAAGGCCTGTCAACGAGGCACAATCCTGAGTTTACAATGTTAGAGTTTTACGCAGCCTTTGCTTCATTTAATGGAACAATAGACTTCACTAAGAGTATTATTCAGTCAGCATCAGAGGCAATTGGAAATAATGATCAAATAGAATGGGATGGCGACAAAATAGACCTTTCTCATTTTTCAATCAAAACTCTTAATGATCTAGTGTTAGAACACAACCCCGATCTAAGCGTTGATGATTTAACAAGTCTGGATAAACTTAGAAGTTACTCTAAAACAATCAACTTGTCATATAAGGACTCATGGGGGGCAGGAAAGATTTTATTAGAAATTTTTGAAAAATCAGTTGAAGCAAATCTCATTCAACCAACTTTTGTTACAGAGTATCCTGTTGAGGTTTCACCTCTTTCAAGAAGAAACAATGAAAACCCATTAATTGCGGACAGGTTTGAATTATTTATTGGTGGAAAAGAAATTGCTAATGGTTTTTGTGAGTTAAATGATCCAGACGATCAGGCAGAAAGATTCAAGGAGCAGGTTAAAGCAAAAGCAGATGGTGATGATGAGGCTATGGGTTTCGATGAAGACTATATTACTGCTTTGGAGCATGGTATGCCTCCTGCTGTAGGGGTTGGTGTGGGGATAGATAGATTAGTTATGATGTTAACCAATCAAAGCTCAATACGAGATGTCATTTTATTTCCTCAATTAAAGTCCTAACTCTTTAAGTATGTATCTTACTTTGCTCATTACTATCGGGGTCCCTTTATTCATTGTCATTGCCATAATCTATTCAGATAGATTCAGAGAGCCTACTGACTTAGTTATAAAGACTTTCTTTGCTGGAGTTATCATATGTTTTCCTGCAGCAGAGCTAAATCATCTCCTGATCCCATCTTATGAATATTCATATCGCGCTGGATTTACAGAAGAAACATTAAAGTTTTTAGTTCTATATTTTTATATCAGACCTAAAAGTGCATTTAATGAGCCAATGGATGCAATTGTTTATGGAGTTATAGTTTCACTAGGTTTTGCAACTTTTGAAAATATTTCATATGTGTATCAAGGAAATTTTGGAGTTGATTCTTTTTCTCTGTCAATTATGAGAGCGATAAGCGCAATCCCATTGCATGCAACCTGCGGCATTATCATGGGTTATTTTTTTGGTTTATATTCTTTTACCCACTCCAGGCAATTTTTAATTAAAAGCATAATCTTTCCAATAGGAATTCATGCGACTTATAACTTTTTAACTAGCTATGATTTTTTCTTTCTATATTTTTTGGTTGCTGTAATGATCTATGCCAGAGGTCTTCATACAGAGTTTGCAGAGCTTCAAGCAAAGAAAGCCAGAGAGGATGAAACTAAGGTAATTTAAAGAAATTACCATCTAAATTTTTCAAAGTTTTCTGGATTGGCCCAACCATCAGGATTATTCCAACCTCGTTTATTATTATAAGTTTTTAGGTTATAGGAATAGACTCTTGATTGAGTGACCTCAACATCTTGAGTAAAACCTAGCTCTAAAAAGTTTTGATGTTCTTTATCATCTTTTTTTGACTTTAAAATTAATATTTTTTGAGCAAGAATATTCTTCACTATACCAATCTGAGTTTTTGATATAGGCATGTCATCAAAGATTATGCACAGGTCACATGACTCAACTTTGTTAGAGTCTAGATGAGTAAGATTTATAATTGATAAACTTTTTAAAGAATCTTCAGAAAGCTTTGCAAAGGAGCTCAAATCTTTTGTTGTTATGGCTAAAACTGATGTAACTTTTTCGTTGTGAATGACTTCCAGAAGAAAATCATTTAACCCACTTTTATTCATTTATGTCAAAAGGTCCTCAACAGCAGCTCTCTCATCAATGAGCTCATTAGTTGAAATTCTTATCTTTTCCTTGGCGAAATCAGATAATACAATATCTCGTACAATCTCAACTTTTCCTTCTGAAGTAGTCATTAAAGGCATGCCACAAATGATCCCCTCAGGAAGGTCATAGCTTCCATCTGAAATCACAGCTGCACTAAAGCATTCACCAGATTGAGTTGGACTCTCACAAGCCATAACAGTGTCTAAAGCAGCTTTTGCAGCCGAAGTTGCTGAGGAGGCACCTCGTGAATCAATAACAGCCTTACCTCGCTGTTGAACAATTGGTAAGAATTTGTTTTCAATCCAATTCATATCATCAATTAGATCTTTTCCTAGCGATCCATTGACCATGATGTTTTCAAAATCAGGATACATAGTTGGACTATGATTGCCCCAAATAATCATTTTGTTGATTTCTCCAATAGCAATATTAAGTTTTTTAGACAAGACTGATCTTGCTCTGCTTGAATCTAACATTGTCATTGCCATCCATAATTGAGATTCATTATTAGCTGCATGCCTTCCAATTAATGCATTGGTATTAGCAGGATTGCCAACTACCAAGATTTTTGCATCCGGTTTACCAAATTTACCAATTGCTTGACCCTGGCCAACAAAAATACCACCATTTATTTGCAGCAAGTCAGCACGTTCTTCAATTTTTTTGCCATTGAATACTATTCCTCTAGGGATGCTTCCCACTAAGAGGAACCAGTCTGCATCTTTTGCAGCTTCTTCAAAGTTTGCTGTGTAATTTACATTTCCCATATTTGGAAAATTAGAATCTTCTAGTTCCATTACTAGACCCTCTAACTTATCTACTACTTGTGGGATTTCTACTAATTCGAGATCAACAATCTTATCTCCAAAGGTATGCCCATCTACCAATCTTGGTATTAAAGAATAACTGATCTGACCCGCAGCACCAGTTACAACAACTTTGACTCTATCTTTCATAACAATCCTTAAAAATTATTTTTTTCTATTATATTCCGAAACGTCAAATTAATTCGTGGACCAATGACTTTTCGTGTCTTTTTTATTGAATGTTGCCAATTTTTTTGAGTTTTACCATCAATCAATATTAAGCAGCCATGAACCTGAGGAATCGAAAGGGTCTCTTTGTTGATTTTATTCCTGAATACCAAATCTCTCTCACTGCCAAAGGAAATTGAGGCAATGGTTGGACTGGGGCCTAGCTCCTTCTCATCATCAGAATGCCATCCCATTGAATCTTTTCCATCTCGATAATAATTTACAAGAACAGAGTTAAAATCCATTTTCAATTCTTTGTGTATTTTCTTTCGAATCATTGTTAAATCTTTGGTCCAGTTTTGTCGATTTAATTTTTTGCCTGAATATTTATAGTCACATCCCTCGTCACCTATCCAGCATTGCAATCTAGGGATAGTCGTATCTTTTCCAAACATTTTAATTACCATTGATTCCCAGGATAGTTTTGATATTAGTTTTGTAAGAAATTCATCGGAATCAATTGGATTAAAAAAATTCTCTTCGATTCGAATTTTTAGATCGTTGTGAGATACAATTTCATTCTTCATAAGAGAGTTAGTATAAATATGTTTTCATTAAATCCAATTGGTCAATTCAATGAGTAAAGTATTAATCGTTGGAGGAGGACATGCTGGAGCTAATACAGCCTTTGCATTAAGAAAAGATGGTTTTGATGGAGACATTACTATTATCAGTGATGAGAGTTACCTTCCTTATCATAGACCCCCGCTGTCTAAAGATTTCTTAAAACAAAATATAGCTATTGAAAAGCTAAGCTTTAAATCTTCTAACTTCTATGAAGAGCAAAATATCTCTATTAATCTGAATACTAGAATCAATACCATTGACCTAGAATCAAACCATGCTAACGCAAAAGATACATCATTTGATTTTGATTATTTAGTTTTTGCAACTGGAGCATCTCCAAGATTTCTACCTATGGAAAATGCTGATGCTAAAAACTTGTTTTATTTGAGGCAGATAACAGATGTTTTATCTATACAAAAATCAATTGGTTCATCTAAAAATATAGTATTGATTGGTGGAGGCTATATAGGTCTAGAGGTAGCCTCTGCAATGATTGAGTTAGGTCTTAATGTGACTATTTTAGAGGCAGAGGAACGTATTCTTCAGAGGGTCACAAGCCCTGATGTATCAAGGTTTTATAATGATTTTCATACAAAAAAAGGTGTCGAAATTATTTGTAATGCCAGGGTTAGCAGTTTAAATGCTGAAAACAAACTGATTAATACAGTATCGTTGGAATCTGGTCAGAGCATTTCTGCTGATATGGTTTTAGTGGGCATAGGAGCAATCCCCAATATACAACTTGCAGATTCAATTGGTTTAGAGTGCGACAATGGGATCAAGACAGATCAATATTGCAGAACTTCTATTCCACATATCCTTGCTGTGGGTGACTGCACCTCATCATTTAATACTCTTTTTAATAGGGAATTTCGACTTGAAAGTGTGCCAAATGCTCTTGCGCAATCAAAAGTTGCTTCTTCCTCAATTGTTGGGAATGATCTTTTTAATAGCGAAATGCCATGGTTTTGGTCTGACCAATATGATTTGAAATTGCAAATGGCAGGTTTATCAAGCGGTTATGACGAATGTCATATTATTGGTGATATTGATTCAGCTGAATTTGTTGCTTGCTATGGTAAAGAAGGGCATTTAATAGCGGTTGATAGCGTGAACCAATCTAAGCAATTTATGTTGTTCAAAAAAGCTCTTGGTAATGGTTTTAAACTTGAGATGAGTCTAATAAAAGATAAAAATTTTCAACCCGACTCCATTTTTTCAGGTTCAAATTAGTTAAAATATATTATACGGAGAAAATTATGACCATAAGATTTGATGACAAAGTAGCAATCGTAACAGGTGCAGGCGGAGGGCTTGGAAAGCAACATGCTCTCGAGTTTGCAAGGAGAGGAGCAAAAGTTGTTGTTAATGATCTTGGAAGTGCTGTTGATGGCTCTGGAGGTTCTAGCGATGCAGCAAATGCGGTTGTAGAAGAGATTAAAGCTGAGGGCGGAGAGGCAATAGCAAATGGTTCTAGCGTCGCTGATCAAGAAGGCGTATCTAAAATGGTTGCTGAAACCATGGAGAAATGGGGCCGAATAGATATTTTGGTTAACAACGCAGGAATTTTAAGAGATAAAAGTTTTCATAAGGTTACAATCGAAGAATTTAATCAAGTCATGGATGTGCACTTTCAAGGCAGCTTTTATGCATCCCATGCTGTTTATCCAATTATGCGAGAGCAAAATTTTGGCAGAATAATTTTTACTACATCATCAGGCGGGCTTGTGGGGAGCTTTGGTCAAACAAACTACGGCGCAGCAAAAATGGGTATGATCGGTTTAATGAATTGCTTAAAGATAGAGGGGCAAAAATATAATGTTTTCTCAAGCGCTGTTTCCCCAGTTGCTTTATCGAGAATGACAGAATCTTTAATGCCGGAGGGCATTGGAGAGAGATTTTTACCTGAGTATGTAACTCCAGCGGTGATTTATCTTGCTAGTGAAGAAAGTCAAAATGGAGCAATTATTGGCGCTGGCGCCGGTGTATTTACCAGATTCAGGATTTTAGAAACAATGGGCCTAGCTCTAGGAACTGGCGATGAAATGACTCCTGAGAATATAGCAGCTGGTTGGGATTCAGTCTCTGATCTAGATGATGCAAGAGAATTGTTTAGTGGACCTGAGCAAACTATTAAAATTCTTGAACAGGCCGATAAAGCTTAAGCAGAAAAACTTTGTCTTGATGACATTAATCGGGTGTGCCTTTCAATTTCAGGGTAATCTCCAAGATTTAGTTGGTTAAGTCCAATAAAAAAATCAGTTGTTGTAATCATTTGAATATCAGCAAAAGTATATCTTTCACCAGCAACAAATTCGGATTCTGAAAGCACGCCGTTAAAATATTTGAGTGATTTTATTCCAATGCTTTTTTGTGTCTCTCCATAGTCCTTATTTTGTGTTTCTAAGCTAGACATTGCTGGATGAAGGTGCCTAAAACCCATTGCTAAAGGTATCATAAGTTCGTTATAAATTCTGGCTTGCCACATTTCAATTGAAGCAATTTCCATTGGACTTTCTCCAAACAAGTTTGGTTCTGGGTAAAGAGATTCAAGATATCTACATATAGCTGTTGATTCCATGATGACGGTACCATCATCAAGTTCAAGCGCTGGAATTCGTGAATTTGGAGCCAGGGCACGATATTCAGGGGTTTTGTGCTCACCTTTCATCAGATCAATGTCAATCATTTCAATATCAGTAATATTTTTTTCAGCCAAGAACATTCTTACTTTTCGTGGGCTATTTGCCATTTTGTTGTTGTAAAGCTTCATATCTATACTTCCTTTTTGGTGGCTAAATTTTGTTCTTCGCCAGATTTTTTATTATTGTAATAGCCTTTAAATGCAATATAAGTTTGTATGAGATTAGCTATAACAAATGCAGGCAGATCAACAAATAGGAAAACAACTGCACCAGCAAACCTACTGATGCCTGTCAAAATATAACCATTTAGTCGAGTCTCATGTTTAACTGAGCTTACCAAAGCTAAACTTAGGATACTCAACACCAAGATTACCCATTGTCCATATTGTAAAAAACTCTCAATCATGAGGGCTCACTTTTTGCTAATTCAAGATTATTTTTCTCAGCAGTTGCCCAATCTTCGGGAAGTTTACGCGCAACAACTAAAAAGCTAATAATTGATGGAATAAATACAAGTGATGTTACTGTCATGGCATATCTAATGGATTCAACCTCACCATTGTTAGCTTTAAATAAATCAATCATCCAGCCTGAAATACTTGGTCCAAGTCCCAAACCAATCATATTTAAAATAAAAAAGAAAAGGGCAGTGGACATAGCACGCATATGGATTGGAGCTAAAGTTTGTGCAATTGCAAAACTTGGTCCCAGGTATATTCCCATAAAGATTAAAAACAATGATGTGAATACTAGGTTCATCTCAACAGAAGTTGACCACCATGCCGCAATTCCCAGAGGCAGACAAAGCGCAATTGATATGGCTGGAAGCCACCCATAAGCTCTTATATCTTTTTTGCCCCAGCTATCCGCTAGCCTTGCTCCAAAGAATGCTCCACCTGCATAAGTGAGACCGTTTACAAAACCTAGAATAATAACCAGGGTCTGGAAATCAAAACTTGGATCCAAAGTAACTAGATATTTGGTATGAAAGGCAGACTTAGAATATGAAACAAAGGATCCAAAGGCAATACCAAAGCACATTGCCCACCATGCTGGAATCTTAAGAAGAGTTTTGAGAGATTCTAAAAAGGGGGGTTTTGCAATTTCCCTTTGATCGCTAAATTCCATTGCTCCACGAATAGGTTCGTGTATTGTTAACTTAACCACTATGGCTAAAAGAATTCCTGTAACGCCCAAGAAAACAAATATTTCTCTCCAATTTACATCCTCGCTGGATGCTCCTATAAGGGCTGCAGTAACAAAGTAAGCAGCCATAATGCCGAGCGGTATACCCATAGCATATACCCCTAGAGCGCTGGCCCTTTCTTCTTTTGGATACATGTCAGAGATAATTGAATGAGATGGTGGGCTTCCCCCTGCTTCACCAATACCAACTCCCATTCTAGCAAGGCCGATCTGAATAAAATTTGTTGCTAGGCCGGTTAATGCCGTAAACCCACTCCATGTCGCAAGAGCCAACGATAGTATATTAACTCTGTTATATCTATCTGCTAACCAAGCGATTGGGATGGCAACAGTTGTATAGAATATTGCAAATGCTAAGCCTATTAATAATCCTAATTCTGTATTAGTTAGATTAAGGTCCTCTTGAATAAAAGGAGCTAAGATTCCTACAATTTGTCGATCAATAAAATTAAATCCATAGACAACAGTGAGCAGTATTAGAACAAAAGTGCGATAACCTTTTGTTGGCTGATGAGCGTCAGTCATGTGAATCTTCCCCTAGTTTATGATGCTGTAATTATAGCCTAGGGAGAAGAATTATATCGATCTAATCATCAAGTTGATGGGTTACTCCCAGTTTAAAGCACCACCTGTTTGATATTCAATTACCCTAGTCTCAAAGAAGTTCTTTTCTTTCCTAAGATCCATGATCTCTGACATCCAAGGGAAGGGATTAGTCGCTCCCTTGAACTCTTCATCTAACCCAATTTGAGTTAACCTTCTATTGGCGATGAATTGTAGGTATTCTTCCATCATGGAAGCATTCATTCCTAGAACACCTCTAGGCATAGTGTCTCTTGCGTACTGAATCTCAAGCTCTGTTCCTTCAAGAATCATCTGCGCAGCCTCAGCTTTCATCTCTTCGTCCCAAAGGTGTGGGTTTTCAATTTTAATTTGATTAATAACATCAATTCCAAAATTTACATGCATAGATTCATCTCTCAAAATGTATTGAAATTGTTCAGCAGTTCCTGTCATCTTATTTCGTCTTCCCATCGATAAGATTTGGGTAAAACCACAATAAAAGAATATGCCCTCAAGTACACAATAGAATGCTATTAGATTTCTTAAGAGCTGCTTATCAGTTTCAGTTGTTCCAGTTTGGAAGGTTGGATCAGAAATTTGTTGAGTGTATTTCAAACCCCAGGCTGCCTTTTTAGCAACACTTGGGATTTCTCTATACATATTAAATATTTCTCCCTCATCCATACCAAGTGATTCGATGCAGTACTGATATGCATGAGTATGTATAGCTTCTTCCAAGCTCTGTCTTAATATATATTGCCGGCATTCAGGATTTGTTACCAATCTATAAAGAGCGAGAACCAGATTATTTGCGACTAAGGAGTCTGCAGTAGAAAAGAACCCAAGATTTCTCTTGACTATTGTTCTTTCATCATCAGTCAAGCCATCTTCTGATTTCCATAGAGCTATATCTGCAGTCATATTAACTTCTTGTGGCATCCAATGATTAGCACTTCCGTCGAGATACTTTTGCCAAGCCCAGTCATATTTGAATGGAACCAATTGATTAAGGTCAGCTTTACAATTGATCATAGCCTTATCATCAACTTGAACTCTGCCATTGTGCATTTCATCCAGCTCTTTTACACCTTCCGATGCATCAAAGGTCTCCATAGCTTTTCTAGCTGCCTCTGCTCTTGATCCTGCCTCAACAGCTGCAGTTGTGGTCTCAGCTTTAGGCTCAAGCTGAGCTACAGGCTCAACATGTTTAGGTGCCTCTGGTGCTGTGTTTTTGATTGCAGGTGCTACCTGAGTCTCTTCTTTATTGTATTCATCCCAATTTAACATTTTTCTCTCCGTATTTACTGACAGGCTTCGCAGTCAGGATCATCCAAGGAGCATGCTTCTGGCACAGGTGCTGGTGCACCAAGTTCATGCGGAACTTCTGGTGCTGATTCAGCCTGAGCGCTTACTGCATTTAAGCTGCCTTGGTTGATGGTTGATTTTTCAGTTGTTGTTGCTGCTATAGATCTAAGATAATAAGTAGTTTTTAAGCCCGAATACCATGCCATTCTGTATGTAAGATCTAGTTTTTTTCCGTTGGCATTACCTATATATAGATTTAATGATTGAGCTTGATCTATCCACTTTTGTCTTCTGCTTGCTGATTCAACAATGTATTGAGGCTCCACTTCAAATGCTGTGGAAAAAAGTTTTTTAATATCATCAGGAATTCTTGATATTTCACTTAAACTACCTTCAAAATATTTCAGGTCATTAATCATAACGTCATCCCATAAGTCTAACGCCTTGAGTTTTCTAACCAGGTGAGGGTTTACAATAGTAAATTCGCCAGAAAGGTTTGATTTAACGTATAGGTTTTGATACGTAGGTTCAATTGATTGAGTTACTCCGGTAATATTAGAAATTGTTGCTGTGGGTGCAATTGCCATCACATTAGAATTTCTCATTCCATCTTTTTTTACTTTTGCGCGTAATTTTTCCCAATCCAGCGTTTCAGACCTATCAACTTTTATAAACTCACTGCCACGATTCTTTTCTAGAATATCTATTGAATCTTTTGGAAAAATTCCCTGACTCCATAGAGAGCCATCATATGACGGGTATGTTCCTCTTTCTTTTGCGAGCTCGTTTGATGCTTGAATTGCATAGTAACTGATTACCTCCATGCTTCTATCTGCAAACTCAATGGCCGCATCAGAACAGTAGGGTGCGTCTTGCATATAGAGTGCATCCTGGAAGCCCATCAGCCCCATTCCTACTGGACGATGTTTAAGGTTTGAGTTCTTTGCTGTATCTACTGAGTAATAATTTATGTCAATCACATTATCAAGCATACGAAGAGCAGTGGTTACTGTACGTTTTACTTTTTCTTCATCCAGTACACCATCTTTCATATGTTGAGGAAGGTTTACTGATCCAAGATTACAAACAGCTATTTCATCATTGCTTGTGTTGAGAGTGATCTCAGTGCATAAGTTAGATGAGTGAATCACCCCAATATGCTGTTGCGGCGAACGTAAATTACATGAATCTTTAAAGGTTATCCATGGATGCCCCGTTTCAAATAACATAGTAAGCATTTTTCTCCATAGATCTTTGGCTGGAATAGTTTTGTGTTGATCCATTTTTCCTTCAGCAGCCAACGCTTCGTATTCCTCATATCTTTTTTCAAATGCAAGACCTGTAAGATCATGTAAGTCTGGGGCTTCACCAGGAGAAAAAAGAGTCCAATTTTGATCTAACTCTACCCTTTTCATAAACAAATCAGGTACCCAGTTAGCAGTATTCATATCGTGAGTTCTTCTTCTATCATCTCCGGTATTTTTTCTGAGATCTAAGAATTCTTCTATGTCTAAGTGCCATGTTTCTAGGTATGCACACATAGCTCCTTTTCTTTTGCCTCCCTGATTAACTGCAACGGCTGTATCATTAGCAACTTTTAGGAACGGAACAACACCCTGACTTTTGCCGTTTGTTCCTTTGATGTATGAGCCTAATGCTCTTACAGGCGACCAGTCATTTCCAAGTCCTCCTGCCCACTTTGATAGCAATGCGTTGTCTTTCATTGCTCCGAATATTCCATCTAGATCGTCTGGAATAGTTGTTAAGTAGCATGATGAGAGCTGAGGACGTAAAGTGCCAGAGTTAAAGAGGGTTGGTGTTGAGCTCATATAATCAAAGCTTGAAAGCAATCTGTAAAACTCAATAGCTCTTTCTTCTTTCTGATCTTCTTCGACAGCTAGACCCATAGCAACTCTCATAAAAAAGATTTGGGGAAGTTCATACCTTGTGTCCTGATAATGAATAAAGTACCTGTCATAAAGCGTCTGCAGACCTAGATATGTGAATTGATAGTCTCTGTCATGGTCTATGGCTTCTCCTAATTTTTTTAAGTCAAACTCTTTTAAAATTGGATCCAACATTTCTAATTCAACACCTTTATCTATGTATGCTGAGAAAGCTTTTGGATAATAGTCTTGCATCTCCGGATGTGAACTTTCTTCAGCTATACCGAGAAAGGATAAGGCTTCGCTCCTAAGCTCATCCAGCAGGATTCTGGCTGTTACGTAACTATAGTTAGGCTCTTGTTCTACTTTGGTTCTTGCTGACATGACAAGAGCTGACTTCATATCACTGATTGAAACGCCGTCATATAAATTCTTGACCGACTCTTCTAAGATTGCATCGGCGCTTACGTCTTCTAAGCCATCACATGCATGATTAACAACAGAGGCCAATCTATCAATATCAAGAGGAACTTGCGACCCGTCTTTTTTTGTAACAGAGATTTTTGGTGCATCGATGTTAGTCTGCTGCGGCGCGTCTTTAGTTCTTTCTGCTGCTCTTTCTTCTCTGTATAAAATGTATTTTCTGGCTACAACATATTCTTCATTTCGCATTAGCTGGAGTTCGACTTGGTCTTGTATCTCCTCAATGTGCAAAGTACCGCCCGATGGCATTCTTCTTTTGAATATTTCCTGAACTTCGGCTGTTATTTCCTCGACTTTTCTATGTATTCTTTCACTTGCTGCCGCATTGCCAGATTCGTTTGCTAGAAAAGCTTTTGTAACAGCTACTTTGATTTTATCTTCTTCAAACGGAACAACTTTGCCGTTTCTTTTGATTACCCTTAGCTTTCCTGGCGCTGTAATGTTTAAATCTTCAGATGGCATTGATCCAATTGCTTCTTGCCCAGCACCTTCTTGAGTCTTTTCTAACTCTTGTATTGTCATTTCTATCCTCTATGTTTTTTTCTTTCGTTGGTAACCTTTCTAAAAAATTTACCAATGGGTGGGGTCAAAACGTCTTTTTTTAAATTTCTTTAACCAACGTCAATATTCTTACATTGTGGATAAATAATCAAGTAAAAAACACAATATATTGTGAATTCTTTTAAATTTTTCACAATATGCTGTATAAATGGTGTTTATTGATTGTGAAGATAAAGTGAGTAAATTGTGGATAAAATAAAAATTTTGGTACTTTTATGTCAGTCTTGATAGCAATAGACCAAGGCACAACAAGCACAAGAACGGTGGCGTTTGATAAAGATCTGAATATCATTTGCTCAGAACAGAAAGAATATCCTCTCATCTATCCAAATGACGGATGGGTAGAGATTAAACCTGAGGAATTAATGAGTTCTGTGTATGCAACTATTGATCCTGTTATTGATGCCTGTTCAGATATTTCAGCTATCGGAATAACAAATCAGCGTGAAACAACTTTGGTATGGGATGCAGATTCCGGACAACCTATTTATAACGCAATTGTTTGGCAGGATAGAAGAACAGCAGAACTATGTATGCAATTGAAACAAGATGGGCACGAGGAAGCTATCAAGAAAGCAACAGGGTTATTGCTTGATCCATATTTTTCATCAACAAAAATATCTTGGATCTTAGATAATGTTGATGGTGCTAGAAAAAAAGCTGAAGCTGGTAAGTTACGATTTGGAACAGTTGATACTTATTTGTTATGGCAATTGACCAATGGGGAGGTCTATAAAACCGATGTTACAAATGCATCTAGAACCAACTTATATAACATACACCAAAAAAAATGGGATTCTGAGCTTCTTAAAATTTTTAATGTTCCAAGCTCAATGCTTCCTGAAGTGCATTCCTCTGATAGTAATTATGGAGTGCTTGTAAGAGGGAATAAAACCATTCAAATTTCTGGGGTGATTGGAGATCAACAAAGCGCATTAGTGGGGCAACGGTGCTTTAATTCAGGTCAAATGAAAGCAACATTTGGTACAGGATGTTTTTTGATGGTGAATACAGGTGATAAATCTTTGCAATCAACCTCGGGACTCCTTAGCACTCTTGGATATGGCCTCGCCGGCGATGTATCTTATGCATTAGAAGGAAGTATTTTTTCAGCTGGCACCATCATCCAATGGCTTCGAGACAACATGGAATTTTTTTCAGACTCTGCTCAAAGCATTAATTTGCTTGATCCAAGAGGTGAATCTAATGGTGTTTTATTTATTCCTGGTTTTACAGGAATTGGGGCACCTCACTGGAATGCAGAAATTAGAGCAAGTTTCTATGGCATTACAAGGGACTCAACTAAAACAGATATGGTTACAGCTGCATTTAAAGCATTAATTTATCAAGTCATGGATATTAAAGAAGCCTTAAAAATTGATGACATTGAGATTAAGAACCTATCCATTGATGGAGGCATGGCGGCCAATTCAGGTTTTTGTCAACTATTAGCAGATTTTTTAAATCAGGAAGTGAGGGTTCCATCAAATTTAGAGTCCACAGCCATAGGCGCTGCAATTACAGCAGGAATAGGAGCTCATTTATTTTCTATTAATGTGTTGCAGAATAAGCAGTCAAGCAATGCAACTATTTATAAACCAAGAGAGAAAGTTTTTGATCCGAATGATCTAAGTGAATGGAGAAAATTTCTTAGAGTCCTTCTGGACGCATATAATTAAAAATATACCTAACAGCATGAAGTACAACCAAAAATTTCTCTAGAATGATTTCAGAGCTTCCTGCATCAGATATTTTTAAATTTCCTTAATTAAATAATTATAAATGTACTTGTTTGGTGTTTATTGTAATAAACTAATCCCACTTTTAACTAAGTCCCCCTGACCGGTAAACATGTTTAATTTTAAAACTTTCAATAATATTGCTGAGGATGGCCTCGATATTCTTCGTCAGAATAATTTTAGAGAAGTGTCCAAGAATTCTGATGGAATATTGCTAAGAAGTCATAATCTTACAAAGGAAGATTTTGAAGATAATCTTTTATGTATTGCTAGGGCGGGAGCAGGAACAAATAACATTCCTGTTGATGATGCCACTAAGAAAGGAATTGTTGTTTTTAATACTCCAGGTGCAAATGCAAATGCCGTAAAAGAACTTGTTATTTGTGGAATGTTGCTTTCTTCTCGGGGCATTGTAGAGGGTATTGAATTTGCAAAACATCTTGATCTTGAAGATTCAGCAGCTTTAAACAAGGCAATGGAAGCGCAAAAGAAGACATTTGCGGGCAATGAACTAGCCGGAAAGACACTTGGAATAGTTGGACTTGGATCAATTGGGTCAATGCTTGCTCAGGCAGCTCACACCCTTGGAATGAAATTAATAGGATATGATCCATACATTTCTATAGAAGGTGCCTGGAGACTGCCTCGAGAGGTTGAAAAAGCCGAAACAATGGAGACTCTTTTACAGCAATCAGATTATGTTTCTCTTCATGTTCCGCTTGTTGAGGATACAAAAAACCTTATCAACGCATCAAATTTAAGAAAAATTAAAAAAGGCGCCAGACTCATCAACCTATCAAGGGGTGGAATAGTTAATACTAGCGATGTAATAGCAGAGCTTGAAAATGGAAATCTGGGTAGGTTTGTTACAGATTTCCCAACTCCAGAGCTGATAATGCGTTCTGTTACAAAGAATGATGTGATACTTTTACCTCATCTTGGTGCTAGCACCAAAGAAGCGGAGATAAACTGTGCCGTGATGGCTGCAAACCAAATGGTTGATTATCTCCAAGACGGAACTATTCTAAATTCAGTAAATTTTCCAAGGATCTCACTATCAAGAGGCACCAATCATCGATTGGTAATTATCAATCACAATGAACCGGGCATGATTAGCAAAATTGCTGATTCAATCGCTGCCTGTGATATCAATATTGCTGAGATGACCAATAAAAGCAGAGATAAAATTGCCATTAATTTAATTGATCTAGAATGTCAGGCAAGCCAGGAATTGATAGAGCAACTTAGATCGGTTGACCATGTGATGAGCGTCAGGTCATTAAATATAAGAACTTAAATCTTAAACGTAATTTTCAACAAAGCTTTTATCAAAAGGCACAATTTGGTCCTCTTTTCCATCTTGTACTTTATTTGCCCAATCAGGGTCTGATAAAAGAGCTCTTCCAACAGCAATTAAATCAAATTCTGACTTATTGAGTTTTTCATGAAGGATATTTAGATCTGTTGTTTGAGTTTTATGGTCGCCAGAATAGAGCTTGATAAAATCTTTATCTAAACCAACACTGCCTACGCTTATGGTTGGTATTCCTGTAGCCTCTTTTGCAACCCCAGCTAAGTTTATGCCTTTAGGTTCAAATTCGCCTTCCCAAAAACGACGATTACTGCAGTGGATAAAATCAGCTCCTGCATTCTTTAAGATATTAAAAAATTTATTAAGCTCTTTTGCATCAGAAGTAATCTTTGCTTCATAGTCTTGTTGCTTCCATTGAGAAACTCTTATTCCGATCTTGAAACTATCAGAGGTTATTTTTTGCGATGCCTCAAGAATTTCTTTGGCAAGTTTAGATCTATTTTCGATGGAGCCACCATATTCATCAGTCCTTAAATTTATCTGATCCCAAAAAAATTGATCAATTAAATAGCCATGCGCACCATGAATTTCCACCCCATCAAATCCAATCTCTTCACAAATCTTTGCATCTTCAGCATAAACCTCGATCAGTTCTTTGATTTCCTCATGCGTCATTTCATGCGCCACTTTCTTTCCAGGAACCACATAACCTGATGGAGTAAATCCTGGAACTTCTGGTATAGGGGGCATACCTGGTTTTCTAATTCCACCCACATGCCAGAGTTGACAGAAGATAGAAGAATTATTTTTATGAACTTCAGTAACGACTTTTTCCCACATTTTTTTTGCTTCATCTGTTTCTAAATTTGGGCAATTTGGATAGCCGCTCGCAGCTCGATGACTCACTTCCACTCCCTCAGTTAGTATCAAACCTACACCACCTTGAGCCCTTCGTGCATAGTAGGTTGGAGCATAATCTTTGGGTATTCCATTTGGTGAAAAGTTCCTTGTCATAGGAGCCATCACAACTCTATTTCTTAGATTTAAGCCATTCAAGTTGTAGGCAGAAAAAAGCGTGTTTTTTTGATCATTCATATGAATTATTTATGGTTAATATAAAGAGGATGTATTCTAATTTATTTTTTTTTAAAAAAATACTTGCCCACAGAATTAAAAAGTGTTATTGACCCATCATTAATATTCACCAAAAGAGGGATTAATCTGAACTAAATGTATTATAAGTTACTGATTTAAGGTTATTTAATTATTAATTGATTAGTTTTTGATCAATTTGCATGAAACCTTATTAAATCAGTCTAAAATGTAAGAATATTAAGTTATCCCAAGCTTTATCCACAGTTTCTGTGGATAAAATTTAAGCATTTTTTAGAGTAATTTTTTTGAATATTTTTAACTTTCCTGATACTTGGTTAGAGCCTCTGGGCAAGCGGTTTTGTATAGATTTTTTAAATGAAATGGAGTCAAAATTCTTAAAATCAAATACTGAAAATATGGCTATATTTCCCCCAATTCCATCTGTATTCCGAGCCCTAGAATTGGTTCATTTTAATGAAGTTAAAGTATTAATTTTAGGGCAAGATCCATACCATGGTTTCGGACAAGCAAACGGCCTGTCTTTCTCAGTCAATAAAGAAATTATGATTCCACCATCCCTAAAAAATATCTTTCTTGAGCTAAAAAATGATTTAAATATTCCTATTTCTCAACACGGCGATTTGACTTCTTGGGCTGAACAAAAAATCTTGTTATTAAATTCTGTTCTAACTGTGGAGCATGGAAAACCAAACTCACATCAGAAATTAGGCTGGGATAAATTAACGAACAAAATCATTTCTCGGTTAAGCAAAAGAGGAAATATGATTTTTGTTTTATGGGGCAACAGCGCTCTAAAAAAACTAAATTTAATTGACGACAAGAAAAATAAAATTTTATCCGCTCCTCACCCATCTCCTCTTTCTGCTTACAGAGGATTTTTTGGATGCAAGCATTTTTCAGAAATTAATAAAATCTTAATAGAGAATGGCTCTAGTGAAATTAATTGGAAGCTTAATTAATTTTATTAGAAAAACTATCTATTTTTCCATAGCAAGATGAGAAAATTGTTTCATGGATTTTATAGCTCTTTCCAATAATTATAAATTCAGAAACCTCTTTTTGATTTGAGTGAACAATTAACCTTGTTTCTTTTTTTAATTTTCCTAGATACTCCATTCTTGCAATTATTTCTTGCCCTTTAAAACAGCCCTTAGTAAAACTAACCCTAGTATTATGCTGTCCTAATTCGTGGGGTCTGTATTTGCCTGTTTCCTCCAGTTCAATTTGATGATCACCCATAATTTTTCGATTAATAGCCCAGTGCTCTGTGCTGAGAGTATCTAAATTATCTTGAGATTTATTATTTTTATCAATCGATAGCGATAAATATGCAATATCTGAGCTTAAAACCTGATGTTCATTTGGAAGCATTGCTTGACCTTTTTTTCTTGTAAAACCTATCACTTTGGAACTTAGTGGCTCAGCTGAGACTTTATAAAAAGGCAAAAATTTAGTTATCTCGTTTAAAAAAATATCTTTAAGACCATTTTCAATGATAATTAACCACTTGTTTTGATTAAAAATAACTTCAAAGTTGCATAAAATAAAACCCTTTTCGTTGCACAAAGAAGAGATTTGACCTAATTGTTCGTTTATTAGAGTGCAATCTGACGTTACCTGTCCTTGTAAAAGACTTAAGACAGAGTCAAAATCACCATTTAAATGAATTGCTGTACTATCCTCAAGATTTACAGCCCCGTATTTTATAAATTTAGAATTTAACAATTTATTTAATTAACAATTTCAATAAAGATACTATATTAGATTAATAAATGAATACAGACATCAATAAAACAAAATGGAAGTGCAGAAGAGGTCTGAGAGAGCTAGATTTGCTGTTTAGAAGGTACAGTGAAGATAATCTGGAGTCTCTTTCTCAAAAAGATTTTGAGATGTTTAATAGTATTTTGGATCTAGAGGATCAGCCTTTATATGATTTTATATTTAAGAATGAATCTTTAAATAGTCCAGAGAAAGAAAACTTCATTTTAAATAACATAAAAAACTTCACAGATAAGTGAAACTATTTCATTTCATCTTTGTCCAAATGACCGAGGAAACATATGGGGATTAGCAAAGGGGATGAAGTGTTTGTAAATGAAATTAAAGCTGGAAACGCGATGGCATTTGAAGCCATGGTTCTAAAGTATCAACCAAAACTCATGTCTTCTTTAATCGGATATACAAAATCTCGAGATCAAGCAGAGGAGTTATGCCAAAAAACATTTATTAGAGTTTGGCAAAAAATTGATTCTTTCAGGGGAGATAGTGCGCTTTTTACTTGGATTTACAGGATAGGAATAAACCTGGCAAAGAATGATTTTGCTAGTAGTTTTTCTAAAGGTTCCAAGATTACTGATTCATTAGACCAAAATGAACTCGACGTTCCTCAGTATCTTTCACCAGAAACCGAACTTATAGCAATGGAGTCTGAAAATAAGATTATGGAATTCATTCAAACTCTTGATAGTGACACTAAGACAGCCTTTACGCTCAGAGAGATTGATGGAAGAACCTATGATGAGATAGCTCAAATACTTAAATGCCCAATTGGCACTGTCAGATCAAGAATATTTAGAGCTAGACAACTTATATTAGAATTTATGAATCAGGAGAATATTTTAAATGGATAAAGACTTAGAAAAACTATCTGCCTTATATGATGGCGAGCTTTCGTCTAAAGAAACTCAAGAGAGTCTTGCGAAGATGAATGCAGATGAGGGCTTGAAAAACACTTTCCAAAACTTTGGGCTTATTTCAGACATAGTTCAAAGACATTCGAAACAAAAAGCTCCAAAAATTTCTTTTTTAAAAGATTACCTCAGCAAGATCAATCCTGTGATGAGTAATTTGGTAACGGCGGCAGCAACTGTCTTGATCACATTAATAATTTTGTATCAGTTTGATGAAGATCGTTTTCAGGTGGATAGAGGTAGTTCTTTGCAGCTTTCATCCGCACTTTCAAGTGATCAGGCCAAAAATCAATTGCTAAATGCAGATCAAAACATCATGGAGCACATGATTCACATTATGCAATCTAACAAGTCTCATAATTCCCAACAGGTTTCTAAAAACTGGATCCCAGTAGGCTTTTCAGTCAATCCAAATAACCCCAATCAATATTCAAATGGAAGAAATAATTTATTTTTCCATCTTGAAAATAAACAACTTGGTATTAAAAAGGTAAAATACTTTAAAGCAAATAATAATTGGATTTATTTAATTCCGTTGCAAGATGGAAGACTGTTAACTGCTTATGGGGATGTTCCTCCATCTTTAGCTGACCCCATGATCCAATCAATTTATCAAAGGAAATAAAATGAATCTTTTTAAAAATAAGATCGCTCTTATACTCGTTCTAGGTATCGCATCCTCTATTAATGCAGCGTTGCCTTCCAATATTTCAGAACTAGTTGAAAATTCTGCCCCTGCTGTTGTAAATATAACTTCTCGCAAAGAAGTGAAAATGCAGAACTCAATGAGAGGGTTTGATGAATTTGAAAGATTTTTTGGTATTCCAAGGGGTAGAGGCTTTCCTCAACCTCAACAGCCTGAAACGAGGGAGGCTGTAGCATATGGCTCTGGCTTCATTTTTAAAGATGGCTATTTATTAACAAACTTCCATGTTGTTGATGAGGCTGAAGAAATTACAGTTTCTTTAAATGATAGAAGGGAGTTTTCTGCTGAGGTGGTTGGAATTGATCCTCTATCAGACCTCGCCGTTTTAAAGATTAAGGGTAAAAATTTACCGAAAGTTTCTATTGGCGACAGTGAGAAACTCAAGGTTGGAGATTGGGTTGTTGCAATTGGCTCTCCTTTTTCCTTTGATTTTTCTGTCACCGCAGGAATTGTCAGTGCAAAAGGAAGAAGTATTCAAAATCAAAATATTGGAAATTATGTCCCATTTATTCAGACTGATGTTGCAATCAATCCAGGTAACTCTGGAGGACCATTATTTGATTTGGATGGAAAGGTTGTAGGAATTAATTCTCAAATATATTCTCGCAGCGGAGGTTATCAAGGTCTTGCTTTTGCAATACCTATAGATGTTGCTATGGAAGTTGCTAGCCAGATCATCGAAGATGGGAATGTTGCTCGAGGATATCTTGGTGTCAGGGTTGGTGAGGTGGACAATGATCTTGCCGAAGCTTTGAGCATGGAAAAACCTTATGGCGCTTTAATTACTGATGTTGAGAAGGGTGAGTCTGGTGACGATGCTGGTCTTCAAGCAGGAGACGTAATCATTGAATTTAATGGCAAAGAAATAAAATTTGGTTCAGATCTTCCCCATGTTGTTGGCAGAATCCAGCCTAAAACAAAATCAAATGCAAAAGTTATTCGTGATGGAAAAAATGTTAACTTAAAATTTGTTCTAGGCGAATTGCCTGCTGATGAAAGAACATTTATTCCAGCTAAAACTGAAATTTCTACCGATCCATTAGGGCTAAAGATTGAAGATCTGTCTGAAGATAATTCTCGACCAAGCGATCCTGAAAATGGGGTATTAGTTCTAAGAGTGAACAATGGATCTCCGGCTTATGGAAAATTAACTAGGGGAGATATTATCACTGAAGTTATTTCTCAAGGTAAGCGTTATGCCATTGAGGATGCAGAGTCTTTTGAGGAATTAATTCAGCGATTTGATGAAGGGGATAAATTAGCAATTGTAGGTCGTCGAAATAACAATAGATTTTTTGTTGCAGTAACTGTAGATTAAATCCATCTTAAATGCATAAGAAAAGCTGATAACAGATCAGCTTTTCTTATAGAATAGTCATGCATTTATTAGAAGATGAAAAATATTAGAAACTTTTCAATCATTGCCCATATTGATCATGGGAAATCGACCCTGTCTGATCGATTGATAGAGTATTGCGGAGGCCTTTCTCAAAGAGAAATGTCTGAGCAAATTCTTGACTCAATGGATATAGAAAGAGAACGTGGAATTACCATAAAAGCTCAAGCTGTAACTCTTGATTACGAGAGAGATGGAGAAACCTATCAATTAAATTTTATCGATACGCCTGGACATGTAGATTTTTCCTATGAAGTTTCTCGTTCATTATCAGCTTGTGAGGGTGCATTGCTGGTTGTTGATGGGTCTCAAGGCGTAGAAGCTCAAACATTAGCTAATTGTTACACAGCAGTCGATCAAAACCTTGAGGTGTTGGCTGTAATCAATAAAATCGATTTGCCTCAGTCAGAGCCAGATAGGGTAAAGCAAGAAATTGAAGATATGATTGGAATTGATGCAACTTCAGCTCCATTAGTAAGCGCTAAGACTGGTCAAGGAATAGAGGAGCTACTTGATCTTTTGGTGGATAATATTCCATCGCCTGAAGGAGATCCAAGTGCAGATTTTGAGGCCTTAATTATTGATTCTTGGTTTGATGCATATCTTGGAGTCGTCTCCTTGATCAAAGTAATAAATGGGTCCATCAAACAGGGCCAAAAAATTAAGGTTTATACAACTCAACAATCATATCTAGCAGATCAAATCGGAATTTTTTCTCCAAAAAAAATTGCAAAAAAAGAATTAAATGTTGGTCAGGTTGGCTACATGGTAGCTGGCATCAAAAATATTCAGGGAGCCCCGGTTGGCGACACTATCTTAGATTCAAAAAATGATACATCTAAGCCTTTACCTGGATTTCAAAAAGTTTTGCCAAAAGTTTTTGCATCTTTGTTTACGGTTGACTCTGATGAGTATGAAAAGTTTCGAGATGCTCTCTCAAAACTAGTATTAAATGATTCTGCTTTGATATATGAGCCTGAGGTATCCGATGCATTGGGGTTTGGTTTTAGATGTGGTTTTTTAGGAACCCTGCATTTAGAAGTTGTTCGAGAAAGACTTGAAAGAGAATACGATCTAAATCTAATATCTACAGCTCCATCTGTTCAATATCAAGTGGTAAAGACTGATGGTGAGGTCATAGACTGCGATAGCCCATCTCAACTTCCAGCTCTTAGCAATGTTAGTGAAATCAGAGAGCCTTATGTTTTAGCAACCATCTTGACTCCAAAAGATTATGTCGGGAATGTTATTACATTATGTACGCAAAAAAGAGGCACTCAGAAAGAAATGACATATTTTGGTAATCAAGTCTCTATTGTGTTTGAAATGCCTCTTGCAGAAGTCATCATTGATTTTTTTGATCGACTAAAATCTACCACCAAAGGCTATGCATCTATTGAATACAATATCACTGAATTCAAAGCATCAAATTTAATTAAATTAGACGTTTTGCTTAATAATGATGTTGTTGATGCTTTGTCTATTATCATCCATAAAGATTTCGCAATGAGTCGAGGAAGAGAAGTGGCAAAAAATTTACAAAAACTTATTCCTCGTCAAATGTTTGATATACCCATACAAGTTGCTTTGGGGTCTAAAATTATTTCTCGCGAGACAGTGAAGGCTCTTAGAAAGAATGTTACTGCAAAATGTTATGGTGGAGATATCACGCGTAAAAAGAAATTGCTTGAGAAACAGAAAGAAGGTAAAAAGAAAATGAAACAATTTGGTAGAGTCTCAATACCTCAGGAAGCATTTTTAAATTACTTCAATTCAGGAGAGAAATAATGTTTGGTGATCCAATCTTCTTATTATCTTTGCTGGCAGTATTTGGGCTCATAGGAGTTTGGATTTATCAAGTCTTGCAAGACACATTAACTGATCAGTCCCAGCAAATTATTTATATCGCAGGTCTTTCATCATCCCTGGTTGGCATCTATAGAATTTTTGTTAACGCAGGTGATTTAGGATCTGTTTTATTAATTGGCTCAGTAATCTGCTTAATTATTTTGATGGTTGGTGTATTCACCAAAAATACTTTACTGAAAACAACAGGTAAAGGCTGGTTTGTTCCAGTTTTTCTAATTTTTGTCCTGCGAACCTTTATTTACGAACCCTATCAGATTCCTTCTGGATCCATGATTCCTGGTCTTAAGGTTGGGGATTTCATTCTGGTCAATAAACATAGTTATGGCCTAAAGGTTAATAGAGTTGGCAATACTTTCGCCTTATCAGCAGATCCTGAATATGGAGATGTTGTTGTTTTTATCCCGCCGCATGTCAATGTGCCATACATAAAACGTTTAATAGGTAAGCCTGGAGACACCATTGGTTATCTTAATAAAAAAATATACGTAAATGGTAAAGCCATAAAGCAGGAACTTATTTCTACAGCACAGGAAGAGACCTTTTTGAGAGAAACTCTAGGTAATTCAGAGCGAATAATCAGGATTGTAGGAGGAAGCTCCTCCTATCCAGAGGAGTTCATGGTGCCAGCGAATCATTATTTTGTTATGGGAGATAATAGAGATAATTCAAGCGATTCCAGATTCTGGGGATTTGTTCCAAAAGAAAACTTTATGGGTACTGGTGAATTAATTTGGATGTCATGGGAGTGTTGGACTTGCTTGCCATCCTTTGAAAGAGCAGGCTTTATTCAATAAATTCTATGAGTAAAAATTCTTTAGCAGTTAATAAATTATATTTGGAACTGCCTTTATTTAAACAAGCCTTTGTCCATAAAAGTGTTTCTTCAGACCATAACAATGAAAGGTTGGAGTTTCTGGGAGATGCAGTTTTAGAGATTGTTATATCCGAGTATCTTTTTAATCGTTTTACTGATTTGAATGAAGGTAAATTAACTCAAATGAGAGCATCCATAGTTAATACGCAATCGCTGGCAGAAATTTTTCAGCAATTGGATTGCAAGGATTTACTTCAAACCTCAAAGGGGACCAATAAATTAGATGAAACACACAAGCATTCAATTTTTGCTGGGACTCTAGAGGCCTGCATCGGAGCAATTTTCATTGAGCTGGGCTATGAAGAGAGCAAAGACTTTGTATTGCAGCTTTTTCATAATCGTTTTTCCCTTCTAAATGCATCCGCAGAACTGAAAGATGCAAAATCAAGATTGCAAGAAGCCTTGCAGGTTAAAGGGGCTGAACTACCTAAATATTTAGTTACATCTAATAAACAGGGTAATTATTTCGATTGCAGCGTGACGTTTAATGGCAAAATTTTTGAGGCATCTGATGCTATAAAGAAAGAATCTGAGCAGAAGGTCGCAGCATTGATTTTGATTGAATTGGGCCAATCATGAAAAAGCAGTTTTGTGGATATATTTCTATTGTTGGTAAGCCCAATGTTGGTAAATCAACTCTGCTAAATACCATCTTAGATAAAAAAATATCTATCACCTCCCGTAAATCTCAAACTACTAGAAATAATATTCTAGGAGTAAAAACTGATGAAGAGTTCCAAATGATTTTCTTAGATACACCGGGCATTCATCTCAAAGCTACCAAAACCCTGAACAAGGTATTAAATCACTCGGCCTTAAGCGTTATTGAAGACTCTGATCTAGTTTTATTTGTGCTACAGCGAACCTCATTACAGGATCAGGATCGCCAGGTTCTGAAGAAAATCAAAGAGACTCAAGTTCCTTCTATTTGCGTGTTAAATAAAGTTGATCAGGTGCAAAATAAGAATGATCTTTTGCCCTTAATACAAGAGATAGATTCAATTTACTCTTTTAGTGACTATGTACCTATTTCTGCATTAAATCACGATGGCATTGAGGACTTGCTTGGGTGTATTAAAAAATCTTTACCAGAGAATAATCATTTATATCCAGCAGAACCTGAAGAAAAAGAAATTCCTGATAACTTTTTTATTAGTGAGCTTGTCAGGGAAAAGATTATTCGCTCGCTTGGAGATGAGTTGCCTCATGAAACCTATGTGGCAGTAGAAACAAAGGCCATGGAAGGAAAAATGTTATCGATAGGAGTCATCATCTATGTTGCTAGAGATAGTCAAAAAAGTATTGTTATAGGTCATGAAGGCTCTAATTTAAAGAGAATAGGGCAGCAAACCAGAGTTGAGCTTGAAAAAATGATTCACAAAAAAGTTTTGTTAAAAACTTTTGTTAAAGTAAATAAGAATTGGAATAACGATGCTCAGTATTTAAGCAGCCTGGGAGTAGGTAGCAACCAAGATGCCTCATAACTGGGAGCATTGCTTTCTTTTACATGCCAGGTCTTTTGGAGATACATCTATCATTGCAGATGTTTTTACCGAATCGTCTGGAAAAGTTTCTATCATGGCTAAGGGCGCAAAAAATCCTCGATCAAAGTTCTTTGGTCATTTACTGCCTTTCTCTGCTTTGAGAATAATTGTTACCGGTAAATCAGAGATGAAGACTTTGACCCAGATAGACTCAAATTTTCTTTCTCAGTCAGTTAAGGGGCCACATGATCTTTATACCTATCTTTATGTAAATGAATTAATGATGCGTCTCTTGCCTAAAGGGCTACCAAATCAAGAGTTATATGACCTTTACCAAAGCTTTGTTGAGCTTGCCAGAGCAGATGCGATTTCTGAGCTAGATTTAAGGGTCTTTGAGCTAGATCTTCTTGATGTGCTTGGTTATGGAATTAATTTTGATACAGATAGTAAAGAAAATTCAGAGTTTAAAGATTCAATCATCTATTCATACATGCCAGAAAAAGGATTTCATAATGCAGGTGATGTTGAAGGATTCTCTTCTAAGGAGATTGCAGCTATTAAAAATAGAACCCTTGAAGGAATTGATA
>QBVY01000003.1 GCA_003283765.1 SAR86 cluster bacterium AG-313-N18
CGAAGCTACTGCTGAATCAAGTGGTGGAGGTGAAGCCTCAGCTTCCTCTAGTGCAACGGCTGAATCAAGTGGTGGAGGTGAAGCCTCAGCTTCCTCTAGTGCAACTGCTGAATCAAGTGGTGGAGGTGAAGCCTCAGCTTCCTCTAGTGCAACGGCTGAATCAAGTGGTGGAGGTGAAGCCTCAGCTTCCTCTAGTGCAACGGCTGAATCAAGTGGTGGAGGTGAAGCCTCAGCTTCCTCTAGTGCAACGGCTGAATCAAGTGGTGGAGGTGAAGCCTCAGCTTCCTCTAGTGCAACGGCTGAATCAAGTGGTGGAGGTGAAGCCTCAGCTTCCTCTAGTGCAACGGCTGAATCAAGTGGTGGAGGTGATGCCTCAGCTTCCTCTAGCGCTTCAAGTTCAAGCACTTCAAGCAATTCTGGCTCTTCATCAGCCAGTTCCTCAAGCAGTAGCAGTTCCTCTGGTAGTAGTAGTTCCTCTGGTAGTAGTTCCTCAAGCAGTAGCAGTTCCTCAAGCAGTAGTAGTTCCTCAAGCAGTAGTAGTTCCTCAAGCAGTAGCAGTTCCTCAAGCAGTAGTAGTTCCTCTGGCAGTAGCAGTAGTTCCTCAAGCAGTAGCAGTTCCTCTGGCAGTAGCAGTTCCTCATCACCAGGCTCTTCGGAAGGAAGTTCAACTGGCATGCAAAGCACAGCAAGACGTTTTGATGTCTATATGGCAGGTATTATTGGGTTTCAGGATGACGAATCAGCAAAAGATCAATTAGCTTCAATCAGAACACAAGCTTCTAACTTACCAGAAATAATCTATTTTTCATCCCTTGGTGATGTAGAGCTAGAAGCACCACTGAGTATTGCAGCTTTCCCAACAAATAATTTCACAACAAATTGGAGCAAAGTTGATACTGGTAACTGGGTTCTTAGTTTTGGCGATGAGTTTCTCACTAATACACCTGTTACGTATACTTCTCGGTCTGAATTCAGTATGAATCTTCAAGATGATGGTGCCCAGATTGATGGAGGCTCTGCAGGTAATGCAGATAGTATGAGTGGTCTATTTGTAAGCTATAACAGCTCAGATTCAACTGATGTAGATCTTTACCAATCTATGCTAGAGAACACGAGCTATTCAACTTGGGGGTTCTGGAGCTTATCTGCCTCAGATGCTGCTAGTGCAACAGACTCAGTTAGTGCTTCGGTGAATACTGGTTTTTGGGTGGCAGGCGAGGGAATTTCTTTTAGTGATCTTCCTACTTCTGGCTCTGCAAGTATGAGCGGCACTGCTTTGATGGATGTGGCTTATCGCTATGATCAATCTGGTTCTAACTATGGTGTTCAAAGATATCAAACAACGGCTGATGTAGCTGCAACTTTTAATTGGGGCTCTAGTAGCTGGTCTGGCACTATGACTGTTAGTAATTTTGATCAAGATAACCCGATAGTAAGCAATGCAGGCTTTACATCTTTCTCATTTGAACTTGATCCAAGTTCAAATACTTTTTATAGCGCTGATTCAACTGATGTTTTAGACAATGCTTGGCAGGGTGGTGCTTCTGTAGCTGGGCAATTTTTCGGAGACTCCTCACCTGAGCAAACTGGTGGGACTATTAATATGAATCTTTATAAATCTGGCTCCACTGATACGAGCGGTGCAAATGATTTTTATGTTGCAGAGGGCATTTACCTACTTGATTAAATTTTCATATATAGAGGCAAATACTCTGCAAAAGTGGCTTTTAATTAACTAGAGAACTCATAATCCAAATATAAATTATTTACATTTTCCGACAAAATATCGGTTTTCTGTTTATTTTTTGATAAGATATCGATTTATTTATTATTAATTTCATTATTTATTTTTATAAACATTGACTTACTGCTCTAATATGAAAAATCTATATCTTTATATCTTAACTTCAACATTTATCTTGGCTGGCTGTGGCGGCGGAGGGGGTGGCGGGGGCGATAGCGCAGGTCCAGCACCAACATCAGTTATATTAACAATAGGACTAACATCTTTTTCCACAAATGAAGATACAACTTATAGAGGTGTATTAAATGCAACAGCAAATGAAACGGTTACATTAAATTACGATATTGCATCATCTCCTGCAAATGGAGCTCTTACATTATCGTCCAATGGGAATATTGAGTACAACCCTAATACAAATTTTTTTGGTTCTGATGAATTTCAATACTCGGTAACTGCTGCTGGAACAAATGTTACGAAAAGTGCAACAGTTAGTATTTCAGTTAATCCAGTTAATGACCCACCTTCAATCACACTAACTCAGCTTGCTGCAGATGATAGTACAGACTACCCTCTTTTTATTTCAGACTCTGGTTTGCTTGAGGTAGCAATCAACATAGATGATATTGATAATGAAACATCATCTTTGACAATTGAAGCTTCAAGCTCTCAGGGCGATATTGAACTTAATTACGATACTGTTCAGTCGACCTCTTCTGCAATAATTGACTTATCTCAAATCAACCTATCTGGCAAAGTTGATATTCTATTAACAGTTAGTGATGAAGAGTATTCTGTCTCTGATACTTTGAAATTATGGTATGCAAAAAAACTGATCACCGAGGATGAAAATCTTGTATATACCCTCAAAGGAAATAATTCAGATCCTTCAAGGAAAATTAATAAAGCACTAATAGTCGATTCAATGACAAGTAATTTTATCTTACAAGCAGTTAGAGCTAGCTTCAAAGAACTCATTCGTTTCATTGGAGCAAATGACCTAGATGTTTTTATTGACAAATATTTCAATATTTTAGTAATTGAATATCCCATTGGCTCATCATCTAGCCTTGGAGTGGAGATTGGTTGCAATGAGACAGATGAAGATATATTTTGTTTTGAAGCAGATTTTATTCAGCGTGTGAAAGGTGAAACCGCAAAATATTTTAATGATGTTGATGATTATTCCGTTATTACAGGAGTTGATGGAAGAGGCGCTGCATCTGTAAACGACAAGCTTAGCGTGCAGCCATTAATCAGTGATGATGAAACTGAAATAAATGATCTTTTATACACACTCAAGCATGAGTTTGGCCATACATTTATGGATTTAAATGATGAGTATACAGATGATTTTAATGTTCTATTTGAATGTATTGATACTACTGATTTACCTGAGCTAGAATGCGGTAACGTTGATAGTACTCCAAACACTTCAACTCAAAATACTCCTGAGAGCATAAGGTGGAATCATCATTTTACAGATATAAATAATGTGCCTGGTTATGACGAGGCTAACTCTATTACTGGAATCGGTATTTATGAGGGCACGTATTATGGAACAGAAGATACATATAGACCATCTTATGAATCTATAATGAATGGCGGAGTTGATAATTCTGATGTTACAGATTATCGGCTTAGCAGAAAAATAGATAAAGGTGTTGAGTGGGATGCTATAGGTCAAGAAGTTTTTGAGATCAAGTCTTTAATTAATCAAGGAATGCATGATATTAATGTTGACTTTGATGATAACGGAAATGTAATTGTTACACATGGATTAAATGTATCAGAAAGCGACTATAGTATTAATTGGTATATCGATGGAGTGTTAGACGACTCCTTGATTAACAACCCATCAGTAACTTTGACGAAAAAAGAATCTGGAGTTTCTTCAGTTGCTTATAGAATTTCTTCCTTAGGCAACACAAAAATTGTAGGCACTGATGATCCGGCTAAAATCAGAGACTTTTATGATGGACTTTTAAGCAGCTATCCTGATTTTTATTATTGTCGCGAGTCATATATTGATACGGAAGGATACAATCAACCCTATTGCAAAGTTACAGCCAGAGTATGGACAACAAGCAGCTCAGTATTTCCTGTTTTTGAAGCCACAATAGATGAAGCGATGAACTATCCTGACGTTACTTATTTGATTGAGCTGTCTGGTCTTGGAGCTCAATACGCTATTAGATGGGAGAACTTTTAATGAAAAATATACAAATAATAATCCTAAGCTCGCTATTTATAGCTCTACTTGAAGGGAATGATCAAGAGATTCAAAACTTTCAAAATCAAATTACTGAAAAAAAAGATGAAGCGATCTCCCTTAATATTGACTTTAACCCCCATACATCACAAATCAAATTATCATTGCCTAGATTAGATTTAATTAAGAGAAAAGATATAGGTATTTCAGATACAAATTATAAAAATGATTATGAGAAATCAAGATTTAAAAAACAAATATCTTTAATCCCAAGATCCAGTCAATTTATTATTCACTTAGATAACAATGATAAGATTTATAAAATAACAAATGTAGGTAATATTTTTGCTTTAGATGTATCACATACTAGGGCTCATGAGAAAAAATTAATACACTCACACTCATCTAGCGCCACTTTAAATTTGAGTGCCATGGATTTGCGTCAAAATACTTCAATCATATTAGCTACCAAAGAAATAGAGTCTTTTAAAGTTCTTGAAGCTGTTTCATTTGGTCGTAAACCATGATTTTTACTTAAAGAAAACCTAGAACTATGTTTTAACCCCAGCATTTGCATTTGCTGGCTTTCAATCAATCAGAGCCCTCATAATCCTTGGTCGGAGGTTCGAGTCCTCCCGGGCCCACCATTCCTAATAGCAAAATTATTTTTGGTTTATTTCAGCGTAGACTTTGCTTGTTCCATCCTTAAAGAGGATTAAAACTTTGTATGGCATAAATCGATCTCCGACTTCCATACCAGGGGATCCTATAGGCATACCAGGTACTGACAATCCAATGGCATTAGTATTTTTCTCAGAGAGAAATTGAGCAATATATTTGCTTGGGACATGCCCCTCAAAAATATAGCCATCTTCAGATACCGCGGTATGACATGATCTATATTCTGGCTTAATATTAAATTTTTCTTTGATCTTCACCAGGCTTTGATGGTCTTTTGTGGCTGGATTAAAACCGTTACTTTCAAGATGCTTGACCCATTCTTTGCAGCACCCACAAGTTGGAGTTTTATGAACTAATAGTGAAAACTGATTATCAATTTCCTGACCTTGAAGTTCAGAGGTGCTCAATGTAATTGAAAATACAAAAAATATTTGGCTAAAAAATTTAATATTCATTGCCCTATGATACCAAGAATTAGATTGAAGAACTTTAAGCTCACGGCATAATCACCGCTTTGGTTTCTAGGCACTCTTCTAGACCATGAAGACCATGTTCTCTGCCGTTGCCAGAAGATTTGTAACCTCCAAAAGGCGCTCCTGTTCCTCTCGCACCGCCATTAATAATAACTTGTCCTGCTCTAATTTTTCTTGCAACTTTGTTAGCGTGCTCGGGTTCACCCTGAACGTATCCGGCTAACCCGTATTCGGTATCATTGGCCATCTCGATTGCTTCCTCTTCTGAATCATATTTTAGAATTGATAAGACTGGACCAAAAATTTCTTCTCTTGCAATGGTCATATCATTGGTCACATTTGCAAACACAGTCGGTTTTACATAGTATCCTTTTTCATAACCCTCTGGCTTTTCAACACCGCCAGCAACCAAGGTTGCACCTTCCGCAATACCAATTTTGATCATTCTAAGAATCTTTTCATATTGAGGTTTATTCGCAATAGGTCCAATTCTAAATTCTCCTTGAGGATCACCAACGGTAGTACTATTTGCAGTTTGGGCAGCAACCTCAACTGCTTTCTCATAATTTTTCTTAGAAACCAACATTTTTGTTGGCGCATTACATGACTGTCCTGAGTTCAAGAAGCAATGCCCAGCACCGCCTTTTACAGATTTCTCAAGATCCGCAACATCATCCAGAATAATATTTGAAGATTTACCTCCAAGCTCTTGATGCACTCTTTTAACAGAAACTGCAGATGCTTGGGCGACTGCAATTCCAGCTTCAGTTGATCCCGTAAAAGACATCATGGCAACATCTGGATGGTCTGATAAGGCAGCTCCTACAATTGGACCATATCCATTCACCACATTAAACACACCGGCTGGCACTCCAGCTTTGTCAAATATCTCTGCAAGTAGGAGTGCGCAATATGGAGAAATTTCACTAGGTTTTAATATCATGGAACATCCAGCTGCAAGAGCAGCCGATGCTTTTGTGGTAATTTGATTCATGGGCCAATTCCATGGAGTTATCATTCCAATAACACCAATAGGCTCTCGAATTAATGTGTAATCACCTTCTTTTTTTTCAAATTCATATTCTTTTAGAGCATCCAAAGTTTCATGTAAATTTTTAATTCCTGTTGATGCTTGGGCTTTTTGTGATAACCAGGTAGGCGCACCCATTTCTTCTGTAATAACTTGCACTAAATCATCGTAACGATTTTCGTATTCGGTAATAATATTATTTAAGATCTCAATGCGATCTTCTTTTGAGCTAAATTGATATGTTTGAAAGGCATCGGATGCTGCTGATACTGCTTTATTGATGTCTTCTTTTGTTCCAGAAGTAACATGCCCTATGAGCTCTTCATTTGCAGGATTGATAATCTCAATTCTTTCTTTTGAATCTGATTCAACCCACTGACCGTTTATATAGAAATTTAATTTATCTTTCATAAAATGTCCTGTTTATTTAATAGCAATCCTAACAAATTTTTAGTTTAAGTTGGTGTAATGCATGACTCAAAGTAGTTCCAAAAAATTACCATGAGCGGGTAATCTCTATCGAGTCGCTAAGACTGTCACTTGGCAATCCTAATGTCTTTGATATTTCTTCAAAAACATTACTTATGAATCCATTGGGTTCGATGTGACCAGCTTCAGGCGCTAATACTCCAACCTCATTTATACAACCTTCAGCTAGCATCTTAATGCCACAAGCTAATGGAATTCCAGTAATCTCTCCCATACCTATATTTTTAATTTTTTCATTCATATCTGAATCCTCTGTATCACTAGGTATGCAAACTCCCACACTTGCAGTCATCCCATTTTTGATGCCATGAGCAAAACCATACATCACCGGAGGATAATCAATATCTTTATGTCTCTTTTGAGTCGATTGCTTGCCTTCTAGCAAGGAGAATAAATGCGCTGCCTTTTCCTTGCTGAGCAATCTGAAGTTTACTAGACTCATAACAAATTTGAGGATGAAAAAGTCAGCATGACCCCCATGAACCAGATTGATTGAGTCTTGAAGTTTAGGAAAATAATGCGGGAAAGTTACTGCCTCAGGATGACCAAATATATTCCCATTAAAATTAGTTAACCCTGGATATTTGACCTTGACTTTCTTAAGGGGTCTGACCATTTTAAAGGTTCCGTCCTGGAATACTTTTACTCTTCCCGTCATCTGTTCAACTCCATGCATCATTGCTGCATTTTCAGATTGCTGCATTGCATTTTCATCGAGTGAAGTTCCACCAATATCCCAACCTGTATAGACTGTAGTAACTTCATCTAGTTCTCGTATAGCAATGAGTGCCATCAAATTTGTTAGTCCAGGGCTTGCACCCAATCCAATAGTAGCTGACACGCCAGCGGATTTAGCTTTTGCATCAAGCTTCATCATATCTATCGTTGGTTCCCAATCGTCACAAATATCAATGTAGTTACAACCTGAAGATATTGCTGCTTCAAGGATGGGTGCTCCAAACTTAAAATAAGGACCGCAAGTATTTACAACAATATCAATATGTTCCATGGCTTGATTTAGTGCATTGGCATCATTGACATCAAGCTGAATGGCAGAAACTTTGTGATTTAAACTATCCGCAAAAACCTCAGCAGACTTCTTATCTATATCGGCGATGATGATTTCTTCAATAGTGCTATAGTTTTGTACGGATCTCATGGCATAACGACCCATGCTTCCACAACCGCCTATTGCAAGTATTTTCATAATTTACTCCAAACCTTATTCACTTTATTATCAGGTAATAAATAACTCAACAATTTTTTATTATGGAAAAGGATATAGACATTATCATTTATGGAGCCACAGGGTTTACTGGAAAACTTTGTGTTAAATATTTTCAATCATTAAATACAACAGTCACCTGGGCAATGGCTGGAAGAAACTTAATTAAACTGCAAAAGGTCGCTGAGGATCATCAAGCAAAAGTAGAAATTTTATTAGCTGATTCAGATGATGAAAGTGCTCTAGATAACTTAACTTCAAGAACAAGGGTGATTTTGTCGACAACCGGACCTTTTCATAGATATGGATCTAAATTGGTAGCATCATGTATCAAGAATAATGCACATTATGTAGATATTACTGGTGAAAACTTTTGGGTTAAAGGCTTAATAGACAAGCATCATCCAGAGGCATCAGCAAAAGGTATCAGAATTATTCCGTCATGTGGATTTGATTCTATACCATCTGATTTAGGAGCATTTTTTTCAGCTAAAGCCGTTGGTAAACCAATCAAAAGAATTGAATCATTTCATTCTTATGAGGGAGGTGCATCAGGAGGAACTCTTGAGACAATGTTCTCTATGGGAGAATTAGATCTTGGTGACGATCTCACAAATCCATTTTTACTCAATCCAGAAGATTCTTACTCTGATGAGCAAATGCAATTGAGCAGTGACAGAGTAGGCATTGCAAAAAAATCTGAAATTAATGCATGGTCTGGGCCTTTTATCATGGCTACTGCAAACACTAGAGTTGTAAGAAGAACGGAGGCATTGCTTGCATTAAGGCAGGAATCTTATGGCTCTGATTTTACTTATCAAGAGCATGCCTTTCACAAGAGTTGGTGGAGTGCGGCAAAATCACTTGTCTTAACTGGACTCTCAGTTTTAGTACTTTTATCTCCATTGAAGAGATTGGTAAAGCCCTTCTTGCCAAAGCCAGGAGAGGGGCCTTCTGAGAGTGTTCAAGAGAACGGATGGTTTGATTGCAAATTTATTGTTGAAGCAGATGATGGTACTAAATCAGTTTTTCATATGAATGGAAAAGGAGATCCAGGCTATAAAGTTACTTCAAAATTAGTTTCTGAATGCGCACTATGTTTAATTGAAGATCAGGACACGCTGCCTGGCGGAAGCGAATATGGCGGCATTCTTACAAGCGCCTCTGGTTTAGGCGAATCGTTAATTGCAAGGCTTAAGAGAGTGGGAATAAACTTTGAAGGTCCTCTGTAAATTATGCGAAGATCAATTAAGCTAGTAGCTACTTAATTATTTTTTAGGTGATGAGTATGAAACCAGCATTAATTCTTTTAATATTATTTTCAATGAACACTCATGCATTGCCCTTAGATGAGCCTCAAGCTTGGCAAGGGGTGACCGACCAGGTTATGGGAGGGGTATCTAATTTAGCTATCAGACACTCTGATGGAGTATTTTATATGAGTGGCAATGTTTCAACTGATAATAATGGCGGCTTTGTCAGACTTTCGAATAGAATCAATATTAATAGCAATGATTTCAAAGGCATCAAGTTCAAAGCCAAAGGCAATAATGAAACTTATGAAATTCATGTAACTCTCAAGGGTTTAAAAATTCCTCCATGGTCATATTTCAGTCAAGCATTTGATGTAAATGATGATTGGCAAGAGTATGAAATATTTTTCAAAGATTTGAAGAGAAGTTCTGGATTCTCAGCCGCACCCATGAAGGCAAAAAACATTAGAGATTTAAGTATTGCAGGATACGGAAGAGACTTTAAAGTAGATCTAGCAATTAAAGAGATTAGCTTGATTTCTAATTAACCTAATCCCTAGCATTTTTTTCAAACTCTTTTAGATACTTCTCATAGTCCTCCCAATCGTGAGGAGTTCCCGCCTTGGGTTTTTCCATTTTGCTTGCTCGATCCAAAGCCTTAGTTGACAGCTTGCTTGGACTTTCTTTTAATAATTTTCGAAATGTTTCTTTTATTAAATTTTTCATTTAACGATTAAGAATTTTAAGAAGTTTTTTCATAAAACGTTTTAATGTTTTTGAAGAGTCCTTTTCATTGAATGTTTCGATGACCTCAGACTGAGAATAGCCATCCCAAAAAGTTATTTGATGGTATTGTTCAAATTTAATTAATTCCAAAGAAGCTGAATCTAGATTTTGATCATCTATTAAATAAATTTTTATCTGGTCTTCATCTAATGAAATGCTGATATTTTCATATGTTGAAAAATAAGATTTATATAGATTCTTAACTCGCTGATTAAAGGTGAAGGCCTGCATTAATTAATTGCGAAACTTTAAAAAGATAAAGATTGCTGTGCTCTTGGCCAGGCTTACTGTGAAGAAGTCGAATCCCTAAATTCTTTTATTTTTTCTAGGCTAACTTTATCTTTAAAACTCATAATTACTGCAGCAATAGATAATATTAGTATGGCAGCGGCTTCACCTAGAACAATCAAAGCATCCATTTCTTTACTCTGCATCACAATCAATCTGCATAAAGCTGTAATTGCAATAATGATTGGAAGAGTTACAGGAATTCTATTAGTGCTATAAAAAGCTCCCACCATTCCAATAATTTCTGCATATATAAAAAGCATAAATAAATCTGGTAGGGTAATTTCCTGTGCTAAGACCATGTCAAAAATATACAAAGCAGATGCAATGCAGGTAGCTATTCCAATAATAGCTAAAAGTAATTTTTCACTTGCAATGGTTGTCCAGTGCAAACTTTTTGTAAGTTTAGATTGCGTATCTTTCATAAATTAATCATACCAAAGGAATATAGAATGAAATATTTTTTTTACTGAAAAGTTAAAATTCTGGCACCTTAATATTTATTGTAGTAAGTTAAAATGAAACATTAAATAGTTAAATAATAGACATATGATACTAACAGAGAAAAATAGGATTGAGACTTTTACCAAAAAAGAATGGTGGGGAGAAGATACACTATATTCACTATTTCAAGACGCTTTAACTACTTGCAAGAACCAAGAAGCCCTTGTTGATCCTGAAAATCGTGAGGACATTACAGGAGATGTTCCTAAGAGACTATCTTTTGATGACATTGATAAAACTGTTGAAAGATATGCGGCTATTTTTTTTGAGCAAGGTTTAAGGAAAGATGATATTGCCATCATTCAATTACCAAATGTTGTCGAGTTACCAATGGTTTATCTGGCTTTATCGAAACTTGGAATTATTTGTTCGCCCATTCCAATGCAATATGGTGCATATGAAATAACTAGCATCATAGCTGAGACTCAACCTATGGCTTTTATTAGCACAGAAACCTTTAATAGTAATGCTCATGCTGAACAATTTTCTTCAATATTCAACAATGGAGAAGTTAAGTTTGCATTGGGTGAAATTGAGAATTTCATTAACTTGCATGATTGCAATCCTGCCGACGAATCATATGAATCTCAGCAATCATATGTTTTAGATAACTCAATCACTGCAAATGATATTTTTACTATCTGCTGGACCTCTGGCACTACTGGGACCCCAAAGGGTGTTCCGCGCAGCCACAATCTTTGGCTACCAATGGCTAAGGCTGCAGCATTTGTCTCTGAAACTGAGGAGGGTGATACGTTACTTAATCCATTTCCAATGATAAATATGGCAAGCATTGGGGGTTTTTTATTCAATTGGTTGTTATGTAAGGGCAAGCTTGTTCAACATCATCCTTTTGATTTGAATGTTTTTCTGAATCAAATTTCAACTGAGGATGTAAAATACACAATCGCTCCTCCAGCCATTATGAATATGCTGCTAAATAATCCAGCTATATTAGATCAGCAAGACTTTAGCAGTTTAAGATGCATTGGGTGTGGCGGCGCCCCATTATCAGAATGGATGGTTGAGACATTTCAAAATAAATATAACTTAACCGTTCAAAATATTTTTGGTTCAAATGAAGGTGCAACACTTCTTAGCGCTCGCAATGAGATTGAAGATCCTCTTTTACGTGCAAAATATTTTCCCCGTTTTGGAGTAGAAGGTTTTGATTGGAGTAACCCAGTATCAAAATTAGTAAGAACAAAATTGGTCAGTGTTGAAACTAATGCTGAAATAATTGAGCCTGATCAGCCAGGAGAATTGCTCATTTCAGGCGCCACAGTTTTTGACGGGTACTGGAATGCCCCAGAAGCTAACGCTGAGGTATTTGATGAAGAAGGTTTTTTTAAGACTGGTGATTTATTTGAAATTTCACCAGAAGATACCCAAATGAGATTTTATAAATTTTGCGGTAGATGTAAAGATCTCATTATTCGAGGTGGGATGAATATTTCTCCAGAGGAGTTAGATAATCTGCTTAGCGCTCATCCTAAAATGTTGGAAGTTGCTGTAACTGGCTATGATGATGAGATTTTAGGAGAAAAAGTTGGAGTTGTAGCTGTGGTTGCAGAAGGTGAGACTATATCTTTAGACGAAATAATAGAGTTTCTAAGAGACCAACAGATTGCAAAGTATAAAATGCCAGAGGATTTAAGACTGATCGATGCTTTACCAAAAAACCCTGTTGGTAAAGTTTTAAGACGAGAGTTAAAAGATTTATTTAACTAGGTAGTTCCAACAACAAAGCTTACAACTGTTGTAGCGCTTCCACCAATATTTAAAGTTGAAATATTTTTTGCATTTTCAATTTGGTACTCACCTGCATGATCTGTACATTGTTTGTAGCAATCAAGCAGCATTCTCACACCCGTTGCGCCTACTGGATGTCCTAAGCCAATAAGTCCACCGCTTGCATTGATCGGTATTCTGCCGCCAATCTCTATTTCGCCTGATTCAATAGCTTTCCAGCTCTCTCCAGGTTTTGTAATGCCAAAATGATCAATTGCCATATATTCAGTTGATGTAAAGCAATCATGAGTCTCAATACCATCTATATCATCTACACCTTGCATCCTAGCTCTTGCAAATGCATCATCAATGGCTTTTTTTACATGTGGAAAAATGAAGTCTTTATTTTGACTAAAATCGATTTTTTCTTGATACGTTATGGGGCCTGTTTGATGGCCCCAGCCTTTGATATAAGGAATAGACTTAATATTTATTGATCTTGCTTTTGCATATTCTCTAGCTTTTTTTTCACTCGCTAAGAAAATTATAGCGGCGCCATCAGTTACTTGACCGCAATCCATCTTTCTGGTCCTACCCTCAATTACAGGATTAGAATGATCTGATCTTGTAAAAGTATCCGATTCAAAAGTCCATCCTCGCGTTTGTGAATTTGGATTTTTTTTAGCATTACCAAAATTTATCTCTGATATTTTTGAAAGATGATCTTCATTAATGCCATATCTTTTATCATATTCATTTGTCAGCTCACTAAACATATGTGGCCAAGGGTACTGAACGCCCTGGCATTCAAAACCTGATCGCATTGCAGGGCCCCCAATATTTTGTGCTGCTTGCTCTCCTGGAACATTCCTCATTTGCTCAATGCCTAAGACTGCGGCTAGCTCATATCTACCCGATTCAATTTCAGCACAAGCAGCCAAAGTTGCAATACTGCCAGAAGCACATGCGGCCTCATGTCGTGAAGAGGGCAGCCCAAAAAAGTCAGGGTGCGAGGAAACAAAAAAACCACCTAAATGGCCTTGATTGCAAAATAATTCAGCGGTGAAATTACCAACATGAGCAACATCAATATCTTTTGGCTCTAAATCAACAGAGGACAATCCTAGCGTAATTGTATTCTCGAATACATCCAAAAGGTCGAGTTCATTTCTGTGCCAGTTCTGAGCAAAGTCAGATTGATAGCCCCCTAGAATGTAGACGCGTTCTTGCATTCATTAATTATATGCATGATTCTCTAACATTCAAAAGAAAAAACCCGAGTGAGAAATAATACAAAACTTGTAATAAACTTAAATTTAGATTTTTATTAGATCCGATGCAAAATTATAAGTTAATTGATGAATTACGATTGCCTGTAATCGTTGCTCCGATGTTCTTGGTTTCTGGACCAGATTTAGTAATCGCCAGCAGCAATGCAGGATTGATTGGCTCTTTCCCAGGACCAAATGCAAGAACTGCTGAGGAGCTTGAAGATTGGATGCATCAAATCAATAACGCTACTTCAAATCCTTGGGCATTTAATATGATCACCCATAAGACCTATGATAGGTTTTCAGAGGAATTGGACTTAATTAAAAAGTTCCAACCAAAAATTGTAATCACTGCCTTAGGCAGTCCTGAAAGAGTGATAGAGGCTGTGCATGGATATGGAGGTAAGGTAATTGCAGATGTTAATAATATTAATTTTGCACGTCGTTGTGCAGAGATGGCTGTTGATGGCATGGCTCTTATTTGCCATGGAGCGGGAGGCCACACTGGGCACCTTTCCCCATTTTCATTTAGTGCTTATGTAAGAGAGTTCTTTGATGGTCTAATCGTTTTAGCGGGCTCAATTTCTACTGGGCAGCATATTAAAGCAGCTCAATTATTAAGTGCAGATCTATGCTATATGGGTACAAGGTTCATTTCAGCCCAAGAAAGTAACGCAGTTGATGAATATAAATCTATGATCATTAATTCAACATATGATGATTTGAGAATGACGAATCTATTCACTGGTGCCCAAGCTTATTATTTAAAAGATAGCATTATTAAAAATAATTTAGATCCAGATAACCTGGACTCTAATACAGAGGGTTTTAATGTTTCAGCCTCGCAGGACAAAATCAAAGCTTGGAAAGATATTTGGTCAGCCGGACAGGGCGTTGGTTTAATTAAAGATATAGAAAGCGTAGAATCTATAGTAGAAGAACTTGAATCTGAGTTCCTTCAGGGGTAGAGAATGGAAATTAAAAAAACAAATACCATTAAATCATCACTAAAAACTCATGATCATCCGTATTTAAAGGATGCATGGATACCTAATTATGATGAATATGAGGTTAATGATTTAAAAGCACTTGGCGACATTCCTGAGGACATAGAAGGGGCTTACTATAGAAATACTGAAAATCAAGTGCATGAACCTATTGGACGCTTTCATCCCTTTGATGGAGATGCAATGATTCATTCAATTAACTTTGATAATGGAAAAGCTAACTATATTAATAAATTTGTAAAGACAGAAGGCTTTTTAGTCGAGCAAGAAATGGGAAAGTCAATGTGGGCTGGCTTGATGGAAAGAACAGGCTCATCAAAATTACCGGGCTGGGGAGCTCAAGGCGGTATCAAGGATTCATCTTCGACAGATATCATAGTTCATGCTGGCGAACCTCTTACAACCTTCTATCAATGCGGGGAAGGATATCAACTAAATCCTTATACACTTGATACAGATCGAAAAGCATCATGGGTTCCGGCTGGAGGCGTATCAGCACATCCAAAAGTCGATCTTACGACAGGCGAGTTACTTTTTTTTAATTATTCAAAGCAATCTCCATATTTAAATTATGGTGTTGTTGATAAAAATCAAAACTTAAAACATTTTGTTCCAATTGAACTTCCAGGACCAAGACTTCCTCATGACATGGCCTTTAGCAAAAACTATTCAATCATTAACGATCTTCCTCTTTTTTGGGATCAAGAGATGCTCAAGAAAGGAATTCATGCCACAAGATTACATGACTTGCCCTCAAGATTTGCAGTTTTTCCAAGATATGGGAATCCCGAAGACATTAAATGGTTTGAAGCCGATCCAACTTATGTCCTTCATTGGAACAATGCATATGAGGTAGGCGATGAATTAATTCTGGAGGGATACTTCCAAGAACATCCTTGGCCAGAAAATTATGTCGATGCACCACCAGGACTTGAGCGTATGATGGCTTTTTTAGATTTTTCGCTTTTAAAACCAAGACTGCATAGATGGAAATTTAATTTAAAAACTGGAACAACAACTGAAGAAGACATTTGTAACGAAACAATTGAGTTTGGTGTCATTAATCAACACATTGCAGGTTTGGAGCACAGATACACGTACAGCATGGTTCCAACTAAGGGGCACTTTACTTTTGATGGGATCACCAAACACGATCATCAAAAAAAATCTTTAACTAAATATATTTTTCCAGAACATATCTTTATTAGTGAAGTTAGCTTTGCACCTAAAACAAATGGAATTGATGAAGATGATGGATATTTAGTAACTATTAGTAATGATGTCAGAGAAAAGAGCTCATCGTGTTTATTGTTTGATGCAAAGAATATTGAGCAGGGGCCAGTTTGCGATATTCCATTACCACATCAAATTTGTTCTGGCACCCATGCAACCTGGGCTCAAAGAAGTGACTTAAAATCGTAAATATATGAATCCTGTTTATATTGTTGATTCAATAAGAACGCCCAGAGCTCGAGCAAATCAAAAAGGCGGACTCAATAAGCTCAATCCATATGAATTATTAGATTTTTTGTATAAGGATATTGAGTCTAAAAATTTCTTCAATTTAAAATCTATCGATGAAGTGATATTGGGTTGTGTCACTCAATTTGGGGAGCAAGCTGGCAATATTGCAAAAGCTTCTTCTTTATTTTCTGGCTATCCAGATTCAATTTCTGGCCTAACTATAAATAGGTTTTGTTCCTCAAGCTTGGATGCAATAAATTTCGCTTGTTTGAAAGTTCAATCTCAGCAAGCAAATAATGTGATTGCTGGTGGAGTGGAAATGATGTCCAGGGTACCAATGCTTTCTGATGAAGCGGCAATTTGGAATGACTTAGAGATCGCCGGAAGAGCAAAAATTTTTTTAATGGGCAGTGGAGCGGATCTGATTGCCAGTCTTTTTGATATTTCTAGAGAAGATGTAGATAAACAAGCTCTAAAATCTCAGCAAAAGGCATTAAATGCTCTAAAAAATAATTATTTTAAGTCAATAATTCCAGTTACGAGTAAGAATAAATTAATTCACTGTGTTGAGGATGAATGCATTAGGCCCGATACAACCCTAGAAAGCTTGGCTTCATTAGAGCCTAGTTTTAAGAAGCTAGGAGAGCAGGGAGCAGACCAAGCTCAATTAAATCTTTTTCGTAACCTAAAAGAGATCTCTCATGTGCATACAGCAGGTAACTCTCCAGCAATGGCAGATGCTGCATCTATGACTCTTCTTTCAAATAAAAAAATCCAGGAAAATGGACATAGAGCTAGAGCAAAAATTATTTCTGTTGCCACTGTAAATGATGACCCTTTATTAGTTTTATCAGGCTGCATCTTAGCTACGCAAAAAATACTTTCACAAAATAATTTAAAAGTATCTGATGTAGATTTATTTGAAATACATGAAGCTTTTGCCTCGACCATGATTCATTGTCAGAAAGAGTTAAAAATAGATGATGCAAAGCTAAACGTTAATGGTGGCTGTATAGCTCTCGGTCATCCCATGGGAGCTACTGGCTCAATTATGATGTCAACACTAGTTGATGAGCTCGAAAGACGAGATCTTGCAACTGGAATTGTTGCAACCAGCGGTGCGGCTGGAGCTGGAACAGCTATTTTAATTGAGAGGATATAAAAAAAGCCCCACTAGAAAGTGAGGCTTTTAGAATATCTATTCAAATAGATTAAAAATTATAATCTAACTTAATGGCTATATTTTTTGGTCTAGCATAAATGGCATCATAGGCTATTCCATCTAGCGCTCCACCTGACGCAAGTCTGACAAATGTTCTTGCGAGTGGAATAGTTCCACCAACAACTTTAATTCGTTCGTCAGTTAAGTTGTCACCAATCAACGACACTCTCCATTTACCATCTGAGCTAGTTAATCCAAGAACTAATCCAACTTTTGAATAGCCGCCTTCTTTGATGTTCTTATCAAGGTTGGTCGTAATGAAGTACTCTGAAGAATAATCAACATTTAAGTTAGCATCAAAAACCCAGTTATTTGATAAAGTAGTATCATACGCAAAGCCAGCATTTGCTGTATCTTCAGGAGCAAGAATGACACTAGCACCAGATCTATCACAGTAAATACCATTTGTTGGAGCCTCACCATATGCACACTGACTATTTTTCCAATCAGTAAATTCGTATGTCAAACTAGCCATTGATGCATAAAACTCTAAGTCATCTGTAATAAGATACCTACCTTGCATTTCAAAACCATCCAACTCTGCTGCTGAAGCATTTCCCACTTTAAAGCCTAACACACCATCAAAAACACTGGTTTGCAGGTCTTCATACTCAGTTGTGAAATAGGTGAAATCAAATGAAGCTCTGTCTGATTTCATTTTATAACCCCATTCAATATTTGTAGCATTTTCTTCTTCAAACTCGAACCCACCTTCACTTGAAACTAATGGTGTGCCTGGTATGGAATTACCTCGAATATCAAAACCACCGGCTTTAGATCCTTGTGTGTATGAAACATACATTTGGGAGTTATCAGATAGGTCATAGCTTAGTCGAACCATTGGATCAAATGAGTTTTCGCTTCTGCTGGCAGCAATGCTGTGAGGACCAACATTCAAAACTCCAGCCCATAAAGCAGGAAGTAGAGGAGAGCCATCAAGAGCTGTCCCTTTTCCATTTAAGGTTAAAGATCGACTTCCGTCTTTGTCTTCACTAGAGTATCTTGCTCCAAGCGTTAAGCTCCAATTACCCTCTAAATTAATATCGGCTTGACCAAAAACAGAATACATATCTGAAGATTGTGCATACAGCCTATCCCAATTTGTTCCTACTAATAAGGATACCGGAGGTCCTGCAAGCGCAAGGAATGATCCCAATGGAACATAATCAGTGACATCAACATCAGCTGTTTGGAAGTAAGCTCCAATAATGTAGTCAACATCTTCTCCACCAGGAGAGGTATACCTAATTTCTTGTGACCATTGATCATACTTTTCTGTTTGGTTTGTACCATCTAGGATTTCTAAACCAACATAGTCAACATCTAACACTTCATATGAATCATATTCAACATGACCGGTAATTGAGGTTAGGGTTCCGCCACCGTCCATTGGATAGTTGGCAGTCAGCACAAAGTTATCCATTGTATTTTGGCTAAAAGTTTCCCCACTTGATCTAACCCAGTTTTCGGTTGTTTCAACTGCAATAGGTCCACGAAAAACAAGACCATAGCCATCTTGTGGCGCTAGAGCTTCCATGGCGTAACCCACAGAATCAAAATCTGCTGTTTCAACTTTAAGATTGTAGTCAACATCTCCAGATGACCATGCAAGTTGTCCCCTGATGTATGTCTCATCTCTTTGTGGCTCAAGTCTTTTCATGTTTGTGTTTGTAATCCAACCATCCATTTCTCTTGTAGAAACAGTTAATCTTCCAAGAACACTCTCTGATAGAGCACCAGATAACACTAAAAGTGATTGATCTTCACCATGTTCAGATTCATGAGATGTAGAAAACTTACCTTCAAATTCTTCAGTTGGTTTCGCTGAAGTAACACTTACAGCTCCACCAATTGCATTCTTGCCAAATAGGGTAGGCTGAGGACCTCGTAAAACTTCTACACGCTCCAAATCAACAAGCGGAGTTCTTGCTAATTGACTACGAGGGTAAACAATTCCATCAAAATTTATTGGAACAGATTGCTCAAAGCCTTTGTTAGCACCTGATCTAACTCCACGAATAGAAATTGAAGTATCAATTTGCGTTTCAACCACCATAAAGTTCGGTACAGAAGCTGAAAGCGTTTGAAGGCTATCAATACTTCTTTCATCAATATCTTCCCCAGCAATGGCTGAGACTGAAATTGGAACATCTTGAAGGCTCTGCTCTCTAATTTGAGCTGTAACTACAACCTCTTCAAGAACTTGTGTAAAGGCCAAAGGCGCCCAAGTGAATAAAATGGCTGCAAAGACCACATTAAAAAAACGTTTACTAAACATATATCCCCTTAAATATAAAAAATTACCATAATGATAACTAAAATGAATGTTTATGACTATTTTTTTACTTGTAGGTAAAAAAATTTTACAATTGTGAAAAACTTTATTAATAAAAAGCTATTGTCTTATAGCATCAACCATTACTTGAACTTTGTTGGGATCAATATCGGGGGTTATGCCATGACCAAGATTAAAAATAAATCCCGGATACTCTTTCATAATATTACAAATTCTTTGAGTTGCTTCCCAGATTGATTCATCAGACTTCAGCAATACTTTAGGGTCAAGATTACCTTGTATGGCGTATTGATCTTTAAAATTTTTAGATATGCTCTCAATGTCTTCTTGCCAATAAAGACTGACACATGTTATTTCCTTAAAAACTATGTCTTCAAGTTTTTTGTTTGGAGACTTTTCAAATAAGATGATTGGAATATCGGCTGTTACTGGATCTTCTTTTAATAACTTACAAAGCATTCGAGTGTATTTTAAAGAAAATGTTTCCAAATTATCACCTGATAATAAATCCGCCCATGAATCAAAAATTTGAATTGCATTCACGCCACTCATGACCTGCTGTCTTAAGTATTCAAAACATGCCTTGCTGAGAATTTCTAGAAAATTTTGAAGTTCCTTTGGATGTTCTCTCATAAAAGCATGAGTTTTATGGAAATCTTTTGAGCCTCCACCCTCAATTGAATATGCTGCTAAAGTCCATGGGCTGCCACAAAAACCAATTAGAGGTGTATCTTGTGGTAATTGATTCTTAGTTTCCTCAACTGCTTTGAATACATAATTCAAATTATTTATATCAAATGGTAATAATTTTTGTATGTCTTGGGGAGATGATATCGGGTTGCTAAATTTTGGTCCTTCTCCTTCATGGAAAGCAAGGCCGAGATTTAATGCATCAGGAATTGTTAGGATATCGGAAAAAAGAATAGAAGCATCTAGACCAAACCTATCGATTGGCTGCAATGCGAGTTCAGCACATGTTCTAGGCTGTTTACACATATCTAAAAAATTAGTGTAATTTTTTCTAATTTTTTGATATTCCGGCAGGTATCTGCCTGCTTGTCTCATAAACCATACTGGTGGAATTGAATTTGCTTGGAGATTAAGCGCCTTTATGAATTTAGAATTTTTCATTTATGAAACGAATTGTATGATACTTTTAGCCGCTTCTCTTCCTTCCCAAATCGCTGTAACAACTAAATCTGACCCTCTAACCATGTCACCGCCAGAGAAGATCTTTGGATTAGAAGTTTGAAATTTTAATTCTTGTTTTTCCGGTGCTATCACCAAGCCTGATTTATCGGTTTGAATTCTAAAATCTTTAAACCAATTTGCTGGATTGGCTCTAAATCCAAAAGCAATAACAACTTCATCAGCAGGAAAGATTTTTTCACTGCCTTGAATGGGGACAGGCACTCTTCTCCCATTTTGATCTGGCTCTCCTAATTTCGTTTGTATTGTTTTGATACCTTGAACGCTATCGCTTCCAAGAATCTCAATGGGCTGAATATTAAATTCAAATTGAACGCCTTCCTCTTTAGCGTTAATAACCTCTCTTCTGGAGCCAGGCATATTTTTTTCATCTCTTCTATACAAACATGTAACAGATTTTGCTCCTTGTCTTATAGCAGTTCTATTGCAATCCATTGCAGTATCTCCACCTCCTAAAATTACAACATCCTTGCCTTTAAAATTAATATAGTCAGACTCTTTTTGTTGAAATTTTAAAAGATGATTTGTATTGCCAATAAGGTAATCAATTGCTTTATGTGCTTGCGGAAGATTCTCTCCCTTAAAACCACCTTCAAGCGAAGTATAGGTTCCCATGCCTAAAAATATTGCATCGTATTTCTTATTCAATTGCTTAAAGGAAATATCCTTTCCAATCTCTTGATTAAGATGAAACTTGATACCCATTTCTTCAAGAATCTTTCTTCGTCGTCGCACAACACTCTTTTCTAGCTTAAATTCTGGAATTCCAAATGTGAGCAAGCCGCCAATCTCTGGATGCTTATCATACACATCACAATTAATTCCAGCTCTAATCAGAATATCTGCACATCCGATTCCTGCTGGACCTGCTCCAATGATTGCAACTTTTTTATCAGTCCAGGTTCTATTACTTAGATCTGGCTTCCATCCCATATCTATTGCTTTATCGGTAATATATTTTTCAATGTTACCTATGCTTACAGCACCAAAACCATCATTCAGTGTGCAAGCACCTTCGCATAAACGATCCTGCGGACAAACTCTTCCACACATTTCTGGAAGAGAATTTGTTTGATGGCATAAATCAGCTGCCTCCATGATGTTTCCATCATTAACCAGTTTTAGCCAATCTGGGATGTAGTTGTGCACTGGACATTTCCATTCACAATAAGGATTTCCACAATCTAGACATCGATGTGATTGATTGGATGCCTCGGATTGATTGTAATCACCATAAATCTCTACAAAATTAATTTTTCTTTCTTCTATATTTTTTTTATTAGGATCATAGCGGCCAACTTCAAGAAATTGAAAATCATTTTCAAGTGGTACATGCTCTACATACTCTGACCTTGATTTAAAGTTTTCTGGAGAGGGGATAGTGGATGTCGGGATTGTGCTTTGACTTAAAAGCTCCTTACGCCATTCAAATAACATAACCTTTGCATCTTCTAATTCTGTAATTGGGGCAAATGATTTAGTTACATATTTTCTGTTTAATCTAATTTTTCCATAAAAGTAAGGAGACCGCGGTTGGGTAAAGAGCAATAAACCTTTTTCAATTTTGTATTGTTTATTTTTTGCTCTCATTAAATTGTAGTAGTTCTGCGTGGTATGTATGACATAGTATGACATTATTGTGTTAATATGTATAATTCAATGCCACACCAGAATACAGAAATATCGCTCTATCAAGAATCTCAAGCCAAGGATAATTGTGGTTTTGGGCTCATAGTCAATCGTCACGGAACTCAAAATAGAGATGTTGTGAAACGCTCTATAGCTGGTCTAACAAGTATGACGCACAGAGGGGCAATTGGCGCTGACGGCAAAACTGGAGACGGTTGCGGTCTTTTGTTTGATTTAAATCAAATTTTTTTTCAAAAGCAAATCAAAAAAGAGCTTAAGATAAAATTACCTGAATTATTTGGTATTGCACAAATTTTTTCTTCAGCTGCACTAAAAAAAGACTTGTCTTTAATTAAGACAATCCTTCAATCTGAAAATCTAGTTTTTGAGTGCGTTAGAGAAGTGCCTATCAATAAATCTGTTCTTGGCGAAATAGCTCTTGAATCATTGCCAAAGATTAACCAGATATTCATAACTCCAATTTCAAAAGACTTTAACAAAGAAAGATTTGAATCCTGTTTGCTGCAGGCTAGAAAAAAGATTGAAGAATTGTATAACAACGATGAAAAGCTTTACATCTGCAGCATGTCGAGCCAAACAATAGTTTACAAAGGTTTGATGCTACCAGATGCAATTAGTAGTTTTTATAAAGATATTGCTAAAAAATCATTTACTGCCAAGGTCTGCTTATTTCACCAAAGGTTCTCTACAAACACGCAACCTAGATGGCATTTAGCTCAACCTTTTAGGCTTCTTGCTCATAACGGTGAGATTAATGCAATCAGAGGAAATAGAAATTGGGTTAAAGCTCGAGCCTCTAAATTTTCAACTCCTCTCATTCCAGGCATTAGTCAATTCAAATCTCTGGTTAATGAAACAGGATCTGATTCATCAGCTCTGGATAACATGATTGAATTATTGGTAAAGGGTGGGATTAATTTCTTTAGATCTATTCGAATGGTCTTGCCGCCTGCTTGGCAAAACATTCATACAATGGATCCTGAAGTTAGAGCTTTCCATGAATACAATTCAATGCACATGGAAGCTTGGGATGGTCCTGCTGGAATTGTCATGTCAGATGGAGAATGGGCAATTTGCGTTTTGGACAGAAATGGATTGAGGCCCGCGAGATATCAAGTGTTATCCAATGGAATGATTACAGTAGCTTCTGAAACTGGCATTTATCCGGTTGCTGATAAGGAGATTTTACAAAAAGGACGTCTTAGCCCTGGTGGAATTTTTGCTGTAAACACTGAATCTGGAGAAATTCTTGATCAAAAGGTTATTGATGACCAATTAAAACAAAGCAAACCTTATAGGGACTGGTTAAAAAAATCTGCGATTTATCTTGAATCTACTCTTGATGCATTTGAGGGCCCGGGTATAAAGAAAATTCCATATTCTGAATTCATCAAATCATCAAAACTTTTTTCTTTATTTAACGAGGAAAGGGTCTCTGTGATTAAACCCCTTGCACTCGATGGTCTTGAGGGTACTGGCTCAATGGGTGATGACACTGCTCTAGCAATGTTAAGTTCAATGCCCAGATCTATATATGATTATTTTAGGCAACAATTTGCACAGGTAACAAATCCGCCGATAGATTCCCTTAGAGAGTCTAGCGTTATGTCATTGGAGGCATGTTTTGGTCCAGAGTTAAATATCTTTGAAGAATCTAAAGATCATGCGAAGCGAATTGTCAGCACATCTCCTGTTCTTTCCCATAAAAAACTTTCAGCATTATTAAAAAACCCATATTTCTCTTCAAAAAACTTTGAATTGCAATATTCAGCCAAATCAAACCTCAAGGATGCCTTGGATGCATTAACAAAAAAAGTAGTTTCTGCTGTGCGCAAAGGGGAAATTATTATTCACTTAAATGAAAAGTTGCCTGATGGAAATAAGCTTTCAATTAATGCTTTGCTTGCAGTAGGCTGCATACATCAAGAGTTGGTTAGACTGGGTCTTAGATCAGATGCCAACTTAATAGTAAGTTCTGCCACAGCTAGAGATACTCATCAAATTGCATGCCTGCTTAGTTTTGGAGCAACAGCTGTTTTTCCTTGGCTGGCTTTTCAAACAATCCTTGATTTAACCCATCGTAAGGAACTTAAAGGGAGCCCAACAGCGAATTGTGCCAAATATCGCAAGGGCATTAACAAAGGACTTTTAAAAATTATTTCTAAAATTGGTATCTCAACAATATCTAGTTATCGCGGATCTCAATTGCATGAGATTGTTGGCTTGAATTCGGATATTGTAGATTTATCGTTTACTAATACTGTTAGCAGAGTGGGAGGCAAAACTTTTGAAGATCTAGATGCTGAAATGCGATCTTTAAATAAATATGCAAATTCAAATGTAAGTGAAATTGGCCTGGGCGGACTATTAAAATTTGTCCATGGCGGTGAATATCACACCTATAATCCCGAGGTTGTAAAAAAACTCCAAGAAGCAGTTAAAAAAGGGTCTAAACAAGCATATCAAGAGTATGCCGGCCTGGTGAATCATAGAGATCCTGCAATGCTTAGAGATCTAATGGAGCTTAAATTTCCTATAAAACCAAAAAAGGTTGAGCCATACGATACAAAACATTTATTAAAGAAATTTGATTCTGCAGGTATGAGCCTTGGCGCATTATCTCCGGATGCTCATGAAACATTGGCAGAGGCAATGAATAGTATGGGAGCAAGATCAAATTCTGGAGAGGGTGGCGAGGCCAAAGAAAGATATGGCACCTCCAAAATGTCAAAAATAAAACAAGTTGCATCAGGTCGCTTCGGTGTCACGCCTGAATACTTAGTTAATGCAGAGGTTTTGCAAATAAAGATAGCACAAGGCGCTAAACCAGGAGAGGGTGGCCAACTTCCTGGAGGCAAAGTAAATGCTTTGATTGCAAAGCTCAGATATTCAACTCCCGGCATCACTTTGATTTCGCCTCCACCTCATCATGATATCTATTCGATTGAGGATTTAGCTCAATTAATCTTTGATCTCAAACAAGTAAATTCAAAAGCATTGGTTTCAGTCAAATTAGTTTCTGAGCCAGGTGTAGGAACAATTGCAGCTGGAGTTGCTAAGGCGTATGCAGATCTGATTACCATATCTGGTCATGATGGTGGAACAGGCGCAAGTCCTTTGTCTTCTATTCGTTATGCAGGTTCTCCATGGGAGCTTGGTCTATCTGAGGCTCATCAAGCTTTAAGAGCAAGCAATTTACGACATAAAGTAAGATTACAAGCTGATGGTGGGTTGAAAACAGGTTTAGATGTAGTCAAGGCAGCAATTCTTGGAGCAGAATCATTTGGTTTTGGAACTGGGCCAATGATTGCAATGGGCTGTAAATATTTACGAATTTGTCATCTTAATAATTGTGCAACAGGTGTTGCAACTCAAAGAAGAGACATTATTGATCATCACTATATCGGTGAGAAAGAACGAGTTATTAATTACTTCACATTTATTGCAAATGAAGTACAAGACATTTTATTGAAATTAGGAGTTCCAGACTTAGAGTCTATTATTGGGCAAACACATTACCTCAAAGATATTACGCAAGATAATTCTTCTACAGAAAATATAGATTTATCCCCTATTTTGTATTCCGATAGAAAATCAAATGCTCCTCATTATTGTAATACTTCATCAAATGACCCCTGGGATAAAGGCAATTTAAATTCAAACATTCTTCAAGATGTTAGATCTTCAATCTCAAAGGAGCATTCATCTGATTTTTATTATGATATTTCAAATCGCGACAGATCCGTTGGCGCTCAAGCTTCTGGGTTGATCGCATCTTTATATGGTGAAAAGGGATTGAAACAAAAACAAAACCTTAATTTTACAGGCTCTGCGGGTCAAAGTTTTGGTGTTTGGAATGCTGCTGGCCTAAATTTAAAATTAAATGGAGATGCCAATGATTATGTTGGCAAAGGTATGAATGGTGGAAAGATAGTCATTTCTAGCTCTGCTGAATACGCCTCCCAAGATTCTCCAACCGTTTTAGTTGGCAATACAGCATTATATGGTGCAACCGGTGGTGAGCTTTACGTAGGTGGCTGTGTTGGCGAAAGATTCGCAGTAAGAAATTCTGGGGCCTCTGCTGTTATTGAAGGCGCAGGAGATCATTGTTGCGAATATATGACGGGTGGACATGTGACTGTTCTAGGAAATGTTGGTTCTAATTTTGGAGCAGGAATGACTGGTGGTTTCGCGTATGTTCTAGATACCAATAGGAGGTTCTTTGATCAATGCAATCGAAGTCTTGTTAACTTAGATAGAATCGTGAGTGAAGAAATGGAATCTCATAGAAAATTTTTAAAACAAATTCTTGCTCGTCATATCAAAGAAACTAAAAGCGAGAGGGCAAAATTAATATTAGATGAGTTTGATAGATACGAGCCATCATTTTGGTTGGTGTCACCTGCTGCTTTAAATATTCAAGACTTATTAAAAGCAACCACGGCTAATGCAGCTTAATTTAATCTTGCAGGCCTTTCTGTAGATTCTTCGCATCAAATGCATTTGTCACTACTGCATTTGATAATTTATTGAGCAAGATAAGATTTAATTTCCCTGCTTTAATTTTTTTATCTCTAAATATGTATGGTTTTAATTCTCTGTATTTATATTGGTCAACAGATAAATCAAATTCGTACTTTTGCAATAAAGCAATAACTTCCTTGTATTCTTTTTCAGAAATAAGATTTTCTAAATAGGAAATTTTAGAAGCTATTTTCATTCCTTTGGCAACAGCTTCTCCGTGAAGGATTTTTTTATATTTACCATGTGCTTCAATGGCATGCCCAAAAGTATGTCCAAAATTTAAAATTGCACGAATACCATTTTCCTTCTCATCCTTGGTCACAATCTTTGCTTTGGTTTGAAGAGATAGAAAAATTATCTCCTCAATAATTATTTGATCCTTTGATAATATTTTCTTAGGATATTTTTTAAGCAATGAAAAAAGAGCTTTATTTTGAATGAAGGCATATTTAATTACCTCTGCTAATCCAGCTTTGAGCTGTTTGTTCGGAAGTGAGTAAAGTACATTTGTATCAATAATGACGCCTTTTGGGTTATAAAATGCACCAACAAGATTCTTACCCGATAAAATATTAATTGCAGTCTTCCCACCCACAGAAGAATCAACCTGAGCAAGAAGCGTTGTCGGTATTTGTATAAATTGAATGCCCCTCAGGTATGAGCTGGCAACAAAACCCGAGATATCTCCAACCACTCCGCCACCAACAGCCACTATTAGATCCGTTCTATCGAAATTATTATCTGCTAAAAAATTAAGTATTTTTTGAAAGTTTTGAACAGATTTAGCCTGTTCTCCATGCTGGAGGATTATTTGAAAAACTTTAGTTGATGGTTTGCAAACAGCAGTAACTTCCCTAACTATCTTTGAAGGCACTCCATCATCTGAAATGAGAAGAGTCTTATTATGGTTTTTAAGAAGAGGGGCAAGATTTTTTTTAGAAATAGCATTTTTGCTAATCACTATCCTGTACTTACTTTTTCTTTGACCTGCAAATAGCTCTTTAGCCATAATTTTTAACTAGCTTAACAATTTCATTTGCAACCTCAGAGCCGCTCTTATTCTCAGTATTGATTATGTGATCTGAAACCTCTTCATAAAGTGATTGTCTTGATTTTTGTAAATCTGAGAGAACTTTTTCAGGATCTTTATCTTTCAATAAAGGTCTATCTTTATCTTTGGCTGTTCTTTCAACTTGAGTATTTAATGGGGTATGTAGATAGAAAACAGTCCCTCTTGATGCTAATAATTCCCTATTTTCTTCCTCAATTACAATGCCGCCACCAGTAGCAAGAACTATAGAATTCAAGGCAACCATTTCTTTTAATATTGCAGTTTCTCGCTTTCTAAAACCTGCTTCACCTTCAATATCAAAAATCCAATCTATTGTGACGCCTGTACTATCTTCAATCTTTGCATCAGTATCATGAAAATCTAAAAATAGCTCACCAGCCACAATCTTTCCTACAGTGGTTTTTCCCGAGCCCATAGGGCCAACAATAAAAATATTCATACTTAGTTTTTAAGTTGCTGATTCTATCATTTATAGGGGTAAAATAATTCTAATTCATGTATCAAAATATTTTGGAGTTAAGGGTAAAAACATAATCATTTCATTCGTATGTTTATAAGATTAATAAATTGGGCATTAGCAATCGCACTTATTGGCACCATTGCATCAATATTGACCATTGGTATTGGATATCTTCTTATTAAGCCTGCTCTTCCTGAAATAAATTTAGTTGATGAAGATGTTTTGCAAATACCTTTGAAAGTTTTAACGTCTGACGGAGTATTAATCGGAGAGTTTGGTGATCAAAAAAGAAGAACAATAGAGTACGATCAAATTCCACAAAATCTTAAAAATGCATTTTTAGCCGCAGAAGATGATCAATTTTTTGGGCATGGTGGCATAAGGATCCCATCACTTATTAGAGCTTTTTACCAGATGATTCAATCTGGAGAAATTGTGAGCGGTGGTGGCACAATTACAATGCAGGTTGTGAGAGGATACCTATTATCTCGAGAACAAAAAATTATTCGAAAGATTAAAGAGATTTATCTATCTTTTGAATTAGAAAGTTCTGCAACTAAAGAGGAAATTTTTTCCTTATATTTAAATACAATCTTTTTAGGCAATAGATCCTATGGTGTAGAGGCTGCTGCAAATAAATATTTCTCAAAATCTATTAATGAGTTAACTCTTGCTGAAGCTGCACTAATTGCATCTTCCGCCCAACTTCCCTCAAGGATTAATCCTATTCGTTCTCCTGATAGATCTATTGTTAGGCGTAACTGGATTTTAGGAAGAATGCATAAGCTTGGTTATATTGGCAGGGCTCAGTTTTTACTTGCAAAATCTGAGCCAATAAAATTAACTCAATTAGATTCGAATTTCTCATTAGATGGACGATACATTTCTGAAATCACTAGGCAAGCAATGATTGAAAGATACGGCTTATCAGTTTACAAGGATGGATTATCAGTTATTACCACAATAGATTCTTCACTGCAGCAAGCTGCCCTTGAGAGCGTTTCAAAAAACTTATATGACTATGATAAACGTCATGGTTGGAGAGAGCCTATAAATCTCTTATCAAAAATTTCTGAATCAATATTTGAAGAATTACAAGCTGGCAATTTAGAGATTCTGTACGAAGAGTCTAACACCTCGGATGAGCTGGGCATGAAGCAGCTTAACATATCAGTAATCAGAGATTTTTTTAAAGAGCTTGTGAATTTAGATAAACATTCAGGCGGAATAGTGATTGATGTAAAACCCGAAAGAGTTCTTTATTTAAATAATGCCTTTCAATTGGAGAGTTTATTTTGGGATGATGTATACAAATGGGCCAGACAAAAAATAGATATCAATAAATTAGGTCCGAGACCTCAAAATTTTTATGACATTCTTCGCATGGGCGATTTAATATATCTATCTGAGCAAAATGGAAATTATTATCTTGACCAAATTCCTGATGCTGAAGTTGCTTTTATTTCAACAGATCCATCTAATGGCGCCATTAAAACCTACATTGGTGGTTTGAATTTCTCAAAAAGTAATTTTGATAGGATTAAACAATCATACCCACAAGCTGGTTCTAGTTTTAAGCCATTCATCTATGCGTCTGCTTTTGCAAATGGTTATCAAGCATCAGATAAAATAAATGATGCTCCAATCATATTTGAGGACGCAAATTTAGAGAGCAGCTGGAGACCTGAAAATTATACAGGCAAATTTTATGGGCCTATCAGACTTAGAGAAGCATTGGTTCAGTCAGTGAACTTAGTTTCCATTAAGCTATTAAGAGAAATGGGAATTCCATTAACGAAAAATTATTTATCAAGATTTGGCTTCCCTGTATCTAGGTTAGCTCCAGATTTGTCATTAGCGCTTGGGTCATCAAGCTTCTCTCCAGCTGAAATGGTCCGAGCATACAGCATCATGGCTAATTCTGATGATCCTCAAGACTTATATTTTATAGAGCGAATAGAAGATAGAAATGGAAAGGTTATTTTTCAAAATCCTCAAACAAAAAATAAGAAAAAAAATATTGATGCTTTTCCATGGTTTCAAACTCAGCTTACAGAGGAAATAAAGCCTTTTTATTTACTGCCTCCCCTCTCAAGGGAATCATTGGAACCGATTGATCCTAGGGTCACTTTTATTACAAAAGATATTTTGCGTGAAGCTCTATCAAGAGGGAGCAATGGAAGAAAAACTCAAGTCTTAAGAAGGGGTGACATTGCAGGAAAAACTGGTACTACTAATGATGCGATCAGCACTTGGTTCTCAGGTTTTCATAATGATTTGGTAAGCACCGTATGGGTTGGAACTGATGATTTCTCTTCATTGGGAGATAACGAATTTGGCTCGAGCATTGCTTTGCCTACTTGGGTAGATTTTATGAAAAAAGCTCTTACTAATTTGCCTGAAGAAGATTGGAGCATGCCCAAAGGTCTCTCTTATGTAAGGGTTGATCGTGAGACAGGTCAGCCAGTTGATGAAAATAGCAAAAATTCTTACTTTGAATTGTTTTTCGATGAAGAGATTTAGCTTTTAAAAATACTGCTAGAAATTAGTGACCAATAATTTTTAATATAGCTGCTAGGAATTTCCTTGAATTTATTTCTAATAAACCTAGAAATCATGCCTTCCATTATCGAAGTAATAAGATGGGCGCTTTGACCTGCCGTAAGTTGCAAAGAATCTTTTTTTGAAGCTAGTAGTTGCTTGATCGAAAGCTCCAATCTTTCATAGAATTGATTCACAGAGTCTATTACATTTTGCTCGCTTGGTCCTAATGCCTCACGAGATAAGATACGTGCAAAACCTTTATTTTTTTCTAAGAATAATGCGTAAAAAAAGAATATTAATCTAACTTTTTCTTCAGCTTCGACACTATCATCCTTTTTAATTTCTCCAACCTTTTGAAAAATTGTTTGATCACAGAATGTGAATAATTCTAAAAATATAGATCTCTTGCTTGGAAAATGCCTATATAGAGCAGCTTCAGTTATCCCGCTTTCCGCTGCAAGAACCGCCGTTGTAACTTTCGTTGCGTCTCTTTCTTCCAAAAGCTTTGCTAAGCTTTGCAGAATAATTTGTTTCCTGTCTTTTGACATAGCTTTAGCTTATATCAATCTGAATTGTTTCATCAATTAATTTTAATTGATTAAGAAACATATTTTTTATTTCCTCCAATTTAGAAGGTGTTTTAGCTTCAAACCTTAGGACAAGTTTTGGGGTGGTATTTGATGCCCGTATTAAGCCCCAGCCATCATCAAAATCTACTCTCAACCCATCAATAGTAACTTTAGAGCCCCCTTTAAATTTAGCTTTATTTACAAAATCCTTCACTATTTTAAATTTCTTTTCTTCCAGAACATTAATATTTAATTCAGGAGTAGAGAAGGCTTTGGGAAGTTCATTCAGCATATAAGATAGAGGTACGTCTAAACCTTCCATAATTTCTAATAACCTAAAAGCAGAATAATGACCATCATCAAAACCATGCCACTTATCATTAAAAAAAATATGACCACTCATTTCACCTGCAAGCGGAGCATTAGTTTTTTTTAGACTATTTTTTATATGAAAATGACCCGTTGGAGACATTAATGGGATACCCCCAGCCTCATTAATTATATTGCCAAGTAAATTTGTACACTTCACATCAAAAATTATTTCTTTGCCAGGATGATTTTTTAAAATATCTTTAGAAAAGATCATCATAAGTTGATCTGGAAAAATAATATCTCCTTCTTCAGTCACAACTCCTAACCTATCCCCATCTCCATCAAAGGCTATTCCCAAATCAGCTGAATTTTCTTTTACCGCCCCAATTAAATCTTGTAGGTTCTCTATTTTTCCAGGATCAGGGTGATGATTGGGGAAGTGTCCATCAATCTCACAATAAAGTTCAATTACTTCATAACCTAACGAGCGCATTAGTTTGGGAGCAATTTCGCCTGCTGAACCATTACCACAATCAAGAACAACCTTAATTTTTTTCGGCCCCTTCGAACTTTGTGATAGCACTTCTTGGATGTATTCATCCATCAGATTTTTCTTATAGATCTCCTTGCCAACATTTCTTTTAGCGATTGGTTCATCAGATACCAAACTCAAGATCTCAAGACCTGATACAGGAGAATCGTTAATTACTATTTTCAACCCATTATAGTTTTTTGGATTATGGCTTCCAGTAATCATGATTCCAGATTTCGAAGACAGCTTTTTAGCCGCATAATATAAAAGGGGGCTGGTAACTATCCCAATATTCACAATATTGATTCCAAGAGATTGGAGCTCTTGAGAGAGGAGATTTAATATTTGTTCTCCAGATATTCTTCCGTCTCTTCCAAGTGCCAGCTCATCAATATTTTCATCATTGCATTTTTTAGCAATTGCATGAGAGATAATTTTTATAGAGGCTTCATTTATTTCAGAGGGCACAATTCCCCTAATGTCATATTCTCTAAAAATGGATTCATCAATCATAGGAATTTTAATTTCATTATCGAGGTTGTTTTGTCATAATAATGAGACTTAAAACCATACACAACATGTTTCTTAACACCGACTCAAAATTTATCTGGCTTAATGGAAGTTTTCAGCCATTTAATGAAACAAATATTCATCTTTTGTCTAACACGCTACATTATGGAATGGGTGTTTTTGAAGGAGTGCGAGCCTATGAAACAGCAGATGGCGGTGCAATCTTTAGGCTAGATGATCATACCAAAAGATTATTTGATGCTGCATCCAAAATTAATATTTCCATTCCATTTTCAATCGATGATTTATGTCAAGCGCAGAAAGCAGCAATGATTAAAAATAATCTTCTCGAGGGCTATATACGACCAATCGTTTTTTTAGGCAGTGAATCAATGGGCTTGAGATCTCAAGATTCACTTTCAGTCAATGTTGCAATCGCATGTTGGGAATGGCCATCATATATGGATCCAGGCGCCAAGAGGAATGGCATTTCCGTGGTTAAATCCCCATTTCAACAATATGACAATCCTCTATATTCCAATAACAAAATTATTGGAACATATGTTAATTCGATTATGGCAGTCAATGATGCAATCTCTAAGGGAGCTGAAGAAGCAATATTGCTAGATAAAAACGGTTTTATTTCAGAGGGAAGTGGTGAAAACCTGTTTATAGTTAAGAACTCTAAGCTTATGACGCCAACAACAGATTATTGTTTAAATGGAATTACTAGACAAAGTGTTATCACTATTGCCCAAAATCTTCGATTCATTGTTGAAGAGAAGAATTTAACTTTTGATGATTTGTTATCGGCAGACGAGGCTTTCTATTCAGGCACAGCAGTTGAAATTACTCCAATAACCAGTGTTGATGGGACTAAAATAGGCAGTGGCTCAATTGGGCCAATCACCGATCAACTTCAGAGCAATTATTCTGACATAGTTTATGGGCGCGATGAAAACTACTCCAACTGGCTAACTTCAATTTAGTCTAAATTTAAATTGAGTCAAAAATTAAACATTGCTATTTGTAGTTACCGAAGCGCACCCTTTGGAGGCGGTCAAGGTATATTTGTATTTGAGTTATCCAGAGCTTTGAATGATTTAGGTCATCAAGTGGATGTTATTTCAGGACCACCATATCCCAACCTTGCAAATAATGTAAAGCTAATTCAGTCTCCAGGCTTAGATTTGTTTAGAACTTTTAACTTTAGAGAAAGGCTAAAAATTTTTTTTAAAAAAAAAAATAAGACTTCAGACGATTGGTATGAATTTATTTCAGCCCTATTTGGAGGGTTTCCAGAATTGAAGACTTTTGGTAACAGGGCGCAAACTCTTCTCAATAAATCTTCATATGATGTTGTCGTTGACAATCAATCTCTTAGTTACGGGATGATCGAAGTTCAAAAAAATCTACCCTTAATTGAAATTATCCATCATCCTATTACAAAAGATTATCAATATGATATTCAATTCTCAAAAGGAATTATCCAAAAATTATCTAAATGGAGATGGTTTTCCTTCTTAAAAATGCAAAAAAGGGTATCTCTGGAATTAAAGGTTATTTCTACGCCATCACATAATTCAAAAAAAGATATCGTAAGGGATTTCGGTGTGCTTGAAAAAAATATTTCAGTAATACCTAATGGCATCGATCATTTAAGTTTCACACCTTTGCAAGATATTAACAGAGTTCCATCACAAATTATTACAACCGCCAGTGCAGATGTTCCTCTTAAAGGACTAGATTTTACATTGCATGCCGTTGCTAGATTAAAAGAAGATTATCCACAATTAAAATTAGTGATTATTGGTTCACCAAAACCTGGTGGACATACGGAGAGATTAATTAAAAAATTGCAAATCGATCAATATATATTATACAGATCTAACCTTAGCAGATACGAGATTGCTGTTGAATATGCTAAAAGTAATGTTGCTATTGTGAGTTCTCTGTATGAGGGTTTTGGATTTCCTGTAGGGGAGGCTATGTCTTGTGCAATACCTCTTATTGCAACAAATGTCGCATCTATTCCAGAAATAACGCAATCTTTTGCGGAACTTATCCCAGCTGAAAGCACAGATGCAATAGAATCAGCTATCAGAAAAATTTTTGCCAACCCTGAAACGAGTCAATTAAGAGCAGATGCTGGAAGAATGCATATAAAAGAGAACTTTGATTGGCAAAAAATTGCAAAGTTATATGAAGATTTAATATACAAAACGATAGATGAGTTCCAGTGTTAACTTTTAGTCTAAATAAGATTGCTCTTAAGCCGCACTCAAAAGTTTTAGATGTGGGTTGTGGAGAGGGACGTCATATATTTGGATCTTTGCATGAGTATACTAATGTCCATTGTGTTGGACTGGACCAGGATATTCCTTCATTAAATAAATGTATGGAAGGCTTGGAGTTTTTTAAAGAGCTCAATTCTGGCTCTACTATTTTTATGCAAGGTTCTGTATACAGATTACCATTTGACGATAATAGTTTTGATCTTGTTATTTGTTCAGAAGTGCTAGAGCATCTTGATGATTACCATGCAGCATTAGATGAAATTTATAGAGTTTTAAAACCTAAAGGCAAATTTTTACCTAGTGTTCCATCGTATTGGCCTGAAAAAATTTGCTGGTCTCTTTCATCCAGTTATCAAAATATGCCAGGTGGTCACGTAAGAATTTTTAAAAAACGTCAAGTGATTAATGAGATTATGGATCATGGGTTCACGTATGATTATGCTGAAAGGTTTCATGGTCTGCATAGCGCATATTGGTGGCTTCGATGTCTTTTTTGGAACACTCAAGATTCAAACTATTTTATAAAGATTTATAAAAAATTTCTTGAATATCAAATTCTTCACAGCCCAGCATGGTTGAACAATTTTGAAAAAATTCTAAATCCCATTTTTGGAAAAAGCATTGCATTTTATTTCGAAAAAAAATGAAAAGGTTTCCAAATACATCTCAAATTGATCCCAGTTCTCTAGATGGGTTAAACCATTTAGGTGAGTTTTTAGATCACGTTCAGTTTCATTCCGGTGCTATTCCATCCAATCAAGATGGCTCACATGATCCGTGGGATCATCTTGAAGCTGTTATGGGTTTAACAACTTTAGGTTACAAGGATCAAGCGCTTAATGGTCTTAATTGGATGGCCGCTAATCAAAATGAAGATGGCAGTTGGTATGACCTATATCAAGATAACAAGCCATTAGAGCTCAACAAACAGACTAATTATTCTTCCTATATTGCAGTTGCTGTATGGCACTTTTATTTGCTTAATGATGATATTCATTTTCTCAAAAATTTTTGGGAGCCAGTTAAAAAAGGTGTTTTATTCTCTCTTTCTCTTCAGCATAGCAATGGAGCAATTGCATGGAATATAGATAAGTCTAAAAAAATAGATGAAGACTATCTTTTGACTGGGTGTAGCTCTATTGCAAAAAGTCTCGAGTGCGCGATAGCAATTTGCCAAGTTTTGGAACACAAGATCTTTGAATTAGAATGGAGAGATTCACATTCAAAATTACTAGTTGCACTTGAAAATCCAGCAGAAATTTTTGATCTAAAGAAAGATCGCAGCAGGTTTTCAATGGACTGGTATTATCCTATTCTGGGTGGCATTAATTCAAAACAAAGAATCGTCTCCCTAATAGAGATGATCAAAAATTCCTTTTGGATCAAAGACCTTGGAATTAAATGTGTTGCAGATGAGCCATGGGTAACTGTTGCAGAAACAAGTGAATGTTCTATTGCATTTAAAAAAATTGGAGAAGATAAGATTGCATCAGAACTCCTTCAAAATGCCATTGCTATAGTTGATTCGCAGGACATTCCTTATATGGGCTGGCAATTTCATGAAAATATTTATTGGCCTGAAGAAAACCCTTCATGGACTGCCGCAGCATGCATCCTCGCTGCTGATGCAAATAATAAACTCACCCCCGGTGCTGATTTATTTACCAAGCTTCAATTTAAGTCTTAGTTAGGCAAACAATCGTATCAACTCTTTCATGAAGCTGAAAACCTTCTGTCAAAGCTTTTTGATATATTAAATAAGGTGCTTGCCCGCCATCCTCTGGTTTTTCATAAATATCATGAATTACCATTGCTCCATGAGAATGGAGCTTGGAGTTCCAATTGTCATAATCATTCATTGCAGATGTTTCAGTGTGACTGCCATCAATAAATAAAAGTCCCAATTCTGTTTTCCATGAAGGCGCAATAGAATTTGCATTTGCAAGAATTGGCACTACCCATTTGCTTTCTTCAAATTGTTGAAGGTTTGCTTGCATTAAAGGTACCGTATTCACTCGACCTAATTTTCTGTCATAAATTTCTGGATCAAAATAATCTTCACCGAGCTGGTGTTCCTCTGATCCAGAATGATGGTCTATAGTATAAACAAGCTGATTATGAATTGAACTTCCAGCTGCAATGTATAAAGAAGACTTGGCACCAAAGGTACCAATTTCTAGTGCAGGCCCATGAAGAGAAAACTCTTCGGCCCATTTTGTTAATGCTAAGCCCTCATGACTTGGCATAAATCCTTTAAGATTATCTAATTGTTCAAAATCCATATTACTTATAAAAGTTTTTTCCTAATGTTGATTTAAATCTTCTATGGCTCCAAAGATACTCAGCAGGATGCTGAAGAATCTTATGTTCCATCAAGTCATTAATTTTCTGGGCTAACTCCATCGAATTGAGTTCCGCATGATCAATTAATTCTATCTCAAGAACTAATTTATTATTTTTATAATATGAATTTAAAAATAATAAATTTGAATTTGTAGCATCAATAATTTTTTTTGTTGATGTGATCGTAGCAGCTTCTTGATTAAAAAATTCTAATTTAACAGAATGATCCCAGCCATAATCTTGATCTATAGCATACATGACGTTTTTTCCGCCTTTAAGCCATCTCATAAATTTACGTGGATTATTCTTATCTGCGGTATCTTTAATGCTAGAAAGTCGGCCTTTATCTTGTATTTTATTCATTGAAGCTGAATTATGTGTTCTGCTGACACCATATACCTCAGCATTCATAGCAAAAATACGAGCATCTAATTCTAAGTGTTGAGAGTGTTTAAAAATGATTAAATTTCCATTCTCAGAGTCACTGTTAGACAAAAGATCTATTCCACTGAGCTCATAATCAACTTTATTTTGTATTTTTTTGTCTGACCAAAACCAAGCTATACCTGTTTCAACGAATGATCTTCCCAAGTACAAGAAATTATCTTGCAAGAGTTGTTGTTGCTCAGTTTTTGAAAAATCCGGAAAGCATACCTCAATATTTACTTGAGCAATTTTTTTTCTACTCTTAGCTAAAATAAACAGGAGCTTGCCACAAGATTTTCCTATTGCCGGATGCCATGAAGTTGGTAGATGGCAAAGACATTGCCATAATGTCATCATTAACCTAATCAATATTATGAGTATATAAAAATTAAAGAATGTATTATTACATTAATTTAAATATACCTTTTATATGAAGCTGGTAATTTACAACCTTTTAATTTTAATATTCATCCCAGTATTTTTATTACGGATCTTTTTTAAAAGTTTCTCTGACTCAGATTACACATCGCATTTTGCTAATAGACTTGGAAATCGATTAAGCAATCTCAGTCAAAAAAATAAAAAAATTATTTGGTTTCATGCTGTTAGTTTAGGTGAAGTCATAGGATCACAGCCCCTGATAAATAAACTTGCTGAGCACTTTGATATTGTAGTGACAACCACAACTCCTACAGGCTTAAGAAGAGCAAGGGAAATATATCCCAAAGACATAGTGATTAATTATGCTCCCTGGGACTTTGTTTTATTTATTGATAGATTTTTAAATTTTTACAAGCCTGATGCCGTTTTAATATTTGAGACAGAAATATGGCCATCCATGATTTCACGTGCATTTCATAAAAGTATTCCTCTTTATTTAGTTAATGGCAGGCTTAGTCACAAGTCTTATAAGGCATATGCAATTTCATCATGGCTCGTTAAAGATGCATTAAAACAAATCACTTATTCCTTTGTTCAAACCAGCAAACATAAGGAACGTTTTTTGAAGCTTGGCATTGAAGAGAATTGCCTTGAGGTAGCGGGCTCAGTTAAATTTGATATTTGTAACACTGAAGCTAATCCTATTAAAACCGCTCCTTTTATTCTGGGAGCTAGCACTCATCTCGGAGAAGAAGAAATATTGCTCAATGCATATAAAAGGCTTCAAGTTAATAAAAATATAAAATTATTTCTTTGTCCTCGGCACACAGAGCGAGCGGACGAGATACTCAAGCAAGCAACCATCATGGGTTTTAGGGTAAAACTATATTCAGATTTAAACTCAGAAGACTATGATGTTTGCATTATCAATAGTACAGGTCTTTTATCAGATTTTTATGCATCTTCGTTAATGTCATTTGTTGGAGGTAGTTTAGTGCCAAGAGGAGGACATAACCTAATTGAACCAGCTGCATTAGGATCCCCGATCATAATAGGCCCTCATACATTTAATTTTGAAGATATTGTTAACCAATTTCTTGATGATCATGCATGCATCAAGGTAACAAGCGAAGATGAATTATTGTCTGCGATGGAGCTTTTGATTGGGGATTTAAAAGCTGCTGAGCAATTTGTGCATAGAGCCAAGGATGTTGTTGAAAGAAATAAAGGCTCAACAGAGATTCAAGCATCTTATATAATTAAACAATTAGCAGGAGAAAAAAGTTGAAGCTTATTACAGCAATTATTAAGCCATTTAAGTTAGAAGAAGTTCGCCAGTCGCTTGATTTGATTGGCATTACTGGCATGACAATTACTGAGGTAAAAGGTTTTGGAAGGCAGAAAGGTCATACCGAATTATATCGAGGGGCTGAATATGTAATAGATTTTTTACCAAAAATTAAAATAGAAATTGCTGTATCAATTGGTCAACTTGAGGATGTCATAGCTGCAATTACTAAAAGTGCAAGTACTGGAAAAATTGGAGATGGCAAAATTTTTGTATCTACGCTCGATCAAGTTATCAGAATTAGAACAGGCGAGACTGATCAAGACGCAATTTAAAAGTAGTTGAAACGTAATAATAAACCCATAATATTTCTCTTGGGCCCGACCGCATCTGGCAAGACTGACTGGGCCATTAATTTTCAAAATCAATTTCCAGTCTTAGAGATTATAAGCGTAGACTCTGTCATGGTTTATAAGGAATGCAATGTTGGATCTGCAAAGCCTTCAAATGCAATCCTAAAAAAACATCCTCATCATTTAGTTAACCATGTTTCTTTGGATTCTATATTTTCTGTTGCAGATTTTTATGATTCAGCCCTTAGGCTTATCGATGACATTCATGCGAGAGATCAGATTCCATTAATGGTTGGTGGGAGCATGATGTATTTCAATCTTTTAAAAAAAGGAATCAGTGATCTTCCCTCAGCTGATCGTATGCTACGTGACGAGTTAGAGCAAAGAATTTTTACAGATGGGGTAGATGCCCTACATGCAGATTTAAGTAGGCTTGACCCTCTAGCAGCAAAAAATATTGATTCTCATGACTCTCAAAGAATTATAAGAGCAATTGAGATTATCACTTCAACAGGCATGAGCTTGAATGAAAATTTATCATCTGAACAGACTAGGGAATTAAAAGAAAAATATACATTAATAGAGTTTGGAATTTTTCCAGAAGAAAGAGCAAAGCTTCATGAAAGAATCGAGTCTAGACAAGAGATATTGGTTGGAGATAAATTGCTTGAGGAAATAGTGAACATTAAAAATATTTTTAATATTTCCACTGAACATCCAGCAATGAAAGCAATAAACTATAGACAAGGATTGCAAGTAGTCGAGGGGAAGTTAGAGAAATCTAAATTATTTGAAAAATCTCTTTTTGCCACACGTCAATTTGCTAAAAGACAGTGCACTTGGATGAGAGGGTGGGAAAACTTGATCTGTTTTGATCTTCATCAAGGAGAAGACGCTGCTGAGCAACTAAAAAAGCAACTTAATTTGCTCGAAATTGTTTAATTCTTAAGATTTACCCCCAAATTAAATTTATAATTAAACTTTACAACTATAGGTATCTACGTGAATTGGGATAATCAAAACAATCAAGACCCTTGGGGCAGAAAAGATCAAGACGAAGTTTCGTTTGATGATTTAATAAAAAAGTTTTCCGTTATGTTCGGTAAACAAGGTTCTGGCTCCAATGGATCTTCTGGTGGAAATGGATTTAATTTTCCAACTAAAAAAGCCTTTTTATACGGTTTTTTTGGATTACTAGTGATTTACGCAAGTATGTCTATTTATCAGCTGGACTCTCCTGAAAGAGCAGTGGTCTTAAGGTTTGGTGAATATCATGAAGAAACGGGCGAAGGCTTAAACTTTATGTTAGCTGGAATTGATGAAAGATATGTAGAAAATGTTGCCTTAACTAGACGTTATTCACAAACAGCAAACATGCTTACCAAGGATGAAAACCTAGTTGATGTAACCATTTCTGTTCAATATCGAATAAAAAATTTAAAGGATTTTGTTTTGAATGTTCGCGATCCTGAAAGCAGTTTAAGAGAAGCTACAGAAAGCTCATTGCGTCATGTTGTTGGAGATAATACCCTTGAGGAAACACTTACAACCGGTCGTGAAATGATCGCGCAGGATGTTAATACAAGACTTCAAAGTTATTTGGATTTATATGCAACCGGGCTGATAGTTCAGCAGGTTAATATAGAAAAAACTGATCCGCCTTCAGCAGTAAAGGCGTCTTTTGATGACGTTGTTGCTGCGAGAGAAGATAAGGAAAAATTACAAAATGAGGCTGATAGATACGGACTTTCTATTGTCCCAGAAGCTCGAGGCCAGGCATTTGCTAGAATCCAGGCAGCTGAAGCATACAGAGAGGAAGTTGTGGCTAATGCAGAGGGTGAAGCTGTGCGTTTTGATAAGCTATTAGCTGAGTATGAAAAAGCACCAAAAGTGACGCGGGATCGACTTTATTTAGATGCCTTGCAAGGTCTTTACAGCAATTCAACTAAAGTATTGATGGACGTCGAGGGTGGCAATAATTTGATGTACCTCCCGTTAGATAAAATTCTTGAACAAAATAGATCACAGGAGGAAGACTAATGACTAAAGGAATGAATCTCTTAGTTCTTGCAGGGCTTATTCTTGCAATAATACTTAACAGCATATTTGTTATTGATGAAAAAGAAGATGGAATTGTTTTTCAGTTTGGTGAAGCTATTAAATCCGATCTTCCAACTGGCTTAAATTTTAAATTACCTATTATCCAGAATGTTAAAAGATATGATTCAAGGTTGCAGACTCTAGATGAAGAACCAAATAGAATATTAACAGTTGAGAGTAAATATCTTATTGTCGACTCGTTTGTAAAATATCGAATTACGAATGTCCGAACCTTCTATGATGCTACCAGTGGAAGTTTTATAAACTTGAATAATTTGCTTGGACAAAGAACTGCCTTTGAGCTGAAAAATCAATTTGGCCGAAGAACAGTGACCGAATTAGTTTCAGGAGAAAGAGACCAGTTGATGAGCGACATGCGAGATAATTTAGGAAATTCTGTCTCTGATTTAGGTATTGAGATTATTGACTTTAGAGTCAAAAGAATCGATTTGCCGCCTGAGCTTAGCAACTCTGTGTATGAAAGAATGCGCTCTGAAAGAAACAGATTAGCTGAAGAATTACGTGCTGAAGGAAATGAGCTTTCTAATGAAATCCGTTCAACTGCAGATAAAGAAAAAGTCATTATTCTTGCAGAAGCCTATAAAACTTCTGAAGAAATAAGAGGAGAAGGCGATGCTACAGCAGCAGCAATCTACGCTGAATCATTCTCAAGAGATCCAGAATTTTATGAGTTTACTCGAAGCATGAAAGCTTATGATGCAACTTTTAATAATAAGTCAGATGTTTTGGTTATCGATCCTAAATCTGATTTCTTCAAATACCTCAATAAGTCAAAAGGCAATAACTAACATCCCATGAGCAATAACACCCTTATCTTGGGCTTGCAGTGGGGTGATGAGGGTAAAGGAAAAATTGTAGATGCTTTGGCAGAAAGTTCTGAGGCAGTATGTCGCTTTCAAGGCGGTCATAACGCAGGCCATACACTCAAAGTGGATGGTGAGCAAAAAGTCCTTCATCTGGTCCCATCCGGTATTCTTCACCCTTCAGTTCATTGTGTCTTGGGTAATGGTCTTGTTTTATCTCTTCCAGCTTTAGCTAAAGAAATTAAGGAATTACAAGAGAGTGATATTAATTTCAATGACCGTTTTTATATCAGTGAAGATTGTTCATTAATCTTGCCTACTCACATAGCAATTGATCAGGTTCGAGATAAAGAAGAAGGTATTGGAACAACCGGTAGAGGAATTGGCCCAGCATATGAAGACAAAATTGCTAGACGTGCAGTGCGTTTTGGAGATTTAAAAAATCTTGAAGAGCTCAAGATAAAATTATCAACATTGGTTAATTATCACAATCAAATTTTACAGAATTTATATAATGCCCAACCTATAGCTTTTGAGGATGTCTTGGAAGAGCTGACCAACAACATAGAGCTTTATAATAAATATCATTGCAAAACTCAGGATCTTTTAAAACTTTGGGTAAAGCAGGGCAAAAGCATTCTTTTTGAAGGTGCGCAGGGTTCTATGCTAGACATTGATCACGGCACCTATCCATATGTCACTTCTTCAAGTACTACTGCAGGTGGCTTATCTTCAGGTTTGGGAGTGGGCCCGCGACATATTGATTCTATTTTGGGCATTACCAAAGCATATACTACTCGTGTTGGTGAGGGGCCTTTTACTACTGAGTTATTTGATTCCAATGCAGACCAGCTGGCAAAGATTGGACATGAATTTGGTGCAACAACAGGCCGCCCAAGAAGATGTGGATGGTTGGATTTAAAAGCGTTAGAAACGATTGTTTTTATCAACTCTGTTACCAACCTATGCATCACAAAATTAGACGTTCTAGATGGCTTTGAAGAAATTCAAGTGTGCATTGACTACGATCAAAATCAGCAACCTATTTATAAAACATTTTCTGGTTGGAAGCAGGATACATCCAATGCTAGGTCTTTTAATGATTTACCTAAAGCTGCTCAGGACTATATACTATTTATTGAAGAGACCTTGGATTGTCCTGTTGGCATAGTTTCGGTGGGACCATCAAGAGATCAAACAATTTATAGAGATTAGCTTTATATAATCTGGAGAGACATGAAAAACCTTCTAATTTCAATCGTTCTGCTTTGTATTTTTACTGTAGCTATTTTTTTTGGAGGCGCTTTTTTCAAAGTCTTTGGAACATTGGATGGACCCGGAGTTATAGAAGGAAGAGTTCTTCCAGAACAAGCAATTCAAGATAGAGCCACTCGGATCAATGTGGTGAAATCAGATTTAGAGGTTTTGGGTGACAAACAAATTCTCTTTGGCGATCTTCATGTTCATACAACCTATTCAACAGATGCATTCATGTGGTCTTTACCCTTTATGAACGGTAAAGGGGCTTCGCCATTAGCTGATGCATGTGATTACGCCAGATTTTGTTCAGCTTTAGATTTTTGGTCCATTAATGATCATGCTGAAGCAAGCACCCCAAGAAAATGGTTGGATACCAAACAAAGTATTCAACAATGTAATAATTTATCAGAAGGAACAGATGATTTGGTTAGCTTCTTAGGATGGGAATGGACTCAAGTTGATCCGAATCCAGAAAATCATTACGGGCACAAAAACGTTATTTTTTTAGAAACCGATGATGCTGTGGTGCCACCAAGAGCAATTGGCTCAGGAGGAGTCGCACCATTAGTTATGAGACTAGGTTTGCCTTGGACCATGTCAGCCTTGCCTGCAACTTTAGATTTCAAAAATAGAGACAGATTCTTTGCATTTGATAAATTCTTTGACGAAATCCAAGCAACACCTATATGCCCTGAAGGAGTAAATACCAGAGATCTCCCTGTAAATTGTTATGAGGAGGCAACCAATCCAAATATTTTGTTCCAGAAATTGAAAGATTGGGATACACCCTACATGGTCATTCCACATGGTACTACTTGGGGGTTTTATACTCCACCAACATCTGATTGGAAAAAACAATTAACAGATTTTAAGGACGATGAATCTCAATTTTTGTTTGAGATATATTCTGGTCATGGTAACTCAGAAGAATACAGAACTTGGAATGATTCAGACATTGATCTAAACGTTGAGCTTTTTTGTCCCAATGAAACTAAAGATTTCTTACCAACCTGCCAGCAAGCAGGCAATATTATGGCTGAAAGATGTGAAACCTCTGGGATGGATGATCAAACTTGTAAGTATTTAGTAGATCAAACAAAATTATTTGCGGCTCAAATGGGCTCAACAGGATATGCTGCAGTGAATGAAACAAATCCAGATGATTACTTAAATGCTGGACAATGCAATGATTGTTTTTTGCCGTCATTTAACTACAGGCCTCTAGGCTCTGCTCAGTATGTTTTAGCATTAAGTGACTTTACCGATAAAGAGAATCCACAACGTTTTAAGTTTGGGTTTATTGGCTCAAGCGATAATCATGGCGCTCGGCCTGGTACCGGATACAAGGAAATTGATCGACTTTTTAATACTGAGGCTAATGGCTTCAATGATCCATTTTATGAAAAAATGAGTGATTTAAGGCGCCCCAAAGGTGAATTAGAACCATCTTATGTTGATTTAGGTAATACTAACTTGACCAGCATTATGGATTTGAATATTGCCACGGATGCTGAAAGGCAAAGTGCATATTTTATGTCAGGAGGACTGGTTGCTGCCCACTCAACATCTCGAAAAAGAGAATCAATTTGGGATGCTCTAGAAAGAAAAGAAGTTTATGCAACCTCGGGACCAAGAATTCTTTTATGGTTTGATGCAGAAACTCAATCTGAATCTTTATCAATGGGCTCAGAAGTTGAGAGTAATCAATCACCGGTATTTACTGTAAAAGCAGCAGGCTCTCTTAAACAAAAACCTGGCTGCCCTGACTACAGCAACAATGGATTAACAAAAGAGCGTTTAGAGAAGATCTGTAATTCAGAATGTTACAACCCTAGCAATGAAAGAAGAGTGATTACCCGAATTGAGGTTATAAAAATTTTGCCACAACAATATGAAAATGAACCAGTTGAAGGACTTGTAGAAGATGTGTGGAAAACCATCCCCTGCAATAGTACGAGTTGCAAGGTGTCATTTGAAGATGAGCAATTCTCAATTGGTCGAAGAGATGCTGTTTATTATGTCAGGGCTATTGAAGAGCCCTCGCTAAAGCTTTCTGCTGATCCGCTGGGATGTGAATTTGATGAAAATGGTAAATGCATTAAAACTGAAATATGTAGAGTGGGAGTTCATGAGAATAGGGGAGACTGTCTTGCACCAGCAGAAAATAGAGCTTGGTCTAGCCCAATTTATGTTAACTACCCTTCCTAAGCCATTCAGCTTGATTTGTTTTTAACCAATCGTCGAGTTTTGCATTTACAAATTTATAAGAATTTGGATTAGAAAATTTCTTTGCTAGGCGTATACACTCATCAATAACTACAGGATGAGCCAGCTCATTAGCACGTATCTCCACTATTCCAAGCCACAAAATAGCTTCATCTATAATCTCAATATTCTCACCTTCATTATTCCGTAGGTCTCTTGTGATCTCTTTTAAGTCATCTGATTGCTCAAAAATATTTTCTATTCTTTGTTTGAAGTAATTAAAGCTTATCTTTTTTGGGGTATTTTCTTTTAGGAATTGATCTACAAGAGAGTTTAAATTCGTTTCATCAAATATGTATTGATAGATTGCTTGAACTAGGCACTCTCGTGTTTGAAGTTCTTGTTTGTACTTTCCAAGATTTTTAGACATCTTCAGCTCAGCATCTCAACAAGTGATTGTGCAATTTCTTTACCTTTATTTAATTTTGATGAATCAGTTCGCTCTTGAGCTTGAGATAAATTTTCAGCAGCAATTAAGCCAAAGCCAATGGGCTTATTTGCATTCACGCTCACTTGCATTAATCCATGAGCTGCTGACTCAGATATGAGTTCATAATGTGTTGTTTCGCCTCTAATGACCACTCCATATACAATGACTCCATCTGCATCAGCTAATTCTCTTTGCGCTGCATGGACAAGTTCCCATGCGCCAGGAACATTTACAGTTTTGATCTTGGTGAAACCCAGCTCTTCTAAATGTGCTTTGCCTGACTCTAATAATTCGTCAACAAGGTCAGCATTCCATTTTGATGCAACTATAGTAATTTTTTTATTAACATCAATTTCATTTGATGAGAATGTGAATCCATCTTTGCTCATTGTTCAAACCCCGTGACCTCAAGATCAAATCCAGACAAGGAGGGGTATTTTACTGGCGTTCCAAGTAATTTAATTTGTTGCAATCCAAGCTCTTTAAGGATTTGTGATCCTATGCCGACGGTCTTTGTTTCAGGTTTAATGGATGATTTTGTTCCCATAAGATCATTCATAACCTCATCTGCATCTTGATAATTTCCAATTAACAGCAAAACACCACATTTCTCTTTCCCGATTCTTTTGAGGGCTTTTTCTAGGTTAAGTCTTTCGCCAAATTCTTCAATCCCAATTAAGTCATGTAATGTATTGGGAACATGAACCCTAACAAGCGGGGAGTCAGAAGCAGCAAGATCACCTTTAACAAATGCTAAATGGAGATTATCAAAAATGCTGTCTCGCCATGCAGAAAGTTCAAATTGAAGACCATCAATTTCAACAGATTTTGAATATTCCAGATGAACAGATTTTTCTTTAAGAGTGCGATAATGAATTAAATCAGCTATTGTCCCAATCTTCATTTCATGAGTTGAAGCAAATTTCATTAAATCATCTCTTCGAGCCATGCTTCCATCATCATTCATAATTTCGCATATCACTCCAGCTTCCTCAAGACCTGCCAGTCTTGCTAAATCACATGCAGCTTCAGTATGGCCTGCGCGGCTCAACACTCCCCCTTCAAAAGCTCTTAATGGGAAAATATGGCCTGGTTGAACTATATCTCCTGCTTTAGCATTTTTTTTAGCTGCTGCGATTATAGTTCTAGCTCTATCCTCAGCAGATATGCCTGTAGAGATTCCCTCAGCAGCTTCAATGGAAACAGTAAACCCTGTGCCATGTTTGGCTCGATTATTATTGGTCATCATAGGGAGATTAAGTTGATCACATTTTTGAGGAGATAGCGGCAAACATACTAAACCCTTTGCTTTGCTGATCATAAAATTGATTTTTTGATCATCAACAAGCTCTGCAGCACAAACTAAATCACCTTCATTTTCTCTATCTTCATCATCAAGCAAAATAACCATCTTGCCAGCTGCAATATCCTGAATGATTTCTTCTGTTGTATTAAATTCCATCTCTTTTATATATAGGCATTAAATGCTTAAAAACAATCAAAGATTCTCATTGTAATAAGTTGTCTTGATATCCTCTTTAAATCTCTCCAATCTAACCATCTTTAATTTCATTGAGGTTCTGATGGTATCAGGAGAATTAACACTCAGAGCATCTTTACTTCCTTTGCCTAAAAACATGGGTGCAGTATATAGCACCAATTCATCAAATAAATTATTAACAATGAATGCATTTAAAGTCTTTTGACCGCCCTCAACCAAAATACTAGATATATCTCTATCCAAAAGGTCTTGGAGAAATTCTTCTAGAAAATTCTTCTTCTTATATTCCAAATACTCTATATTTTTTGATTTTTTAGCTGATTCCTTAGATCCAATTATAATTTGTGAATTACCAGCAAAAATTTTGCTAACTTTTTTTGATTTCTTAAGCCTACCTAAGATAATTTTTACTGGCTGCTTAATTGCTTCACCTTTGCCCAAACCTAACTCATTACTAGTTAATCGAACTGTTAGTGAAGGATTATCTTGCTCAGCAGTATTTCTTCCTACCAGGATACCTTTAACTTTTGATCGAATGTGATGACTATTTTTACGTGATTCAGGATTTGAGATCCAGTTGCTTTCTCCACTTTGAAGTGCAATTTTTCCATCAAGCGACTGAGCACTTTTAAGAATGATATAGGGACGAGATTTTTTTTGATTAGTAAAAAAAACTCGATTTAATTCCTTGCACTCTTGATTAAGCATCCCAACGCTTGTTTCAATGCCAGCCTTTTTAAGTAATTTAATTCCTCGCCCATTAATTTTTGGATTTGGATCAAGGGTTCCACAAAATAACTTTTTAATCTGATATTCAATCAAGGCATTTGAGCAGGGAGGAGTATTTTTCTCAATTGAGCATGGTTCAAGGTTCACATAAACATTTGATCCAGCAATAAGTTTAAGAGCTTTCTTAACACCAAATTTTTTCTTACAGTTTTTTATAGCATTTATTTCGGCATGATCTTTACCATACTCCCTATGCCATCCTTCGCCAATTATTTTATTATTTTTTACTATTACGCAGCCAACCATAGGATTTGGTTGAACTTTGAGTTGACCTTTTTTTGCAAGCTCAATGGCTCTAGCCATAAAGTCAAGGTCTTTCATTTTTTCTTTTTTGTTCTTTTTGGTTTTTCTTTGGATAAAGAAGATATTTCTTCAGCAAACTCTTTGATGTCTTGGAAGTCACGATATACAGATGCAAATCTAACATAGGCAACCTGATCAACACGCTTTAAATTTCGCATAACAATCTCACCGAGTTGACGTGACGGTATTTCTCTTTCGCCGAGCTGGCGAATTTCAGTCAAAATACTACCAAACACTCCATCAACTTCCTCAGCAGATAAAGGTCTTTTTTCAAGGGCTCTCAGCATTCCGCCTTTCAACTTAACGCCATTAAATGGTTGCCTTTCACCGTCACTTTTAACAATTCTAGGCAAAGCAAGATCAGCGGTCTCAAAGGTTGTAAACCTAGCATGACAAACTTCGCATTCTCTTCTTCTTCTAATCTGTGAGCCATCACCAACAAGCCTTGAATCAACAACTTTGGTATCTTGGGCTTGGCAGAAAGGGCAAAACATTTTTATTTATATACTGGGAATTTGTTGCACATTTGAACTACCTGATCTTTGATTGAATTAATTGTGTCAGCATTACCCAAGTCAAGAACAATATCACAAATCCAATTAGTTAATATTTCTACTTCGTCACTTCTAAACCCTCTTGTAGTAACAGCAGGTGTTCCCAATCGAATCCCTGAAGTTACAAATGGTGACTGAGGATCATCTGGAACTGCATTTTTATTTACTGTTATGTTTGCTTGTCCTAAAGCTTGCTCACAATCTTTGCCAGTTAATCCCTTGCTTCTTAAATCCATAAGAACAATATGGTTGTCAGTTTTGCCAGATACAACATCAATGCCTCGGTCCTGAATAACTTTGCACATGAGTTGTGCATTATCAATTACCTGTTTCATATATAGTTTGAAATCCGGCTCAAGAGCTTCTTTGAAACATACAGCTTTAGCTGCAATCACGTGCATTAGTGGCCCACCTTGAGAACCTGGAAATACAGCTGAGTTTAATTTTTTTTCTAGAGCTTCATTTGATTTTGCGAGAATAATTCCTGATCTTGGGCCTCTCAGAGTTTTATGAGTTGTAGAGGTCACCACATCTGCATAAGGCACGGGTGAGGGGTATAGTCCAGCAGCAACTAACCCTGATACATGAGCCATGTCGACTAGGAAATAAGAACCTGTTTCATCCGCAATATCTCTAAAAATTTGCCAATCTATAGTTCCTGAAAAAGCTGAAAAGCCAGCAATGATCATTTTTGGGTTATGTTTTTTTGCTAAATCTCTAACATGATCATAATCGATGTCATGCGTTTTAGGATGCAGACCATATTGAAAAGCAGTATAGTTTTTTCCTGAAAAATTTACTTTCGCTCCATGGGTTAAATGACCCCCTTGATCAAGGCTCATTCCGAGAATCGTATCGTTTGGTTCAAGCATTGCCAAAAATGCAGCTGCATTTGCTGATGATCCTGAGTGAGGTTGGACATTTGCATAATCTGCTTTGAAGAGCTCTTTTGCTCTATTGATTGCTAGTTCCTCTGCAATATCAACATGTTCACAGCCACCATAGTATCTTTTGTTTGGATAGCCCTCTGCATATTTATTTGTCAGCAATCCCCCTTGAGCCTCCATCACTCTCTGGCTGGCATAATTTTCGGATGCTATTAGCTCTATGTGTTCTTCTTGACGGACAGACTCTTGATCTAGGGCCTGCCAAAGTTCAGCATCATATGTTTCTATAGTCTGTGAATTAGCAAATATTGAATCGGCTCGAGATTCCATTGATTACTCCAAAATATTAATAATTTTAATAAAAAGCTTGAGAACCTTATTCTAAATTATCTACGGCTTCTTGTGGGAAAAAGGGCGCGATCTTTTAGGAAAAGTTGCTTTGCAAATTTTACAAGTAACACCATGGCATTGTTGAGCTTGACAGAATTCTCTTCCCCAAAAGATGATCTGCAAGTGCAGCTTATTCCAATAATCTTTTGGAAAGATTTTTTTCAGATCTTTTTCGGTTTGTTGAATATTTTTTCCTTTGGTCAAACCCCATCTTTGAGCCAGTCTATGGATATGAGTATCTACAGGAAATGCAGGGTGTCCAAACCCCTGACTAATAACCACGGATGCGGTTTTATGACCCACTCCTGGAAGTTTTTCTAGTGCCTTTATGTCATCAGGAACTTCTCCGTTATAAGAATCACATAAAATATTGGAGAGCTCATGTATGGCTTTGGATTTTTGAGGCCCTAAACCACATGGCTTAATAATGTTATATATTTTCTCTGGACTTTTAGCTCTCATATCTCTTGGGTTATCTGCCAGTTGAAAAAGTTTTGGTGTTACCTTATTGACTCTTTCATCTGTGCATTGGGCAGATAATAAAACTGCAACTAGAAGCGTGAAATTATCTTGATGATCAAGCGGTACAGGAGTTTTAGGGTAATGTGCCTCTAAAATTTTTAGCACAATCGATGCTCGCTCTGCTTTTCTCATTGTTTAAACTTTAGTTAGCAATATTAGCCTTATCTTATAATTCAAATTTTTGAATATTCGCCATATCAATAGTCATTGATTTGACTAATTAATACCTTTAACATCTTTACACAATGTTTTACTTTTACAAGTAATCAACTATCAATTTCATCGCAAAAATTTAATGCAAGACTACAACACAGAACATCCTTTCGATCTCACTTTATCTGAAGAGCAGCAAATGACCTGGGACATGCTCAGAAAATTTGCTGAAACTGAGCTTCGCCCTCATGCAAGGCAAGCCGAGAGTGATGGCAGGCCTAGCGATGAATTGCTTGAGAAAATTAAATCTTTGGATCTTATTTCTCTTATTATCCCTGAAGCATATGGTGGCATGGGATTAGAACAAGATTCTGTTTCAAATGCTTTGGCACTTGAGGCACTCGCCTATGGAGATCTATCACTAGCTATGTCTGTTTCTGTTCCTTTGTTGGCTGCACAAATTATTTCAGAGCATGGTAGTGAAGAACAGAAAGCAGAACTTTTACCAAATCTTGTTAATGGTTCAATCTTTCATGTCGGTCTCGGGATTAACAATGCATTGCTGGCGACTGATCCATATCAATCAAGTGTTATTGCAGATGAGAGTGGTGAAGAGATTATTCTTAATGGATCGAAAACAGGTGTTGCTTTTGCGGATGAAGCTAAAACTTTTTTAATTTCCGCATCCAATGAATCTGGCGAATGTAATCTATATTTCGTGAATAAAGATCAAGAGGGAGTCGAGCTTGAGCAAAAAGAATTTATGGGCTTAAAGGGCGCGCCTTTATCACAGATTAATTTTTCTAATTGCAAAATTAATGCTTCACAAAAACTCGGTGGACACAATTACTCTATTAATTATGAAGCGCTTGTAGACTCTTCTCGAATCGGCATGTCCGCTCTAGCGCTAGGAGTTTGCCAAGCAGTTCTAGATTATGTTGTTCCATATACCAATGAACGAGTCGCTTTTGATGAGCCTATTTCAAACCGACAGTCGGTAGCTTTTATGGTTGCTGATATGGCAATTGAAACTGAGGCCTTGAGATTGATGGTATATAAATCCTCTGCCTTAAAGGATCTTGGCGAAGACTTTCATAAACAGGCATCACTTACATATCGGTTTGCTGCCCATCATGGCATGAAAATAGGAACTGATGGAGTTCAATTGCTTGGAGGCCATGGTTTTACTCATGAGCATCCTGTTGAACTTTGGTACAGAAATTTAAGAGCCATTGGCATATTTGAAGGGGGCGCAGGAGTCTAAAATGATACATCCACTTTTACCAAATCAATTACAAAAAACTCAAGAGACCATGAGAATGGCCGCTGAGTTTATATTACGTCCTATTTCTAGAAAATATGATAAAGCAGAGCATGAACCGCCTTTAGAAATGGAGCAGCTGAATCAAGCCGCTGCAGCGCAAAAAAAAGAAACTGGAATGGGTAATGATTCAGTTAAATCAATGGATTTGGGCGGAAGAAATCTTTGGGCTGTCATTTCTTTAGAGCAAATGTGTTGGGGTGATGTCGGGCTATTTCTTGCGAGGCCAGGCACTGGATTAGGCAATGCTGCCATCATGGCGGTTGGCAACACAGACCAAAAGGCTTTATGGGGAAAAAGATGGGCCGCTATGGCAATAACAGAACCTGCAGCTGGTTCAGATTCAAAAAATATCTCAACAACCGCAGTCTTGGAAGGGGATGAATGGGTTTTAAATGGTGAAAAGATTTATGTCACTGATGGAGATCGATGTGATTGTGTTGTTGTCTGGGCAACCTTAAACAAAGATATGGGAAAAACAGCAATCAGATCCTTTATTGTAGAGAAAGGCACGCCAGGATTTACCGTTGCAAGGCTTGAAAAAAAATTAGGCATCAGAGCCTCTGATACTGCCACTTTAATTTTTGATAATTGCAGGATCCCTCGTGAAAATTTGCTTGGTGGCAAGGAAGAGATTGAGACGGATATCAATGCAGCTAAAAAATCATTTGGTGGAGCCATGCAGACTTTTGATAATACTCGACCAATGGTTGCTGGAATGGCAATCGGTCTTGGCCAAGCTGCATTAGATATGACAAGAGCGTTATTGGCTGAAGAGGGTTATGAAGATAATTTTGGTGGATCTATGCACCAACAAACAGCCATTCAAAATGAATTAGAGATGCTTGAAGCTGAGCTAGAGGCTGCAAGATTGCTTGTTTATAAGTCGGCTTGGATGATGGATAACAAAATGCCAAATTCGAAGGAAGCATCCATGGGCAAGGCAAAAGCCGGCAGAATTGGGAATAGAATTTCTTTAAAATGTGTTGAAATATGTTCTATGCAGGGCTTTTCAGAGGATCATTTACTCGAAAAGTTCTCTCGCGATTCCAAAATTCTTGATATTTTCGAGGGTACTCAACAGATCCAGCAACTGATTGTTGCAAGGCAAGTTTTAGGCAAAAGCTCGTCACAGCTAAAATAATTAGAATTTATCTTACTTATAAGTAAAAAATATAATAAAAATAGCAACCTTATTACCATTGCAATGCCTTTACCATTAGGTATATCATTGTTTTACGAGTTCAAACAATCAACTTAAGGGGGAAGATTATGAACAGATATTTCTATGCTTTTTTATTAGCATTTTCATTTAGTGCAGTACCAACAATAGCTCAAGAGGACACAGGTCGTGAGATTGAAGAAGTTGTAATTACTGCTTTAAGAAAAGAAACAAATCTACAAGATACTGCGATTACAATTACAGCGATCACAGGCGCTGATCTTGAGGTTAAACAAATTGAAAACTTTGAAGATCTTCAGTTTGCTGTTCCAACATTAGGCTTTCAAAAAGGAGCTTACTCAGGTGCTGGTATTACTCTAAGGGGTATCGGTAACTTTGCAGTTGGAAATTCTACCAGTGCAAGTATCGGTTACTTCTGGAATGGTCAAACCGCATCTGCTAGTGGGCTTTATGAGCAAGAATTTTTTGATGTTGAGCGTGTAGAGGTTTTGCGTGGACCACAGGGATCACTCTTTGGTGCTGGTACAACTGGTGGCTTGATTCAAATGATCACTAAAAGACCTGATGCTGAAGCAGGTGGCTACCTAAAAGCTGATGTTGCTGATTATGATTCATTGCGAATGGAAGGAGCGATTAACCTCCCTCTAACTGATAAATTGAGATCAAGATTTGCATTTGCTTCACTTCAAAGAGAGGGTTTTGTAACTAACTCTCATACAGGCAATAAGCTTGATGATAGGAATACTCAAGGCGCTAGGATGTCTTTTGAGTATGATTATTCAGATGACACAACCATGACTTTGATCTATGAAACAACTCAAGCAGATGACAACAGACTAAGAGCTGCTAGACAATACTGTAAGCAAGATACATTCTTTGGTTGTAGCCCATTTGAAAATGGCAATGATGCTGTATGGTCACCTGGAAGTTATGGTCATTGGGTCCCTTACATTCAGTTCCAGAACACAGGCTTAGACTATACGATTTACGAGAATAATCCTTCCTCTGATTTAAGAAGTGTTAATCTTGATTTCGAACCTACTCATGAGGCTACGCTTCAGAACACTGTATTTGAAATAAACAGCGCTCTTTCAGATACCATGAACATGGTCTTTACTTATTCATATCACACAAGAGAGTATGAAGATTTTGCTGATTATGATCATTCTGTATCAGTGGTTCCATATGCTATGGGCCCCATTACATCTAATATTTTCTATGATACAACTAAAGGCAACATGGCTGGTGCAGGTCTAGGCATGAAAACTTATACAAGTGATCAGGCTATGGATAGATCTTTTAATGAATCTGAGTGGGAACAGTATGAACTAAGATTCTCATCTGACTATGATGGTTCTTTTAACTTCACTTTTGGTCTTTTCTCTTCTGCTAGTGATAGTGAAACCAATTACAACATCGGAACGCCATACATGAATTACTGGAGTGATGTTTCCACTGGACCAGTTGGTGCAATTTTCCCTGATGCAGCTCCATATGGAGGAACTCCATTCTGGCTGGGTTGGTTCCAGACTTTACCAGTTGCCTCTGCGCAAGCAACTCAACTTGTCTTAGCAGGATTATTACCGCCAGCTCAGGCGCAAGGTTACACATTAAATCTGGCCAAAAATGGTGGTATTGCTAATGCCAACGCAAGTATTGGACCAATGCATTTAGCTGAATGGCAGCAGTACTTCCATGTTGACAGTAACCTCAATAGAAGCAGCGAAGCTATATATGGTGAAATGTATTTTGATCTAAGTGATTATACAACTGTGACAGTTGGAGGTCGTTATACAGAGTTTGAAATTAATAGTAAGGCATTTAACTCTTTACTTGACCTACAAAACCAAGGTGCTGGCTACTACGGAAAAGTAAAACCAGCTCCAATACCTAGAAGTTATGCTGCAGAAGAATCAACTTATAAGCTCGGTATTGATCATCAGCTCAATGAAGATCAACTTCTATATGCAACTTATTCAACTGGGTTCAAGCCTGGTGGATTTAACACCACTGATATCGAAGGTTTAGTTAATTTTGATTCAGAAGTTGCGAATGTATTTGAGGTAGGTTTAAAAAGCACTCTCATGGAAGGAGCTCTTCAATTAAATGTATCTGCATACACCAATGATTATGAAGGCCTCCAGCTTTCACAAATTGTTAATCGTGCTTCCATTAACCAAAATGCTGATGTAACAATTGAGGGTATAGAAGCAGAATTTACATTGTTGTTATCTGATACCTTGATCATTGACGGTTTTGTATCTCATACAAGCACAGAAATTGAGGATTTCCAGTCTGTTGATCCATTGAATATTAATCAGGCTACCAAAAAACTTCCGCTTCCGGCTGGAGCGACAGGTTTCCTATCAGACTTTAAACCTTTGGCAGCAACTTGTAATCCATTGGTCTTTGTAGGACAGGCAGCGCCTTCTGCTAATTGTTCTTTAGGATTAGCCGCTTCTAATGCATTACTCGGAGCGCTGGTTTTATATGCGCCTACTGATGCTGGGTACGTATTTAAATCTTTTGGACCTTTGTGTACACAACCATTCTTTGGTTTAGATTCAACAACACTTCCATGCCCAATCACAGATGGAGTTGAAGCAGATTTATCAGGAAATTCTCTTCCTATGGCTGCAGAACTTAACTACAGACTTGGTGTTACTAAGTTTGTGGATACATCCGCTGGTTCATGGGCATTTAGAATGGATTATTCCTACAGAGATGATTATTACAGTACTGCATTTAATAGACCTCGAGGTCATATTGAAGATGTAAGTCTAATTGATTTATCTGTTAAATATACTCCTGTTTCTGAGGCTTGGTTTGTTGGAGCCTACGTAAGGAACATGACTGATGAAGATCATATTTATGCATACTACTCAACGGATGTAACTGTGGGTGGTTTCCAAAATGGTGTTGCCATAGATCCAAAAATCTTTGGTATTAACTTTGGAATGAATTTTTAATTCTTCATTTTAGATATAATAAAGCCCGGATTATTTCCGGGCTTTTTTTTGATGAAAATTTTTACCAAACGATTTAATAGGATCCTTGCAAAACTCCAGGAGAGTTTTCTTGAAGAAAATCGTGAAAATAAAAAAATGCTTGATACGTATCTAAAATTTGTTGAAGGTTCTGTTACTGAGCGTGAATTAGAGTTAGCCAACTCTCAACTACAACAAATTCTTAAAAATCTTGGTTTAGGCATATTATTAATTTTGCCTTTTAGTCCAATTACTTTGCCATATATATTTTCAAAAGCTAAAGAGCTAAACATAGATTTAATACCAAATTGGTATAAGTCTTTAAGTAATGACGACGATCGTTTAGAATAACTCGTTACTAATTTTGGAGTATAAAAATGAAAACAGCGGTTATCGTAGATAGTGTAAGAACGGGTCTTGCTAAATCACATCGCGGAGGCTTTAACATGACTCGTCCAGATGATATGTTGGCTCATATTATTAATGGAATGTTAGACAGAAATCCTAACTTACCCCCTGAAATGGTTGAAGATGTAATCATGGGTTGTGGTAATCCTGAGGGCGCAATGGGACATAACATTGGTAGAAATGCTGCTGTCCTATCTAATCTTCCACTGACAGTCGGAGGTACAACTGTTAATCGTTATTGCTCTTCTGGATTACAATCAATTTCTATGGCTGCAAGTCAAGTTATGGCAGGGTGCTATGACACAGTCATCGCTGGTGGTGTTGAGCAAATTACTATGCTTTCTGGCAAGCAAAATATGGATGGTTTTGTAAATGAGAAATTAGCAGAGAGTCATCCTGGTATTTATCATCCAATGGGAATGACTGCTGAATGTGTAGCTAACAGATATAACGTTTCAAGAGAGACTCAAGATGAGATTGCTTTTGAAAGTCAAAAGAGAACAGCGGCCGCTCAAGAAGCAGGTAAGTTTGCTGATGAGATAATTCCGATGGATACCAAGATGATGCTCATGAATAAAGAAACAGGTGAATCTAAAGAAGTAGATTACACAGTTGATAAAGATGAGTGTAATAGACCTGGAACAACTTTAGAGGCCTTGGCAGCATTGAAGCCAGTCTTTGATCCTGAAAATGGATCAGTTACTGCTGGTAATTCTTCTCAGCTTTCAGATGGCGCCTCAGTAACACTTGTAATGAGTGAAGAAAAAGCTCTTGAACTAGGTTTAAAACCAATGGCTTATTTTAGAGGATTTACAACCATGGGCTGTGAACCAGATGAAATGGGAATTGGACCAGTATTTTCTGTTCCTAAGCTTTTAAAATCCCACAATATGAGTGTTGATGATATTGATCTTTGGGAGCTCAATGAGGCTTTTGCAGTGCAAGTTGCATATTGTCGAGATCAACTAGGCATTCCAATGGATAAACTCAATGTGAATGGCGGCTCTATCTCAATTGGACATCCTTTCGGTATGACAGGATCAAGACAAGTTGGTCATATTGTTCGTGAGCTGAATAATCAAGATAAGCAATTTGGTATTGTGACTATGTGCGTTGGTGGCGGAATGGGCGCAACTGGCTTATTTGAAAGATACCCAAGTTAATATAAGTTCAGAGTTTTCAATTATTAAGAAGTATCTATCAGGCATAGGTACTTCTTATTTAAATACCAATGGCATTAATCTTGCTGGTGGTGATGACTGCGCTGTAATTGCAGTCAATTCAAAATTACTTATTAGCACTGACACTTCTGTGGCTGGCGTGCATTTTTTAAAATCTATGCCTGCAGAATCAATTGCTTACCGATCTGTTGCAACTGCTCTAAGCGATATAGCAGCGATGGGCGGTAACCCAGTTGCCTTCAATCTTTCTTTGGTTATGCCGAAATTTAACCCTGACTGGATGAAAGCATTCAGAAAAGGACTACAAAAAATTTCTAAGGAGTTTAAGCTCCCATTGATTGGCGGTGATCTTGTAAAAGGTCCTTTGCAGATCAGCGTAACAGTATTGGGCAAACCTGAGAAAAAAATCTTACTAAGATCTAATGCTCAACCTGAGGATATATTATGTTTATCTGGTGCTCTGGGGTCTGGATATATTGGGTTAAAAGAATACAAGCGAAGTGGTGAGCTAAACAATAAAACCAAACCTTATTTATTCCCTTCTGCTCAAATAGATTATGGGCGAATAATTGCGAGCATTGCTTCTTCTGCCATAGATATCTCTGATGGAATCATTCAAGATCTTTCTCATCTCGTTTTGAGCTCTGGGGTTGGATGTCACCTTGATCTAGAACAAGTCCCTGTAGCTGATAAAAAATATTCTAAGCAATGTTTAGAGTTTGGAGATGACTATCAACTATTATTCACCGTACCCCCGAAAAAATTATTAGCGCTTCAAGCAAAACTCAATTCCTACAAAAAAAAATGTCATACTATTGGCGTTATGGGCGGCAAAAAATTAACACTTTCGAACAACAAGGGTTCAATAAAAAATTGGGATCATTTTCAGTAGAATGAATTTTCCAAACTTAAAAAAACCTTCCCATCTTTTTGCTACCTGGTTTGGTGTAGGTTTAATAAGACCAGCACCAGGCACTTGGGGGAGTTTAGCTGCCTTACTTATTTGGTATTTTGCAGAGTTTTTGCATTCATCAATTCAAATCGTTTTACCAATTTTTATTTTATTTTCTTGGCTAGCATGCTCTCAAGCATCTCAAGACAGCCAATCTAAAGATCACTCTTCAATTGTAATTGATGAAGTGGCAGGAATGCTTGTAGCTTTATCTTTAGTCGCTCATGAAATTATTATTTACTTATGTGCTTTTTTGCTTTTTAGGTTGTTTGATATTTGGAAGCCTTGGCCGATCTCTTGGGCAGACAAAAATGTAGAAGGAGGCCTGGGCATTCTTCTTGATGATTTAATAGCAGGATTGTTTGCCGGTGGTATAATTTACGCAATTTTTATCTACATTTAAATCAATTGAATAGCTGTAAATTTATTTCTGAATCAGAATTGCCAACAAAGTTTGGTGATTTTACTATTTCAGCTTTTGAAGAACCAAATGGTAAAGATCATATAGCTTTAACTATTGGTGATATTCACAATCAAGATGCTGTGATGTGCAGGGTTCATTCTGAATGTTTAACTGGAGATGCATTGCATAGCCTAAGGTGTGATTGTGGTCCTCAATTACAATCGGCCCTAAAAATGTTGGCTGAAAATAAATCTGGAATTCTCTTGTATTTAAGACAAGAGGGCAGAGGTATAGGCCTGGTCAATAAAATCCGAGCATATGCTTTGCAAGATCAAGGTCATGATACAGTTGAGGCTAATGAATTGTTGGGTTTTCCAGCAGACTTAAGAGAATATAATATTTGCCTGGATATAATGCAGCATTTTAATATCACCTCAGTGAATCTCTTAACAAATAATCCAAAAAAAGTAGATGCCTTAGAAGAGGTTGGCATCAAGGTCGTGAAAAGGACTTCTCTTCATGAAGGCGCCAATGAAAAGAACCAAAATTATCTCGATACCAAAAGAGATAAGATGGGTCACTTAAGATAAGCTATCTTTTATTTTCGCAAGAATTCCTTTTTTATCCAGACCAGTCATTTCTAGCATTTCAGCTCGACTGGCATGCTCAATAAATTCATCTGGGATACCGCACATGATGATTTGATGTTTCATTTTATTTCCTTGAGCCCATTCACTAACTGCTGAGCCTGCACCGCCAGATATGGCACCATCCTCAATAGTGATTATTACTTTTTTATCATGTGAATGTTCAGCAATTAATTCTTCATCTAGAGGCTTAACAAATCTCATATCTAATAAAGTAGCATTAAGCTCTTGAGCAACTTCCTCTGCCGTTTCTATAAGTGCTCCAAAATTCAGCACGAGCATGTCTGATTCTTGGATATTCATAACTCTTCCTTTGCCAATTTTTACTGGATTAAGCTGTAGCTCTATGGATGAGTTAATTCCCCCACCTCTTGGATACCTTACGGCAGCGGGGCCATTATGCAAAAATGCAGTTGTCAGCAATTTTCTTGCTTCATTTTCATCTGCTGGGACTGCAACAATCATGTTCGGAATGCACCTAAGATATACAAGATCATAATTACCAGAGTGAGTAGGGCCATCCTCACCAACCAACCCAGCTCGGTCAATTGCAAATAGAACATTAAGATTTTGTAATGCTACATCGTGGATTAATTGATCATAAGCACGTTGAAGAAAGGTCGAGTAGATTGCCACAACAGGCTTTTTTTCCTCACATGCCATTCCCGCAGCAAGTGTTACTGCATGCTGTTCAGCAATAGCAACATCAAAGAATCTTTCAGGAAATTCTCTGCTGAAATTGACAAGACCAGAGCCTTCACGCATGGCAGGAGTAATTGCCATTAATTCTTTATCTTCATTGGCCATATCCACAATCCATTGCCCAAAAACATCTTGATATTTAGGCCCATTTGTTTTTTTAGATGCATCCAATGGTTTTATTTTTCCAATGGCATGAAAGCCTATTCTGTCTGCTTCTGCAGGATCCAAACCAGCACCTTTTTTTGTAATTACATGCAAAAATTGTGGACCTTCAAAGTCCTTTAAATTACCTATCACTGTAATCAATTCATTGATGTCATGACCATCTATTGGACCGATATAATTTAGACCTAACTCTTCAAAGATGCTTCCGGGAGCAACCATAGCTTTCATTTGAGTTTCAACCTTTCTTGCTATGTGATGAGCTTGAGGAAGATTTTCTAAAAAACTTTTTCCACTTTTTCTTATTCCCTTATAGACTTTTGATGCCCAAATTCTTGAAAAATAATTGTTTAGCCCCCCAACATTTTCTGAGATAGACATATCATTATCATTTAGAATAATTAACATATTGGGTTTAATATGACCCGCATGAGCTAGGCCTTCGAACGCCATTCCGGCCGTCATAGCCCCATCACCAATAACAGCTACAACCTTTTTATTTGTATTAATGTTAGCAATTGCCATACCAAGTGCAGCACTTATTGATGTGCTGGAGTGACCGACCCCAAAAGCATCATATGGACTTTCTTCTCGATTTGGAAATGGAGCCAAACCATCTTTATGACGAATTGAAGTAAGAGTATCTTTTCTTCCAGTGAGAATTTTATGCGGATAGGCTTGATGACCAACATCCCAAATTATTTTGTCATCGGGAGTATCGTATAGATACTGCAATACAACTGTAAGTTCTACTACCCCAAGACCTCCGCCAAGATGGCCGCCGCTCTGACCAACACTGTATAGCATATGTGCTCGAACATCATCAGCTAATGCCTTGAGCTCTATGGGGGTTAAGTTTTTAATGTCTTCAGGTAAGTTTACCTTGTCTAAAACTGGTGTTTTGGGAGAACTTGTTGGAATTTCAGAGAATATTTTCATCTTAACTCTTTCTTTCAACCATAAATTTAGCTAGTTCAAGTAATTCAGCCACCTCATTATTAGCAAATGAACTTTCTAATCTAGAAATACACGCACTTGATAAAGCATGAGCTTGCTCAATTGATACTTGTTTACCAAAGACACTTACATAGGTTAGTTTTTCATTTATCAAATCTGATTGATTACTTTTCCCCAGCGTGGTTGAATCTGAAGATACCTCCAAAACATCATCGATAATCTGAAAAGCAAGACCAAGATCTCTTCCAACTTCATCTAAGACTATTAGTTGATTTTTTTTTGTCTCATTTCCTAAATGAGGCATTGTCATTGCAACTCTGATTAACTTTCCTGTTTTTAGTTCATGAATTTTTTTAATATCATTGTATTCATTTTTTTCAGCATCTAAATCATACTGCTGACCTAAAATCATGCCTTTATGTCCGCATGCATCTGCCAGGGCCTTGATTGACGCAATTTTTTGCGAATCAGTTATTTCAGGCGAAGAAACAATATTCTCATAAGCTAAAGCTTGCAGCGCATCCCCAGTTAAAATAGCTGTAGCTTCATTAAATTTTATATGATTTGAAGCTTGCCCTCTTCTCATCTCATCGTTATCCATTGAAGGCAAGTCATCGTGTATTAAAGAGTAGGTGTGCATGAGTTCAATGCTAGCAGCCATATCAATTAATGCTGAATTAGAAATTTCACTATTTAAATTTCCAGAGGCAAAGACTAAACCAGCTCGAATGCATTTACTGTCTGCTAAAGCTGAATATCTCATGGAAGAAACTATTTTATTGTTATCTGAAAGCAGGGCATCTATTCGATTGAATACTTTTTCTTTGCATTCAGATAGAAAGCTTAAAGACATAGATCCAATCTTAGCTATCCAGATCTACTGAATCGCCGCTATCTAAAAGTTTTTTTACTTTTAACTCAGCTGCAGAAAGCTGTTTCTGACATTCTTTTACCAAACCAATCCCTTCTTCAAAAGATTTAACGCTATCCTCTAAGCTAATGTCTCCATCTTCAAGTTTGGCAACAATTTGCTCAAGTTTTTTAAGAGATGATTCAAAATTTACTGTATCTTTTTTTGTCATGCTTTATTGTAACCGATGCTATTTTTTTGAGCACTTAACTTGCTGTTTCAAACAGACCGAATCTATTTTGAAGCCATGCTTTAACTCTTGATGGAAGTATTAGTGCTGCCGGAGTAAAAATTAAGGTTAATACTGTGCTAAATGATAGACCAAATACGATTGATGAGGCTAATAATGTCCACCACTCAACAACCCGGCTGCCTATTAATATTTCTCTAGACAACACATCAATGCTAACACCTACAGCTAATGGAAGAAGGCCGAAGATGGTTGTTGTGGTTGTTAATAAAATCGGTCTAAGTCGCTGCTTGCAGGCCTTCATAATCACATCTTCTTTTGAAAGATTTGGAAATTCTCCAATCAGTCGATTAAAAGTATCAATAAGGACTATGTTGTTATTTACAACTATTCCCGACAAGGCAACAATTGCAATTCCATTCATCGTGGTGCTAAATGGCTTACCCATGATCATCAAGCCAATTAAAACGCCTACCACTGACATAAACACCGCACTTAATACGAGTATTGATTGATAAAAGCTATTAAATTGAGTCACTAGCAATATTAACATTAGAGCTAGAGCAGTCATGGCTGCGCCGCTTAAAAATGCAGTGACTTCCTCGGTTTCTTCTTGTTGGCCCCTAAATTGAGTTGAAATATCAGAGCCAAAGTCTTGAGTTTCTAGCCAAGCTCCAATTTCAGTTACTTTGTCAGATACAAGATATCCAGTATCAGTAGCAATTCCTATCTCATGGAAAAATTTACCATTCCTTCTTACAACAGATTGACGATTTTGCGCAGGCACAAGCTTTATAAAGGTACTGATTGGAATAAGGCCATTAATTGAATTTACCTTAAGATCTTTAATGCCACTCAATGATCTAAGTTCAGTATCAAATCTTGCTCTGATTTCAATTTCATCTTTTGAATCATCTGGCCTGTACTCTCCAACCTTGAAACCATTTGTGAGCATTTGAACTAATGCACCTATATCCATCATGCTCACACCAAGTTGAGCAGCTTTTTGTTTGTCTACTTCAACCTTCCACTCAATTAATGGGTGAGGCAGTGTTGTATTTATATTTGTAAGGCCGATGACGTCCTCTTGCAAATATTTTTCAATTCTTTGGGTTGCTTGCGCAACCTGATCTTCATTGTTTCCAAAAATACCAAGTTCTATAGGTGAGCTAAAGCCAGGGCCTCCTTCTTCTGGAGTAATTTCAACAATTATTCCTGGTAGGTTAGAAACTGCTGCCTCAACATTTTTAATAATCTCATTTCCCGTTAACTCCCCATCATTTGTCATTCCTACTTCAAGAAAGCCCCTAGACATGGTATCTCCTCCTGAGTTAAACCACTGTGAGCCAGTTGTAAGATATAGGTTTTCAACGCCACGCACTTCAGATATGGAAGACTCAACTTTTTCCATAATCTCTTTTGATTCAAGTGCTGAGAAGTTTCCTCGCGCTCGAATATTTATTTCCGCTGCAAAAGGATCCACATCAGCAAAATAAATGGTACCTTTCCCAAAGTTTCCATACATCGCATATCCAAAGAACCAAAGAAGCATCAACACAGCAATTAGGGTTTCTCCAGGATTCTTAACAAATGTTCTTAGCCATTTTCCATAAAAAGCAGAGATCTTATCGAATACAATTTCCCCAGTTTGTTCATTTTCACCAGATACTAAAGTAGATCTTCTTTGCCCAAATATTGAACCTATGACAGGAGTTACGATCATTGCGTAAACAAGAGATGCAGTCAAAACAATAAAAACCGTTACAGGAAGATAGCGCATAAATTGACCAGTGAAGCCTGGCCAGAAGATTAAAGGTATAAAAGCTGCAATGGTGGTGGCTGTAGAAGAAAGAATAGGATAAAACATTCTTTTAGAGGCCAATCGATATGCCTCTAATCTATTTAAACCCTCAGAAATTTTTCTATCGGCATACTCGGTTACTACTATTGAACCATCAATCAACATTCCCAACCCAAGAAGAAGACCCATCATGACTAGAAAATTAAACTCAATTCCTACAACCTTTAAAATAATAAAAGTTAATAGAAAACAAAAAGGGATCGAGAGACCAACCAACATTCCAACTCTCACTCCCATGCTTGCAATAACCAACACCATAACTAAGAATATGGCCGTAATAATATTTCCTTCCAGCTCCGAAATCATCATTTCTGCCCAGACAGTTTCATCATTCGTTTTTACTATCGAAAGATTTGGTGGCAAGGTTTCCTGAAAGTTAGATACTACTTTTAAAATTTCGGTTTTAGCATCAATTGCATTTGCGCCTACTCTTATTCTAATTTCAAGCGTTATTGCATCTTCGCCATTAACTTTTGCAAAAGAAGAGTAATCTTTAAACGTTCTTTTTATTTCTCCAATATCGCTTAAGGTTACAACTGCATCGGGAGTAACTTTAATTGGAATGTTGTAAACATCTTCTGCAGTTTCGAAAATTCCTGGCACTTCGATATTAAACTTGCCTGAGCCTGTGTCTTGAGCTCCACCTGGAATAATCAAATTATTGCTTGAAATAGAGTTATAGAGTTGGTTTAAGGTAATTCCATATGTTTCCATTTTGGATTTATCTATGATTCCAACAAGAACCTCTTGCGGAACTCCCTCAAGATCTGCGGCAAGCACTTCGCTGATAGATTCCAATTTATCTTGAAGTTCTCTTGCTATAAAAACTTTTTGTCTTAATGACGCTGACCCAATAAGACTTAAATTCATCACAGGAAACATAGCAAAGGAATATTCTCTGATTTGAGGATCTTCTGCCTCTCTTGGAAGCTCAAATTTAACTTCCTCCACTGCTTGTTTGATATCTCTTAGAGCCGTATCTATGCTGTAACCAACCTCGAACTCTGCAACTATTCGCGCGTAACTTAATCTAGCCGATGAGGAAAGCTCTTTTACACCAGGAACACTTCTTAATCTGGTCTCTAAAGGTCTCGCAATGAGTCTTGAAGCATCCTCTGGAGAGGCTCCATCTAAAAATACTGACACGCTAACAAGAGGCAATTGAATATTTGGATCAGCAGCCACACCAAGAGAAGATCGTGCGATCGATCCAGCAACAATTACAAGCAGAGCTAGGGCAAGGGTAGTTCTTGCTTTTGATAAAGCAAAATCTACAATTTTAGTCATGCATCAGACGGGAAAGTTGTTTGTACCTTCTCGCCATTTTTTACAAATCCCTGACCAAGCACAATAAGCTTTGAAAGATTTGGAATTCCTGTAACCCATATTCCATCATTAGTATCTTCAATAATTTTAATTGGTAAAAATTTAACCTCATCATTTTCATTGACAGCTCTTACACCAAGGTCACCTTCATCTGATAGTAGTAAAATAGATGGCGATATTTTATTCGCAAGCACCTTATTGGTTTGGATTGTCATTGTGCCGGTAATTCCATCTCTTATCTTGCCACTAGCATTTGAAACTTTTGCTTCGACTCTAAAGGTACGAGTAGAAGCCGATGCACTTTTTGATACAAAACTTAATTTACTCTTGATCACTTCACCTGTAACAAGTTCAATTGAAACTTTTTGCTCATTGATTACCCTTTTAATTTCTGTTTCAGGAACTTCAGCAACAAAGGTGATAGGATCCAATTCAATTATCACAGCGCATGCTTGACCTTTGCTTAGGTAATTACCTGGCTTAACAATTCTTTCAATATAGCCTTTGAATGGTGCTTTTACTTCTGTTCTGTTGAGTTCAACTACGCCTAGTCTGCAGAGTACTTGGTCTTTTTCTACCCAGTCGCCTTGAAAGACATTATTTGGCATAACTTCTCCTGAGGTTTTAGCTAAAATATTTACTCTTTTCTCAGAAGTGGCTGAAGAATTTAATTTAATTGAAGGCGAAAAGAATGCAGATTGACTTTCAGCAATAACAACTGAAGATAATTTATTATTTGCCTTTTCTGCTAATTTTACGTCTTCTACAAATTGACCAGAAATCATCCAGGCTATTACTGGAATTAAAATATATAGAGAAATCCTGACGTTTTTTGACATTTCTTATTTTTTATAATTTTTACGCTATTTTTATTTCGACAAGCGGGAGTGGATTATAGTTCATCTTTTTTGTAAAGTACACTTTACATTCTAGATGTTGTGTTTTTTTCTAAGTTTTTCTAATAAATCTATATCTAAAGGCTCCAAAGCATCTAATTGTTCCTTGGGTGCAACTTTAAATTCTTTTCCAGCTTTCATTTCTCTGACCAAGCGCATATAGGTTTTTGAAAAAGCTTGAAAAGCATTATTATTATTTTGAGAATTAATTAAATCCCAGCCAATCTCTCTTCCTGCCCAATAAACAATGGGATGAGTCCAAGCAAAGTTTTGCCTTGGTGATGAAGATTTCTGAGCTTCAATAAATGCCTCTTGCGGAGTTGGAATATTTATTGCACCCATTGATCCTGAGCATGCTTTGAGGACTTCCGTAAGAGTTGGGAGATAGTCATTTGATTGAATCACCGTTTCTACAGCAGCATTAATGCATTCAGCTGGATATTTTTTTAAGCTTTCTGCCCAAAGCTTTTTTGCCTCAGTGAGTCTGATATCAGTGCCAAAAACTTTATAAAATTGATAATGATAAGAAAGCTCCAGCTTTAAAAAAAGATTATCAATTGCCTCAATAAAGCTTTTTCTATCAGAATTCGAGATTTTCTGCCCAGGAATCATCTTTTGTTCTGTCTTTGAACTTTTGAGAAAATTCTCCTGGTTCATTATGTCTGTTATTTTTTTTGTCATTTTTTTCTTCATAGGAGCCTATAAACTCTTTGCGTTTAACAAAATCTACAAATTTTGAGTTCCAAGACCTTAGAGCAGTTCCATTTTCTTTCCAATAGAGTATAAACTCCTTCAAGTGTTTTAATGCATCATTTTTTGAAACATTCGCTAATTCTAAAATATCAAAAGCATCAGAAGAGGGTGACCAGCTTTCATCTATACAGACAGGCAAACCCTTATTTTCAGAGTTTTCTTTGACCCACTCTCTACGAATAAAATCCACAAATAACACATTCCAGTTATCCCTAACTTGATTTTTTTCCAACCAATACATTTTGAATTCATTCACTTTGCTCTCAATAAATTCTTTATTAATCTTGCCCATACTCAAGACTTCAAATGCTTGAATAGAAGGGGCCCAAGAGTAATCAAGCTTTCTTTTTCCGGCATTGAGATTATTGGAAGGTAGCTTCAAAGAATAAAGGTTTTTTTTTCGAGAATCTTCGTTTTTTTTAGAGGCTGCTTCTGAAGGGATTAATTTTAGATCAATTAATCTCTTTATATGTTTAAGGATTTCCTCGTTCTCTAAAAAAGGAATTTTCTCTTTCAGGCTTGTTGCTATTTCGCTTGGCGTAAATATTTTAGTTTTAATTGTTTTAGCGGCAGCTAGAACAACAGCACATTCTATGCCCAATGTTTCTGCTTCTTGAATGGAGAAAGTAAATAAGTCTTCTTTCAATTATCCTCGCCTCTTTTCAACAGCTTCGCTGATTGTGTTAAGGCAGTTAAGAGTGTCATCCCAGTTCATGCATGCATCAGTAATGCTTTGACCGTAAGTGAGGCTTTCTGTAATACTTTGATTTCCCTCAACTAAATGACTTTCGAGCATCAGACCTCTTAAACTTTGATTGCCTGCTGAAATTTGTGTAGCTAGATTATTTACAACATCAATTTGTTTTTTAAATTGTTTTTGACTATTTCCATGGCTCGCATCAACCATAATGGAGTCATTTACATCAGCCTCAACTAATGCTGTTAATGTTTGTTGGATTGCTTCTGAACTAAAATTAGGCTCTTTTCCACCTCTAAGAATAATGTGTGAGTCTGAATTTCCAGATGTCTTATATATTGAAACTTTCCCATCTTTGGTATTTGAAAAAAATACATGCGGATGATTTGCAGCTTGAATACCATCAATTGCAGGTTTTAACGCACCAGTTGTTCCATTCTTTATGCCAATTGGACAAGATAGGCCAGATGCAAGCTCTCTATGCGACTGACTTTCTGCAGTTCTAGCCCCTATGGCTCCCCAAGAAATAAGATCTGCAACATATTGAGGTGAAATTGGATCTAAAAATTCCGTTCCGACTGGTAGACCCATTGAAGTGATGTCTCTGAGAATTTTTCTTGCTAGCTTTAAGCCTTTGTTTGCGTCATAGCTTTCATTAATATCTGGATCATTAATTAAACCTTTCCAGCCTACAGTTGTTCTTGGCTTCTCAAAATATACCCTCATGATGATAAGCAAATTAGCGTTTAATGATTCTTTGGCTTCTTTTAACAAGTGGGCGTATTCAAGAGCAGATTTTGGATCATGAATTGAGCAAGGACCACACACAACAATCACTCTATCGTCTTTCCCATGAAGGATTTGGCTAGCCTCATTCCTTGTTCCATACACTAATTTTGAAATTTCATCAGTAAGTGGATATTCAGAAATTACGTCATTCGGCGTAATGAGATCGAACTTTTCAACAATTCTTGTATTGTCTGTGTGGTAAATAGATTCCATGCATCAAATATTAATGCAATTAAATTAAAAAAATAGGTTTTCACTGATCTTATTATTTCTTTTTCAAAGTCAGTAAAAACCCTTTAAATCAACATTTTTATGCAAAATCACAAGATGTTGTGTTAAAAACAGCTTATAATTACAGCATCTTGTATAAATTGAACTTATGAAGTCTCAAGCACAACTAGAATTTCCACAATTTAAAGGAGAGGCTTTAACGCAACTTCCTGACGATTTATTTATTCCACCAGAAGCATTAGAAATTTATTTAGAGGATTTTTCTGGCCCAATGGATGTCTTGCTTTATTTAATTCAGAAGAAAGATATTGATATCTTAGATTTAGATATTTCCGAGATTACTGATCAATACATTCAGTATATTGAATTAATGGATGCTCTAAAGATTGAACTTGCCGCTGATTATTTGGTGATGGCTGCAACACTTGCTCAAATTAAATCTAGAATGCTTATTCCACAGTCCGAAGAAGAGGAAGAGGAGCAAGATCCACGGTCTGAGCTTATTAAACGATTACAAGAATATCAAAGGTATAAAAGCGCATCAGAATATATTTCTAATCTGCCCAGACTGGATAGAGATTTCTTTCTTGCAACAACAGGATTGCCCAAGTTTAAAGAACGAGAAGTATCCATAAATATTTCTCCCAAAGAGCTTGCTGCAATCTTTCAAGAAGCTAGTTCGCGACCTAAATTTTCTGCTCATCATGAAATTCATTTTGAAGAATTATCTACGCAAGACAGGATTGCTTTAATCTTATCCATTCTCAATAAAAGAAATGTGATTCAATTCTTTCAAACATATCAAAAAAAAGAAGGTAAGCAGGGAGTTGTTGTAGCGTTATTGGCTTCTTTAGATTTGGCCAAAGATGGACATGTTGAACTTATTCAAAACAAAGATTCTAATCAACTTTATCTTAAATCAACCAATCGAGGAGTTCACTAGATGACTAATACTGAAAACTTACCAAATCTTGTTGAATCTATTCTTTTCGGTGCAGGGAGACCGATGCGTTTATCTGAGATTAAAACACTAATGGGATCTCAGAATATAGAGGTAGACTTGCCCAGCATTAAAGTTGCATTAAATATGTTGGAGGAAAGATACGCAGAGAGCTCTATTGAAATTAAAGAAGTTGCTTCAGGTTTTAGAATGCAGGTAAGAGAGAGTTATGGTGATTGCCTTTACCCTTTATGGAATGACACATCAAGCAGGCTCTCAAAAGCATTGATGGAAACGGTATCCATAATTGCCTACAAACAACCAGTTACCAGAGGTGATATAGAGGATATAAGAGGCGTCACTGTCAGCACTCAGATAATTAGAGCATTACTTGATAGAGAGTGGATAAAAGTATCTGGCTATCGTGATGTTCCAGGCAGGCCTGCTTTATATGAAACAACCAAAGCTTTTTTAAATGATTTAAATCTTAAATCAATTAATGATTTACCTCCATTGCCTGAGGCTTTACCTGCGGAAGATGCACTGGATCAGCTAGAAGCTGGTTAACTCGATGCTGCGTTTGCAGAAATTCTTGGCCCAAGCCGGTTTAGGTTCAAGACGTTCATGCGAACAACTTATTAAAGATAATAAAGTTTTTGTTAATGGCAAGGTGGCTATCCTGGGAGCCAAAGTCTCTGAAGCTGACGAGGTAACTTTCGAAGGCGAAAGGGTGCTTTTAAAAAAAGCAGACTTAAAAGTAATTATGCTAAATAAGCCACGCGGAGTTCTGTCTTCAAAGAAAGATGATAAAAAAATTAAACTTGTGTTTGATTTTCTTCCAAAAGTTCTAAATGAACCTGACTGGATTGCAGTAGGAAGATTGGATATTAATACTTCTGGATTAATGTTATTTACCAATGATGGCACCCTTGCACATCAACTCATGCATCCATCATTTGAAATTGATAGAGAGTATCTTGTTCGAGCCAGAGGCCATTTTAATGAGCAAAAGAAAAAAAATATGTTGTCTGGAGTTAAAATTGAGAACGAGATTTATCAATTTTCAGACATTGTTCCAGGAGAAAAGCAAAGTTCAAATCAGTGGTTTTCAGTTTGCATGCTCACTGGAAAAAATCGTGAGGTCAGGAAACTTTTTGAATCTCAGGAGTTAGAGGTAAGTAGGTTGAAGAGAGTTAGAATTGGACCAATTTTTTTACCTTCAACTCTCAGAGAAGGTTCATGCATAAATTTAACTGAGTCTCAAATAAAAGAACTCCAGAATTATGGAAAGTGATAATGCTCACAAAACTTTATTAAGGGTCTCAAAAGAAAAAAAATTTGATTTATTAGAGAAATACCTTCAAGAGTCTGAACCAGTTCAAATTAATTTATCATCATTGCCCTTGGTTGAATATCTTTCATCAGTTGTTGTGAGTCAGCAAGTTTCTACAAAGGCTGCTAAAACTATATGGTCAAGAGTTCATCCAATCATCAAGACCCATACAAATTATCAAAAACTAGAAACCGAATTACATGCAGCAGGACTATCAAAATCAAAAGCAAATTATGTAATTGGTATGATCAACAATTTAAATTTATCCTCATTGCAGCGAAGCGATTTAAAGCAATTATCAAGTATTGAATTTGAAAATTTACTTATTGCAAACAAAGGAATTGGACCCTGGTCAGTTCAGATGGCTAAAATGTTTTATTTAGGAGATACAGATGTCATGCCTATCAATGACCTTGGAATAAAGCATGCCCATGAATATTTTTTTAGTGAGCATGAAATGAGTGAAAAGTTTTATGAGCCCTTTAGGCCTTGGAGAACTTATTTGAGTCTTCTTATGTGGAAGTCACTTTCTTAGACAGATCAGCATATTCATAATACTTTTCAGTTGAATTAGAGCTTTCCTCACTAAAAAACCATAAGTAACAATCTATTAGAGCATGAGGGGTTTTAATGGAATTAGGATCTTCAGCAGGTCTAGCAGATGACCTCATTTTTGTTTTAGTTGCCCCAGGATCAAAATTAAATACTTTAATCGAAGAGGTTGTTTCAAGCTCATTAGCAAAAATTTCTGCCAAGCCTTTTAAGCCAAATTTTGAAACTGAGTAGGCGCCCCAAAAAGCCCTGCCAATATTTGCTACGCCAGAAGAAGTAAAAATAATTCTAGGTAGTGTTGAGTCTTCAAGGATTGATTTAAGTGTTTTGGTTAATAGAAAAGGAGCTCTTAGATTAATATTCAATACTTCGTCCCATTTAGATAATTCATAATCCTCCAAAGTAGTCATGGTGCCTAAGATTGCAGCATTATGAATAATGCCATCTAAGCAAGTAAATTCTCCCGTGATTGCTCTTAAAATTTCATGAGCTGATTCATTGTTCAATAAATTAAGGTCTGCCTGCAAGATTAAATGTTTTTGAGAGCTAAAAGATTGATCGAGTTGATCATAAACTTTATCTAACTTTGCAGGATTTCTTCCTAGAAGGATAATATTAGAACCTAGTTTTGAAAATTCGACTGCTAAAACTTCACCAATTCCATCAGATGCTCCAGTTATAAGTATTGTCTTATTCAGAAGATCCATTTTATAGTCGAGAAATTAGTTCATATAATTCATCTGGATGATGCACTCCGTGAACATGTTCTTTATGATCACTAGCTTTGAGTGAATACCCAAAATAACAAGCAATAACTTGTGTACCCGCGTTTATACCCGCTTCAAGATCTTTCTTATGATCACCTACATAAATGCATTCAGCTGGGTGAAAGCCTAAATCTTTACAGCCTCTTAAAATTCCTTCTGGATCTGGTTTGATAGCATCTAAATGATCTGGACATATTAATGTTTTGCAATCTTTGAATGCAATCTCATTCATTAATATCGGTTTGGCAAAACGTAACGGTTTATTGGTTACAATGCCATAAGGGATATTATCTTTCTCCAAGGAAGCTAGCACCTGTTTAATCCCATCAAATGCTCCTCCATATTTCAGAAGATTTGATTCATATTCTTCTAATAATTCATCTCTTAAAACTGCACACTGATCATCAGATATATCAATATTAAAACCCAGGCTTGTAAGTTTCCAGCTTCCATCAGATACATGGCTTCTAATTATTTCTGGATCAAGTTTTGGTTTGTTATGTTTTGTCAGAAGATTGTTTAAGCTAGCAACAAAGTCAGGCGCTGAATCTAAAAGAGTACCATCAAGATCAAATAATACGCCTTTAGGCATTTTTAGATCCATGCATCATATAATTCACCCCGAGATCATCATTTAAAGTTGCAGTATGGAAAATAGGATTATAAAACATCCCCTTGCTTTCATTTAATTTTATACCTGCATTTCGCATATACCTTTCTAATTCTGATGGCTTAATAAATTTATTCCATTCATGAGTTCCTTTTGGTAATACATTAAAAATATATTCTGCACCAACAATTGCCGTAACAAAGGACCTAGGATTTCTATTTAAAGTAGAAAGAAACATTTGACCATTTGACTTGAGAAGATCAGAACAAGCTTGAATAAGCTGCCCTGGATCTGGCACATGCTCAATTACTTCCAGGCACGTAACCACATCAAAGGCTTCCTTTTTTTCTGTTGCTAATTCTTCAGCAGTGATTAGTCTGTAATCAATACTTATTTGCATCTTTTTGGCATGCAACCGAGCAACCCCAATATTAGCTTCAGTTACATCAATGGCAGTTACCTCTGCTCCTTTTGCATTAAGGGCCTCTGCCAAGAGACCTCCACCGCACCCAACATCTAATACTTTTAAACCCTCAATAGATGATTTTTGATCAATGTAATTCGCGCGAAGGGGATTGATCACATGCAAGGGTTTAAAATCACCGGTTGGATCCCACCAATTCTCAGCTATTTCAGCAAATTTATTTACTTCATTTTGATCAATATTTTGGCTCATAAACACTACTTCTTTAAGTTGGCAGATTACTTTATTGCATGCAAGAATAGGTAAGTTTATTATTTTTTATAAAAGGAAGCTAACACTATGTCAGATAATCCAGTCGCTATTGTTACCGGGGGAAGCCGAGGGGTAGGTGCTGCAACGGCAAAAATGCTTTCTGAAAATGGTTGGAATGTAATAATTACATGCTCCTCATCTATTGAAGAGGCAGAAAATGTAGCCAGTTTATGCTCAAATAAAACTGCAGAGGTGATTGCTATTCAAGCTGATGTTTCAGATAACTCAGACTGCATAGCCACCGTTAATAAAGCTATAGAAAAATGGGAAAGGGTTGATGCTCTTATCAATAATGCTGGAACAACTAAATTTGTTTGGGACCACTCCGATCTGAATGGTCTTGATGCTGCTGACTTTCAATATATTTACGGTGTAAATGTTATTGGACCATTCCAGATGGTAAAAGCAGCAAAAGAGAAACTTTTAAAAAGTGAAAATCCTTGTGTTGTGAATGTATCATCAATCGCAGGTCTTAAGGGCATTGGTAGTTCGCTTGCTTATGCTTCCTCAAAAGGAGCTTTAAACACTATGACTTTATCTATGGCAAGAAATTTAGGACCAATCAGAGTAAATGCCGTATGCCCTGGATTCATTGAGGGAGAGTGGTTAAAAAATGGAATGGGTTCCGAGATATATGAGGCAGTGAAATTGCGTGTTCAAACTACCACGCCACTGAAAAAAACATGCACTCCTGAATCTGTTGCTGAGGTAATAGTAAATTTAATTGAAAAAAGTGAGCTAATGACTGGGCAGTTGATAACTGTTGACGGTGGAGCAAGCTTAAACTTATAGAAATTTTTCTTATTTTATGTAGTGAAACTACAGTATTTTTTATTAATAGAACATGTTTTAAAAGGATTTTTTTTAAATATTGACAATGTCCACTAAATAAATTGCAATGTACTACAAGTTTTTTTAAATTAAATTAAATGCATATTGTTGCCTTAAAATCTCCGGACACAAGAGATCAAAGATCTGTAATCCACCCAGAAACAGTAAACAAGATTTTAGATCTGAAAGGAGTATCATTCTCATTTGAATCAGGTATCGGGGATGGCATTAATATCTCTGATCAAACTTTTATTGACCTTGGCCTAAAAGCAATCTCAAGGGATGAATGTCTCACAAAAGGTAATCTCATAATTTCTCCCACCTCATTGACTCTAGCAGAATCAGGTTTAGTTCAGCCAGGCTCAACAGTCATAGGCATGCTAAATCCATTTTATTCTGAAGATGAACTTAAAGGATTAAACCAATCAAAAATTAATGCAGTTAGCATGGAATTCATACCCAGGATAACTAGAGCTCAAAAAATGGATGTGCTGAGTTCACAAGCCAACCTTGCAGGGTATGCAGCAGTTTTAGAAGCTGCTCAGCATTTATCTTCAGCTCTTCCAATGATGATGACTGCCGCAGGAACACTCAAACCAGCAAAAGTATTTGTTATTGGAGTTGGTGTTGCGGGTTTACAAGCAATTGCAACTGCAAAGAGATTAGGTGCTAGAGTTGAGGCATTCGATACTCGCGATGTTGTGGAGGAGCAAGTAAAATCTCTTGGCGCAAAGTTTGTAAAAATTGATCTAGGCGATACTGGTCAAACTGATCAAGGGTATGCCAAAGAACTTACCCCCGAGCAAATAACGAAACAAAAAGAACTTCAAAGTCTTGTTTGCGCTCGATCAGATATCGTAATTACTACTGCTCAAATTTTTGGAAGACCTGCTCCCAAAATTATAGATGAAGCTACCATTAAAAAAATGAAACCGGGTAGCGTCATTCTTGACATGGCTGTAGAAACTGGTGGAAATGTTGAAGGTTCTGTGGTTGATGAGGTAGTGGATGTAAATGGGGTTAAAGTTGTAGGTATTTCATACTTAGCTTCTAAAGTATCTACTCATGCTTCTTTTGCACTATCTAATAATATTATTAATTGGATTACTGATTTTTATGATGATGAATCTCATGGCATTAATTTTGATTTTGAAGATGAGGTTATTCAAAGCAGCGTCCTTGCCTTTGAAGGAAAAATAATGAATGAGAGGTTTTCATAATGGAAATATATATATTGCTGGGCTTCGTTTTATTGCTATCAATCTTTTTAGGTTTAGAGCTTATTGCAAAAGTACCAAGCACACTTCATACCCCTTTGATGTCAGGAGCTAATGCTATCTCTGGTATTGCCCTTGTGGGTGCCTTGATGCTCTCTAGCGCTGGTCAGATGCAAGATATATTAGCTTTTGGTGCTATTTTATTTGCTTCTATCAATGTATTTGGTGGCTATCTAGTAACTAACAGAATGCTGAGCATGTTTAAGAAGAAATAAATCATGGAAAATTTAGTCAATATTCAAGTCATCCAAAATATCGTTTACATAGTTTCCTCTGTAATGTTTATTCTTGGTATTAAAATGCTAGGCAAGGAAGCTACTGCGGTTAAAGGGAATTATTTATCTGCCCTTGCCATGTTTTCTGCAGTCGGAATAACCTGCTTAAGCCTTGAGATTGACTTAAAGATAATACTTGCTGGTGTCTTACTGGGGGGTCTAATAGGCTCTTTGATAGCTATCAAAGTGAAAATGACAGCTATTCCAGAAATGGTAGCTTTATTTAATGGTTTTGGTGGCTTGGCCACATTCTTAATTGCATGGTCGCAATTCAATGAGCCTAATAACTCCATGCTTCAGCATGTCTTGATAATGCTTACTATCTATATCGGGGGCATTACATTTTCTGGTTCTCTCATAGCTTATGGGAAGCTATCTGAAAAGTTAAAACTTGGAAAAGGGTCCTTGATTACAAATATTTTTATATCCTTTTTCTATTTAAGCATGCCGGCATTAATTTATGTAATAGCTGAACCTTCTATTTCTCAATTCATTCCCCAAGCCCCATCTTATTTCTCAATCTTTTTAGTTTTAACACTAGTTGCTGGAATTGGGTTTGTGATGCCTATTGGTGGCGGTGATATGCCAGTAGTTATTTCTTTGCTTAATTCCTTGTCTGGAATTGCAGCAGCTTTTGCAGGCTTGTTATTGCTTAACAATGTATTAATCGTTGCAGGATCTCTTGTTGGTGCCAGCGGCTTAATCTTGACAATTATCATGGCTAAAGCAATGAATAGAACAATTACCAATATTTTATTTGTTGGATATGCATCTTCTAGCCAATCTACTTCCTCTGAAGAGCAAGGCGAGGTGAAACCAATTACATCTGACGACGCCTATTTAATACTAGAGAATGCATCAAGTGTTTTAGTGGTTCCTGGTTATGGTATGGCAGTAGCTCAGGCACAGCATGTTGTTAGAGAAATGGGAGAGCTCTTAGAGGAAAATGGTACAGAAGTGAAATACGGAATTCATCCTGTTGCAGGGCGTATGCCCGGGCATATGAATGTTCTTCTTGCGGAAGCAAATGTTTCATATGATTTGCTTGCTGAGCCAGACGATGTTAATCCATCTATGGACACGATAGATGTGGCAATTGTCATTGGTGCTAATGATGTCGTTAACCCCTCAGCAACTGAAGAAGAGGGTAGTCCAATTTATGGAATGCCAATAATTGAAGTTCACAATGCCAAGACAGTTTTTGTCCTTAAAAGATCAATGTCTTCTGGCTTTGCTGGTGTTCAGAATCCATTATTTTTTAGAGAAAATACTAGAATGTTATTTGGCGATGCTAAGGAATCAATTGGCCAAATTGTAGCCGAATTTAAAGACTAAAATTCCCCCGAAGTATGGTAAAATTTAACCTTAAATAAGGGAATTTCCTGCGTATAAAAAATATCGCTTTTAGGGCTAAAAAATGACTGATTTTGCAAAAGAAATCTTACCAATCAATATTGAAGATGAGCTAAAAACTTCATACTTAAGTTATGCAATGAGCGTTATTCATGGAAGGGCGCTTCCAGACGTAAGAGATGGTCTAAAACCAGTGCATAGAAGAATTTTATTTGCACAACATGTATTGAGAAACACCTACCGCCAACCATACAAGAAGTCAGCAAGAGTGGTAGGAGATGTAATAGGTAAATATCATCCTCATGGTGATTCAGCCGTATACGAAGCCATGGTCAGAATGGCACAAGATTTTTCTATGAGGTACACCTTGGTTGAAGGTCAGGGCAATTTTGGTTCAATAGACGGAGACTCTCCAGCTGCCATGCGTTATACCGAAGTCAGGATGGCAAAAATAACAGATATGATTCTCAATGATATTGAGAAAGAGACTGTAAGTTATTCCCCTAACTATGATGGAACAGAGCAAATTCCAGATGTTATGCCAACAAGGATTCCAGCATTGCTTGTAAATGGTTCATCAGGTATTGCGGTTGGGATGGCAACAAATGTACCCCCACATAATCTGACAGAAGTATTAAACGGGTGCTTGCTGTTGTTGGATAATCCTAAAGCCAGCATTGATGAGATCATTCAAATTATTACTGGCCCTGATTTTCCAACAGGCGGAACTATAGATGGAAAAATTGGAATATATGAGGGCTACAAGACTGGCAGAGGTATTATTCATGTTCGCGCCAAAACTTCCGTAGAGGAGGATAAATCTGGAAAGAGCTCCTTGATAATTAATGAAATACCTTACATGGTAAATAAAGCCAAGATGCTTGAAAGAATTGCTGAGATGGTTAAAGACAAAAAAATAGATGGAATCAGCGAAATTAGAGATGAGTCTGATAAAGATGGTCTTAGGGTAGTTATTGAAGTAAAGCGTGGTGAGTCTGTTGAAGTCTTAGAAAATAATTTATTTGCTCAATCACAATTGGAACAATCTTTCGGCATAAATTTCACTGTTCTTGTGGATGGCCAACCTCGCGTATTAAATATTAAAGAAATCCTTCAAGAGTTCATAAAACACAGAAAAGATGTTGTCACAAAAAGAACTAAGTTTGATTTAAGAAAAGCCAAAGAAAGAGGGCATATTGTTGAGGGTTTAATGGTTTCAATAGCAAATATTGATGAAGTTATTAAAATTATTAAAAAATCCAAAGATACAAAGATTGCAGCAACCGAGCTATGCAAAAAATCTTGGAAAGCTGGTCCGATTGAAGCGATTCTTAAAAAAGCTGGTAATGATGCTTGTCGACCCAAAGGCCTTTCATCAGAGTATGGTATCAAAGGCAAAAATTATAAATTATCTCCAGCTCAAGCAAAGTCTATTCTTGAATTAAGGCTTGGAAGACTTACGGGTTTAGAGCAAGACAACCTCTCTACGGAATTTAATGAAATCTTAGAGGTAATTTTAGAACTTCAAAAAATCCTTGATGACAAAGAAACCCTCCTTCAATTAATTAAAGATGAATTGATAGAAGTTAGAGAAAATTTTGGAGATGATAGAAAGACTAATATCAATGACACCCGTCATGATATTTCAAATGAGGATTTAATTCCCGAAGAAACAAGGGTATTAACTCTCTCGCGAAGTGGCTACGCTAAGACTCAGCCTCTAGATGAATACAGGGAGCAACGAAGAGGAGGAGTTGGTAAAGCTGGGGCAAAAGTCAAAGAAGAGGATTTAATACAAAACCTTTATGTTTTAAGTTCTCATAGCCAGCTTTTATGTTTCACAACTAAAGGTAAGGTTTTTTGGTTGAAGGTTTATGAAGTTCCAGTTGCAAGCAGAACTTCTAAAGGAAGACCCTTAGTTAATATGTTGAAATTAGATGATGATGAAACCGTCACTCAGATTCTACCTGTCGATGAATTTTCAGAAGATAAATATATTTTCATGGCAACTCGAAATGGCGTTGTTAAAAAAACAAATCTAAATTTATTTCATAAAAAATATAAATCTGGAATTAAGGCTATTCGATTAGATGATGATGATAAATTAGTTGGAACTGTAATTACACATGGTGATAATGATATTTTACTTTCATCTTATTCTGGAAAACTCATTAGATTTCATGAGTCAAAAGTTCGTCCAATGGGAAGAACCGCTAGAGGAGTCAAAGGAATTACTCTCAAAGACGGAATGAAGGTTATTTCTCTCATGATCGGCGATCCATCAAAGACTATTTTATGTTTATCTGAAAATGGTTTTGGAAAGAGAACAAAGTTAGAAGACTTCCCATCTTATAATAGAGGTGGGCAGGGCGTTATTGCTTTGAAGACTAGCGATAGAAATGGAAATATGGTCTCCGCTGTCTCTGTAGACGAAAATGATGGGATTATGCTTATTAGCGATAAGGGCACATTAATTAGAACAGCCATTAGTCAAATACCTACCCTCGGCAGAAATACTCAAGGGGTTAAAGTGATTTCTCCCAAAGATGGTGAAAAATTAATCGAAGGTGTGAGAATTCCTCCAGAAGAAGAAGAGGAATAATGAGAAAATGGAATTTCTCAGCAGGTCCTGCTGCTATTCCTGAGGCTGTTTTACAAGAAGCTCAAGCTGAGATACTAGAATGGCAAGGTTCCGGAATGTCAGTTATGGAAATGAGTCATAGATCTTCTGATTACATAGGTATAGCTAATAAAGCACGGGAAGATTTCATTGATTTATTAAAAATTCCTAGTGATTATCAAGTTCTTTTTCTTCAAGGAGGTGCAACTCTTCAGTTCTCCATGGTTCCAATGAATTTTGGCTCTCAAAAAGTTGCTGACTATGTTTTGTCTGGAAGTTGGTCAAAAAAAGCTATCAATGAAGCCTCAAAAATAATTGATATTAATATTGTAACTAGTTCTGAGTCATCTAATTTTAATAATGTGCCCAATGAGGAGAGCTGGAATTGCTCTGAAGATGCATCTTATCTTCATTATGTTGCTAATGAGACAATTCAAGGAAATGCATTGCATGTCCCTCCGATTAATAATGCGCCATTAATATCAGATATGTCATCAGTTATCTTGAGTGAGCCAATCGATGTGTCAAGGTTTGCAATGATATACGCAGGTGCTCAAAAAAATATTGGTCCAGCCGGGTTAACTATTTGCATTATTAAAAATGATTTTTTGGAAACAGCTTCAACTGAATTGCCGGGCATGCTTCAGTATTCAAAACATGCTGATGCAGATTCAATGTTTAATACTCCTCCCACCTTTGCATGGTATCTATCAGGCAAGGTTTTTACATGGCTTAAAGATAATGGAGGCTTAGAATCTATGGGTAAGATTAATCAGCTCAAAGCAAAGAATTTATATGATTTTATAGATCAGTCTAATTTTTATTCTAATCCTGTCACCGAGCAGAATAGATCTATTATGAATGTACCTTTTCTATTGAAAAATTCAGAATTAGACGCCGAATTCTTGCATGAAGCAGAAAATGCAGGTTTACTTAACCTAAAGGGACACAGGTCAGTTGGCGGTATGAGAGCAAGCATCTATAATGCTACGCCAATCGAAGCGGTAGATGCATTGATTAATTTCATGGGAGATTTTCAATCTAAGCACGGATAAAGTTGTGAGCAAGAATAAAATTAAACCTATAAGGCAAAAAATTGATGCTATTGATCATCAAATCTTGAAGCTAATTCAAAGAAGAGGGTCTTTGGCACAAAAAATAGGTAAATTAAAAAGCTTGATGAGCTCAAATACGTCTTTCTATAAACCTAAAAGAGAAGCAGAGATCTTGAGAAATATTTCTAAACTCAATAATGGCCCAATTTCAGAGAATAAAGTTCATCATATTTTTAAAGAGATTATTTCTTCTTGCCTTTCATTAGAGGAAGAATTAACAATTGCATACCTTGGCCCTGAAGGAACTCATTCTGAAGGGGCTGTAATTCAGCATTTTGGTTCTTCGCCAATAAGATCTCCACGATCAACGATAGAGGATGTTTTTCATCAAGTGAGAACTGGTTCAGCAAACTTTGGGATTGTGCCGGTAGAAAATTCTTCCGAAGGAGTAGTAAATGCAACCTTAAACTCTTTAGCAGATGAAGAGATCAAGATTTGTGGTGAAACTTATCTTCCTATTCATCATCAACTAGCTTCAGCCAGAAAATTTAAACTCGAGGATACTAAAATTGTTGCATCGCACCCTCAAGCTCTTGGCCAATGCAGCAAGTGGTTGGATGCTAATTTACCCAATGCAAAAAGGGAGACTACATCAAGCACAGCAGAAGCTGCCAAGCTTTCAAAAGCCCATCCAAAAACTTTATGTATAGTCAGTTCGTTGGCAATTAATAAATATAATTTACATCAATATCAAAAAGATATTGAAGATTTTTCTGGGAACAACACAAGATTTTTGGTGATCGGCAATATTGAAATTGAGCAAACCAAAAAAGACAAAACCTCCCTTTTAATCCAAACAGATAATCAGCCTGGAGCTTTAATTAAAATACTTGAACCATTCAATAAAAGAAAAATTAATCTAGAAAGAATTGAAACACGTCCATCAAGAGAGTCATTGAATGCTCATAATTTTTTTATAGATAGCACCGGTCACTATAAGGATACAAAACTCAAGCAGGTTATTGCCAACCTTAAGGAATTGGGAGCATCTGTTCGAATTCTTGGCTCATATCCATCAGATTCATGAGCTCAGATATTCTTAATAATCTTAACCCTGGGATTGAGGATCTTCATCCATATGAGCCTGGCCGCTCAATCGACGAAGTCGTTGCAGAATTTGGCCATCATCAGGTTGTAAAACTAGCAAGCAATGAAAATCCACTTGGAGCATCTCCGAAGGCGCTTTCAATTTTAGCAGGACTGGAAAATGATTTGCATTTATACCCTGATGGAAATGGAACAAAGCTTAAAGAAGAAATTGCAAATCATGAGGGCGTCCTTTTTGACAATATAATTATAGGAAATGGCTCTAATGAGATTTTGGAATTAGCAGCCCGCGCTTTCTTGAATCCAAATACGTCATCTGTTGCTTCAAAGCACGCATTTGCAGTCTATAAAATTGTTACTCAGTCTGCAGGCGCATCATTAATAGAGGTTCCTACATGCAACTGGGCACACGATTTAAAATCATTTGAGGATTATTTAGATAGCAGCACTAGAGTAATTTTTATTGCGAATCCAAATAATCCAACAGGCACATATAACAGTCACGAAGAAGTCCACTCGTTATTAAAAAAAGTTCCTTCATCTGTATTGGTGGTCTTAGATTGTGCATATTTTGAGTATGTTACTAAAGAAGATTACGTCAAGCCTTTAGATTTGCTAAATGAATTTGATAATTTACTAGTTACAAAAACATTCTCTAAGATTCATGGTCTGGCCAGTATCCGTGTTGGATACGGCATTGCGAACCCATCTTTAATTGAGGTTCTCAATCGAATCAGACAGCCTTTCAATGTAAATACCATAGCTCAAGCGATGGCTTGTGTAGCAATTAACGATCATGCGCATATTAGACAAAGCATTGAGTTAAATTCACAACAGTATGAGTTTGTATTCGATAAATTATCCAAACTTGGGCTTGAATGCATTCCATCAGTTGGGAACTTTATTACTTTTAAAGGTAACTTTATTGGCCAAGAAATGTTTAACAATCTTATGCAAAAAGGAGTCATCGTAAGATCTGTTGATTTGTATGATATGAAAGATTTTATAAGGGTCACAATTGGAACAGAAGCTGAAAACGTAAAATTTCTTAGCGCTTTAGAAGAACTTTTATGAAAATTATTATTATTGGGCTAGGATTAATTGGAGGATCAATAGCTAAAGCTTTATCAAGCGTTCAAGATTATGAGATCTTAGCTATTGATTCAGATCAACAAAGCATAAATAATGCATTGCATAATCAATCCATCAAGGGCTCACTTAATTCTCTTAATGATTTAGAAATTGCTGAATACTCAGATTCATTGGTTATTATCTCGACTCCTCCGAGTGTGACTAATAGCATTCTAAAATCTTTAGATTTTTTATTTAATTCTTCAGTGACTATCACGGATACGACAAGTTCTAAAAGCTCTTTAAATATAACCTTGCAAGAATTTAACTTTCCTAAAAATTTTATTTTTTCCCATCCTGTAGCAGGCTCGCATCTTTCGGGTGAAAAAAATTCAGTTGCTAATCTTTTCGATGGAAAATCTACAATCCTGTCTTATCATGATTCTGTAGCATCACAGCATGTTGATCGAGTTAAAAGTCTTTGGAGTAAACTTGGATCAAACATTATGGTGCTGGATGCTGAGTTGCATGATCAAATATTTGCATACACCAGCCACCTTCCTCACATAGCAGCATATGCATTATTAAATACTTTAAAGGGGTTTGACCAAGATGATCTTTCAGATTTTTCAGGCGGTGGTCTTGGAGAATTTTTAAGATTGGTTTCATCCTCTCCTGAAATGTGGGCAGATATTTTTTCAATGAATGAAAAGAATATTGCCTTAGCGGTAGATGAATTGATAAAAAGTCTCAGTATCTTGAAGGATATGATAGGAAATGACCCTCAAAGTCTT
>QBVY01000004.1 GCA_003283765.1 SAR86 cluster bacterium AG-313-N18
GAGTTGATGTAAGCGTGCCAAAACCAAAAACCAACTTTGCTGGCGGAGGGTCTTTTTTTAGGGATGGAGAATATATCCCTTTATTTAAAGTAACACCTATCTATCCTAGAAGAGCTCAAGAAAGAGGAATTATGGGTTATGCGGTAGTTGCTTTTACTATTACTGAGACTGGAACGGTTGAGAATGCTGTGCCTCTTGAGGGCATGTGCGGTGATCCTACTAATCCTGAGACTGTTTTTAGACCATGCTCTATATTTAATTCAGCAGCGTCAAGAGCTGCACTAAAGCTTAAATATAAGCCAAAGATTGTTGATGGAAATGCTGTTAGGGTTGATGATGTTCCTCATAAATTCACTTTTATTCTTGAGGAGACCTAATGCTTAAAACGATTTCACGTAATACACTTGTTTTATTTGCTCTTGGTTTCACCCTCAATGTAACAGATATTTCTGCACAAAGCAGGGATGCAAGAGCTGATGAAGCATCTCGTGGCGGCAGCTCAAAAAAAGCCGGAAAAACCCGCACCTATAAAAAAGCTCGAGTGCTTCAAAATTCTACGGCTAAGAAAGTTGTAAAGATTGTTGAGGCCCTTGAAAGGCAAAAAATTATTAAAGTGCCTGATCCAGAAAATAATGGCAAATTTATTGAAAAAGAAGAAGATGATCCTGATTGGATGACTGCCAAATCAATTTTGACTGAACTACTAAACAATAGAGCTGAGATGAAAAGCTATGATCGTTCGGTGATGTGGAATTATTGGGGATATCTCTATTTTAGCGAAGAAGACTACGATCAGGCTATGTATGCCTATGAGCAACTATTAAAAGAACCAGAGGCAACAGTCCCTTTAAGAACAGCATCTCTCTTAACGCTTGCTCAATTAAACTTAGTTAAAGAAAGATGGGATAAAGGTATTAGCTTAATCCTTCAATGGATGGATGAAGTTGAGAATGTAACTGCTCAATCATACTACTTACTTTCTTCTGCTTATTTTCAAAAAGAAGATTTTGTAAGAGCTAGAACAAACATGGAAGAAGCTATTAGGTTGGCTGAAGAAGAGGGCTACAGACCAAAAGAAAACTGGTATGTATTATTAGCTGCATGTTTCAATGAATTAAAAGATAGAAAAGTCATAGGGCCCGAGTATGCATTAGAACAGCAAGTTGGTATCTATGAAATTTTAGTTAACTACTATCCTAAGAAGCAGTATTTTCTTCAGCTAGGATACACCTATCAACAAATGGACAGAGAGGAAGATTATATGCTGACTCTTAAAGCAGCTTATGACAAGGACTTCCTAGATAAAGAGAGTGAGTATCTTGCTCTTGCTCAAATGTTATTGCTGAAAAAAAATCCTTACTGGGCCGCACAAGTTTTAGTCGCTGGCCAAGAGAAAAAAGTAACTATTACAGACGATGACACAGGCGAGGAAGAGATTGTTGCAGTCCTAAAAGACAAAGAAAAGACTTTAAAACTTTTAGCAGATGCGTGGAGAATGGCGCAAGAAATTGACATGGCTATCCCAGTATTAGAAAAAGCAGCTAAGATGTCGAAAGACGGAGATACATATGTCTTATTAGGCAACTTATATCTCTTTGAAGATCGAATGGAAGATTCAATTCGTGCCATTAATAATGGACTAAAGAAACCTAAAGTTAAAAGTCGTTCACAGGCGCTATTGGTCCTAGGGCAGGCATATTTTGAACTTCAAAATTTTGAAGAAGCTAAAAAACATTTTAGAGCAGCCGCAAGAGATGAAAACAAAAGAATTAAGAAAACAGCAAACTCCTGGATCAAATATGCTGAAAATGAAGAAGTTCGAGTAAAGAATTTAGCTTTGCGAAGAGATTTTATTCAGCAATCTCAGGCTAAGTCAAAAGCTAAGAACTCCTAACTTTTTAGATAAGTTTCAATCCTAAAATTATATTCATTTTCACTATCTTGCTTGCAAGACTCGGTTGAAACCTTTTCCCAGTTGCTTAAATCTATTTCTGGATAAAACACATCTCCTTCAATTTCACATTCAACTCTGGTTAAAACTAGTTTATTGACTATATTTTTACTTTCTTCAAAAACATAACCGCCTCCAATTAAAACAACTTCTTTGTTTCCAGTTGTATCTTTATTCCATTGGCTTGCTAGTTCAATTCCTTGATCAAGGCAGGACACTACTTCTATACCTTCTTGAGCACTCAATGTAGATGAGATAACTATATTCTTTCTATTTGGAAGTGGTCTGCCAATTGATTCAAATGTTTTTCTTCCCATGACAATAGCTTTATTTTGAGTATAAGAACTGAAATGCTGAAGATCTTTCTTCAAATTCCACGGCAGATCATTGTTCACACCTATAACAAAATTATTGGACAGGGCGACTAAATGGGAAATAATCATTAATCTATATTGCCATTGAAGCTTTTAGAGCGGGATGAGATTCGTATCCTTCTAATATAAAGTCGTTAACAGAATATTCACTAAGTTCCTCAATTGAATCAAGATTAGGCATAATTAATTTTGGGAGTTTTTTAGGCTCTCTACTTAGCTGCTCTTTCACCTGCTTAATGCTATTGTTATATATGTGAGCATCGCCAAATGTATGCACAAATTCACCCGGTATTAAGTTTAAGATATTTGCTAAAATAGACTGAAGCAAAGCATAGCTGGCAATATTAAATGGTACGCCTAAGAACATGTCAGCACTTCTTTGATACATCTGACAGGAAAGGTGACTATCTTTTGTAACATAGAATTGAGACATAACATGACAGGGAGGCAAGGCCATAGAATCAATTTTCTCAACATTCCACGCACTTAATACATGCCTTCGTCCATTGGGGTTTGTTTGAAGGTCATTGATGAGTTTTTTAATCTGATCAACGCCTCCCCAGTCTCTCCATTGAACACCATAAACTGGACCTAGTTTTTTAGTGATTTCAGTATTCTCATAGCCAAGCTCAATACCTTGGTTGTCTGCATTATCTGTCCAGATAGTTGAGAATTTACTTAAATCAGTTAGTTCCGATCTATCTTTTTGAAATCTAATTTCAGCAAGCCTGCGCTCATCATCAGAGCCCTCTAAAAACCATAATAGCTCTGATACGACTCCCTTCCATGCAAGTGATTTGGTTGTAACTGCAGGAAAGCCATCTTCAAGATTAAAACGGATCTGATGACCAAAGGATGAAATAACACCTGTTCCAGTTCTATCTCCACGGTCCTCGCCGTGTTTTAAAATGTAGTCTAAAAGCTCAAGATATTGCTTCATTTCTTCTTAATGATTTTGTTAATAGTATGAGCCCAATTATAACCATGGGGATGCTAAGAAGTTGGCCCATGCTTAATTGTAATGCAACAAAACCCATGTGAGAATCTGGCTGTCTAAAGTATTCAATAAAAAATCTAATCAATCCATAGGCCAATAAGAAACTTCCGCTGATAACTCCATGTTTATTATTTTTAGCGCTAGTACACATCAGTAAAATAAAGAGGAATAAGCCTTCAAACAATGCTTCATAAAGCTGAGAAGGGTGTCTTGTAAAGCCATAGGGATCTGTTGGGAAAATAAAACCCCAGGTCCCATCAGTTGGCCTGCCGTAGAGCTCTCCATTTAAAAAGTTTCCTATTCTTACCAGGCCGAGTCCTATAGGCATAGCTGCGCAAATAGAATCAGCAAGCCTGAGAAAAGAAATTCTATGTTGATAAGAGTAGACATATAAACTGACAATGACGCCAATTAAACCACCATGGAAACTTAAGCCACCTTCCCATATAAAAAATAAACTTAGTGGGTTAGATGCTAATTGATCCAAGCCATAGAAAAACATGTATCCAAACCTGCCACCAAACATGGCACCAAATATTAACCCATATAAAAATACGATGTCGTTTACCTGATCAGTGGTTAATTGCAGCTCCCTAATGATGCGATGGTTCTTAAGATACTGAAAAATGAAGACTGCTGACAGCACCCATGTCACAGCATAATATTGAATTCTGAGCCAGCCAATTTCAATTAAGCTTGGATTATTAAAAAAATCTGAGAGCTCAATAATCAATTAATTATCACCAAAATTCCTATCATGATCAAAAATACTCCAAAGGAGACTTTTAGCGCCTTTTCAGAGATGGAGTGACTGATATTAGCCCCAAGCTTAGCTGTAAATATACTTGCCAATGAAATGGATACAACAGCTGGCCAAAAAACATAGCCAACAGCTCCTGCGGGGAGTTTCGCATCAGCCATTTGTCCATAATACATATATCCGATTGCTCCTGCAGCGGCAATTGGAACTCCACAAGCTGCAGCAGTTCCAATCCCTTTACGAATATTATAGCCTCCAGAAATCATTAATGGAGTTGTAAATGAACCACCTCCGATGCCAATGATCGAGGATAGAAATCCTATCCACGATCCATGCAATGGAACAATAGGTTTAGTTAGAGAGATCATGCCCCTATCTTTTTTTGCAAGAGCCTGTGTAAAGCCTGAAATCATTTCTATGCCAATAACAATTAAGAAAATTGTAATAATCCACTTTAAATTATTATTTGAGAGAGTTGCAGCGTATCCAGCTCCGACCAAAGCACCTAAAATCATACCCATCGATAAGGGCACAACCAATGACCACTCAACACTGCTTTTATTGTGGTGAGACAGGGTAGATGAAATAGCAGAAAAAAATATACTTGCAAGCGATGTGCCTATGGCCGTGAGCACAATAATAGAGCTGTCAAAACCTATGCTATAAAAAATAAAAATAAGGGATGGTACTAATATGCTGCCCCCACCAATTCCAAACATACCTGCAAGCAAACCCGTGCATGCACCAAGCAAAAGATAGATTAAAATTTCAATCATTATGCAGTTGGATATATTTAGGCATGAACTCAGATAATACACTTCTATAAACATCTCTTTTAAATGGAACAACGCTGGCTAAAGCATGCCAATAGGTAGACCATTTGTACTCTACAAATTCTTGAGGTATTTCATTTAGGAGGTTTATTTCTAGCTCTTCGTTAGCTTTTAACATGTACCACTTTTGAATTTGACCTTTAAAATTTTTTAAACTCTTGGGTCTTGGTTGGTACTTCTCGGGCAAATCATATTGATACCAATGGCTGCTCTTTTGAATAATCTTGACTTGTTTTTTCGTTATTCCTACCTCTTCAAATAGTTCTCTGTATGCAGCTTGGATATTAGATTCACCATCATCAATTCCACCTTGGGGGAATTGCCAGGTTTTTTTCCCTTTTCTTCTGCAGACCAGAAGTTGATTCTTTTGATCTAAGACAATTAAGCCAACATTTTTTCTGTAAGATTTATCATTCATGTTAGATTAACTCCTTATGAGCAAGCCTGAATTAGCAATTTTTGATTTAGATAATACCATTCTAAACGGTGATTCAGATTATTCGATGATTAATTACTTGATAGATATAAATCTGCTTGATGAAGTGGCTAAGTTAAAAAATGATGAATTCATCAAAGATTATCAACAGGGCCAATTAGATTTTAATCAATACACGAATTTTGCCTTAAAGCCCTATGTGGGTATGACAGAAGAAGAAATCAGTAAAATAATACTGCCTTTTCTAGAGACAATCATTGAGCCCATGATTAATATTTTTGCTCTTAAATTGATTCATGATCATCATGATAAAGGTCATACAATATTACTTGCGAGTGCAACCAATGAGTTAATTGTGAAGCCAATAGCTCAAAGACTCGACATTAATAATGTTATTGGCACTAAGGTCGAATTTAAAGATAAGAAATGCACAGGTGAGTTTATCCCGCCATCAGCACTAGGTGTGGGGAAATTAAAATTAGTAGAAATCTGGATGCAAGCCCATCAATACGATGATTTTTCTGGAGTGACATTTTATTCAGACTCTATCAATGATTTACCTTTAATGGAATCTGTTGAATTTCCAAAGGCTGTAAACCCAGATATAAAGCTTGAGGCAATCTCTAATGAGAGGGGCTGGGAAGTAATCTATTTACCGATAATTTAGCTTTCTTCTTGGTAATCTGACATGGAAGGGCAAGAGCATATCAAATTCTTGTCTCCATAGACATTATCGACTCTTCCTATTGGAGGCCAATATTTATTTTTACCCTTTAGATCAACAGGATAGGCGGCTACAGAACGAGAATATTTTTGTTGCCAGCTATCACTGGTTACTTTTTCAGCACAATGGGGAGCGTTTCTTAAAGGGCTTTCTTCAATAGAGTATGTACCACCTTCAACTTGTGTGATTTCATGACGAATATAAATCATAGCTTCAATAAATCTATCCAGCTCGGCCAACGACTCACTCTCAGTTGGCTCAATCATTAAAGTTCCAGGAACAGGAAAAGACATAGTTGGAGCATGAAATCCAAAATCTATTAATCTCTTTGCAATATCGTCAACCTCAACCCCGCATAACTCTTTTAATGGCCTAATATCAATAATACATTCATGCGCAATCAAATTATTTTTGCCTGTATATAAAATTTTGAAGTGAGGACTCAATTTTTGTGCAATATAATTCGCACTAAGAATTGCTACCTGTGTTGCCTTTCTTAGGCCTGATGCTCCCATCATTTGAATGTACATCCAGCTGATTGGAAGAATAGAAGGACTTCCGAAATTAGTTGCCGAGACTGGCCCAACATTCTTTGATGAGGGCTCATATGTCAAAGGATCAGATGGTAAATGAGGCACTAAATCTTTTACAACCCCAATAGGTCCAACACCCGGTCCACCGCCACCATGGGGAATGCAGAATGTCTTATGCAGATTAAGATGGGACACATCGCCCCCAAACTCACCCGGTTTGCATAAACCAACCATAGCATTCAAGTTGGCGCCATCAATATAAACCTTCCCGCCGTGATCATGAACGATCTTGCATACTTCGGTTACGGTTGTCTCAAAGACTCCATGTGTTGAAGGGTAGGTAATCATAATGGCAGCTAACTCATTTGAATGCTTAGAAGCTTTTTCACCCAGATCCTCTAAATCAATATTCCCTTTTTTATCACAGCTTATTGGCACAACCTTCATGCCAGCCATTTGTGCAGACGCAGGATTTGTTCCGTGGGCTGATTCAGGAATTAAACATATCTTTCTTTGCTGCTCGCCATTACTTCGATGAAATGCATCGATTGCTAATAAACCAGCATATTCACCTTGAGAGCCAGCATTTGGCTGCAAAGATACAGCTGAATAACCAGTTATCTCAGATAGCTTGGTTTCAAGATCGTCTATTAAAATTTTATAACCAGCTGTTTGATCATGAGGTGCATAAGGATGAATGTTTGAGAATTCCTCCCAACCAACAGGTATCATTTCAGATGTGGCATTTAATTTCATAGTGCATGAACCCAACGGAATCATTGCTCTATCCAGAGCAATGTCTTTATCACAAAGTTTTCTGATATACCTCAACATTTCTGTTTCAGTTCGATACAGGTGAAAGACCGGATGAGTTAGATATTCAGATGATCTTACGATATCGATTGGCAGCTCGAAGCTTAAAACAACATTTTCTTTTTTCGACAAGTCTGTGAAAAGTTTTGTTATATTTTCTATCTCTTGGTTTGTTGTTGTTTCATCCAATGAGATGCTTATATGATTTGCATCCAGCATCCTAAGATTCATCAGTTGATCTTGAGCAGTTGAAAAAATTTCCTGTGTAAGAGATTCTGTATAGATAGTTACAGTATCAAAAAAACTAGAAGACTTGAGATCATACCCAAGCTCATTAATTCCTTTTGCCAAGGCAACTGCTTTTGAGCGAACAGACTGAGCGATCTGTTTCAATCCACTCGGGCCATGATATGCAGCATAAAAACTTGCCATGATTGCTAAGAGTGCCTGGGCAGTACATATATTGCTTGTGGCTTTCTCTCTTCTTATGTGCTGTTCTCTTGTTTGCAAAGCTAATCTGTATGCTGTCCTGCCGCCCTCATCAATCGATGCTCCAACCAATCTTCCAGGCAGGGATCTTTTATATTTTTCTTTGGTGGCCATAAATGCTGCATGTGGCCCACCAAAGCCTAGAGGCACCCCAAACCTTTGCGAGCTTCCTATTGCTATATCAGCACCCATTTCACCAGGGCTTTTTAATAGCGTTAGAGCCAACAAGTCGGTTGCCATGATCACCAGACCATTTTGTTCATGCATGTTTACAATTTCTTGAGAGAAATCAATGACCGCACCATCGTTGCCAGGATATTGGAGTAAAGCTCCAAAATATGTATCTTCTTTTAAATCATTTAACTGCTGTGGGTCACCTATTATTACCTCAATACCTATCGGTTTTGCTCTTGCTGTCACCACTGAGATTGTTTGGGGAAAACAGTTTTGATCTATAAAAAATCTTTGGGATTTAGATTTACCAACTCTGTGAGCTAAAGTCATTGATTCTGCTGCTGCAGTGGCCTCATCAAGTAGGGATGCATTAGCTATTTCAAATCCCGTGAGATCTCCAACCATGGTTTGAAAATTGATAAGTGCTTCTAACCTGCCTTGAGAGATTTCTGCCTGATAGGGGGTATAGGAGGTATACCATCCAGGGTTTTCAAAAACATTTCTTAAAATTACTTTTGGTGTAACCGTTCCATAGTAGCCTTGACCAATGAATGATCGATACACAGTATTTTCTTTTGACATTTCTTTTAGAGCTTTTAGCGCTTCTTCTTCAGACATGGCATCACCAAGACCAAGCTTTTCTTCAGTAAAGATATTTTTAGGTAGCACAGACTTTGAGAACTCTTCTAAGTCCTTATATCCAAGCTGATCCAGCAGAAGGTCAATATCTGTCTGGCTTAAACCAATATGTCTTAGTGCAAAGCTATCAAAATTTTCCATTATTAATTTTTATTTCAAAGAGTGTGTATTTCAACTCATCAAGTTGTCTTGGTCTTGAGTTAGTCTTCGCAGACTTCACTGTAATCTTCAGGAGATAGCAAATTATCTAACTCGCCCATATCAGAGGGAGTAAGTTTAAAGAACCATCCATCTTCGTACGGAGAAGAGTTTATTATTTCTGGTTGATCTTCTAATAGGGAGTTTACTTCTATGACTTCACCTGAAAGAGGAGAGTAAATATCTGAAGCAGCCTTTACAGATTCAACTATGGCAGCATCATTTTCAGCATCCACGGATTGCCCAACTTCAGGCAACTCAACAAAGACAATATCACCCAAAAGGTCTTGCGCATGATCACTGATACCAATGGTAATAGTGCCGTCTGATTCTACTCTCGCCCATTCATGGGAGGAAAGGAATTTTAAATCGCCGGGAAAATCGCTCATATTTAGATTTTACCTTTTCTTAGGAATCTAGGCGATACAAAGTCAATATTTAATACCTTATTTCTTATCATGACCTTCCCATTTTCTTGAAAACCCTGATCTACTCTTGCGAGACCAATGCTAGATTGTAAAGTGGGAGAATATGAGCCACTTAACACCATACCTTTTCCTTGTTCATGGGTGATCTCATAACCAGATCTTAGAACTCCCTTGTCTTGAAGAATAATGCCTACTATTTTTTGTGATTTACTTTGATCAATTGATAGGAGGGCATCTTTTCCAATGAATTTACGATTCTGATCGCTCATATCAATCGTCCAGCCCAAATTTGATTCATATGGGTGGTTATTGATTGTCATATCATTACCATATAAATTTAAACCTGCCTCCAGTCGAAGGGTATCACGGGCCCCCAATCCAATAGGCGCGCATCCCAGCTCTAATGCTTGATCCCATAAGCGATTAATATCTTGAGTTGGAATAATTAATTCCAAGCCATCTTCGCCGGTGTACCCAGTTCTTGCATACAATTTATCGTCCTCAAGCATGCATCCAAATGATTGGAGGGCATTTACTTTAGAATCAATCTCTTTAATTTCTAAAATTTTATTGAGCGCATTAGGACCTTGGATAGCTAGTATCCCCATATCAGATCTTTCAATGACTTTTACACCAAATTCAAGAGCATGCTTTTCAAACCATTGCCTATTTTGCTCTCGGGTTGAACAATTTGAAACCAGTCTAAACTTATTGTTTGCATGATAGATGATAAGATCATCCAAAATACCACCTTCTTCATTAAGCAGAGCACCATAAATTGCCTTGTTATCTTTGTAGATTTTTTTGATGTCATTGGCAAAAATTTTTTCAAAGAAAGCAACTTGATTGTCTCCATCAAAATCAAATACTGACATGTGAGACACATCAAAAATGCCTGCCGTATTTCTTACCGCATTATGCTCTTCAATAAGAGATGAATAACTAATTGGCATTTCCCAATTAGAAAAGTTAACCATTTTAGCGCCAAGTTGAATATGGGCATTATGAAGTGGTGTTTTATTCATTGATATGATTCATTATACCAATGCATACTAACATCTAAGTTCACTCAGTTAATTTGAAAAGAGTTTTTCTTTGTATATAATCCAAATGAGAATCATTCTCGATTGACACTTACGAGGCTATCAATGTTTAAATCTTTATTCCCTGTCATATTTATGCTTGTTAGCTCTTTATCATTTGCTAATGAAGTCAATATATATACCTCAAGGCATTATGACTCTGATGATCAGCTATATGAAGATTTCCGCAAAGAAACAGGAATAAAAATTAATGTTATTTCTGGTAATGGCAATGCCTTGCTAGAAAGATTAAAGTCTGAAGGAAAAAACTCTCCAGCTGACATTTTCTTTACTGTTGATGCTGGTAATTTGTGGAAAATTCAAAAAGAAGGATACTTTCAAAGCATTTCATCGTCAAAAGCTCTTTCAATAGTTCCAATAAACTTAAGAGGTCCTAATAATGAATGGATTGCAATTGCTAAAAGAGCAAGAGTAATTTTTTATAATCCGAAAACTGTTTCAAATGAAGAGCTTGCAGATCTTAGTTATGAGGATCTAGCAAAAAAAGAATGGAATGATAGAGTTGTTATTAGAAGCTCTAATAATATCTACAATCAATCACTAGTTGCATCATTAATATCAGCTCACGGCATTAAAAATACAGAAGAATGGGCTAAAGGCTTTGTCTCTAATTTAGCAAGAAAACCTCAAGGGAACGATAGATCACAGATTATGGCTGTTGCTAATGGGATAGCTGACCTTGCAATCGCAAATAGCTATTATTATGGGTACATGTTGTCTGGAAAAGCAGGAAACGAACAGGTGGAGGCGGCTAAAAAAGTAAAAATGTTTTTTCCTAATCAAAGCAATAGGGGAGTCCATATAAATATTAGCGGGCTGGGAGTTCTAAAGAATGCAACAAACATTGATAATGCAAACAGATTTATTGAGTTTTTGCTTTCAAGAGAAATGCAATCAAGCATGGTAAATAATTCATTTGAATATCCCGTTCTAGCTGATGTATCGCCCCATCCCCATATAGCCAGTTCAGGCTTAGATTTTGTTGAGGACAAAATGCAGGTTTCAGAATATGGAAAGTTCAATTCAGAAGCTATAAAACTTATGGACAGGACTGGCTGGAAATAACAATACTGTGATAACCTCATTTATTAACTAAACTCAGTTTTATAAAGTGCGGTCTTCAAAAATTTTTTCTGTTTGGCATGGTATTCCACTTCTTATTCTTTTGTTTTTCCTTTCCCCAATTCTTGTCATCCTATCAAGTACATTCGCTGATTACTCCGAAAACTGGAGCCACATATATGAATATGTCTTAGCTGACTACATTCTAAATTCACTCATTTTGGTATCAGGGGTGTCAATACTGGTTATGACCATTGGCTCTCTTACAGCATGGTTAGTAACAAACTATCAATTTTTTGGAAAACGATTTTTTGAATGGGGTCTTATATTACCATTGGCAATACCGCCTTATATTTTAGCTTATACCTTTACCGGATTATTTGATTCATATGGAACATTGAATGAAATTGCGCGCTCACTATTTAATTTACAACAAAATGAGATCCTATTTCCTAATATCAGAAATATTTATGGCGCAATTATCGTTTTTTCATTTACCCTCTATCCATATGTATACTTAATTTGCCGAACTGCTTTTCTCAATCAATCAAAGTCCATGTTTGAAGTTGGCAGAACATTAGGTTTATCCCAAGCTTCAATTTTTTTAAAACTAGCTCTTCCCTTGGTAAGGCCTGCCTTAATTGCAGGCACAATGATTGTAGCCATGGAGACTTTGTCTGACTTCGGTGCAGTCGATCATTTCGCTGTTTCAACATTTACAACTGGCATTTTTAGAACCTGGTATGGAATGTATGATTTAACAACAGCAATGCAGCTTGCATCAATGTTATTAATATTTATCACTTTTTGCTTAGTGATTGAGCGAACATCTAGAAAAAATGCTAACTATTCCACCATTGGATCAAACTTTAAACCAACACAGGTAAAAAGATTAAGCTCTCTTGGATCCTCTGCATGCTTCTTTGTGTGTTTTGTCCCAATATTTATTGGTTTTATATTGCCTATACTTGAGATTTTAAATTGGTCTTTAAGATTTAACACTAGCTTTTTTAATGAACAATTTTTTTCAATATCATTGAACACAGTTTTATTATCAATTATCTCGGCAATTCTATGTACTTTTATTGCAATGATTATAAATTTTTCGATTAGATATAAGAATAGCTCTGTAATCAAATCTATAAATCCTTTTTTAAACATTGGCTATGCTGTTCCAGGTCTTATTCTTGCAGTTGGAATTGTTCAATTATTTGTATTTTTAGACAACAATATCTTGAATTCGTTTGAGGGATATTTCCTTACCGGAAGCTTATTTGGCCTAATCTTTGCATACATTATCAAATCATATGCTTTAGCAAACTCAACTTATGAGGCAGGCTATCAAAAAATTAGCCAAACAATTGATGACAGTGCGCGTGTTCTAAAATCGAAGGGCTTAAACCTTCTTTTTAGAGTCCATTTCCCTATATTGAAAACAAGTTTTTTTACAAGCATCCTTTTAGTAACCTCTGAAGTTGTAAAAGAATTACCAGCCACTTTAATTTTGAGACCTTTTAATTTTGAAACTTTGGCAGTTTCGACATATATTTATGCTTCTGAGGAAAGAATGGTCGAGGCAGCAGCTCCAGCAACTGCGATAATATTGATTGGATTAATACCGATTTTCTTTATCTCAAAAATGATCAGAACATCAAGATTGGAAAAGAGCTAATGAAATATATACTTGAAATTAGAAATTTATCTCATGCCTATGACCAAGCTACTTCAACAATTAAAGATTTGAATTTCGCCTTGAAGAAAGGCGAAATAGTTTCAATTCTTGGTCCCTCTGGAATAGGGAAAACAACTCTCTTAAGAATCGTTGCTGGATTAGAAGATGTAGTAGATGGAGAGATAAAAATAAGTGATAAAGTTGTTTCAAAGAAAAATTTTCTGTTGCCTCCAGAGAAAAGAAATTTAGGATTGGTGGTTGAAGACAGGGCTCTTTTTCCACATCTTAATGTTGAAAAGAATGTAATGTTTGGCATCAGTCACATTCAAGAAAGAGAATCTTTAGCTCAAGAGTATCTTGGACTATTTAAGGTTGCTGAACTAAGCAAAAAATACCCCCATGAAATTTCTGCTGGCCAGCAACAAAGAGTTGCATTTGCCAGAGCATTAATTACTAATCCAGATATTCTTTTGCTTGATGAGCCATTTGGCGCACTAGACAAAAATCTTAAAGCGGAGCTGCATGGCGAGACCAAGAAAATTTTCAAAGATAAAGATTTGTCTGTCTTACTGGTGACTCATGACGAAGAAGAAGCTAAGTATTTTTCAGATAGGATAATAGAATTTCAAGAAGATAAGATCATTATTCGCTAATTACTTTTTAACTTTCTACTTGATCCATATTTTTAATTGCTTTGCTCATTTGCCTTTCTCTTGTAGCATGCTCATTAACAGCTTTTAACATTGCGTCAGTCTTTTTCTGTAGCTCTTCCGTAGAACTTCCAAAATTTTCAAATTCTTTTTTGAGTTTTCCAAACTCTTTCATAATTTCACTTGCTCTTTCGTTAAGAGCCAGAGTTCTAAATCCCATATGAACGCTTATTAGATATGCAGCAAGAGAATTTGGTCCCATAATGAGAACTCGATTATCTCTAAATATTTCTTCTCTAATATTATCAATTGAATCTATGAGCTGCATCAGTGATTCACTTGGGATGTACATAATGCCTAGTTCAATTGTTATGCCTGATTGGATATATTTTTCTTTGATATCTTTCGCATCTTTTTGAACGTGCCTTCTAATTGCATCTGTAGAAGTCTTGATGAGTTGAGGGTTTCTATTGTCAACGGCAGATAAGTAGTTATCAAATAGACCCGAAGGAAATTTTGCATCAATGGGAAGCAACAAACCCTCTGGTAATTTAATTGCAAATTCAACCCTTTTACCTGAACCGGTTATCACTTCTGCGTTAGCAATAAATTGATTCTGGTGAAAAATATCTTTCACAATTGCATCTAGCGACCATTCACCAAAAGTCCCAGCAAGTGCACCACCAGATAAATACCGATTTAGTTTACTTAGAGGATCTTGGAAGGATTGAATATCATTTGATAAGTCAGATAGCTTCGCTTCTTGTCTTTCAACAGCCTTATCAAGATCCCTAAGCGACTCTTTAGAATTTGTGCTATTTGAGCTGTCTTTAATATTAAGATAGATTAACAGCCCCAAAAGGAGGATTATTACTACCAAAAGAATCCATATATATGCCACTTATAAATTTATCCTATAAAATATATTTACTTATATACCCAATGATACTATGGATGAATCTCTGGAATCTAAATTTGCTACGTTAAAATCTAAAAACCTAAAGATTGATTTAACTCGCGGCAAACCTGGCTCTGATCAATTAGATCTTTCAAATGACCTTTTAAATTTAATAGTGCCTGCAAAGAGTCCAAGCGGAGTAGATGTCCGCAATTATGGCGATCCTTTAGGAATACCAGAGGCAAGAGAGTTGGGTGGCGAGTTACTATCAGCTCCGGCAGATAACACCTTGGTTGGAGAGCAATCTAGTTTGCTTCTTATCTATCAACTCATTCTGGCAAATTATCTATTTGGCCTAGAGACGCCATGGAAGAACCAAGAAAATTTGAAGTTTATTTGTCCTGTTCCAGGCTTTGATAGGCATTTCAGATTGCTGGATGATTTTGGGATTGAGACGTTACAAGTTCCTCTGACTGGATCTGGCGTTGATATTAATAAATTTAAAGCATTACTTGCAGAACATGAAAATATCAAAGGCATCATCTGCGTTCCTCGTCACTCTAATCCAACCGGTGATATTTATACAGATGAAAATATATCGGAGTTGTTAGAGGCAGGAAAATCTTATTCAAATGAATTCTTGTTTATCTTAGATCATGCATATTTATTGCATGACTTTTTACCAACCCCTAATCAAACACCCTCATGGGAGTTAGCTAAGAAATTTGATGTCTTAGATCAAACTGCAATTTTTTGTTCTTTTTCAAAGGTTACATTTGGTGGTGGTGGATTATCTTTTGCAGCAGCTGGCACTAAGCTTTTTAACCTCTTGGTAAGACAAAGAGGCTCTATGATTGTTTGCTCCGATAAAGTGAATCAGATGCGTCATATTGAATTTCTCAAAAACAAGCATGATGTTTTAAATCATATGAACAAGCATGCAGATTTAGTTAAACCAAAATTTGAAGTAGCGTTTCAAGCATTGGACTCCCTAAGCTCAGAGATAGGTGGTTACAAGAGACCAACGGGTGGGTATTTTATTTCTTACAATACAAGCAAGCCTATTGCTAAAAGGGTTATAGCTCTGTGTGAAGAGGCTGGAGTCTTGATAACCCCTGCTGGATCGACATATCCACACTTTAATGATCCTGCAGACTCAAATATTAGATTGGCGCCAACTTTCTTAGGTTTAGAGGATTTAAAAGAAGCAATGGAGGTTTTTACAACCTCTCTGCAAATCGCCTTTAAAGAATAGATTAGTTTACAGCTCTTGAGAGCGGCACAAATCTGCCACCTTCAAAATGAGAGAATAAATTTTTAATTTCTGGATGCTTTGGCAATTCTTCTGATGCATCATCAAGCAGGTTTTGCTCCGATACATAGGCTACGTAAAAGATATGACCATTTTCCGCAAAGAGATGGTAAAAAGGTTGGTTTTTTCTAGGACGAATTGAGGCCGGGATGGACTGATACCATTCTTCAGTATTATTAAATTCTGGATCAACATCAAATATGACTCCGCGAAAATCAAGAAAGCGGTGTTTTACCACGGCTCCGATGGCAAATTTTGTTTCAACTAGTTCTTGTTTTATATTACTCATATGATTCACTTAATCATATCAAATTTTTGGAGCAAACCATGATAGTCACCAGCACCCCATCGATAGAAGGCAAACAAATCCATACTTATCTTGGAATTGTTATGGGTAGCACCGTAAGAGCAAGGCATTTGGGTACAGACATTTTAGCAACACTAAAGAATTTAGTTGGCGGCGAACTTAAAAGTTATTCAATATTATTGATGCAAGCAAGAAAGCAGGCCATGGAAAGGATGGTATCCAATGCTGAAGAAATGGGCGCAGATGCAGTTGTCAATTTTCGATATGAGACTTCAACCATAGCAGCGGCTGCTTCAGAGGTTATTGCATATGGAACGGCTGTAAAGTTTGAAGATTGATTCAATCAAAGTTTTTGGTGAGCGACATAGTGGCACCAATGCCATAGGTTATTTTGCAGGTAAAAATTTCAATTTGAAATTTCAGCATTATGATTTCTTGGGTTGGAAGCACAGACTTGCTCCAAAAAAAGATGAGTGGTCAAAATTTGAAGTTCAGAACTGCCTATTTATTTTCTGTATGCGCAATCCTTATTCATGGATTCAAGCCATGTACAGAGAACCATATTATGATCATTATCCACCAATCAAAGATTTGTCTTTAGAGGGCTTTGTTCAGTTTTCTATTGAAGATTATGAGAATTGCATCGCTATGTGGAATCAAAAGAATGATTCTTACTTTAGGATGTCAGAAGAAGTGCCCAACTCAATTATTATTAATGTTGAAGACTTTCACGCAGACCAAAAAAAATTTCACGCACGCATGGCAGATGTATTAAACAGACAAGATTTACCCGTGGTTAAAATGAATGATTATGTAAATGGCAGAGGAAGACATGAACAAAAGGATATTGCTTCCTCATTGCAGGTCCCTTTATTAGAGAAGAGCCTGATTAAAATGATCAACTCTTTTTTATCAATAGAAACCATGAAAAAATGTAATTACAAACTACTTACTTAAACTGAGATAGAAATGAATAAAACTGAAAAAACTGCCTTTAGAGAAAGTGTCATTGTCGTGATGATGGGAATGATTATTAATTTTCCCCTGCAAACTTTTTTGCTCTGGCTCACCATTGATAGTTGGAGTTGGACGAATACGCTATTAATTTCTCTCTTTACTCAGACCGTTCTTACCCTTGTAGCTTTGATAAGGGTTTATTCAATAAGAATGAGGTTTACGAGGGGTAAGTTCTAAGAGTTTCTTATATCTAATTGCTCTTTAATTTTAGCGTGTGATTCTTTCGTAATTTTATATCTAGCATAAAAGAATACAGCAATTAGTCCCCAAATCATTGCAAACGGGCCGTCAACTAATCCCAAATTAAAGATTGTATCTTCAGGTATTTCTCCAGGCACTGCATTCTCCGGAAAGGCGATAAAATCAAGCGCGACTCCAGCTATAACATGACCAATGCCATTTGATGTTTTGCTAAAGAAAGCTCGAGCCGCATAAAAAACACCCTCTTGTCGAATGCCAGTATTGAGTTCGTGTTCGTCTGCTATATCTGCCAATGCTGACATAACACTAATGTGCAAGATAGAGCCACATGCTGATGCAACAGATCCCAAGCATATAATCATCATAACTAATTCCCATGAGCCTCGTTCTGGAGCAAAGCCTAACAGAGCAATATTAGCCGATGCCGACCAAAAAATAGTCAGGCCAAGAACCGTGGCCACAATGACAATAGGTTTATCAAATCTTTGATGGAGTTTTGCTGTCAGGATGAATCCAAAAGCATACCCAATAATATTGTTTATGATGAGCCAACCAATTTGCATAGGAGACAATTCCCAAAAAAATGTTCCCATGTAAATACCCAATGTTTCATGAGTACCAATTAGCATAGAGAGGAAAAACATGCCAACAAGCAATCGAGCATAGTTTCTATTAGTAATAGCGCCATATATATCTTTAAATAAATCTGTTATTTTGATGTGAGATTCATCTGTCGAGGGTTGTTTTAAATAGGGAATTCTATCTTTAGTAAAATAAGCTGATGAAAGAATGCACAGTGAAATCAATACCATGCTAAAAATTGCTATGGGCGTATAGGATTCTTGATAGAGTTGCCCAATTTTCTCACCTGCAAAGTAAGGGAAGATTAAAAACCATACAAATATATGCATGATAATCACGCCCATATATCCAAAAAGATTGTTGTAGCTCATGATTCGACTGCGCTCAAAATAATCGTCAGATAGCTCGGCTCCTAATGCTAAATGAGGCACTGCAAACAAAGTAATGCTTAGCCTCAGCAAGATAGTTGAAAAAATCAGCCAGCCAAAGAGACCATATTCAGACATCCCATCTGGTGGAAAGAACATTAGATAGATTGCTATGACTGTAGGGAAGGGTGCAGCAAACATGAAGGGATGCCTGCGTCCAAGTTTAGATATAAATCGATCTGAAATGGACCCCATAATAGGATCGGAAACAGCATCAAAAATAATCGCGATTAAAACCGCCAACCCTGTCAGCGAACCAGATAGACCAAGGACTTGATTGTAAAAAAAGAAGGTGAGACCAGCAAAAATCCAATTTGTTGCACCCTCACCAGTGGCTCCTACACCAAAAGCTAATTTTGTTTTAATTGTTAGTTTGTCTGGGCTCAAGTTGATCCTTTTTATTCATTCTAGCCTTGAAAGCTCTATTGGGTAAAATAACCTCATGGAATTAAAAATGTATCAAGTTGATGCTTTTACCGATAAATTATTTTCAGGTAATCCTGCTGCAGTTGTTATCCTTGAGTTGCCACTTACAGATGATGTCATGCAATCAATAGCCGCGGAAAACAATTTATCCGAAACAGCTTTTGTTAACATCCACGAAAATCCAGTTTCGATAAGATGGTTTACTCCATCAATTGAAGTAGATCTATGCGGTCATGCAACTTTGGCCAGCGCTCGCGTACTGTTTGAATACTACCCTGATCTTGCTGGAGAAGAAATTAATTTGGATTCTAAAAGTGGAAACCTAAAAATTACAAAGTTTGATCGAGGTCTATGCTTGAACTTTCCTGCTGATTATCCAGCCGAAGTAGAATCAGAGTCGTTATTTTCTAAAATATTGGGCATTAAGCCACTTAAGCTACTTAGAGGTAAAGATGACTATTTGGCAATCTTCAAAAGTCAGAAGCAAATTGAAGAAATGCAGCCTAAGTTTTCTCTTCTTAAAAAAGTTGATGCTAGAGGCCTTGTGATTTCGGCTCCAGGAGATGAAGTGGATTTTGTTTCTAGATGTTTTTATCCCGAAGCAGGGATTGAAGAGGATCCTGTAACAGGGTCAGCACACTCTATGTTAACTCCTTATTGGGCCACTCAATTCAACAAAAACGAACTTTACGCGCATCAACTCTCTAAACGAGGCGGCAAACTAAATTGTAGATTAGCTAATGAAAGAGTCTTGATTTCGGGCAACAGCGTAATTTATTTTGAAGGGACCATTTCAATCGTTTAAACTCTAACTTTAATAATTTCGGAGAGAATTTATGACAACTTATATTATTGCTGCTTTATTGCTTGCTTTACTTCAAACCTGGCTCATACCAGCATCTTTCAACATGAAAAATTTTCCTTGGCTGGGTTCTAATAGAGATGAGCCTATGCCTCATGAATTAACTATCATGGCCGGGAGAGCCATGAGAGCAAATACAAATTTACAAGAAACTTTGCCAATATTTTTAGCATTGGCTCTTTTATCAATGCAGCTGTCTGTTGATGTTACAGGGCTGGCATGTTGGTGGCTCGCATTTAGAGTGGGACATGTTGTTACATACATTGCTGGCTTTGCAAGGGTAAGAACATTGCTTTGGCTTGGCTCAATTGTGTGCTTAGTGATGATGGCACTGGCATTAATTTAGAACAGTTTAAATTTACTAAAAGGGGGGCTAAAGCCCCCCTTTTTTTTGAGTATCATTTTAACCATTTGGATTGATTAAGAACTTTTCTCCAGTGGCTTGTTTTGCGTATACCATTAAGGATTCAAGAGTTAAGGCCTCTGCTAGGGATACTTCCTGAGTATAATTACTTGCAAAAGTTGTTTTAATCTCATTGGCAACTCGAGTTTGAAGTTCACCCACTTTTTCAAAGCCAACCTTCCCTAAAAATGGTGTTAATAAAAATCCGCCAATCCCCCAATACATTCCAAAGGACCTATTATTTGGAAGAGTAATCCCCGACTGATTCAGAGCTCCATAGATATAAACCTGCTTATGTTCTGTAGACCCATACGGGCTATATTCAGTTGCATTTTTTCTTGCTGCAACTTCCATACAAGTAAGAATTTTTCCAGCCAATTCTCCACCGCCAGTTGCATCAAAAGCAAGAGTAGCTTTTGTTTCAGTGATTGCTGATGTCAATTGTTCCATAAAGTCATCATCAGATGAGTTACAAACAAACTCTGCGCCAAGAGATTTCAACAAATCAACATGTTCTTGCTTGCGAACAATATTTACGAGCTGAGCTCCATCATCTACGCATATTTTTACAAGCATTTGACCCAAATTAGAGGCCGCAGCTGTGTGGACAAGAGCTGTGTGTCCTTCCATTTTCATTGTTTCAACCATGCCAAGAGCAGTGAGAGGATTTACAAAGCTTGATGCACAATCTCGAGGTTCGGTTCCTTCATTCATGACCATACAACTAGCTGCAGGTAGACATCTATATTGAGAATACATTCCACCCCCAACAACGCTTACGACTTTGCCTAGTAATTCTTGTGCATTTGCTCCAGCTTCGATAACAACTCCAGAGCCTTCATTACCCACTGGCATCGGTTTGTTAAGCCTTGGTTTCATAGCGCCCATAATTGCTTCAGGAACATCCATTATGATTTTTGAGTCTTCAGCCTTGAGTGTATTGATATCACCCGGCCCAATCAATAAACCCAAATCAGAGGGGTTAATGGGCGTCGCCTCTACTTGAATTAGCACCTCATTATCACCCGGAACAGGGCGCTCAGACTCAGTAATACCTATTTCTAGTTTTCCAGCATCAGTTACAGTAGAAGTAATTTGTTTATTTGTACTCATTTTTATCCCCTCAAGTGATTTCAATAGTAATATCTATAAAGCACTATACAACTTAGAGCAGGCTCTAAGTCAAGGAAAATCATTAAATGAGCGATTATAGAAATCATATTGGAATTTTAGGGGGAGGGATATCAGGTCTCACACTTGGATGCGCTCTTTTGAAACAGGGTATTCCAGCAATAATTTTTGAAAAGATGCCAGAAGAAACTTCTCACGGTGCAGCTATTAGCCTTTCTTCGAACGCATTACGTTTGTTAGATAGACTAGATATTTATGTTGACCTAAAGGACCAATCTTTCATTCATTCTGCGGCTTCAATTCAAGGGCCGCACAGGGAGATATCCTCATTCCAAACACCAGAGGTCTTAACAACACGTCGACAAACATTAATGTCGCTGCTGTATTCAAGATACATAAATCTAGGCGGAGAGATTTTTCACCACCATGATCTTGAGAGTTTTGATGCGGTAAAATGCGAAGCCACATTTACTAATAAAAATAAATTTACACTAAAGCACCTATCAGCATGCGATGGCATAAGATCATCAATTCGAGATACCTTTTTTGCTGCTAATCAAAATCCTAAATATAGTGGCTATAGCGCCTGGAGGGGCATAGGCAAATCCAATCTTCAAAAAATTCATTTTGCACTTGGTCCTGACAGTCATATCGTTAGTTATCCAGTTAATAAAGAAGGAGATGTTAGTTTTGTTGCGGTAAGAAAAGAAAATTATGAATTCAGAGAATCATGGAAAGAAGAGGGCTCCACTTCAGATTTATTGGATGATTTTTCTGCTTATGACTCAAAAATATTTCCAGCGCTTGAAGATTCCGGAACACTTTATAAATGGGGAATCTATATCCGACCTCCATTAAAATCTATGATTTCAAAAAATATCACTTTGCTTGGTGATGCTGCTCATCCCATGGTTCCATTCTTAGGACAAGGCGCCTGTATGGCGATTGAAGATTCGTATTCATTTGCTATGGCTTGCAAGGAGCATATGACTAACTTAGCAAATGCTCAAGAAGCTTATGATTATGTTCGCAGCAAGCGCACCAAAAAAATACAAAGACTCTCAATGATGCAAGGCAAAATTTATCATATGAAAAATCCATTATTAGTAGCAGCTAGAAATGCTGCGATGAAATATACAAATATCCCAGGAAATGATTTAAAGAGAATTCATGATTATGACGCTCATGATGAAATGCAGATTTATTTAGCTTTTGGTGATTTGGGGCGCGTTGGTTCTTTTGGTTCTGGAGGGGGCTAAGGGCTATTAAGTAAATTGGCTATATTTAATAGCAGAGTTTTTATCAATGGTTTGATTTAAATCTGGCATGGGATATTTCAAGCCAGAAGCGCAATTAAAGAGCACAACTTTTTCGTCTTCATGAATTATTTTTTTTTCAAGAGCTATTTGATATCCAGCTGCAGTTGCAGCACCTTCAGGGCAGAGCAACAATCCATCCTTTTTAGAGATCATATCTCTAGTATTAATAATATGCTCATCTTCCACAGCCAGAGCGCAACCATTTGATTGGCGAATAGCATCAAGAATTAAAAAATCACCAATGGCAGCTGGCACCCTGATACCTGACGCAACGGTTTTTGCGTTGTCCCACAAAGGAGCATGATCCAGACTATTATCAAAAGCATTAACAATTGGTGCACATCCTGAAGATTGAATAGCAATCATTTTAGGTAGTTTGCCTGTAAGCCATCCAAGCTCTTTTAGCTCTGCAAATGCTTTCCACATTCCGATGAGTCCTGTGCCCCCACCTGTCGGGTAAAAGATTGCGTCTGGTAAAGTCCAATCCATTTGTTCTGCAAGCTCAAAGCCCATAGTTTTTTTGCCTTCAATTCTATATGGTTCCTTAAGTGTAGAGACGTCAAACCATCCTGCTTTCTCTCTTCCTTCAAGAACTATTTTTCCACAATCATTGATTAATCCATTGACAAGATATGTATCGGCTCCTTGGAGCTGAATTTCTTGAACATTTACTTTGGGTGTATCGTCAGGACAAAAAACTGTTGCTTTGATATTTGCCTGTCTTGCATAAGCTGCCAATGCAGCTCCAGCATTTCCATTGGTAGGTATTGCCAAATGTTTAAGCTCAAATTGATGTGCCATAGAAACAGCAAGGGCTAAACCTCTAGCTTTGAAAGACCCAGTTGGAAGTCTACTTTCATCTTTTACAATAATATTTTCAGGTTTTCCGCCTAATAGTTTTGAGCTTTCTTTTAGGGGAATTAAAGGTGTTATAACCTCTCCCAGAGAGATTTTTGAAGCAGGATTTGAGACAGGGAGTAATGCTTGATAGCGCCAAAAACCTGGTGCTGATCCCACGCACCAACTATCTTTGGAAAGCTCCTGTTTGATTCTATCAAGATCATATCTCACCAATAATGGCATTCCATCTTCTGAAAGATTATGAATTTGATTTGCTGAATATACAGCCCCTGTCTTAGAGCACTCAAGATGCAGAACATATGACTGCATTTAACTATCCACGCCACCAAATTGGTTGGTAGCCAAAATTAGTTCGTGGATAATTTCTTTTTCAAAAGCTGAGTGACCAGAAAAGGGCGCAATAACCAATGAAGCCTCTGGCCATAGCTCTGAAAGTTCATAGGCTGTACCAGCCGGACAAACAATGTCATATCTACCTTGCACAATAACAGCTGGAATCGATCTAATTTTTTCTACACCATCCAATAATTGGTTTTCATCATTTAAAAAACCTGCATTCATAAAGTAATGATTTTCAATGAGCGCAAAAGCCAAGGCAAATTCTGGATTTGAAAATTCTTCAACTCTCTCAGGAGAATAATTTATGCTGCTGCAAGCAGCTTCCCATTTAGACCAAGCAATAGCAGCATTTAAGCTTTTTGATTGATCTGACCCTTCGAAAATTTCGTGATAGGCCTGCATTAAATTATCTCTATTTGATTCATCGATTTGGTTAATAAAATTTTTCCATGCCTCGGGAAAAATTCGACTAGCTCCATCTTGGTAGAACCAATCAAGTTCTTTTTTCCTCAGCATAAAAATTCCACGTAGGACCATCTCACTAACTGAATTTGGATGAGTTTGAGCATAAGCTAGTGCTAAAGTGCTTCCCCAAGAACCTCCAAAAACTAGCCATTTATTTATACCTAATTTTTGTTTCAAGGATTCAATATCCTCTACTAGATCCCAAGTTGTATTATTTGTTAAACAGGCGTGAGGCTTGCTTCTGCCACATCCTCTTTGATCAAACACAATGATTCTGTAGGCTTCCGGATTAAAAAATCTTCTTACGGCTTCACTCCCACCTCCACCAGGCCCACCATGTAAAAAGACAGCAGGCTTTCCATTTGGGTTACCACATTGTTCATAATAAATTTCATGCTCATCCGCAATCATGAACCCAGTATCATAGGGCTTAATTGCTGGATAAAGGTTTAAATGTTCTGTCATAGAGAAATGTCTTTATTCAATAAAATGCTGTTAATTTTTTTTAGTAGAGCTTTTAACCAGCTCCTCAGATGAAGCAATTTTAAACGGATCAACATCTTCCCCGAAGAGTTTTTTGGGTGATACAGATTCAAATTTTCCCTCAGTATCTGTTGGGTCGGTAAAGAATCCTAAAACGTAGCCGCCTTGGGAGTAACCCATCAGATCGCGAAGTTCAGGCTCTAGCTCTTTCGCTATTGAAGGAGGGCAGGAGAGGTATTGATTTTCTTCTTGCCTTAACCAATTTGGAGCATAGTGCAAAAAAACACCGAGTCTATTTTCTAATGTTTGATTGGCTCCACCGCCATGCATTACAGATCCAGTATAGATAAATACTGAGCCCGCACTCATTTCAGCATTTTCAATTTCTTCGTCTAGAGGCATTCTCTCTTTATCCCATTTGTGTGAACCCGGCACAACTTGGGTGGCACCATTTTCTTTGGTGAAATCTGTGATAGCCCACACAGTACTAAATTGAGTTTCTATTTTTCTTGGAACATATCCTCCCCATACTCCTCGATCTCTATGAAGGATTTGAGGTGTTTCATTTGGTCCGATAGAAATTGCAGATGTGAAATGTAGTTGGTATCCATCACAGTGAGGCTCTAAAAATTTTGCTGATAAAGCATTGATTGTTGGGTCAAGAGCTAACTCACGACACTTGGGTGATCTTGCCATGAGAGCCCCAACTCTTTTGGTTTGAAATCCTGTAAATTCATTATCCCCTTCAATATCATTTTGAAGGTAGGGCTTCAGCTCATTTTTAATATCATCGAGATCTTTTGATGATAAGACGTTATCAATAACAACTGCCGCATCTCGCTCAATGATTTCTAGAATCTTATTTATGTCCGTATCTGGACTTACATGTTCAATTCCCATGTGTTTAGTTTAGGACAAATTTAAAAATCTGTGAAATTTTGAGTCTAGCTTGCCTTGATAATAGAATCATATATTTCTGGGTCTGTGGCTCCCTCAGTTCCAAATAATAGAACAATACTTTCAGAGTCTAGCTTAAGTTTTGTTGCGATATCTTGGGTCTTCATAATTTCCATTAATGCTGCAAGGCCAGCAACTGAGGATTCCCCTGCTTCAATTGGAGGGTTATTGTTTGCAAGCATTCTCATTGTTGACGGTATCAATTGATCAGAAATAGCAACAAAATCATCTGTCCCTATGCTGAGAATTTCCCACCCAAGAAGTGATGGTTCACCGCAGGATAAGCCAGCCATCATTGTTTCTTTTTTAATATTTACTGACGTCATTTGATTGTTTTGAGCACTCTGAATGAGGCATGGAGCATGCTCAGATTCAACAACAATGAACTTAATATTGCTGTTAGGAAATTTTTCCCAGAAGTATGCGCATATTGCACCAGGAAATGAACCTACTCCTCCTTGCAAAAATATATGAGTAGGCATATGAATTTTTTCTAATTCAGAGGCAATTTCTTCAGACATGACATTGTATCCAGCCATTATGTCTCTAGGATATTTTGTATATCCGGGATAAGAAGTATCAGAAATAATATGCCAGTTATTTAGCTCAGATTCTTTTTTGCAAACCTTCAGTGATTCGTCATAGTTTCCATTTACTCGTATAACATTTGCATCAAGTTTCTCCATCGCATCTTGACGCCCCAAACTCACTTCTGCATGAATATATATTTGACACTTGCATCCAAATATCTTGGCTCCGTAAGCAACCGAACGACCATGATTGCCATCTGTTGCAGTTGTCACGGTGTATCTTGAAATTTTATCTTTGTATTTTCCCTTGTGGATATCTTCTGATGTTACGTTACTTCCAATATCTTTTTTTAATTCATCTTGGATAAATTTTAAAACTCCATATGTGCCACCCAATGCCTTAAAACTACCTAATCCAAATCTAGAACTTTCATCTTTATAATAGATTTTTTTTATCCCAGTTTGTAAAGCTATGTCCTTTAAAGAAAGCAGGGGCGTTGGCTTATATCCATCCCATGTAGAAATCTCATCAAATGCTTCTTTAGAATCTAGAAGATCAAAAATTGATTTTAGTTTATCCGTGTATAGGCTTTTGGCTTTATTTAAATTATGAAAATGAAGAATTGGCATACTTCATTTTATTACACTTCATGTAATTAGTGCACGAGTTCCATTTGATACAAGAATGTATATTGAAATTTTTAACTTAAAATAGTTTTTAGACTTATCGATATTTATATTCCAACTAAGTATTCTCCGCCAAGCACAGTTCAGTTATAATTCGTCATCTTCAAATGCCCAGATAGCTCAGTCGGTAGAGCAAAGGACTGAAAATCCTTGTGTCGGTGGTTCGATTCCACCTCTGGGCACCATTCTTTTTGTGCTCTAATTAATTAAATTTAACCCTTATGTTTTTAACCCTGCAGCTGATTAAATTTTGTTGGAATAACCGTGTTATATTTTAAATACTTCAATACTAGTTTTTTGCTTTAAAGATCTTTGAGTAATACAAAATATAGACCAGAAATTGATGGGCTAAGGGCACTTGCGGTCTTGGCTGTAATGATATTCCATGCAAATGACCACTGGTTAAATGGTGGCTTCTTGGGTGTTGATGTTTTTTTTGTAATAAGTGGATATCTTATTACAACGATAATTATTTCAGAAATAGAACAAAACAAATTTAGTTTAATTAACTTTTATGAAAGAAGGGCCAGGAGAATACTCCCTGCTTTATATCTAGTTGTAATAGTTTCTATGCCTTTTGCATGGTTATGGCTTAGCCCAGCTTATTTTAAAGATTTTACAGAAAGCATTGCGGCTATCGGCACCTTTACATCAAATTTTTCATTTTGGTTCGAAGAGAAGTATTTTGGAGCAACTGCAGATTTCCTTCCTCTTTTGCACTCTTGGAGTCTTGCAGTTGAGGAGCAGTTTTATATTATTTTCCCCATTTTTCTATTGATATTTTGGTCTCATGGGCTAAAAAAAATATTGTTAATAATGTCTCTTGTTTTTTTTATTAGCCTTGGAGTTGCTCATTGGGCTTCAGTTTTTGCCTCGCATCCCAGAGTTATTTCTGGATCATTTTATTTGTTGCCAACAAGGGGCTGGGAATTAATTCTTGGCTCATTTGTGGCGTTCTGCATTAAATACAACCAATTTCCAAAATCTCTAACTACTAATCGAATAGTCAGCCTTCTTGGCATATCTATGGTTTTAATTTCTTTCATTGTTTTTGATGAGAATATATCACACCCAAGTCTTTACACATTATTGCCAACTCTCGGTACAGGTTTCATAATTTTATCAGCTACTGAAAATACTTTAGCCTTTAGGATTCTGACTTTACCTTTTCTTGTTAAATTAGGATTAATCTCTTACAGCGCATATTTATGGCATTATCCGATGTTAGTTTTTTCAAGACATAGGCTGCTAGATAATACATCTGATATTTTTTCATTACTTCTTCTATTTTTTTCAATAATCTTTGCATACATAAGCTGGAAATGGGTTGAGAGTCCATTTAGAGATAAAGCAAAGACTTCTAGAAAAATGATTTTTTCTATTTTTATATTTGGTCTATTGGCCTTTCAAATAACTGGATTTGTGAGTTATCAGGCGTACCTGAAAGATGAATATAGCTCTAGAAGTAATTTTGATAAAATTCTTACGGATTCATTCAAAATGGCAAAATCTGATGGATGTTTTAATACCCCATTAAACCATTTGTCAGATAGCTGGGGTTGTATCTTGGGTAAGCAAGATGATGAAATCGACTTTATTCTATTCGGTGACTCACACGCTGAAGCATTATCAGAAGTTTTTAATCAAGCAGCATTGGATAATGATATAAGTATTTTCTTTACTGGCGCAAATGGTTGCATTCCCTTTCTTGGTACATACGTCCAAAGATCTGATCAGCTTAATAATAATTGTTATCTTCTCAACAAAAGATTGAGTCAATTTGCTAAAACAAAAAAAGTTAAAGGTATTTTCTTATCAGCAAGATGGACCTATTATACAAATTCTGGCTATGGTGGTGCGCAGCAATTCATTGCACAAACTGAAGTGGGGCCATTTAATTTATTAGACAGCAGAAAAGCATTTGAAGCGGGGCTCAATAAAACTATTGATTATTACGACGATCTTAATATACCAGTTTATATTTTTTCTCAAGCTCCTCAACAAAGGTTTCCTGCAGAAATGGCATATTTCAATGTATACAAAAATCTAAATAACATAAATAAAGTTTCTGTTTCCAGAAAATCATTTGAAGAGCTTTCAAACTCTTATTTCTCAATAATGTTAGAAAGAGAAAAAGATCTTAATTTGGTTAATATGATGGATTTATTTTGTAATGAAGATATATGCCCAATAGGCACATACAATCAGAGCTACTATTCAGATGCAAATCATCTTTCTATTATTGGATCAAAGAAGATATCTGAAACAATTTCTGACTTGATCCAATAATATAAATTCAAATTTATAAAAAAATGAGACATTTTTACAAAACTTTTTTCTTATTAATGATTTTAAGCTGCTGTGGTGGAGGAACTTCTGCCCCGGATTCAATTATTCCCTCAACCCAAAATATCCCCTCTCTGCCATTATTTCAAGAGTCTCCCATTAAATTGATTGATGCAGTTAGTTATTATTCTCAAGCATGCAATAAACCCTCATTTCAATTTTTAATCCCAGTAGAAATTAATAATGATATTTACATGGATTTTATTGCGCATTTTTGGTGCGACTCTCCAACTCCTGCAAAGTTTGATGATCTGCCAGTCCAAGATGCTCTTGTAGCATATCTTAGCGATGGATTTGGAGGTTATACCATAGATAATAATGAGGTATTTGGATTGGTAAATGCTCAGTTAGGCGGTGCTAGTAGAAAATATTCAAGAGGTGATTTAAATGGTGATGGTAAAGATGACTTTGCTTTTGCTATGAACTGGGAAGATGGCAGGGCCTCTTATGATTATGAATCCATGATTGCAAATTATGCTCAGCCCTCAATATTAATGAGTCATGAGTCCGGCTATACCATTCAGCGATTAGGCAATCCTGATTGGGGACACTCTGTTCAAGTGAAAGACAATATTGTTTTATTTGGTGGGCATAGCTCACAAGCCTTCAAGCTCGTTGACTCAACATGGATTGATATATCGGAGCAATATTTAGATTTGAGTTTTGCAAGCTTTTTGGTTTATGACGATTACATTATTAATAGTGTGAGACGTAATGGACTTCAGGGATTAGAGCTAAGAGAAAATAATGAGACCATTTCTTCATTAATGACTGAGGAAAGCTTTAAAGTTAATTTTGAGAGCTGGAATAATCAAGGAACAGGCAAATATAATGAGCTTGGGGTTTATAGCATTCGTGGGGAGAATTACTTTGATGGGATGACATCAGAAATGTGTCGCCAGGATGATCTGATCATTGCAACAATTAATGCTAGCAAACTTAGGTCTGGAGAAATTATTGAAGGGGGCTATTACTCAGAAACAGATACTGATCCAGTGGTCCTTTTTGCTTTTTATGAAATTAAAAATAAAGAATTAGTAGAAAAGCAAATAGAAGTTATTGGAGAGGAAATAAATCATAACTTTAACTTCTTTGACTGCATTGATGTTAATGGAGATCAGATGAGCGACATAGTTGCACAAGTATTCAGTCAACCCTGGGATGATCAAGATGATAATCAAGGCGTTCCAGAGGTTTACAAAAATACTGGAAATGGATATATGAATATAGATACCTCGTCATGGCCTACATATAGCATCAACGATGGTTCGCAGGGTTATTTATTCGATGTTGATTCAAGTGGAACCTTTGATTTGGTTATGTTTCCCCTCAAAATGAATATCAGTGGCGATGTTGAGATATTTCTTTCAAATAGACATGTTGTTAATTAAGCCTATCGATTCTTAACTATTGACATATATTATGTCAATAAATATGATTCCATAATCAATAATTTAGCGTTAAATTAAATATATGGAAATAAATAAAAGCACACATGATCTGATCATTCGTAATGGAAAAATTCTAGATGGGTCAGGAAAAAAACCATTCTTTGGTGATATTGCTATTGATGGTGGGAAAATTACATCAGTTGGAAGGGTTGAAAGCTTAGGTAAGGAAGAGTTCGATGCAAAAGGAAATTTGGTAACGCCTGGCTGGGTTGATATTCATACTCACTACGACGGACAGGTTTCCTGGGATCCATATCTCACTCCTTCTAGCTGGCACGGTGTAACAACAGCAGTAATGGGGAATTGTGGGGTAGGCTTTGCTCCAGTTCGCCCAGGAGATGAAAACTTTCTGATTCAACTCATGGAGGGAGTAGAAGATATTCCTGGCTCGGCTTTGCATGAGGGAATTGATTGGGATTGGGAGACTTTTCCAGAATTTCTAGATGCCATTGATAAAAAAGAATTTGTCATGGACGTTGGATTTATGATGGGACACGGGCCTTTAAGAAGCTATGTAATGGGTTATGAAAGATGCCAAAATCAAGTAGATGCATCTGAGGAAGAGATCAGCAAAATGTCAGAACTTGTCACTGAAGCCATAGAAGCTGGAGCGCTTGGATTTAGCACCTCTAGAACTGTTCTGCATAGAGATATATATGGGAAATATGTGCCTGGCACGGAAGCAAGTTCGGAAGAGATGCGAGCTCTTGCTTTTGGAGTTGATAAAGCTGGAGAAGGAACGCTAGAAATAACATCTGACTGGCTGGATGAAGAGATGGAAATGTCTTGGATGAAGGAATATGTTAAAAAAAGTGATTGTGGATTGACCTTTCTGCAAACCAAAGGCGACGCAGTAAAAACAATTTTATTTTCTGAGGAACACTTTCTCAAAGGTAAGAATATTCGACCTCAATTTCCAGGGAGAAATGTTGGTTTAATGTTTGGCTGGGAAACTTCAGTCAATCCATTTATGCAATTTCCTGCCTATAAAGAAATTATTAACCTACCTATGGATCAAAAATATGAAATTTTAAAAGATCCTCTTTTTAAAGAGAAATTACTTAGTCAAGAACCAGACTTTGAATCAGAAATAACGGCAAGACTTGCAGACAATCCTTCCAATAAAACTAGAGAAGAAATTGCGCAAGATGTCGCACTCCCAACAACCATCACCTCAAAGTACAAAACCCAATTCATCCTTGGGACACCTCCAAATTATGAACCCAAAGAAGAAGATAGTATTGCCGCGATCGCTTCAAGAAAAAATATATCTGAGCTTGAGGTTATGTATGATGAGATGCTTCAAAATCAAGGTACCAATTTAATTTATGCTGCCTTCACACCTTATGAAAAATATAAGCTAGATTTTGTTGAACAGGCCTATCGATTAAAGTCATCTGTTGCTGGAGGAAGTGATGGCGGCGCCCATTGCGGATTAATTTGTGATGCGAGCATGCCAACAACCAATATTTCACATTGGGGAAGAGACAGAGAGGCAGGTAGAAAGTTTCCACTAGAGATGTTGATCAAGAAACAAACTAAAGACACAGCTGAGACTTTTGGTTTATTTGATAGAGGTGAAATAAAATCTGGCATGTTGGCTGATATTAATATTATTGATTTTGATAAGTTGAATGTAAGTCACCCAACAATGATTCACGATCTTCCACTGGGTGGAAGACGCCTGGTGCAAGACGCTACGGGTTATATTGCCACCATAAAGAATGGCCAAGTAGTTTCTGAAAATGGTAAAGCTAATGGAGTGTTGCCAGGGAAATTAATCAGAGGAAAGCAGGTTTGTGAAGTAAAAACAGGCATATCAAAGGTTTCATTTTTTGATAAGACCATTCGATTAATGGCAGTGAAAGCCTTGAGTTTCTTTTGGAGATTCAGCGGAAAGTCTATGAAAACTACAATTGTTTCTGAGAGTTAAATAGTTATGAAGCCAGTTTGCTTAGTTTTGGGTGCCGGTGCCGGCATTGGTGGAACTGTTGCAACAAAATTTGCTCAAGAAGGTTATCACTCATGTTTATGCAGAAGGTCTGATCAGAATGGATTAGATAGACTGGTATCAAATATTGAAGAAAAAGGTGGCTCTGCAAGCGGTTATCTCATTAATGCAATTGAAGAAAATATTCTCGAGGATTTAATCTTAAATATAGAAAAAGATGTAGGGCCAATTGAGGTCCTTGTTTATAACCTTGGTGCTCAAACTGGAATGAAGTTACTTAATGAAACGACTTTAAAAGAGTTTGAGTGGGGCTGGAGGATGGCAGATTTGGGATTATTTAGAGTAGCAAAAGTATTAATGCCAATCATGGAAGAAAGAGGTGCTGGTACATTTCTAGTTACTTCTGCAACAGCTGCTATGCGTGGAAATAAAAATCAGCACTCTCATGCTGCAGCCATGGGTGGAAGGAGAATGTTATGCCAAACTCTCAATGCTGAGTTTGCATCAAAGGGAATTCATGTGGCTCATATTGTAGTGGATGGAATGGTTGATGCGCCAGATACTTTGGGTAAGATGCTCGGAGAAGAATTATTTCAACAACTCAGAGAAACGAAAGGCATGGAGCACGATGGGCTGATTCTGCCTGAGCGAGTTGCAGAAACATATTATTACTTGTCTCAACAGCATCGATCTGCTTGGAGTCACGAAATAGATATTAGAGCTTTCTCAGATACAGCTTGGTGGAATAGTTAGTCTATAGCTTTAAAACCAGAAGCTTGTTCGACTTCTTCATTATTAAAAAATTTTTCCATCTGCTCTAGCAACCAAGAACGGGCATCTGCTTGAGACAAGTCTAGGTGTTTTTCATTTATAAGAGTTGTTTGATGTGATTTCCAAGATTCCCATGCCTCTTGAGATACAGTTTCCATTAATTCCTTACCTTTAGGCCCGGGCATTGGCGGCAATGACATGGCAGGTAAATCTTTTTGAAATTTTTTACAGAAAACAGTTGTACTCATAATTCTTTAATAACATTGCTAATTGGCTTTGGTATACCATATTCCTCTATTCTATCCTTTTTTATCCATTTGTATGTTTGATTGGTTTCTATTTCTTGTTCTTTTAATGAGGAATAGGTTTTCAAATTTATTTCTAGTCTTCTATGTGTAAGCTCATGCTTAATTTTTTGCTTAGTTGTGAGTTTAAAATTTTTGATGTTATTTTTTATAGATCCTGAATCAAAAGGTAACCAAAGATTCTTCCATATTGAATCAGTTTCATTCTTTAAGAGTAATAAAGATTTTTCAGTCTGTACTAATGATAAATTCATAATAATTACTTTTTTTATCGATACGGTTTTATTTTTTTTGACTGATTTAACTTTGAATGCAGATAAGCATTGAGAATTGACCGGACATTTAACGCAAGATGGGTTTGATGGTGTGCAAATCGTTGCTCCCAAATCCATAATTCCTTGTGTATAAGAAAAGCAATCATCTTTATTCACCATTTCCTTTGACAGTTTCCAAAGTTCAGCTTCTTTCAATAAATTCAATTCTTTTTTTAAGAATCTTGATATAACTCTTTTAACATTTCCATCAAGTATTGGATGAGGGACAAGATATGCTAATGACATAATTGCCCCAGCTGTTGATTTGCCAATTCCAGGCAATTCTATGATTTGTTGAAATTCATTTGGAAACTTGTTCCCATAATTATTTTTTATAATTTCTTTAGTAGTAAATATATTTCTAGCTCTACGATAGAATCCCAATCCTGACCACATAGCTAAAACTTGATCTTCGCTTGCTTCAGATAATTTTTTTTGGGAGGGGAACTTCTTAATAAACTTTTGAAAATAAGGTATGACTGTTTTTACTTGGGTTTGCTGCAGCATGATTTCTGAGATCCAAACTCTATAGGGAGTAACTTTTTTTCGCCATGGTAAATCATGCCTACCATGATCTAAATACCATTGCACAACTTGCTGAGAGAAAAGTTGATATCGCTTATTCAAAGAGGTTTTCTTTTGAAATTGGTTCTTTGCTGCCATCGAAAGTGTAAATTATTGGTGCGCCTGTTGGGATCTCAAGTGCTATTACTTCTTCCTTTGATAAATTATCAAGCTGCATTACCAAAGATCTGAGTGAATTTCCATGTGCCGCTACTAAAATATTTTCTCCCTCTAAAAGTTTTGGCAAGATTGAGGAATTAAAATAAGGAAGAACCCTCTCTGCAGTATTCTTTAGACTCTCGCCACCTGGAGGAGGTATGTCATAAGACCTTCTCCAAATATGAACCTGCTCTTCTCCCCATTCTTTTCTGGCATCATCCTTATTTAAACCGGCTAGATCTCCATAATCCCTTTCATTTAAAGCTTGATTTTTTGTAACCTCAATATCTGTTTGAGCTATGCCCTCTAAAATCATTTGACCTGTAATTTGCGCTCGCTTCAAAGCAGAGGTAAACATCATGGAGAATTTAATATTTTTCTCTTTGATGAGGATGCCAGCATTAGAGGCCTCTTTTTCGCCAACTGGAGTCAATCCTGGATCCTTCCACCCAGTGAATAAATTTTTGGCATTCCACTCACTTTGCCCGTGACGGACAAGCACTAAAAAATTTTGATCTTTCATAATATAAACCTCACCAATAAATATATTTTAAGCGATAATATGCAAATGCTAGAATTCAATTTATTTTTAATCGATTATTGGTACTTTTCTGTTCCATTATTTCTTTCTATTATTCTATGGTTTCGTTCAGAAACAAGACGAGGCGGCAATCGTGTGGACTGCAATCAGTTGACTAATTTAGTTAATAAAGAGTCTGCTTGCTTGGTCGATGTGAGACCCAAAAGTGAGTTTGACCTTGGGGCTATAGCTGGATCTGTAAATATTCCCTTCGAAGAGCTAGATAATAGAAATGATGAATTATTGAAACAACAAGAAAACCCGTTGGTATTAATTTGTAAAATGGGAAGGAATGCAGCTCTGGCTGGTGAGAAGCTACAAAAGTATGGCTACCAAAATACTCATGTGCTGCAAGGTGGAATTTCAACATGGCAGCAAGAGGGACTTCCGCTTGTTAAAGTAAAATAATTCATGAGTTATTACATCAAATTTTTTACACTTCTTTTACTTTTTTCTTTCAATATTTCAGCCCATGAATTAACTATCAACTTATCAGGGCAAACAAAAGAGGGAGTATTGTCTTTGGCTATTTATAATAATGCTAAGGCATTCAATTATTCTGTTAAGGGAGAAAAGCGATCAGAACAAGGTATATATTCAGGGATAGAGACTTTTATTGAACTTAAAGAAAGCCATGAGTTTACTATTGATTTACCAGAAGGAGTTTATGCTATTGCGCTTTTTGTTGATGCTAATAAGAATTTAAAAATTGATAAAAATTTTCTTGGCATTCCTAAGGAGCAGTTTGGTTTTTCTAATAATGCTATGGGAAAATTATCAGCACCTTCTTTTGAGCAAGCAAAATTTTGGGTTGAGGGAAATACTGTACAAAATATAAAATTGAAATAATTTGAAATCACAATCATGAAAGACGTAATCATATATACAACTAAAACCTGTCCATACTGTTACAAAGCAAAAAATTTATTGAAAAGTTTGGAAATTTCTTATCAAGAAGTCTCTGTTGATTTTAATTCTGAGCTAAGGGCCGAGATGGCATCAAAGGCTGGAAAAACATCTGTTCCCCAGATATGGTTTGGCGGAGATCATATTGGAGGATGTGACGATTTGCATAAGTTACACAGGACTGGTAATTTGTTCGAGGCTTTAAACTAAGTTTGTTGCGCTTTTATTTTTTTTGTCAGAGTATTTCTACCAAGGCCTAAAACTTTCGCCGCTTCCTGTTTTTTTCCGCCAGTTTTTTCCAAAGCAAAATCAATCAAAACTTTGTCTAATGTAGGTTCAATAATTTCAAGCATATTCTGAGAATTGCTTTGATAAACCTCACCAAGCCATTGAGAAAATCCTGTTTGCCAGTCATCTCCTTGTGTGAGCGGTGATTGATCATTATTAATAATTTCGCTCGGCAAATCTGCTAATTCTACATTCTGCGTTGGCGCCATGAGAGCGATCCAATAACACGTATTTTCTAATTGTCTAACATTTCCAGGCCAATCATATTGAGTTAAAGCTAAGAGGGCCTCTGGAGAAAGCGCTTTTGGCTCATCTAATAAGGAATCTGCATGTCTTTTCAAAAAAGCAGAGGATAAGTCGCCAATATCTTCTTTTCTTTGTCTAAGAGGCGGTACATCGACCCTAATCACATTCAGCCTGTAGTATAGATCCTCTCTAAAGTTACCAGCAGCAACCAATGACTCTAAGCTTTGGTGAGTGGCAGCTAAAATTCGAACATCCACTTTGATTGGTTTATCGCCACCAACTCGAAAAAATTCTTTATTTGATAACACTCGCAACAAACGTGTTTGAGTCTCAAGAGGCATATCTCCAATCTCATCAAGAAATAATGTGCCGCCATTTGCTTGCTCGAACCTACCAATTCTTTGCTCAACAGCACCAGTGAAGGCTCCTTTTTCATGTCCAAAAAGTTCTGATTCAATAAGTTCTTTGGGAATATCAGCCATGTTTAAGGCTATAAATGGCATATCATGCCTTGGGCTATTTTTATGCAATGACTTGGATACGAGTTCTTTACCAGTTCCAGATTCTCCTTGGATAAGAACAGTGGCATTTGTATTAGCCAGCTTCCCAATTGATCTAAAGACAATTTGCATTGAAGGCGCTGATCCAATGATTTCTGATTTAGAGACTTTTTTTGGTTTAGCTTCTTTGTATTCCTCTAGAGCTTTTTTAACCGTAATAATAGCTTCTTCTAAATCAAAAGGTTTGGGAATATATTCAAAAGCACCGCCCCCATAAGAATCAATTGCAGCTTGCATATCTGTAAAAGCAGTCATAATTATTACTGGTAATTTGTCATAATTATTCTTGATATGTTTTAGAAGATCATAGCCATGCATGCCTGGCATTTTTATATCTGAAATTATAAGGTCTGGTTTATCGTCATTTAATGAATCAATTAATGACTCCCCATCAGCGAAAGTAACGGTTTCAAGGCCAGCACTCTTCAGGCCTTCTTCGAGAACCATGCGAATAGCTTCATCATCATCAGCGATCCATATTTTAGGCACTTCTAACTCCATTAATATTGCTGTTTGAAATAGGTATTAAAATCGAAAACATTGTTTGATCATCTTTTCGATCAAATGATATTGCACCCCCGTGGATTCTGACGATATCTTGTGAAATAGATAAACCGATACCTGAACCATTTTCTTTGCCCGATATCATTGGAAAGAAAATTTGATCTTTAATTGCTGGACTTATACCGGGCCCATTATCTTTAACAATGATTTCAGCCAAGGTGTTATGAACTGTTCCATTAATTGGTTGTCGATAAGAAATTTTAGTTTGAATGCTGAGACAGGGTTTTTCAGCAAAATTTGTGCATGCATGAACTGCATTCTGAGTAATATTAATTAAAGCCTGGATAAACAAATTTTTATCTCCGTAAATTTCAGGAATACTTGGATCATAATCCCTGTCTATTATTAAGTTTTCTTGAGATTCTGCATTACTTAATGCTAATACTCTTTGCAAAGATTCATGAAGATTAAAATATTCCAAAGTTGGTTTTTTTGCTGGAGTTAATATTCTTGTAACAATCTCATTTAATCTATCTGTTTCCTCTTCAATGATTTTTAAGAATTTTTTTGAAAAATCATCAACATATTTTGACTTTAAAATTTGAGCGCTACCTTTAATCCCTGACAAGGGATTTTTAACTTCGTGAGCTAAAGTTCTAGCTAAACCAGCTGCAATCTTTTGGGTTGAGAAACTCCTTGTCGAATCAATGATTTTATTAAGATTATCAATGCTTACTGCTTCTATAAAAATTAGATTCTTTTTCTCTGCGAAAGTTATAGTTAGATCAACTGTTCTGACAGTACCTGATTGATGAACAATTTCAAAATCTCTTCTAGTCACAGACCCAGAATTCTCTCTAGTTTTTTTTAAAATGTCATTGATCTGAAATCCTGTTTCTTCATTTAGCAATGATGAGATTGACTTATCTTCAAACTTTGAAGAATCACCAATCCAGTTTGCAGCTTTTGCCGCATCATTAATCCAAAGCAGCTTGAAACCATTTCCATCTAAAATAATGATTTCAGTATTTAAGTTATCAAACGCTTTAAATTCTGTGTAATCCATAAACGGACTTTAAAGAACAAAGCCCTCTTTTAAAGAGGGCTTTTTAAATTTCTCAGTATAAGACTTATCCAATCTCTAGTTTATTTAGTTAAAGTTCCAACAATGTGGGCTAAGATTTTATATGGATCTGCATTAGAGGCTGGTCTTCTATCTTCCAAATAACCGTTCCAGTTATGTTCGACTGTATATACAGGGATTCTAATACTCGCTCCTCGGTCACTTACCCCATAAGAAAATTGATCAATGCTTTGAGTTTCATGAAGGCCGGTTAATCTCATGTCATTATCAGAACCATAAGCTGCAATTCCTTCTTGATGAACTTTGCCAAGTTTGTCGCACATAGATGAAAATAATTCCTCTGAACCTCGAGATCTCATCTCTTCATTAGAAAAATTAGTATGCATTCCAGAGCCGTTCCAGTCTCCAGTTTTAGGTTTAGGGTGAATATTTACTCCCACACCATACTCTTCAGCAATCTTATAAAGCATATATCTACTAACCCATAGATCATCTGCCGCTTTAATACCCTTGCCAAGACATTGATACTCCCATTGTCCAAGTGCTACTTCAGCATTAGTTCCTGTTAATGTGATTCCAAGGTCTAAACATGCTTGAAGATGATGATCTGATATTTCTCTCCCAACCACATTTCCTGCACCTACGCCGCAATAAAAATCACCTTGTGCTCTTGGCTCACCATTTTCCCACCCCAGGGGTTCACCGGTTTCAGGATCTGTAAAGAAAAACTCTTGCTCAAATCCAAACCACCAGTCATCGGTTACTACAGCTTCAGCTGCAGCGCGAAAGTTGGTTGGATGAGTAGTGTGATCAGCTGATTGAACCTGTGTCATAACTAGATTATGACCATGAGGATTTTCATATGTTTGAACTGGAAGAAGCAAACAGTCTGAACTCCCGCCTTCAGCTTGTTGTGTTGATGACCCATCAAAAGACCAATCAGGTGGCGTGCTTGCATCAGTAGCTTTAACCTTACTTCTCATTGACGGTTCTGGCTGATATCCATCAAGCCATATATATTCATAAGTTTTGTATTCTGACATTTTAATTCTCCTAAAATTTTTAAATACTTATTTTATATATATGCAACATCTATGCCAATCTACTTGCACATAAAATGTGCAAATTATGATTAATTATAGGGCAAGTAATAATAATATGCACTTTTTTAGTGCATATTTAGAAAATTCTGTATTATATGAATATGAGAATCAAAATCTTCGAAGGAATGATTGCCTCCAAATGTAACCTCCATTTGACTACCTGAAAAGTACTCAATAGCTAGTTTGTAATCAAGCACTTCATCTCCTGACTGAACTAAGGTAATGAAGTTAATATGCTTCTTTAACTTTCTAATTTTTTTATTCATTACATCTAACCAGTCCAACTGACCTTGATCAATAACAAACTTTTCTCCGGTTGAGTAGTTTTTATTTTCACCAAGATATTCAGACATGTCTATTGGGGGAATTGCAGGATTTATGTTCACACATAAAAGATCATATTTTTGTGCAAAGTATGTACCAAAAAAACCGCCTAACGAGCTTCCGATAATTGAGGAAGGAGACTCTGTTTTAATTATTGCTTCAATCTGCTGATAAGCATTTTTAATATTATTATCCAAATCAGGAATTAGGATTTTTGTTGAGCTAGTATTTTTTTTTACAAAAGACTCAATTACTTTTGCTTTCATTGAATCTGCTGAGGAAGCAAATCCATGTAGATATAAAATTTTAGTCATTCAAAAAATTTATTTCCTTTGCTTCAACTGCCCCATTTAAAAAAATGTTTTCAAGCCATTCAGTTAGAATTCTATTTTGTTGATATTTTTCATCTTGTGATTGTGAGAATGGAGATGGAATAAAAAATGGAACAGGTTTTTCTTGTTGGTAAGAAATTACCTCTGCTAACCTTGCATCAATGTAAATATTTATTCTCAGCAAAAAATTTATCAAGGCCGCATCTTTATTTTTAAATTTTGCTTCGATCATGAGCGTATGTGGTGTTCTAGAGATTACCAGAAATTCAGCTTGATTTTTTTGTTCGTTATTTAGAATTTCAAATGTATAAGCATCATTTTCAAAACCACATAGAATTTTTCTCAGCCTGGAAAAATTTGCACTGCAAGTTGTTAAATGATTTTTTGTTTTTAAACTTTTATACATTTATTTGATTCTATAATTATTGTTAAACGGTGTATAGGATTTGCATGCTTCAATATAATTTTCAATTTGAATCCTTTCTGATTTACAAAAAGCACTCACTGCTTGCTCAAAATCATCTCTTAAAAAAAAATGAAATGAGGAGCTTAAGTGTGGTTGAAATCCTCTTCTGATTTTATGCTCTCCCTGAACTCCTGGATCAAAAAATTTGAGATTATTTTTGATGCAATATTCTATGCCTTGATAGTAACAGCATTCGAAATGTAAATTTTTTATTTTTGTTGTGGCTCCCCAATGCCTTCCATATAAAGTGTCCTCACCCTCAAAACACAATGATGCACCAATAGGCTCTCCTGCAATTTCAGCAAAGAAAATAACTGGTTTAACTATCTGATTTGCGGTGTTAATTAATCTAAAAAATTCTTTACTTAGATATGGATTTTGAGCTCTTTCATAGTAGGTTTTTTGATAAAATACATAAAATAAATTCCAATCCTCATCAGTAATTTTATTATGTTTTTTACATTTAAATTTAATATCTAGTTTAGAAATACTTTTTCGTTCTTTGCGAATAGTTGCTCTTTGGCGAGAAGTAAATATAGATAGAAAATCATCAAAATCAATATAATTTTCATTTTTCCAAGTAAACCTATAGTTATATCTTTCAACAAAATTTCTTTCTCTTAAGATACTTTTTCCTGATTCATTGGGAAAAAGAATATGCCAGGATTCTATTTCCTCTGCTTCCATTTTTTTAATACCGGCATCAATAAGATTTAATTTAGATTGATCATCCTTGCCTAAAATTCTATCTCCTTCACAAGGAGTGAAAGGAATGGCTGTTAGTAATTTTGGATAATAATTTCTGCCAGCCCTATTTAATGCATTTGCCCACTGATGATCAAAAATGAATTCCCCATAGCTATTAAATTTTTTGTATAAAGGAAGAAAACCTATTAATTTTTTATTTTTGATTTCGCCAAGATGATCCGGAATCCAGCCAGATTTTTCTGATGCAGAATTACTTTGTTCCATTGCTCGTAAATATGAAAAATCTTCAAAAGGATTATTGGCTTTTATTGAATAAAGCTTTTCTTGTAAATCAATTTTTTTGATTTCAGATAACATTCAATTAGATTATCAGAAAACAAAATACAGAGAGGATGAGTAAATATAAAGATGCCCAATGATTATTTTTAAAAGCTAGCAAAAAATTTTTTTGCGAAGCCAGCCGATGCTGATAAAAATAAAAGCCACTTAATAATATTATTCCTATGTACCAAGCGAATGAGAGTTCTGCTTTTAATCCCACGATGAGAAAAAGGCTAATCACAGAAAATTGTAGAATTGCAATTACTAATAAAGTTTTTGATCCCCACCATAGGGGAGTCGAATGGATGCCTAATTTTTTATCATCTTCTATGTCACACAATCCATAGAAGGAGTCGAAGGCAATAGTTTTTGCCGCGATGGCTAAGTAGAGAAAAATCATCGTTGGATTGTTTAACTCATTTGTCATTGCGTAGACAATAATTGTAGGGTTGAAAGTTAGTCCAAGAAAAATCTGAGGCCCAATAAAAAACCTCTTTGTCAGAGGATACAAAACTATCATCAATCCAAAGCAGATGCTTATAAGAATAGTATTTTTATTGGTGAAGCTAAGTAACATCAGGCTAATAACACCAAGCGCAACAAAAACAGCCCAACTTTCAGATATTGAGAGCTTTTTACTAGGTAATGGCCTTGTTTTTGTTCTCTTTACGCCTCCATCAAGATCTTTATCCCAGATATCATTAATAACACAGCCTGCTGATCTAACTAAAATACTTCCAATAATAATAATTAATAAATGAGAGTACATAAAATTACCATTTGTGCTGATCACAAGGGCTAATAATGCTGGCCAAAGCAAAAGATATATACCGATTGGCTTGTTTAGCCGCATTAATTCAAAAATGGCTAGTAACTTATTCACGGCGACAAAAAAACCTCCATAACACTTAATGGATATCCTCGAACAAGGTAATGTGTTCTTCTTCCCCAAATCACTTCTTCAGAAGGGTTTTGAAATTGTGCGAACTCTTGATGTGTTTTAACAAATAGATCGCTTTGAAAGAGTAAATCACCGAGTGGCTTTGATCCAATTGTCCCCAAGCCTGGATAGCCTTTTGATGCTGTGAGGTTTGGGATGATGCTTCTCGCATAAACGAGCGGTTTTAGATCACCGTATAAAATTACTTCCCTGATACGAACTTCTTCTGAAGCGATATTAAGCGCAAAATATTCTTCATCCTCTGCCATGCCAATGTCATCACTTAAAACCTCAAGCTTAAATTTAAAATCTGATGAAATTCTTGCAGTAATTGAACCTTCTTCATTCAGCCAATCTAGAATGTTTTGCTCTTTTAGAGAGCTTTTTAGCTCTGAGCTATTTAGCCACTTATTAATTCTTTTTGCTTGCATGAATTAGATCTATAAAATCTGATATTATAGCCTGCTTAATTTTCATTAAATGAGACTTTTTAAGTCAGATTAACTAAGAGAGAGAAAATGGAATACAAAAAATGGGAATGCATCGTATGTGGACTAATATATGATGAAGAATTAGGTTGGCCAGATGATGGTATTGCTCCAGGAACAGCCTGGGACGATGTTCCTGATGATTGGTTATGCCCTGATTGTGGGGTGGGTAAAGAAGATTTTGAAATGACAGAAATTTAATGATTGATACTCCAAAAAACTTAACCAGAAATATACTTGTCGGTCTGATTCTCGGTTTTGTTGTTGGCGCTTTCCTGTTTTATACAAACTTCTTTCCAAGTTCAGTAGATGCTTTTGTAGAAAAATATATCTTTAAGATGGGCGGAGATATCTTCATGAATCTCCTAAAGTTATTGGTTGTGCCTTTGGTTTTCTTTTCTTTGGTGACAGGCATTTCCTCTCTTGGAAGCTCACAGTCTTTAGGGAAGCTTACATTTAAAACCGTAGGTTTTTATTTGTTAACTACAGGCATCGCTGTTTCTTTAGCACTTTTAGCTGGTTCTTTCTTTCAGCCAGGTTCTAATTATTCATCTGACATAGCTATGGCTGCACCAAGTTCATTGCCTCAAGGGCAAGGAATCTACTCAACCATTGTTGGAATCTTTCCTTCAAATATCATTCAGGCGATGGCTGAAAATCAGATGCTGGCAATTGTATTCTTTAGCATTATTTTTGGTTTAGCTCTCAATAAAACAAATCATTTAACGGGAAATTTAAGCGACTCATTCGCAAAATTGAACACAGTATTTTTACAGCTGATAGTTATGATCATGAGCTTTGCTCCATTAGGAGTTTTTTGTTTAATTGGAAAGTTTGCTATTGCTGATGGGCTTGATATTTTTCAAGATGTTTTGGCATATGTTGTTCTTTTAATAGCTCTTCTGTTATTTCACGCAGCTTTCACTTACTCAATATTTTTAAAGTTTATCGGAGGTTTAAATCCGCTAACTTTTTACAGAAAGATGAAAGACGTTGCTTTATTTGCATTTTCTACTTCTTCAAGTGCAGCAACAATTCCAGTAACTCTTAGAACAGTCAATCAAGACTTGGGCGTAAATCAAAATGTTGCCTCTTTTGTAGTGCCTGTAGGCGCTACGATAAATATGGATGGAACTGCAATTATGCAGGGTCTAGCAACAGTGTTTATTGCTCAAATGTCAGGTATTGATCTAACGTTGTTCCAATACATTCAAGTTGTTCTATTGGCAGTCGCAACTTCCATTGGAACTGCTGCTGTTCCATCGGCAGGAACCATTACTTTGATAATAATTTTGCAACAATTCAACTTACCACTCGAGGCAATAGGGATCATCCTTGCGGTCGATAGGGTGCTAGATATGATCAGAACATCGATTAATGTTACCGGTGATGCTGCAATTGCATGTATAGTTGCGAAATCAGAGAATCAATTGGATGAAAATATTTTCAATTCAAAGGCTTAATTACTAATTAAATTCAATTTTATTTGATAAAATCTAACGCTTGTTTATAGGAGAGAAAGGATGAATATATTAATTGCCCCAGTATTGGGTGTTCTTGGTTTGATTGCGGCTTTTGTGGTCTTTAGTTTGGTTATGCGTTATTCAGATGGAACTGATCAAGTCAAAAAGATTGGTGATGAAATTCATAAGGGCGCAATGAAATTCATGAAAACTGAATATACCTATTTATTAATTTTCGTTGCCGTGTTGGTTGTATTAGTTGCAATCTTTTTAACTATTCAATCAGCAATTGCAGTCGTAGTTGGCGCTGCTTGCTCATCTTTAGCAGGATTTATTGGAATGTATGCAGCTACCAAAGCAAATGTCAGAACTGCAACTGCAGCTCAACAAGAAGGCGCAGCTGCAGCATTAAGTGTTTCTTTTTATGGTGGCTCGGTCATGGGATTATGTGTCGCCTCTCTTGGTTTAATTGGTTTGGGTGGTCTCTTCTATTTCTTTAGTGAATCTCATGTTCATGCTCTTGAAGGATTTGGAATGGGTGCATCAGTGGTAGCGTTATTTTCTCGTGTTGGCGGAGGCATCTTTACCAAGAGTGCTGATGTTGGAGCAGATTTAGTGGGTAAGATTGAAGCAGGAATTCCTGAAGATGATCCAAGAAACCCCGGAGTTATCGCAGATAATGTTGGTGATAACGTTGGTGATGTTGCAGGAATGGGATCAGATATTTTTGAATCTTATTGTGGATCAATGATTGCGTCCATCGCCATAGCCTATACTTTAGGCTCTAAAGAAATGATGATGTTTCCATTGGCTTTAACTTCAATCGGCTTAATAGCCTCTATCATTGGAATCATAATTGTTAAGTTGCAGTCTGCTAAAGCACCTGCAAGTGCATTAAGATCAGGAACTCTTTTAGCTCCAGCAATATTTATTGTTATGGCTTACTTCTTAACCAACAGCATGGCAGGCGTTTCGATGAATGCATGGTGGGCTGTAGTTTGTGGTGCAGTTGGTGGAGTTCTAATCGGCTTAATCACTGAGTACTACACAGGTGGGAACCCTGTTAAAAAGATTGCTGAATCAGGTGAAACTGGTTCTGCAACTGTTATGATTTCCGGCCTTTCAGTTGGAATGCAATCTGTTGTAATCCCAATTTTAGTTTTAGCAACAATTATTTTAATTTCTACGACTCTTTCGGGAGTTTATGGGGTGGGAATTGCGGCAGTAGGAATGCTTTCAACAGTAGGAATCACTATGGCAATTGATGCGTATGGTCCAGTTGCAGATAACGCCGGTGGTATTGCTGAGATGGCTGGGATGGGAGAAGACGTAAGAGAGATCACTGATTCTTTAGACGAGCTTGGAAATACAACCGCAGCTATTGGCAAAGGATTCGCAATTGGAGCTGCAGCTTTAGCAGCACTTGCAATCATTTCTGCATTCTCTGCAGTTGTTAGTCTTAATTTTGGTGATGCATTTACTTTATCTCTTGGCCAACCAATTGTGCTGGTGGGGATGTTTATAGGAATTTGTATTCCTTTCTTGATTTCATCAATCACCATGACAGCTGTTGGAGATGCTGCATTTGAGATGATTAATGAAATCCGAAGACAATTTAGAGAAATCTCAGGCTTAATGGAAGGAACTGCAGATCCAGATTCAGAAAAATGTGTTGAGATAGCCACTAAAGCTGCCTTAAAGAAAATGATGTTACCAGGAGTTATTGCAGTAGCGATGCCAGCGGTTGTAGGATTTGGCTTGGGTGCTATGGCTTTAGGTGGAATGCTTGCTGGTGGCCTTTTAGGCTGTGTTGCACTAGCTCTGTTTATGGCAAATGCTGGCGGTGCTTGGGATAACGCTAAGAAATATGTTGAGAAGGGTAATCTTGGTGGAAAAGGTTCTGATACGCATGCTGCAGTTGTAGTGGGCGACACAGTTGGTGATCCATTTAAAGACACTTCTGGACCCTCAATGAATATCTTAATTAATGTTATGGCAATTGTGAGTTTAGTTATAGCTCCTTTATTAACGCTGAATGGAATGTTATAAAAATCACTAACCAAAAAATATCAAAAAACCCGCATTAGCGGGTTTTTTTGTTTCATAATAAATTATTAAATCTATTGGAGACATAAAATGAAAAAATATTTTGTTCTAGGGGCTGCTTTACTGTTTTGTAATATCTCACAAGCAGCTGTATATATGATTGATTTCAAATGTGATCAAGAGGCATATAAAGTTTTTGCTACCATGACGTTAGAAGAACTTGATGGTGAATTCCTAGAGGGCTCTAAAAAGCTTGCTAGATATCATGACCTCACCACTGGCAGCGGCATAGTTATAGTAGAAGCTGATGACCCAACTCTTGTAATTGAATTTGCTAACGGATGGAGCGAAGTGTGTGATTCCGCAATAGTCCCTGTAGTTGACGATAAAAAAGCAATGGAGATTTTGACCAGATAGTTAAGCGTCTGCAAAAGCTATAGAGCCTGAGATCCATCTTTCTATTAACTGATTGGCTAAATCAGGCTCTTCGTTGCATATTAATTCAGCAACTTTTTTAGTTTCCATTAGATACTGACTGTCTCTAACTAGATTTGTATATTTCATAGGCACAATGCCTGTTTGTTGTGCGCCCATAATTTCTCCGGGGCCTCTAATTACTAGATCTTCTTCAGCAATTTTAAAACCATCTTGAGAGTCTACCAATACTTGAAGTCTTTGCGATGAAACATCTTGAATCTTATCTTTGTGCAAAAGAATACAAAAACTCTCTTTGGTTCCCCTGCCTATTCTGCCTCTTAATTGATGCAGTTGAGCCAAACCAAATCTTTCTGCATTTTCAATGACCATGATATCTGCATCAGGGATATCAACTCCGACTTCAACAACGGTCGTTGATACTAAGATTGAGGTTTGTGAATCCTTGAAAGCTTGGATCTGCTCTTGTTTTTTATTTGCTGAGAGCTTGCCATGCAGGCAACCAACTTTCTCTTGGCTAAAATGCTCAGATAAATCTTCGTAGGTTTCCATGACGGCATTTAAATCCAAGTTCTCAGATTCTTCAATTAAAGGGCATATCCAATATACTTTGCTGCCTTGTTTTGTTGCAGCTAACATTCTTTCAATCAGCTTGTCTTTTCCGCTTAAAGGTAAACATGATGTTTGAATTGGCTTCCTGCCTGGAGGCAGCTCATCGATTACGGACACATCCATGTTTGCATAAACACTCATAGAAAGCGTTCTTGGAATAGGGGTGGCTGTTAATGTGAGCTGATGAGGCGCTGATGTCTCAGAGTCATTCTTTTTCCTTAAGGCTAGTCGCTGATTAACTCCAAACCTGTGCTGCTCATCAATGATGATGAGAGCAAGATTAGAAAACTCGACGCTTTTTTGAAATAAAGCATGGGTTCCAACTATTAATTTGATCTTGCTATCTTTGAGTTCCTGTAAGATCTTCTTTCTTTGGCTTGAAGCAGTGCTGCCAGTAAGAAGGGCTACTTTTCCTACATGTTTATTAAAAAATGATTTCAAACTAAGAAAATGTTGTTCTGCTAGCAGTGTGGTTGGCGCCATAAAAGCAACCTGAAATGATGAATCAAGGGCTAAGGCAGCAGCCAAAGCACCCACTACTGTTTTCCCTGATCCAACATCCCCTTGAACCAATCTCATCATAGGAACTGCCTGAGAAAGATCCTCTTTAATCTCACTTACAACTCTTGCTTGAGCGTCAGTTAATTCATAAGGAAAATTTGATTGAACTTCTTCTGTCCATTCATTTTCTTTAGACAATGGAAAAGCTTGATGTCTTTTTTGCTTGCGTTTTAAAAACGCCATGCCCGCCTGAAAAGCAATCATTTCCTCTTTTAATAGTCTCACTCTAGCTGGATGTGAGCCTCCAGGAAGCATTTCTTCGATGTTTATTCCTGCATCAGGATTATGAATGGTTGTTAGGGCATCAATAATTTTCATGTTTAAAGATGAGTCATATTTTTCTACATCGAGAAAATCTTCTGCAAAATCTAGTTTTGAAATAGCTGAATGAATAAAACCCCTTATTTTTTTTTGACCTATGCCTTTTGGTACCCTGTAAACAGGAGTCAATTTCTTATCTTTTAGGGCATGATCACTCGATATTACTTCATATTCCGGATGAATCATTTCTAATCCATATCTGCTGAGGCTCACTTTCCCGTAACACAAAAGCTCAGTTCCAGCTTTGAGTTGTCTTGTTTGGGCAGGATGGAAATAAAAAAAACGAACATTAATATTAGAAGATTCATCAGTAGATTTAAGGACCATCATTTTTCTAGGTCTATACAGTGATTGCGCAGACAAGATCTTTACCTTGATTAATTTTTCATCTCCTGGTTGGAGATCAATTATTTGTGTAATTTTTGTTCTATCCTGATACCCAAAAGGCAGATGAAAGCAGAGATCTCTTAAGTTAAAAATTCCAATAAGATTTAGTTTTTTAACGATAGAGGGTCCGATACCTTTTAACTGAGTTAGTTCAATATTAGCCACTTAACGATAATACTTTTAATATAAGGACTTTAGAAACATATATATGAAAAAAGTTTTAATTATCGGCTACGGAGACATTGGCAGTCGCATAGCTGCAAGACTTCCAAATCAAGAATTTATAGGCGTTTCTAGAAGTGCGCCTGCTGATTTACCAAATGTTGAATTCATTCAGCAAGACTGGATGAACGAATCAAAATTAATTTTGCCTTCTATAAATTTCTCAACCATTGTGTTGATATTAAAGCCAACCTCGCCAGATATAGATGGCTATCAAAGAGGATTCTTAGACGCGTCATATCATATGATAGATTTTTTCAATAACAAGATAAGTTATGAAAAATTACTAATTGTTACTTCAACCAGGGTTTATGGTTTGGACAATGGAAGACAGATCACAGAAGCAGTAAAACCTTTGCCTGATGATCAGCAAGCAAGAATTATTTTAGAGTATGAAGAGTTTGTAGCGCGTGAATCCAAAATAGAGCCTTTAATTTTGCGTCCCTCGGGGCTGTATGACGAACAAGCTCATTGGATGAAAAATCATGTGGATGCTTTTGATGGAAAAAAATATCCTCTACGCTTTGCTGAAGCCAATATGTTTAGCAGGACAAATCTTGCATTGGTGATAGCAAATTATATTTGCAACAAAGAATCAGCCCATGTATCTGGACCGCTGATTTGCAGTGAGCAAGCTCGAAAGTACAGTGAAATTTTTTCTCTTGTTTGTCCTGAGCACTCTTTTGAAGATTTTTTTATAGGTTCAGATAAAATTGGTAAGTCATTTGATCCGCAAAAGTTATTAGACAGTGGTTTAATGAGATAATAGTAAAAAGTATTTAGGAAACTTATGTTTTACAGCATGACAGGGTATGGAACAGGGCAAGCAACCTCAAAAAAAATGGAGGTTTTATGTGAAATTAAGTCAGTGAATAATAGGTTTGTAGATATATCTTTCAGAGGATATAGCCTGCCAAATGATTTAGAGGAATACATAAAAAATCAGCTAAAGAAAAAGTTCTTCAGGGGATCTTTTGAAGTAAAAATTCACGATAATTTCCAATCGGAGCATTCGTATGAGCTCAATCAAGAAAGTATCAGAAATTTAAAGAATACTTTGAAAGCTAGTAAAGATTTTAAACACTTAAATCTTAAATTAAGCGATCTGAGAGATATTCCAGGCCTATTAACAGTCAGGACCTCAAAAAAAGACATTTCAATTTTAGGAAAGAAGGCATTAAATATTGCAATTAAGAACTTAGTAGACTCTAGAGCCAAAGAAGGTCAAAAAATAGAGAAAATTATTCTCGCTAAGACGTTATTTTTAAAAAATGCTCATCATAAATTATTAAAGTCGGCTCCTTCATTGCTTAAGCACAGAGTTAAAACTATCAAGAATAAGTTCATTCAAAAGAATATTGATATTAACAAAGATGAGATTGCTAATGAGCTATCAAATGTAGCACTAAAACATGATATTGCAGAGGAGCTAGAAAGAATTAGTTTTCATATTGAGTCGTTGAATAAATTATTCAAATTAAAAAACGCACACGGAAAAAAAATGGACTTCATCCTGCAAGAATTATTTAGAGAGGTAAATACTCTATCAGTTAAAATAGAAAAACCTGATTTAAAAGATTTAGCATTAACCATGAAGTTAAAGGTAGAGGAACTGCGTGAGCAGGCTCAAAATTTAGAGTGATAAAGGATCCAAAGCTTTTTTTAGTTTCGGCTCCCTCAGGTGCAGGCAAGTCATCTTTGATTGATGCAGTTCTAGCCAAAGCCAATCAGTCTCATTTGCCTTTAGAACTATCTATTTCTTATACAACAAGATCACCAAGAAAAGGCGAGTCAAATGGCAATCAATATTTCTTTATTTCTGAAGAAGAGTTTATAGATAAAAAAAATTCTAATTTTTTTCTTGAACATGCAAAAGTGCATGGCAATTGGTACGGCACCTCTTTAAATTTTGTTGAATCAAAACTGAGCTCTGGGATAAATTTAATTCTTGAGATTGATGTTCAAGGATTTAGGCAGATTAATGAACTTGATATTAAATATGAGTCTATATTCATTCTCCCTCCATCCATTTATTCTCTAGAGGAAAGAATAAAAAGCAGAGGAGACGAAGACTTAGAAGCTATAAATTTAAGACTAAAAAATGCCAAAGACGAATTAGCTTATGCAAATGAATATTCGCATATAGTTATTAATGACTTGTTTGATGATGCAGAAAGGGAGCTTTTTAAAATTATTGCCCAAGAAAAGCTGTCAAACAGAGAAAAAACAGAAGAAGTACAACAGTTTTTAGCTCAGCTCTTGTCTTATTAGGTAAATAAACACTAAAATACGCCCTCGGAGATAAACATTATGGCAAGAATTACAGTAGAAGGTTGCTTAGATAAAGTCGAAAGCAGATTTGAGTTAATCTTATTGGCTTCTGGAAGGGCAAGACAGCTTTCAACAACCAGCAGAGAACCAATGGTAGAGTGGGAAGATGATAAACCTACTATTGTTGCTTTAAGAGAAATTGAAGAAGGACTCATTACAAAAGAAATTCTTGATAAAACTCTTGAAGAGGACGTCCTATTGGATGAGTTTGCTATTGACAGAGAAAAGCCACAAGACGAAATTATCGGCTAATGTTAATCCTGGAGCTTCTAATTGAGTGACCGGGCTATACCAAACCAAGTTCTTTTAGATTTCTCTAATAGAAAACTTCTTTCACCAGTTCCGAAAAAACTCTACGAATCTGCAAAAGTTTACTTCTCCAAGAAAGAGTTAGATCTTTTACAAACTGCATATAATGTTGCATTTGAGGCGCACAAGGACCAATTTCGTAAAGAAGGCTCAGCCTACATTACTCACCCTGTTGCAGTAGCATCGATTTTAATAGAGCTTAATCTAGACATTGAAACAGTCTGCGCAGGTTTAATGCACGATGTCTTAGAAGATAGCTTTATCAAAAAATCTTACTTGGAGAAACTCTTTGGCAAAGATGTTGTTGCAATAGTTGATGGTGTAAGTAATCTTAATAAGCTTGATTTTGATAGCATCGAAGATCGTAATGCTAATAATTTACAAAAAATGGCTTTAGCCATGTCGAAGGACATAAGAGTAATAATTGTAAAGTTATGCGATCGATTGCATAACATGAGAACTATTGAGTTTTTACCCAGAGAAAAACAAATTAGAAAATCAATTGAAACCATAGATCTCTATGGCCCGATTGCAATTAGAATTGGCATGCAAAACATTCGCATTGAGCTTGAAGATCTAGCTTTTAAATGCATTCATCCTATGCGAGCAAGAATGCTGGAATCAGCAATTAAACAAGCGGTTGGAGGAAGGCAAAGGATTATTTCTAAGCTTCGCAAACAATTTAAACATCATTTAAAAAATAATGATATTTTGGCAACTGTTCAAGGTAGGCAAAAATCTTTGTATAGCATCTATAGAAAGATTAAACATAAGAAGAAACCATTTTCTGAAATTTTAGATGTTTATGCTTTCAGGGTCATTGTAAATTCCGTTGATGATGCATATAGATCATTAGGCATTATTCATAATGTTCACAAACCAATTGGAAAAAAATTTAAAGATTACATTGCTATTCCAAAATCAAATGGTTATCAGGCAATTCATACATCCCTCATTGCTCTAGATGGTGTCCCAATTGAAGTTCAGATTCAAACAAAAAGCATGGAAACTATTGCTGAAAATGGAATTTCGGCACATTGGTCATATAAGACCAAGGATAACGTAACCTCAGAATCAATGGGCGCAAAGAAATGGATTGAAAGCTTTACTGATTTAAACAAAGCCTCTGCTGATACCCATGAATTTGTTGAAGCAATTAAGACAGATCTAGTTTATGACGAGGTGTATGTATTTACGCCAGCTGGCAGAATTGTAAATTTAAAATCCGGCTCAACACCAATTGATCTAGCATATGAGTTGCATACAGACCTTGGCAACAATGCAGTTGCATGTAAAGTAAATAGAAAATATGCGCCACTCAATATTCGACTTGAAAATGGGCAATCAATCGAAATTATTACCTCAGACAAGCAAGAGGTTAGTCCAGACTGGTTGAATTTTGTAGTAACAAGCAAGGCTAGATCCTCAATTCGCTTAGCACTTCGTAATCAAAAAATTTCACAATCTAGAAAGGCGGGCAAATTAATGCTTGAAAGTGAGTTGAAGAGAGGAGGTGTCACTCTTGATCAATACAGAGGGAGTAAAATGTCTAGGATTCTAGAGATGATAGGAGTCAAATCACTTAATGAGCTATTAACTGATCTAGGGTCTGGTAGAAAAACAGGGGTATTAGTTGCTGAGAGATTCTTTTCAGGTTTAAAGATTAGAAAAAATAAAAATCCTAAACTCAAAGCAATGGTTTTATCTGATCATCAAATTGAAGGAGTATCAGTTATATATGCAAAATGTTGTATGCCGATTCATGGAGATCCAATAACTGCGCATTCCGATACAGATAGAGGTATCGTAATTCATCATTCAAGGTGTAGGCAGGTTGCTCCGCATAGAAGCCATAATATCTCATCAAGATATTTCCCAGCGATGTGGGGAAGTGATAGCAAAGAACTTCATTATAAAGGGCATGTAAAAATTCATGCAGAAGATAGACCTGGAATATTGGCTGATATTGCATCAGTTTTTACTAAATCTAACCTTAATATAGTTAATATTCAAAGCAGGGATATTGATGCAATGATCATTGAGTTTGTTGTGGAAGTAGAAGTTCTGAATACTGATTCATTGAATAAATTGATGGTAAAATTACGCTCATTAAGATACGTTACGAGCTGTTCAAGAATAGTAAACGACACCAAAACTAAAAATGAAAAAACCAATTTCTACAAATAAGGCACCATCAGCCATCGGGCCGTATTCTCAAGCTATTCAATGGGGAGATGTTGTATTTATTTCTGGTCAGGTAGCCTTCATTCCTTCGACCGGAGAACTTAATAATAATACTTTTGAGAATGAGGTTAATCAGGTTCTCGATAATTTAGATGCAATCTGCAAAGAAGCAGGGGGAAGTCTGGATAACATATTAAAACTAAGCATCTTTTTAACAGACCTTTCTAATTTTGATACAGTGAATAATCTTATGAAAGAGAGATTCTCTGAACCTTTTCCTGCTCGCTCAACAATCGAGGTATCCAGATTGCCAAAAGATGTGAATATTGAGATGGATGCTATTTTATCGATAGAAGTTTAATGTCTAAAAATCTAATTAACTTTTCTGATCTTGCCAAGAAAGATATTTATGACTTGATCGAACTAGCAAATAATTTTAAGTCAGGAGATTCTTTGGATTATCGAAATGAAAGTTTATTTCCTGATAAGAAGATTGTCTCTATGTTTTGTGAGCCAAGTACTAGAACTAAACTTTCTTTTAAAATCGCTGCACATAACCTAGGTGCAAAATTTATAGATTTTGAGCCGTCAAATTCATCTATGAATAAAGGTGAAACTCTTGAGGACACCTTAGATGCTATGCAGATGATGGGAGTTGATTTATGCATTCTGCGTCACACCGAATCTGTGATCCATGATTTTGTAAAAAATTTTTCAAATATGCAGTTTATTAATGCAGGCGAGGGATCAATTTCACATCCAACTCAAACATTAATTGATTTAATGACCATTCAGGAATCAAAAGAAAAATTTGAGAACTTGAATATCACTATTGTTGGTGATCTTGATCATTCAAGGGTAGTGAATTCCTTTATGGAAGCAATACAAATTATTGGATTTAAAAGCATAACTTTTTGTGGCCATCCTGATCTTTGTAAAAATTTTATAGAAAGCCCAATTGGCAGTTTTGAACCTGAATTAGAAACTGCATTGCAAGATGCTGATGTTGTGATGGCCTTAAGGATTCAAAATGAGAGGTTGTCAGAAAAGCTTACTATTGGTGCAAGTGATTATGTTGAAAGATACCAAATCAACGTTGACTCACTTCAGGTTGCTGATCCTGAAATGATCTTATTACATCCAGGACCAGTAAATTTTGGAATTGAATTAAGCAAAGAAGCTAGCGAGTTAGAAAATTGCAAAATTAGAAATCAAATTTTTAATGGTGTTGGTATGAGAATGGCCGTCTTAACTAAGCTTTTCTCTCAAGCATAACCCTTTTTACTGTCTCGACAGTATTAATAGTTGTTTGTTCGACTTCAATATTTATTAAATCTCCCTTTTTAATTTCTTTAAAAGTAGTGACTGATACGGTTTCGGGAATGAGGTGAATATAGAATGATGACTTGAGCACTTTTCCAATAGTCAAACTACACCCGTCTAGTGCCACATAGCCCTTGTAAAAAAAATATTCTCTCAAGTTTGCAGGAATTTTAATTTGCAGATCTTTTGTTTTTTGCCTATCAATAACTTTTAGCACTTCACCGGTTCCATGAATGTGGCCAGAGACTAGGTGCCCACCAATTTCTGTTTTAGCAGTCATTGAGCGCTCTAGATTAACCTTGAATTCTTTAGAGATATTTTTTAAATTAGTTCTCTCTATTGTTTCTTCAATCACATCAAACTCTAGGGTATCTGTTTTACCCTTTTTCACAGTAAGGCAGACTCCATTTACAGAGACGCTAGCACCTTTTAATAAATTTTTAGAAAAGCCTTTTGGGGCTTTGATGATCAAAGTTATGTAATCCTTGCATTCAATAATTTTTTGAATATGGCCTTTGCCGGTAACAATTCCAGTAAACATTATGCGCCCCAACTACTTCTATATTGTTCTAGTTCCATTACATAGGAACGAAAATCTTGATTATCATTAGAGTACTCTATAAGAGCATCTAGGTTGATAATAGATGAGACATTAATACCAAAATCTTTTTCGAGCTCTGTTTTAGCAGATAACTCATCACTTCCTTTTTCTTGTCTATCTAAGCCAACAAGGAATACTTTTGGTATTGCATTCAAATTTTCTAAAATTTTAATAGATTCCCTTGCAGCAGTTCCTGCAGATAAAACATCATCAATAATTAATACTTTGCCAGCTGGAGCAGCTCCAATAATATTACCACCTTCACCATGATCTTTAATTTCTTTTCTGTTGAAAGAGAGCGGGCAAGGTTTACCTCTTTGGCTAAATGCCGTTGCAACGATTGATCCCAGGAAGATTCCTTTGTATGCGGGACCATACAAACAGTCAAATTCTAAACTTAAGTCTTGAATAGCATCTACATAGCAGTTAGCAAGTTTAAATAAATCACAGCCATTTAGCATTTTTGCTGCATTAAAAAAATAAGGGCTATCTCTTCCAGATTTTAATTTGAATTTTCCAAACTCTAAGGCATGAGATTGAAGAGCTAATTCAATGAACGTTTTTTGAAAGCCTTTTAGCTCAGACATGATTTTTGAAAACTGACTATATCTACAATACCATTTGATGCATACTCAATCATTTCATCGAGCTCATTTTTGGTGAAAGGATATTTTTCAGCTGTTCCTTGAATTTCTATAATTCCTCCACTTTCAGTCATTACTACGTTCAAATCTGTATCAGCAGAGCTATCTTCATCATAATCCAAGTCTAGAAGAGGGCGTCCATCTTTTAATCCTATTGAGACTGCTGCAACATTTTCTTTAATTGCTCTTTGATCATCGTGAAAGTTTTTGATGGCTTCAAATAAAGCAACACAAGCACCTGAAATTGATGCGGTTCTCGTTCCTCCATCTGCTTGAATGACATCACAATCTATATTGATTGTTTTATCTTTTAAATACTTTAGATCAACAGCTTGCCTTAATGATCTTCCTATCAGTCGTTGAATTTCCATGGTTCTGCCACTTTGCTTGCCTCTGGCAGCCTCTCTATTCATTCTTTCATGAGTTGATCGAGGCAACATTCCATATTCTGCAGTAATCCAGCCTTCATTTGAGCCTCTCATCCATCTAGGCACATGATTTTCAATGCTTGCTGTACAAATAACATGAGTGTCTCCAAATTTTATTAGAGCGGAACCTTCAGCATGTTTATTCACGCCAACCTCAATTTCTAGAGGTCTCATTTCATCATTTGATCTATTATTTTTTCTTGTCATATAAATATTATATCTCTTTAAATGGTCCTATAATCTTTATAAGAGGAAAATCTATTATGAATAACAAATTACTTTTACCTTTAATGCTTTTTACTATCATCGGTTGCTCTGAAGGTTTTAATTTTGAGTTTTCGTTTGGAGATTCTAAGTCAGAATCAAGCAATCTAGAGATTGATAATGCATTTGCTTCAACCTATGCTCCAATGAATTCTGAGCCAATGCTTTTTAAGTCAGCTAATATTTATGATGGTTTGGGGGGAGAATTTCGAAATTATGATTTATTGCTTTCAGAAGGCAAAATTATAGAAATTGGTGAATCCATCACAGCTCCTGGTGTCATGGTAATAGATGCAACAGATAAATGGATCACACCCGGCATTATCGATATTCACTCTCACATGGGCGTCTATTCTGCTCCTGGAGTTTCAACTAGTTCTGACGGAAATGAGGCAACTTCTCCAGTTACAGCTGAAGTTTGGGCTGAACATTCGCTATGGACTCAAGATCCTCAATTTGCTCTTGCATTAAAAGGGGGGGTAACTGCCTTCCACGTATTACCAGGATCTGCAAATCTATTTGGTGGCAGAGGTGCAACATTTAAAAATGTCTCGCAAAATACTGTACAGGCGATGAAATTTCCTGGTGCGCCACACTCGCTCAAAATGGCATGTGGTGAAAATCCTAAAAGGGTCTATGGTAACCGCAGGCAGGCTCCTTCAACGAGAATGGGTAACATGGCTGGCTATCGTACTGCATGGATAGAAGCTGCTGAATACACTGATGGAATGAATAAAAAAGACTCAGATAGAAGACCTACAAGAGATTTAGCCATGGATACTCTAATGGGAGTCTTAAATGGAGAGATTCTGATTCAAAATCATTGTTATCGGGCTGAGGAGATGGCAATGATGATAGAGTTGTCAAAAGAATTTAACTATAAAATTACGGCTTTTCACCATGCTGTTGAAGCCTATAAGATAGCTGACCTTTTGGCGGAAGAAGGAATTTGTGCTGCTTTGTGGGCAGATTGGTGGGGTTTCAAGCATGAAGCATATGACATGGTGCAGGCGAACATAGCTATCATTGATCAGGCTCGAAATGGATCAGGGTGTGCAATAGTGCATTCAGATGATGCGGTTGGCATTCAACATCTCAATCAAGAAGCAGCCAAGGCTATGGCTGCAGGAAATCGAGCTGGTTTTGAAATTTCAAAAGCCCATGCTATGCGATGGATTACAAGTAACCCTGCTAAAGCAGCAGGAATACTTGATCAAACAGGCAGCATAGAAATTGGTAAAGATGCTGATGTAGTTCTTTGGACTGGCGATCCTTTTAGCGTTTACTCCAGAGCTGAGAAAGTTTTAATAGATGGTGCTTTGGCATTCGACATGAATAATCCTAAGATTCAACCAATTACTGATTTTGATTTGGGAATTATTCAACCTCAAGCCAATAGGGTGCAATAACATGAAAAAATTATTCACAACTTTATTTTTACTTTTTCTTACAGCTCCTGTCATCTCAGAAACAGTCCTTTTAAAAGGGGGTTTGGTGCATTCAGGTAATGGTGGGGCTGCAATCATCCAAGACATCCTTATTTCTGAAAATACCATCGTTAGCGTAGGCAATAATTTAATTATTGATGGAAATACTCGAGTGATTGAGGTTAATGGATTGCCTGTTACCCCTGGTTTGATTTCACCTATGAGCAATTTGGGAATAGTTGAAATTAATTCTTTGGATGTAACCCGTGATGATGAATCAGAACTTTTAAGTGCTGGATTTAGTATTTTTAATGCTTTTAATCCTCATTCCACTGGAATTCCATGGAACAGGAGTAATGGAGTTACTAGCGCAATAAGCACTCCAAGTGAAACATCTTTCCCAATTTTTGGACTAGGCTCTCACTTTATTTTGGATGGAAGTCTTGAAATTAAGGGATCTCAAGACATCGCCATGTTTGGAAGACTGGGAGCCTCATATGGTTCTCGTGCTGAAACTTTATCGCTTCTTGAGTCATTATTAGATATAGGAAAACTGGCAAACAGCATGCCGGTTGAAGAGATTTTAGAGCTTAAAATTGCTGATCAGCTAGAGCTTCAAGCTCAAGATATTATTGCATTAGGAAAAGTAGTTAATGAGGATATGCCACTCGTCATAGAAACAAATAGAGCAGTGGATATTTTGCAAGCATTAGCCATGAAGCAAAAATATGATTTGAATTTAGTCTTGGAGAGTGTTGAAGAAGCTCCTATGGTTTTAGATCAAATTAAGGCAAGCAATACCCCTGTAATTATTGATCCTATGGACAATATCCCTAATTCATTTGATGAGCTGGGCTCAAGTTTAGATCTTGGAAAGATGCTTGATCAAGCAAGGATACCAATTATGTTTAGTACCCAAAGAAGCCACAATTATCATCTTATGAGACAGGGGTCAGGAAATGCAGTTGCTCATGGAATGTCATATGAAACTGCAATCAAGGGGATGACTCAGACAGTAGCTCAAACCTTTAATCTCGATAACAGAGGATCAATTGAGCCTGGAAAATTAGCTGATATTATTGTTTGGGATGGAGACCCATTAGAGCCAGCCTCTTTTCCTAAAATTGTAATGATTGAAGGCAAATTGCAAGATTTAAGCTCAAGATCCTCTAAATTAACTGAAAGATATACAAATACAGAGAACAAACCCTCATCTTACAAGCACTAGATTTATGCCTTGTTAGCTAACTCTAAAATTTGATTATAGGATTTTTCAAATAAATTAAGCATATCTATATTTTTTCCAACCATGGTGTTAGCACTAGACAGGTATGCCTTAAACTTATTTGACAGATAGTAATTTGAATCTATTGAATAGGAATCAACAATTCTGTCTGTATAAATAAATGAAGCATCTTTCTTGTCTTTGCTGATAACGGTAATAAACGGCTCAACGTTATTTACAAAATCTAAATACAAATCATCCAACGTTCTGTTGTTTGCTTGGTTTCTATCAAGGTAATGAGTAAAATTTCTTAATAATAAATTCTTAAGAGCGCTTGATTCAATGAGCTCTAATGAGCCTGTAGAAATTAGTTGGGTAAATATCCCATTTTGTGGAAAAAATGAAACGCTCATTTTTTCTGAAATAAACAAATAATTTATAGCTATTTGCTTATCAGATAGATCTTTTTTCTTATCCTGAATATCTTTGAGGAAAATGCTGATATTTTCTTGAACTTTTATCAAGTCTTTTTTAAGATTCTGGATCTGCTTAAGATCTTCCTTGGCTGTAATTACCAATTCTCCAATTAAAATATCTTTTTCAAGTTTTTTATTTTTAAGCTCTCTAATATCATCTATATAAAATGATAATAAAACTCCAGATATAATTACTAGAAACTCAACAATTAGCCTTAGATTGTTTTTTACCATTTAATGATTCTAAAGAATTTAGATTTTTTGATCTAGTGCCTGATCAGGCCAGCAAATCTTTTACTAATTTGCTCACAACTGACATATCAGCCTTACCTTCAAATTTCGGCTTGAGATGACCCATTAGTTTGCCCATATCTTGCATGCCCTCTGCAGAGACTGCTGCAATTCCTTCTTGGATGAGCGACTGGATTTCTTCTTCTGATAATTGCTTTGGTAAGTACTTTAGGATTACATCAAGCTGGCTTTGTTCGGTAGCAACAAGGTCATCACGACCTCCATTTCTAAACTGCTCTATTGAGTCCCTTCGTTGTTTCACATTCTTGTTAATTAAATTAGAAATTTTGGCATCATCAGCCTCAACTCTTTCATCGATCTCAAATTTTTTGATGTCTGAAATTAACATACGTAAAGTATCACGCGTGACAACGTCCTTGCTTAGCATGGCTGCCTTTAAATCTTGATTAATGGTGTCTAAGAGAGACAAATTAACGATAGGATCTTTGCCTTGAGAAACTAAACTTTCTATTAGTTTTATGAGCGCGCTTGATTGCAGCTGCCATTTTTCTCTTTCTTACGGCTGTTGGTTTTTCATAGAATTCTCTAGCGCGGATCTCTGGAACAATCGCAGCTTTTTCGCATGCACGCTTAAATTTTCTTAGACCAACGTCGAAGTATTCTGTATCTTTTATTATTATAGAAGGCATAATTGCTGGGTAGTTTATTCTTTTTATGGGGTGAATGCAAAAACTTTTTTATGATTACTTTAGGTATTGAAACATCATGCGACGAAACTGCCGTAGCTCTTTATGATTCTGATAAAGGGTTGATTGGCGAGGCAGTTTTTTCTCAGATAGAGCTTCACGGAGAGTATGGCGGTGTTATACCAGAACTTGCTTCTCGAGATCATTGCCAAAAAATCACTCACATTTATAAGAATGCATTAGGAAATGTTGATCCAAGCAGCATCGATCAAATAGCTTATACAGCAGGCCCCGGATTATTAGGAACATTATTGATAGGTGAAAATTTTGCTCAAGGACTAGCGCTAGCTCTCAACAAACCACTAATACCAGTGAACCATCTTGAGGGTCACTTAATGGCTCCCTTTCTTGGTGGAGAGAAATTAGATTTTCCTTTCTTGACGCTGCTTGTGTCTGGAGGGCATTCACTCATTATTGATGTAAAGACCTTAAATGATTATGAGATTCTAGGCCAGTCGAGGGATGATGCAGTCGGAGAAGCGTTTGATAAAGTGGCTAAGCTTATTGGTCTAGGTTATCCGGGCGGTCCTGAGATAGAAAAGATGGCTCAGAAGGGAGACCCTAAGAAATTTCAGTTTCCTCAGCCAATGCTTCACAGCAATGATTATGATTTTAGTTTTAGCGGTTTAAAGACCTCAGTGCTTTATGCGGTTCAAGATCTAGATAAGATCAATGAAAAAGTTCAGTCAGATATTTGTGCATCTTTTCAACATGCAGCTACAGAGGTGTTAGTCAAAAAAATATCTAAAGCTCTAATGGACACCGGTAGAGAGGGAATTGTTTTGGCTGGAGGAGTAGCAGCAAATAAATTACTAAGAGAAAAAATTTCTACTCTTCAGAAATCATTAAACATTAAAGTTTTATATCCTCCAATTGCGCATTGCACAGATAATGCTGCAATGATTGCTTACTTAGGAAGTCTAAAAGCAGATGAAGCAACACATAAACTTAGCTCGCATGCCAAACCACGCTGGCCTTTGGGGATGAATTAGAATGCAAGATATCATTTATATTAAAGATCTAAGAGTGCAAACTATCATAGGAATATTTGGGTGGGAGCGTGAGGTTCGCCAAGAAGTAAGCATTGATTTAGAAATGGCGTTTGATTGCAAGAGGGCTGCAAAAACAGACGCAATTGAAGACACTATTGATTACAAAAAAATTACTAAAGGCATTATTAAGTTTGTTGAGGGATCTGAATTCCAGCTGCAAGAAACTTTGGCAGAAGGTATTGCCACGCTTGTTAAGAATGAATACAAAGTTAATTCACTTAAGTTAAGAGTATCCAAGCCAGGCGCATTAAGGCATGCCGAGGATGTTGGGGTTATTATTCATAGATAATGAAGTACTATCTTTCGCTTGGAAGCAATATTAATCCGGAATCAAACCTTGAGTTAGCTATTTCTGCGCTGAATAAAATTCTTATCGAAACAGAGTATTCTTCAGTTTATAAAACTCAAGCAGAGGGTTTTGTTGGAGATGATTTTTTAAATCTTATTTTTTCTGGAGTATCTCCGCTTGCTTTTGATGACCTTAACAAGAAGCTTAAAGGAATAGAAGATAGCTCTGGCAGAGATCGAAATGCTAAAAAATTCTCATCTAGAACACTGGATATAGATATTGTATTGCAGATAAACGATGATGAAGAAATACTTTTTGAGAGCGATGAGATAGCCAAATATAGTTTTGTTTCTGAGCCGCTTAAAGAATTATTATGAATTTACTTATAATTCTTTTCGACTAGATCCCAGGCCGCTTCAGCAAGAGGAGCCACTTGATTGCCTCGATCTTCAGCATGCTTACTAGCAGCAGTTCCATCTCTGACTCTGCCCATGATCCCCTGTAATATTCCAGCAAGTTTAAAGATATTAAAAATAGTATAAAACTCCCAATGCTCATCAAGGTTTTTGCCAGTAATCTCAGAATACATATTTCTATATTCTTTTTCAGTTGGAATACCATTTTCTTTACAGAATTTTTCATTGGCTAGATCAGGAATATTTCTCCAGCTAATGCAGTGATAATTGAAGTCAGCAATGGGATGTCCTAATGTTGAAAGCTCCCAATCTAAAACACCCATGACATTATTATTTGCATTAAAGACCATGTTATCTAGTCGATAATCTCCATGCACAATTGATGTCTCATCTTCATCAGGAATATTTGATGGTAGCCAATCTATTAGCTTATTCATTGCGGGAATATCCTGAGTTTCTGAAGCCATGTATTGTTTGGTCCATCTAGAAACTTGTCTGGCGATGTAATTACCAGGTTTACCATAATCAGTTAATCCCACTGATTCAAAATCAACCATATGAAGTTGAGCAATTACATTGTTTTTATTTGCATAAATCTCAAATCTTTCTGTGGGAGATTTTTCGCTTAATAATAAGTCCCAGTAAATATTACCATCGAGGAAATCCATGACAAAAAAGGGTGTGCCTATGACCTCTTCATCTTCACATAGGCCATAAGTTTTTGGCACCGGAACCTTGGTTTGTTGCAAAGCTGTCATCACCTTATATTCTCTATCTACGGCATGAGCAGATGGTAATAAGACCCCTGGTGGTTTTCTTCGAAGGACAAATTGCTGTTTTTCAGTTGTAATTTTATATGTTGGATTTGATTGGCCGCCCTTAAATTGAGCAATTTTTAAAATTTTTCCTGCTGAGGAAATACTATCTCCGAACCATTCTTGCAAGCCCAACTCATTAAACTTAAGATTCTCAGCAACTTCCTTGGTTCCTGAAAAAATTACATTACCATCTGGATTATTTGCACTAGAATCATTCATTAGAGAGACTTTCCTCCATCTACGTTAAGTATTTGACCAGTCACGTACTCTGCTTCAGATAGATATATTGCAGCATCTACAATATCTTTTTCAGTTCCCATCCTCTTCATTGGAACCGAATTGATAATGTTATTCTTTTGTTCTGTTGTCCATTCTACATTGGGAGGTTCAAGTATTGCGCCCGGAGCTATTGCATTAACTCTAATGTTTGGAGCTAATTCTTTTGCTAGAGATTTTGTTAGAGTTTGTAAACCAGACTTTGCAGCAAGATAAATTGAATGACTGACCAGAGCTCGATCAACATTAATATCAGTAATGTTAATAATAAAACCTTTGTTCTTTTCTAGCTCTTCATGAAATGCCTGGATTAAAAATAGAGGTGCTTTTAAGTTACTTCCCATTAGAGCATTCCAACTTTCTTCGGAGAAAGTTCCAATTGGAGTAGGGTAGAAGGTTGAGGCATTATTAATTAATGCATCAAGGCGGAAATTTTTTGATAGTGTTTTTTCCACCAATTTTGAAACTTCATTTGGATTGTCAAGATGTGCTTGTGCAATCATTGCGCTATTATTTCTTTTAGCATTCATTTCATCTGCCAGAGCTTCTGCTTCTCCTTGTGAGCTATTATAGTGGATCACAATATCCCAACCTTTATTAAAAAATGATAAGGCCATCTCTTTGCCTATTCTTTTAGCAGCTCCAGTTATTAGAATTGTTTTGTTCATATGATTTCTTGTAAGGCTTCATAATAAAGCAATTGTTTTTGATGCGAAACTTCTGAAGCATCTGCGTTTGACAATGCTGAGAAGTCTATTGTCATTACCAATTTAAATATTTTCTCCAAGTACTCCCAATGCTCATTTAGAGAGCTATATTTTTTGAAGTGCATCAATATTTCATAATTACGATGCACGTTTATCTTTTCAACCAATTTCAATTTTTCTGATTTATCTTTGAGGGCAATAAAGTCAATTACTTGTTTTAAAGACTCTTGTATTTTTAGAAATGAATTTGGAGATGGTAATGATGCGCTGAGCTTAAAGTTATTTATTCTTTGCATATCAGCCCATTTCAATCCGGGCAAATCTCCATCACAAGAAATATTCTTTAACCCAACAAACCATGGATCTGTTATGTGGTAATCAATTAAAGCCTTAAAAAATTTATTACTAAACTTACTCTCAAGAGCTTTGTTAGTTTCCATCCAAACTCTTTCCGGTGAAAGATCTTTCAACTCTTTTGATGTAATAATCTTTTCAAAATAAACTTCTGTTTCCTCGTCAAGATTGAAGTCATGGAGTTGCTCATATGCCTTGAATCTTGCAAATCTCAAGACTCGAAGAGGGTCTTCTTCAAAAGCAGGCGAGGTATGTTTAAATATCTTGTTTTTTAAATCTAACCTTCCTTCAAAAGGATCAATAATATTCCCATGCTCATCTTTGGCTATTGAATTAATTGTGAAATCTCTTCGTTTTAAATCATCTTCAAGAGTGACACTTGAATCAAAATAAAATTCAAAACCTTTATATCCAACACCAGACTTTCTTTCAGTTCTAGCCAAGGCATATTCTTCATTTGTTTCTGGATGTAAAAAAACTGGAAAATCTTTTCCTATTGGTTTAAAACCATTTTTTTCCATTTCTTTTGGACTAGAATTGACTACAACCCAATCACGATCCTTGGGTTCGACTCCAAGTAACTCGTCTCTAACGGACCCGCCAACTTGAAAAACTTTCATACTAATACTGTACCGAAATTTTTTCTAAATCATCAACCCTGAGGGCTGTAAGCTTACCCTTCCACACGCAACCAGTATCTAAACCAATAAAGTGGGGATTGTTAGTCTGACCATTCAAAGATGCCCAATGACCAAATACATAATATTGATTCATTTTTTGATAGGATTCAGAATCATAGTCAAACCAGGGTTTGAAGCCCTTTATAGCTTTTATACTTGTATTTTCTAAGTCTAGACTTGCAGCATCACTTAGAAATCTCATTCTAGTTAAGTAGTTAATAATAACTCGATACCTCTCATTGCCTTCCAATGATTCCCTCCATATTTTTGGGTCATCTCCCCACATAGTCTTGAGTATTTTAGATGCATTTGAAGTCAACGCCATTGAAACCTCTTGTGCTAATTCCGATGCTTTTTTTATAGACCAAATTTCTGGAATGCCTGCATGAGTAATAATAAATTTATTTTTATTAGATTGATCAGAGATTTGAATGAGTAGGGGGCGCGTGATGAGCCATTCAAAAATCTGCATATTATTTTTTGCTTCAACCACTGTTTTTAAATCACCCTTTCCTTTATTAATATTCAGCAAGTAAAGTAAATAAAGATCATGATTACCTAATACAGAGGTAATATTCTTATTTGCTATACAGTAATTCAAGACAGCAAGAGATTCCGGGCCTCTATTTACCAAATCTCCGGTTAGAATAATTTTATCTACTTTGCTGTCATATTCAATTTTATCTAACAAGCGAATAAACTGATCAAAACAACCATGAACATCACCAATTACATATGTACTCATCTATATATCTATGGTTTGAAAAACTGAAATAAAATCTTCAATAGATAATTCTTCTGCTCTTGCCAGCGGATTTATATTTAATTTTTGAAAATCGATTTCTAATTTTTTAAGATTATTTTTAATTCCTTTTCTTCTATTGGCAAAAGATTGGTCAACTAAATTAGAAAACCCTGAGAATTCATTTAAAGCAATCATTGGAGTAGCTCGAGGGTTGAGCCTGATAAATGAAGATTGAACTTTAGGTTTAATATCAAAAGACTCAGGAGGAACATCAAATAAAATAGCGGTCTCAAATAGCGCAGCAATTTTTACTCCAAGCCTACCCCAATCGCCCGATTTATTTGAAGCACAGATCCTATTTGCGACTTCCTTTTGGACTAAAAAATGCATATCTTCGATTCCATTCATATAATTTATTAACTTTATAATTATTTGTGTAGAAATATTGTATGGAAGATTCCCCACGACTCTATGTTTGGTTTTGAGTAAAAAGTCTAGGGACTCTTTAAGTACGTCACCATGAATAAACTCGTGCTCAGCTTTTGGGAATCTTTCTGAGAGGGCATTTATATTTTTTTGATCAAGATCCATGGCTATCACTTTTCTGTTGTGACCCATCAAATGATTGGTTAGAGCTCCTGTTCCGGGGCCAATCTCGAAAAAAAGATTATTTTTTTGAGGACTGATTGCTCTCTCTATTTCAAATAAAATAACTGGATCAATAAGATAGTTTTGACCTAACTTTCGTCTGTGTGTTCTATCACTCATTAAAGCTGAATTTCTGCTAATTTAATTGCTTCTTTAATTGATCCAAGATTTGGTTTCATTTTTCCAGCAATATCTAATGCTGTTCCGTGATCTACAGATGTTCTAACAATTGATGTGCCTAGTGTAATATTTACAGCCTCACCAAAACTAAGGGCCTTTAAAACTGGGAGGGCCTGATCATGATACATTGCAAGGTATGCATCAGTTTGCTCTAATTTTTCAGCATTAAAAGCTGTATCAGCTGAAATTGCATATGATGCATTTATACCAATGTCTCTACAAATTTGAACTGCTGGATTAATGATTTTGATCTCTTCTGGACCTATTTTTCCATCTTCACCTGCATGAGGATTTAATCCTAGGACAGTTATTACGGGATTCCTAATTTTAAATTTTGTTTTTAAGCCCGAATGTAAGATTTTGATTATCTCAACTAATTTTGATTTCTGAATATTTTTTGGAACTTCTGCAAATGGAATATGTGTTGTCGCAAGTGCAACTTTAATTTTTTTTGAAGAGAGAAGCATGACCACATGATTAGACTTCGTTTTCTTTTTGATCCACTCGGTATGACCTTGAAAACTTTTAAATCCACCATCAATAATATTACTTTTTTGAATTGGCCCAGTGACCAAGCCAACTTTTTTATTTTTTAGGCTTTGTGCTATTCCAAAATTGAGATTATCCAGAACATATTTTGAATTTTTTGGGTTTAGAGTTCCGGGTGATAAATCTTTGCATTTACTAGCTTGCATAAATTGAACTTTACCTAATATATTTTTTTTCGCATCTTTCAAGCTTTTAATTTCGATAAAATTGATATTTAGGTTAAGAATCCTTGACCTTGATTGTAATAAATCTATGTCAACAATACAGACAAGAGAGGATTTCATATCTTGCCAAAATTTTGATTTTGATAGATAAAGAATTAAATCAATACCTATTCCTGCCGGCTCACCATGAGAGTAAAGGAGTCGCTTCAATCTAGTTCTTTAAATTCTATAAATGCTTCAGCTCTGGTAGTTCGAAGAGAGTTTTCCAGTTCCTCATCAAATTTTCTAGCAAACAAAATACCATAGGCCCTGTCTTTAATAACTTCTTCAGTTAAGTCCTCCGTTCTAGTCTCGAGCACCTGAAGAAAATGAAAGCCAAATTCAGATTCAAAAACAGGAGAGATTTCATTAACTGGGGATTCAAGCATCATTTTTTCAAAAGCTGGGGCAGTTTTACCCAGGCTGAGCCAATCCAAATCACCACCTCGGCTAGCTGAACCAGGATCTTCAGAATATTCCTTAGCTAACAAACTAAAATCCTCTCCATCTAACACTTTTGCTCTAACTTCTTCTAATTCTTTTTTTGTGAAAGTTTCATCTCTTAGTTTTGTTGTCATCATTAGTATATGACGGACATTCCATTGATCCTCAAAACGGACAAGATCTCCTCGTTTATCTTCAAGTTTTAATATGTAATATCCTGAGCCACCCTTTAAAGGAGGAGAGATATATCCTTTTTTCTTATTTTTCAAAGCATCCGCAAATAGACTTGGCAGATCGGCAAGATTTCTCCAGCCCATTTCACCGCCAGATGAGGCATTGCTGCTCGTTGAGTTTTCTTTTGCTAGATTTGCAAAATCTTCACCATTATTTATGTCCATCAGCAATGAGTCGGCTTTATTTTGATCTGAAACAAGAATTTGACGCACAAATAATTCAGGAGATAACTCTTTCACAGCTCCTTCAGTAGCTAAAAAGCCATCTAGTTCTTGCTCAGTGATATCTACCTCTCTTCCCACTCTGCCTCTTTGAACCCTCTGTATAATCATCTCTTTTCTGACTTGTGATCTAAGTTCCTCATAAGATTCACCCTCTGCTTCGAGCGTTTCTATGAAACTCTCAAGGGACAATCCATTGCTTTGTGCAATATTTTCAAAAGCTTGATTTAATTCTCCATCACCAACTCTAATTCCAGCCTGTCTTCCCATTTGTAATTGCAGTTCCTCGATAATTAGCCGCTCTTGAACTTGTTCTAACATCATCTCTGGAGGAGGCATTGGAGCTCCTTGCTCTTGGTATCTTTTTTTAATATTTTCAAGCATGTTATTAACTTGTGATTCGAGTACAACACCTTCTCCCACAATAATTGCCACTCTATCCAAAATTTCAATCTTTGCGCTTAACGGAAGAGCAAGCAAGATCGATAAGGCAATGTATGTATTTTTTCTCATAATGATTATTGTACTTAATTAAATGTATGCAGAGGCATTGAACAGAAAGAATATTTTCTACTAGCTAAGACACTTTATTTCTCAAAGGTTCGAAAACGCATTGGAGAAAAACCGATTCATTCTTTTATTTCCTCCTGTCAGACCCTTTAGCTCAAACTCAAAATTTATTCTACTTTTGTTTTCGATAGAAATCATTTTATCCCAACTTGCATTATTAAATTGCATAGAATTAAAATTAAGAAGATTATACTTAGACAATCTTTTGTCTGATGCATAGAATTTAAAAGCCAGACAGCAGTTTTCATATCCAAAACCAAAATAACTCTCTAAATTTTTCTTTGAATCCAAATCTTTGCTTATTCCGCCAATGAATTTATAGCCTCCTAACAACAACCGTTCAATAGTAAATTCTGCATAGTCTAATTCATTTGTAGTATTCAAAAGAGGGATATTGCTTTGAAAATTTCTTGAGAATGTGAAGCGTGTTTCCTGAAGCTGAATGTCTAATCCTGTTTGACCAAAATTAAGTGTATTTCTTTTTTGGGAGTAGTTAGCTGCAACAAAGGCTCGAAGAATCTGATTTTCAAATGACAGATACGTGCCAATTTGGTTATCTTTTCCAATAGGCTTGTCCAACATTGAATTGATGATCTGACTTTCTTCTAATTCATTTTTTTTGATTATCTGAAAATTTAATGCTGAATTGCTTTTTATTCTTTTTTTCCACTTCAAACTTGCAAGTAAAAACTCTGTATCAGGCACTCTATCTTTACCAAAAAAATACTTTGTACTAAGCCCATTAAAGTTTCCAAGGTTACGTTGGTGCAAGTCAAAAATAGGATCAGTGGATTGATCTTTATAATCTGTTTTTTGATACGCAAACTCGGGGATCAACAACGAAAGGCTATCCCTAGATGAGCTTCTAAATAAAGATGCAATTTTAATTTTTATTGAAGGTATTGAAGTAGATTGCGTATTTATTTTTTTATCATCAAGGTTATATTTTTTATGCAAAAATAATCCATCTATTGATACGTCAAAATGCCTAAAACTGCGAAGAGCTTCTGCTCCAATTTCAGTGATAAACCTTTTTCCAGTCTGATGGATTTCCCTATTATTAAAAAGTAAATGCTCATTTTTGTTTATATCAAAGTTTGCATAATTCACCCTGGTAAAATATGAAACTGAAGATCCATATTTCTTATACTCAAGATTTAACTCGGGCATTTTAATATGCGCATTATTTATAAATGGATTCAAGCTTTGAAAGCCTTCTCTCATCATGCTGAGTGAAAAGTTATTAACCTGCATGCCCATTGATACAGACTGTGTCAGATAATGATCTCTTTGATTAGCTATGTTTGTTAGGCTGGAGGGCATATCAAGCAACACCATTGAGTCAGATGATTTGGCCCAATCAATGGAAGTTTGAAATTTGGCAAAACTCCTATTTTCTTTTATACGAAATGCCCATCTTTTATTGTCATCTCGATCATGATCTTTTTTGAATTCTTTATCTTTTGGGAAAAATAGCAGATCAAAATAATTTTCAGTATCTGAATCTGATTTAGTTAAGTACCTAAAATTTCCTTCAAAACCTATGCCTCTATCTTTTAGTGCCCTTGGAGCTATCGTAAGATCAGATTTACTAGAAAGCACCCAGAAGTAAGGTAAAAAAAGATCAATCCCATCAGATGTAAAGCTTAAATCAGGCTCCAAGAAACCACCTAATCTATTGGTTGTGGCTGGGAAGGGTAAATAAGGAAGTTTTAAAATTGTTCTATCAAGAACTTTAAGACTAAGATCTTCAATGTGACCACGCTCTGTCTCTTCATTTATATTGATAGACTTTGCCTTGATCTCCCAGCCCTTTGAGACATTAATGCAAGAGCTAAGACTGGCATTTTGAAATCTAAGATTTTGTCCCAAATTACCAATCAAAGACTGATAGTTAACTAATAAATTTCTTTCTCTTAGGTAGGCTGAACCATTTTGAAGCTTTAATTTCCCAGAATCTTTTGCTAAAGAGCCACTTAAAAATTTAAAATAATTATCAGAGTGATAGATATCCCCATTCTTAATATCTTCAACAAAGTTCTGATTTTGAAGATAAGTTGCACTAGAGGCTTGAAGTTGCCCATCATTTAAAGAAATCAATACATTATCATTAAGCGAAATATCTCCGTTTGATTGAATATCTATTCTCCCAGCATCAATAGAATCAGACTTATACCTATTAATTATTTTTGGATAATTTGAATTAGCGCAACCTAGAAATTGTTGCGGCGTTATTAAGTTTGATTGATCAAGAGAGGCTGCGCTAGCTTGAAGCGCAGTAAAAGAAACCAAGAGAAATACAAAAAAATTCTTTGTAGAGTTATATTTTAGTCCTTTAAATTTCAACAATTAACTATTCAGGAAGCCATTTCTTTGAGTTCTCTCAATGTGTCTTTTCCATAAAACATCTCATCTTCCACAAAAAATGTTGGAATGCCAAAAGCTCCTTTTTCAACAGCTTGACTAGTATTAGCAATTAACTCCTTTTTGATCTCATCTTTTGCAATGCCCTCAATGACAAGATCAGCATTGCAATCATATTCCATTAACAGGGCATGAAGAGCCTCAGGGGTGTCAAGTTTAAGAGATTGCTCCCAAAGTCCGCTTAAAATGATTTCAACATACGAATCAAAAAAATCATTTTTCTGCGCAACAATTGCGCCTCTAATAAGAGAAATAGTATTCACAGGAAAATGCTCATTCATTTTAAATTTTGTGATGCCATGTTCCTTCATAAATCTATTGAAAGCAGTATCAAACTCATATTTCATTTTATTGGGAATTTCAGCCAGAGTGACCATTGGTGGCTGATTGTTTGACAACTTCATAATGCCTCCAAGAAGGCAGGGCACATAGCTAAATTTTATGTCACAGGTCTTTTCAAGATTTTGAATTGCTTTATGACATAGGTAGGCATTTGGACTTGCAAAGTCAAAAATAAAATCTACATTCATGGTCGTCCTCACTTCTAAAGCTTATAATAATCCCTTAACTTGCATCAACCAGTTTAAAAATGCAACATCAAGCAATAATTACTATAAAAGTTGGAGACATAAAATGAGTTTAAATGGCAGAGTCTTGTTTATTACGGGTGGCAGCAGGGGAATAGGCCTTGAAATAGGTAAACGTGCCGCTAAAGATGGAGCAAAAGTAGTTTTGGCAGCAAAAACAGCTGAACCTCACCCAAAGCTTCCAGGAACTATATACACTGCTGCAGATGAGATTGTAGCTGCGGGCGGGGAAGCATTGCCTATCATTTTAGATGTTCGTGATGAAGTTAATGTTAGGGATGCAGTTGAAGAAACCATTAGCCATTTTGGCGGCATAGATATTTGTGTGAATAATGCATCTGCAATTTCACTAACAAGCACACCTGACACAGATATGAAACGATATGATTTAATGCATCAAATTAATGGAAGAGGAACATATCTAGTAAGCAAATATTGCATTCCCCATTTAAAAAAATCTAATAATGCTCATATATTAAATTTGGCCCCACCTCTTGATATGAAGCCAAAATGGTTTGGCCCCCATTTAGCATACACAATGGCAAAATTTACAATGAGCATGTGTGTATTAGGCATGGCTGAAGAGTTAAAGTCCGATAGCATTGCTGTTAATGGTTTGTGGCCAAGGACGGCAATCGCAACTGCTGCTGTAAAAAATGTTTTGGGTGGTGAAGAATTAATGAATATTTCTAGAACTCCAGAAATTATGGCGGATGCTGCATACGAAATTTTTACTAAAGATCCTTCAGGTTTCACTGGTAATTTCTGTATTGATGATCTAGTTTTATATGATGCAGGTATGAGAGATTTTTCTAAATACGCAGATGTCCCATTTGCTCAGTTAGCCCTAGATTTCTTTTTGCCTGACGATACTCCTTTGCCTTCGGAGATTGAAAATAGCTGAAATATCAAAAGCCAATATACTTAAGTATGCTCAAATATTTGATGGTGATCTAACATCAGTAGAACCTCTTAAAATAGAGGCAAGTGGAAGAAAATATTTTAGAGCATTTTCCACAGAAACCTCTTACGTCGTTTCTCATGATGACAGCCATGTAAATGGCCAACTGGTTTTTATCAATCGAGCGAATGAGTTAGCAAACTGTAATGTTAGAGTTCCTAAGATATTTAAATATGAGCTTGATAGCAGTCTAACTATATTAGAAGATCTTGGTGATCATTCCTTAATTGATGAAAAAAATTTTTACCAACAAGAGAAGCTAGTTCATTCATCTTTAGAGCTTCTCAATCAAATGCATCAATCTAAGCATGTTGATTTACATTCTACTTTTTGGATGGGGCTAGAATCACATTCAAAAAAATTTTCAAAAGTTTTTTGTAAGGAGTTCCTCGGCCTTGAAATGTTTGATGAATATAAGAATCTTTATTTTGAAATGAGACCTCAAATAATGGATCAACAATGGACTAATTGCCATTTTGATTTTGAAAGAAGAAATATCCACCTTTTAGATAATGGCGAACTCGCATTAATAGATTTTCAAGATATGTGCTTTGGGCCAATAGGTATTGATTTGGCAGGGATTCTGATCGATCACTACATTCCTTGCAAGATTGATACAATGAAAAAATATTGCAACAGCTTTTCAGAGCTTTCGGTTTATGGCATATCTGCAGAAGATATTTTTAGTGCGACCTTATGGGGAGGCTTACAAAGGAATTTAAGAATCATGGGAACTCTAACCGAACTTTACCTAAGATTAAATCGTTCATTCAGAATGCATGATTTACCTCAAATTGTTATGAATACAGCAGTTATATCGCGAGAATTAAATCTAGAAAGTTTAACTAATTTTCTTAATGATAATGTTTTGCAAATATTAGAAGATAAATTGGTAAATCTATGAAAGCTATGATTTTAGCCGCCGGGCTTGGCTCAAGACTCCAGCCAATTACAGACAAGTTACCCAAACCACTTATAGATGTAGGTGGGATCTCATTGATAGAGCGATCGATAAATCAATTAATTACTTTTGGCGTGAGTGAATTTGTAATTAATGTCTCTTATCTTGGAGATCAGATCAAGGAGACACTGCAGTCAATTAATGCAATATCTAAAATAATTTTTGTAGATGAGCCTTTCCCTTACGGAACTGGCGGAGCGTTGGTTAATGCAAAGAATTTTTTAGGAAAGGACCCTTTTATATTATCAACAGCAGATATTATTTTTGATTTAGACTTTCATAAATTACCTTCAACCATAGAATCAGCGCATTTAGTGGCAGTGAAAAACCCTGAACATAATCAATCAGGTGATTTTTCAATGAAAGCAAACTCTGTTTTCATAAATGATAAAATAAATGATTTTACTTATTCAGGCGTATCCATATTAAACCCAAATATCTTAGATATGCACCTATCAAGAAAGTATCCATTTGACCTTTGGAATACTATCTTGAAACCCTTGATTACAAAATCTATGGTTAGTGCTCATTTTGATGATTCATTGTGGATTGATGTTGGAACTGAGGACAGATTAAACCTTGCAAGGAATGTTTTAAAAGATGAAAATTAGAAAATGAACTCTAATTCTTTAATAGCGCCATCAATCTTATCAGCAAATTTTGCTCGACTTGGAGAAGAGATAAATTCAGTTATGAAAGCTGGCGCAGATTGGATACATTTTGATGTAATGGATAATCATTATGTGCCTAATCTTACAGTTGGTCCTATGGTCTGTAGATCATTAAGAGATGATGGCATAAAAGATTTTATAGACGTCCATTTAATGATTACTCCTGTGAATGAATTGGCTAAGAGTTTTGCAGATGCTGGTGCAGATCTCATTAGTTTCCATCCCGAAGCAGTAGATAATCCTGCAGAAACTATAAACATTATCAAGCAGTCTGGGTGCAAGGTTGGTATTGCAATAAATCCAGATACACCCTTATCTGTGTTAAAAGATATTATTGGCGAAATAGATCTTATCTTGTTAATGAGTGTGTATCCTGGATTTGGCGGCCAAGAATTTATTGAAGATACAATTGAGAAGATTGCTGAGGCAAAAAAAATTATTGATCAACAAGATCAACAGATATTCTTAGAAGTTGATGGCGGCATCAACAATGACACTATTTCAAGAGTTTCTAAAGCAGGAGCAAATGTTTTTGTAGCAGGTTCTGCTATTTTTGGATCATCAGATTATGAGAAAACAATTCAAAGCTTCCGTCAAAAAATTACTTAGTTTCTCATTAATTTCATATTCTGCAATTTGTTTTGCTGCCTTGGAAATGAGTTTCGAAGGCAAAACTGCAAAGCTAGATTTAATTATTTCTAATACTGATACTGCAAGGCGGAAGGGCTTAATGAATCTATCTTCCCTAGAAAAAAATACTGGCATGCTCTTTGTTTGGCCATCAAGTAAAAAACAATGCATGTGGATGAAAAATACTTCCTTGCCACTAAGTGTTGCTTATCTTTCACCTGATGGAAGAATTTTAGAGATTTATGATATGGTCCCGTTTTCCGAGGACTCAATCTGCTCTATGCATAGCGTCAGAATGGCATTAGAAGTGAATCAGGGATGGTTTGCAAAAAATAAAATTTCCGTTGGAGATAAAATCAATCTTTAGTAAACAAAATTCATGATTACAGATAAAGAATACAAAAATTTTAAAGATGCTGATTTCACAGTATTACCAATGAGCAGGGAGATCTCAGCTCCTGGTGAAACTCCCTTATCCTTGTATTCAAAAATTGCTGATCAACGAAATAATTTTTTATTTGAATCAGTTGAAGGTGGAGATAGGTGGGCGCAATATTCAATTATTGGTTTTGGCTGCATTGATACAATTAAGATTTCTGGAAAAAAAATTGAAACAGTTATTGATGGAGTTAGGAATTCATTTAAAGCTGAAAATCCTCTTCAAGCAATTGAAGAAATTATCTCAAAACATTCCACGCCGAACATTGAAAATTTACCAAGATTTCATGGAGGCTATATAGGATTTTTTGCATATGAAAGTGCTCAATATGCTGAAAGTAAAATAGCATCACTCCCTTGTAAAGATTCTAAGTTTAAAGAGCATATGCCAGATATTATGCTTGTGAAGGCAGAGCAACTTATCATCTTTGATAATTTAAATGACTCAACTCATATTATTTTTAATGCCAATCTAAAAAATATGACTTATGAGTTTGCTCAATCCAAATTAGATGATATTGAGAAAATATTAACCACATATGAAGAAAGTGCTGCTCAAGAATTTAATCAAATTACAAACTGTTTTGAGTTTGAATCAAATTTTACTAAAGAAGGATATTGTGATGCTGTAAATACTATTAAAAATTACATTACAGAAGGCGATGTAATGCAAGTTGTATTAGCGCAGGATTTTTCTGCAAACTTTGATAAAGACCCCTTTGATTTGTATAAAGCAATACGGAAATTAAATCCTTCTCCTTACATGTATTTTTTAGATTTAGACGAATGCCAGATAGTTGGAGCATCTCCTGAGATTCTAGTCAGACTTGAGGGCAATGAAATTAATTTAAGACCTTTGGCAGGAACTAGAAAAAGGGGAGAAAATCCTGAAGAAGACAAAATCAACGAAGAGGATCTTCTTAATGATCCCAAAGAAATAGCCGAACACCTAATGCTTATTGACCTTGGAAGAAATGATGTTGGGCGAGTGTCTAAAATTGGTTCAGTTATTGTCACGGATAAAATGACTATTGAAAAATATTCTCATGTCATGCATATCGTTTCAAATGTGATGGGGAAGATTGCTTCTGGATTGAGCTATTTTGATGTGCTGAAGGCTTCTTTACCAGCAGGTACATTATCGGGCGCTCCTAAAATAAGAGCAATGGAAATAATAAATGAACTAGAACCAAGCTCCAGAGGCATATATGGAGGAGCGATAGGCTATATAGGGTGGAATGGAAATATGGATACAGCCATAGCAATAAGAACCGCTGTAATTAAGGATAAAACTATTCATGTAGGAGCAGGAGCAGGAGTGGTTGCTGATTCTGTTCCTGAAAATGAATGGCTTGAATGTAGGCAGAAATCTAAAGTATTCATGGATGCGATGGAGATGATCTCATGATTCTTGTCATTGATAATTACGACTCTTTTACCTATAACTTAGTTCATTATATTGGAGAATGCGATCACGAGGTTTTGGTTAAAAGAAACGATGAATTAACCACCGATGATATTCGTTCTCTTAACCCTGAAAAAATTGTTATTTCTCCAGGTCCTTGTACTCCAAAGGAGGCTGGAATTTCTGTGGAGCTTGTTCAAGAATCTCAAGTGCCATTATTAGGAGTCTGCTTAGGCCATCAATCTATTGGTGCAGCATTTGGAGCTAGAATCATCAAAGCTCCTGAAGTCTTTCATGGGAAAAAATCTTCTATCAATCATTCTGATTCATTATTATTTCAAGGTATTCCTAATCCATATTCAGTAGTCAGATATCATAGCCTAATCATTGATAGCTCAGCTTTACCTAAAGATTTAAAGGTTACATCTACGATTATTGATGAGCCTTCAATCATTATGGGAGTAGAGCATGTCTCCAGACCTATATTTGGTGTTCAATTTCACCCTGAATCCATTGATACTGATCATGGCATGCAATTAATTAAAAATTTTTTAAATATATGATCCAGGATTTTATTAACCAGTTAGAAAAAAAAGAGGACCTTGATTTCCATTCAATGCAGTCTGCGATTGAATCAATTATGACCGGAGCTGTCGATGATCATTCTATCGAAGCTTTTTTATTGGCTCTAAATGAAAAGGGGATTCAAGAAATTGAGATTACTGCTGCGGTCAGAGTCATGAAAGAAAAATCTTTGACATACCCTCTGGGAGATGGAGATCACATAGATACTTGTGGTACAGGAGGTTCGGGTCTACATACTTTTAATTGTTCTACTGCTTCATCTTTTGTGGCTGCTGCAGGGGGCGCAGCAGTAACTAAGCATGGCAACAAAGCAGTATCAAGTAAGTCTGGAAGTGCAGATTTATTAGTAGCCGCTGGGGCTGACATAGCTCATGATAGAAAAAAGCTAGAAATTATTTTTAAGAAAGTGGGTTTTGTTTTTTTATTTGCCCCCTTGCATCATCAATCAATGAAATATGTGATGCCAGCTAGGCTAAAAATTGGAAAAAAAACTTTATTTAATTTGCTTGGTCCTCATACAAATCCATGTAGCGCAAAAAGACAAATCTTAGGTGTTTATCAAAAAGATTTAGTTAGAACTTTCGCATCAGTTGCAAGGAATTTGTCCATGGACCATGCTCTTATTGTTCATGGTTTTGATGGTTTAGATGAAATTACTATCACCGACTCCACATATGTTGCAGAGCTGAAAGATAATACTATTTCTGAGTATGAAATTTCTCCAAAAGATTTTGGTTTGTCCCTAAGCACCTTGTCTGAAATCACAGCAACATCTCCCGATGACAGTTTGCAATTAATTAGAGAAGCGTTTTCAGGTGATAAATCAGCCGTTCAAGATATGATTGCGCTAAATGCTGGTGCAGCTTTATATCTCGCAAAAAAAGTAGATTCCATTGCAGATGGTATTGAGCTCTCATTTGAATTAATGAATAACGGTATGGCTGCAGATAAGCTGGCTTCCTATGTTCGGGTATCAAATAGTTAATGAGTATTCTAGAAAAAATTGTTGCACATACAAAAGCTGGTCTTATTCAGAAGAAGGCAGAACTACCTATAAAGCAAATAAAAAGATCTTTAGAGGATCTTGATCTTCCTAGAGGGAGATTTAAAGATAATATTTCCAATAAAGATGAAGCCATTATTGCAGAAATAAAAAAGGCTTCACCAAGCGCAGGAGTGATTGAAGAAGAATTTGATCCAGTGAAAAAAGCGATTGAATATGAAGCCTTTGGAGCATCCGCATTATCGATTTTAACCGAAGAAGATTTTTTTATGGGAAGTGTTGATCATTTAAAAGATGTTAAGAAGATTACTGCCTTACCAATTTTAAGAAAAGATTTCATGATCGATGAATACCAAATCTATGAATCTAAATTGATTGGTGCAGATTGTATTTTGTTGATTGCATCGATTCTTTCTGATCAGCAAATTGAGAATTTGATCAATGTCGCTCAACAGCTAGAGTTGGATTATTTAATTGAGGTGCATAATGAAAATGAACTTCGCAGAGTTGAGCATTTTGAAGATGCTTTAATAGGTACAAACAACAGAAATTTAAAAACATTTGATGTTGATCTAGATAATTCGGTTCGCTTAAGAAGTTTATTTAAAGAAAAAAATATCTTTATTGCAGAATCAGGAATTAGATCCAGGGAAGATATGAATTATCTAAAACTTAATAATATCAAAGTCTTTCTTATTGGAGAAAGCTTAATGAGGGGCTCTTTTTAAATATAAGCGCTTGATGAGGTCATCACTTTTGCGGTGAAGCCCATAACTTTTTTTGTTGGCTCAGACAGAGATTCACTTCCATTTTCTATCGCCTCTTGAGCATGCTCGTCTTCATCAGCTCGCATAGTCTTTAAAATTTTAATAGTCTCAGTATCATTCTTAGAAACTTTATCCAAATGTTTTTCAAGGTGTTTCACTACCTGTTTTTCTGTTTCTTCAACAAATCCCAAACTAGTTTTTTCTCCAAAGCTTCCAAATATTGCACCAATAGCAAATGATCCTGCATACCAAACAGGGTTGAGGATTGATGGTTTTCCATTTAACTCCTCAAGACGTTTTTTACACCAAATTAAATGATCTGTTTCTTCTTCTCCAGCTTGCAAGAGGTGATTTTTTATCTCAGCATCTTTGCAGACCATTGCTTGACCCCTGTAAAGTGCTTGAGCTGCAACCTCGCCAGCTAAATTTACTCGCATTAGTTGCGCTGATAGACTTTTCTCTTCTTTTGTAAGGGAAGATGATGTTTCATTGGCTGGATATGATCTTCCAGTTCCACTTTTTTTGAACGACAATGTTTTCAAAGCAATATCGCACTCATTTATAAAATTATCTAGTCGATTCATTTCATTCCTTTGTTTCCAATATCTTTTCGATAAAAAGCCCCATCGAAGGATATAGATTCTACCAGATCATATGCTTTTAATTGAGCTTCTTGAAGATCTTTGCCTAAAGCAGTTGCACAAAATACTCTTCCTCCTGATGTTAAAACTTTATCGCCTTGAAGTTTTGTGCCTGCATGAAATAGTTTTATTCCAACTGCATCATAGGTCTTAATTATTACTTCATTATTTTTTGTATAGTTTTGAGGATATCCGTGACTTGCAATTACCACCCCGCAAGCATGCTCATCAGTCCACTGAATTTGATAATCATTTAACCGATCATCAATTGCTGAAAGACAAAGCTCAACAAGACTTGATTTTAATCTCAGCAAAATAGGCTGAGTTTCAGGGTCTCCAAATCTGCAATTAAATTCAAGAACTTTCAGCTCTCCATTATTGATCATGAGTCCAGCATATAAAAATCCAAGATAGGGTGAGCCTTCAGCAATTAAACCTTGCATGGTTGGTTTCATAACCTCGTCAATAATTTTTTGATGAAGTTTTTCATCAACTATCGGTGCAGGTGAATATGCACCCATGCCACCTGTATTTAATCCAATATCACCATCACCCACGGCTTTATGATCTTGACTGGTTGCAAGAGGGATAATTTTATCTTTACTCACTACCGCAATAAAACTTGCCTCTTCTCCAATTAAAAAATCTTCAATAACTACACTTGTTCCAGCATCTCCAAATGCTTGGTCTTTAAAAATACTGACCAAGGCTTCCAAAGCTTCACTTTCAGTTTGGCAAATAATCACTCCTTTGCCTGCTGCTAAGCCATCTGCCTTTACTACTGTTGGATATGGAATCTTTTTTATATGCTCTTTTGCACTACTAAAATTATCGAAGGCCGCGTAAGTTGCTGTAGGGATACCATATTTAATAAAAAAGTCTTTTGAGAATGTTTTGGAGCCCTCTAACTGAGCAGCAGCGCTAGAAGGCCCAAAGGTTTTAATATTATTAGTTTGCAAATAATCTACTAGTCCATCAACAAGCGGCTGTTCTGGACCTACAATTACAAGAGCAATATTATTTTCAATGCAAAAATCTTTAACTGCTGCAAAGTCATCAATATTAATAGAGACATTAGATACTTTATTTTCTAAGGCAGTTCCGGCATTTCCTGGACAGACAAAAACTTCTGACACAGATTCATCTTGCGCACATTTCCAAGCTAAAGCATGCTCTCTGCCGCCTGATCCAATAACCAAAATGAACATTTTTAATGTCTGAAGTGACGTGTTGCAGTAAAGACCATAGCAATGTTATTTTCATCAGCAGCCGCAATCACTTCATCATCTCTAATCGAACCACCAGGCTGAATAATTGCTGCAATCCCACTAGAGGCTGCTTTATCTATACCATCCCTAAATGGAAAAAATGCATCTGAGGCCATTGCCGCACCATTGACTTCTAAACCTTCTTCTTTGGCTTTTAAATTTGCAATCTCAGCACTAATCACTCTACTCATTTGCCCGGCACCAATGCCAATAGTTTGTTTGTTTTTAACATAAACAATAGCATTTGATTTAACAAATTTAGCAACCTTCCATGCAAACATAAGATCATTAATTTCTTCAGTGGTCGGCTGTCTTTTAGTAACGCATTGAAGATCTGCTTTTGGAACAATAAAAGTGTCATCACTTTGAATTAATATTCCTCCAGACACTTTTTTAATAACACCTGGATATGGATTATCTTGTTGCAAATCGACGCATAAAACTCGTACATTTTTCTTTTTAGCCAGCTCTGTCAATGCAGCTTCTTCAAAACTGGTAGCAAGTACAACTTCAACAAATTGACGAGCATTTATTTCTTCAGCAGTTTTTCTATCCAGCTCT
>QBVY01000005.1 GCA_003283765.1 SAR86 cluster bacterium AG-313-N18
TCCTTAAATAAAAGATTTTTTCTTTCTATTTATTTGTTGATATGCGGAGTCTCTGCATTTTCTCAAGACAATGTAATTGAAGAAGTATTTGTAACTGCTGAAAAACGCAGTGAAAGTCTTCAAGACATCTCTCAAGCAGTAACAGCTATTAGTGATCAAGATATTGAATCTAAAAATATAGAATCAATGGTAGATTTAAGCGCCATTGTTCCTGGAGTGACTGTTGCTAAAAATGAGGGCTATAAAACTGTCATTTCAATTAGAGGGGTTGGCAATGAAACAAATCAAAATGCTATTGCTGCTCCCTCAGTAGCATTTCATATGGATGGAATTTTTATTGCTTCTCCGTTTGCCCTTCAAACTGATTTTATTGATGTTGATAGAATTGAGGTTATTAGAGGACCACAAGGCACCTTGTTTGGTCAAAACTCAACTGGTGGAGCCATTAATGTAATTAGCAAAAAACCATCAATGAATGAATTTTTAGGAAAATCAGATATTACTTTTGGTAACTATGGTCTTACCAAATTCCGTTCATCCAATAATATTCCACTTGCAGATAATGTTGCTAGCAGAATCTCCTTTGCCATCACTGAAAGAGATGGTTTTAGTGATAATATTTTCACTGGGCAAGATTTAGATGATGCAAGCAGTGTTAGTTTACGGGCAGACTTGCTGATTGATCTGGATGAAAACTCAAGCTTAAGATTCTTTGGACAGTTTTTTGAGGTTGATAGAAATGGGTCAGCCATGCGAGGCATTGATGATCCAACTCCAAATATTAGAAAGTTATCTCAAGATACTATTTCAAAACATGAGTTAACGTCCTCCATCTTTGCGGCAATTTATGAATCAGATTTGGGTTTTGCATCTCTAAAAGCCATGGCTAGCATTCAAGAAGATGATATTTTGGTCGTTAGAGATAATGATAGACATAACTACGGCGACTTTGTTAAATCTATTCCTGGATTGCCTCCAGTCCAAGAAATTTGTATAGCAATATTTCCGCAGCCTGACGAGTGCAGATATGCACGCTACCAAAGAGCTGAATTCAATCCTGAAACCTCTGTTGTAGATACAACTACTTTTGAAATTAATTTAATTTCAAACGAGCCTATTCTTAATGGGAAACTTGATTGGACAATAGGCGCTTTTTATATGGAGCATGAAATTGAAAATACTATACGAGGATACAGAGATAACGATTTAACAGGTCAATTGAGATATTTGTGCGGTGAGTCGTTTGCAAATCCTGCATATTGTTACACTCATGATTACGGTATCCCAGGAAGGTTTGATGTTTTTGGAGCTGATTGGGATTTTGTTACCGATGCGCGGCCTATCAGAGAGTCATATTCATTTTATGGGCAAGGAACATATGCTGTCAGTGATGATTTGCGTCTAGTTGCTGGGATGAGATATTCAGAGGATACCTTTGAAACCAATGTTACTAACTTTTTTAATGTAGAGACTTTTACTGAAAAAGGCACTTCAGATGAGACAACTGGCAAGATAACGGGTGAATTTGACCTATCTGACTCAGCCATGGCATACCTATCCTTTGCAAGAGGCTTCAAGCCCGGAGGAAGCAACTTAACATTTGGTTTTACAGAAGCAGAAGATTCTCTTGCTGGAAGACCTCTAGCGCCGGCATTAGTATTTCCTACATTTGAGGCCGAAACGGTTGACTCAATTGAGTTTGGTCTGAAAACAGATTTAATGGAAGGAAGAGCGCGCGCAAATATCGCAGTTTTCTCCTACGCCTATGAGAATCTTCAATTTCAAGCTACTGATCCAGATCCATATAGAGGCGGGGTAGCAAATATCCCTGAATCAGAAATGTCTGGTCTTGAAATTGAATTTAAAGGTCTTTTAACTGATTCATTGGTTTTGGATATGAATTTATCTTTTCTAGATTCAGAGGTCACTTCAGATTATATGGTCTTGGATAATGTAGATGCTTATCAGTACTTCTTTGGTCAAGAAGATCTTCGCTACGGTTTAAGAGAAAATGTTAAGGGAAATGAATTAGCTAAAAGTCCAGAGTTTTCAGCTGACATTAGCCTCACTTATGAAACAGTTCTTACTTCTGGCAGTATATTTACCGGAATAATGCAGTACATTCAAAGAGGAGATTTTCAGCAAAGAGTCTCTAATAATTCTATAGTTGATGCAATTGATTCATATGATTTGTTAAATCTTTCAGCAAGCATTGATTTTGTTGGAGAAAAGTGGGGACTAGACTTTAAGATTCTTAACGCAACTGATGAAGATGGAGTTAATTCGAGCATGACCGATGTCTTTGGAGTTGCTGCAACTGGATTAGAGCTTATTCCGCCTCGCCAATTTATGATGCGATTAAGCATGAGTTATTGACACACTTATTTAAAATTAATGGATAAATTATTTATTCAAGCTGAAGAGCTATTAAGCGATTCGTTTAAACTTGCCTGGCAAGTCTATGAAAGTGGTTATCGCCCAAATTATATTATTGGTGTTTGGAGAGGTGGTGCCCCAATTGGTATAGCGGTTCAGGAGTTTTTAGATGTCCTTGGAGTGCCTTCAGATCATATTGCAATTCGTACCTCTCATTACAAAGGAATAGATCAGAGAGATAGTCAGGTCCAAGTTTATGGTTTGAACTATATTATTAAGCAGGTTGAATCAGAAGACTCGCTTTTGATAGTTGATGATGTTCATGACACAGGTATATCCATTCAAAAAATAATTCTAGATCTTCAAACTGCTTGTAAAAAAAATACACCTGAAATTAAAGTAGCGACTCCATACTTCAAACCAAAAAAAAATAAAACAAATAGAAAGCCTGAGTTTTATATTCACGAAACTGAGAAATGGCTCGTCTTTCCTCATGAACTTGAGGGTTTGTCTATGGATGAAATTATTGAGTTCAAGCCTGAGCTTTCCGACCTTGCTGAAAAAATTAAACCTTTTATATCTTAAGAAAAGAAAAATATTGACACAGTCTTGGTGTTGGACTTTGGCTCTCAATACACTCAACTAATTGCAAGAAGAATTAGAGAGTTAAATGTGTTTTCGGTAATACTTCCATGGGATGTTTCAACTGAAAAAATTAAATCTCTTAATCCCAAAGGAGTCATTTTATCTGGAGGTCCTGAGTCAGTTACTGAATCTAATACTCCAAGAATCCCTGAAATTATTTTTGAATTAGGTGTGCCTGTTCTAGGTATTTGTTACGGGATGCAAACTCTTGCAGAGCAATTTGGGGGGCAAGTTTCTTCCTCAAAAAATAAAGAATTTGGCCATGCGCAAATTCTTTTAGAAAAATCATCTATGCTTTTTGATGGCTTTAGCTCTGGATCCTCAATTGATGTATGGATGAGTCATGGAGATCATGTATCAACTTTGCCAGATGAATTTATTTTAATTGCTTCAACTGCATCAGCTCCCATAGCTGCTATGGAGCATGCCCAAAAACCTATTTATGCATTACAGTTCCACCCTGAGGTCACTCACACTAAACAGGGCAATACTGTATTAGAAAATTTTACATTTAAGATATGTCAGTGCGCAGCTCAATGGAAAATGGAAAATCTTATTCAGCAAAGAATAGATGAGATTAAAGAAAAAGTAGGAGATCAAAAGGTATTACTTGGTTTATCGGGTGGAGTAGATTCATCTGTTACGGCAATGCTTTTAGATCAAGCGATCGGAAAAAATTTAATTTGTGTTTTTGTTGATAATGGATTGCTCCGAAAAAATGAAGCTGAAGATGTAGAAAATTTATTCAAAGATAAGATGGATTTAAATTTATTAGTTGTTGATGCAAAGAAAGTCTTTTATAGACATCTTAAAGGCGTCTCAGATCCAGAACAGAAACGCAAAATTATTGGCAGAACTTTTATTGATATCTTTGATAATGAAGCTGCCAAATTAAAAGATGAGATGAATTTTTTAGCACAAGGTACAATTTATCCTGATGTAATTGAATCTTCTGAATCGGAATCTAAAGAGGCTAGGGTGATCAAATCTCATCATAATGTTGGAGGTCTTCCAGATGATATGAAGATGGAATTAGTTGAGCCTTTGCGTGATTTATTTAAAGATGAAGTCAGAAAAATGGGATCTGAGCTTGGACTTCCATTAGAAATGTTAAATCGACATCCATTTCCTGGTCCAGGATTAGGAGTAAGAATTCTAGGAGAGATTTCTCAAGAAAAAGTTTTAACTCTTCAAAATGCTGATGCAATTTTTATTGAAGAATTAATTCAAGCGGACTTATACCACCAAGTAAGCCAAGCATTTTGTGCATACCTTCCTGTTAAATCAGTGGGTGTTGTTGGAGATGAGCGGAGATACGCTGATGTAATTGCAATTAGAGCGGTTGAGACAGTAGATTTTATGACTGCTACTTGGGCTAGGCTCCCATATGACTTTTTGGCACACGTCTCAAATAGAATTGTTAATGAGTTAGAGGGTGTTAGCAGGGTGGTTTATGATATTTCAAGCAAGCCTCCAGCTACTATTGAGTGGGAATAGTCTGTAGCCCTACAACCCCCATTCCTGCGTTATTTAGTAGTTACACGTTAGTTACACACCCTTTGTAACTAAAGCATTCCTTCGTCCGAGTTACACGAAAAGTTACACGAAATATCTTCTATTGCCGCTCAATAGTTGCTGGCAATAAAATTTAAACGAGTTCTAAAGACTCTGGTTTACGTAGAAAAAACATAGCCAAAATAATCATAGTTATCGGGAAGATAAAGATTAACGTTACTGATAAAAATACCGTCATACCTATTACGCCCTGTATCACTGACATAATGGCAAAAATCTTTAATAAGGTAGGAAGTTCAGTTGATTTCGCTAAAAGTAAAATACCTATTAACAAATCTATAATACCTAATATAACAATTGCACCGATGCCAACTGATAGATTAATCTTTAAAAAGGCGTCTTTGTTTTGCGTTACGATATTTTCCGGTAGTACAGCGCTGGCTATATCAAGGAACAGGGTGCCCAACCAAAGGGTATTGATTGCAACCATAATCAATACTAACAAATCAATATGATTAAAGTTCAACTGTTCGTTGAGAATATTTTTTAGATTGAGATAAATATAGATGGTTAATAAAAGAATAGAAGCAAACAGAATGTCGGAAAATCCTAGAGACATCATGTCCTGCCATAATATATCGTAATCTCCAACCGATGGACTCATTCCAAGCCAGTAGATAGGGTGAGCTACCGCTACTAATATTGCTGCAACACCGGGTAACAAATAATCTTTATTCTGCATAATTAAACCTCTAAATATAATTTTCTTAGTCACACTTCATCATGAAATGCCATCAATTTTGTTTGCGTTATCACTTACATACACGAGAATATCGCCAGGCTGACAATCCAGTTCACGGCATATAGCCATCAGAGTGCTAAAGCGAATAGCCTTAACCTTACCTGTCTTTAGTAGCGACAAATTGGTTATAGAAATTCCAATTTTTTGAGATAGCTCTTTCAGAGACATCTTCTTTTTCGCCATTTCTACATCTAAAGTGATACAAATTTCCATGAGCATATCCTAACCTAGGTATTTATGTTTTACAACTAATTATTGTTGTTTAGCATAAATTAATTGTTATTAAGCATTTAATTAGTTCTTTAAGAAATGTTACAATGTTTGTAACTTATAATGTATTAAGCTGCTAATAACACTGAGGAATTGTTTTAATGGGCAGAACAAAAATAGAAAGTAAGAGTTACACGAAAGTTACACGCTTTTATTTTCGTGCTTGTAGCCCATTATCTATAAGGGTTTGTAAATCAGCGACTATTGAGTGGGAATGATAGCACTGAAGTCCAAAATAATATTGGTATCATGCTCTAAGCATTGGAAAGATTAGATGAGGCTGAAGTAAGTTACAAGAGAGCATTACCGCTGCTCTAATGCTGTACATGATGAATTTCGAGTAGTATTATGCTGACTGACCAATCAGCAAATTGGAGGTTAAAAATGAAAGATACAATTCGTGATTTAAATCGTTCAAGTGTATGGGATTATGAGAACGGGTTTTATTGGTTCTCACCAAAGACTAGGCTAAACAAAATGCTTGCTCATTATGAGTTATATAAAATGATTACTTCCATTCCAGGACATATATTTGAACTTGGCGTTTACAAGGGAGTATCGTTAGTTCGTTTCTGCAGTTTTAGAGATGCGCTTGAAAATGACTATTCAAGAAAAATTATTGGCTTCGATGCATTTGGTGAATTTCCAACTGACAATCTTGAAGTGAAAGATGATTTAGCCTTTGTTGAAAGATTTGAAGGTGTTGGAGGGCATGGGCTTAGTGAAGAAGAAGTTGAAGATGTTCTGTCTTCAAAGGGATTTGAAAATTTTAAGTTAATAAAAGGAAATGTATTTGAAACATTGCCTAAATACCTCTCAGATAATCCCGAAACAAGGTTAGCTTTGCTGCATCTTGATATGGATGTAAAGGAACCCACAGATTTTGCACTCGAACTGCTATACGAACGAGTGGTGCCAGGTGGAATCGTTGTCTTTGATGATTACAATGCGGTAGCAGGTGAAACGATATCTGTTGATGATTTTGTACATAAGCACAAACTTAAATTAGAAAAACTGCCGTTTTACAAGATGCCTGCCTTTATCAGAAAACCAAACTGATAGATAATTAGTGATTGGTATGATGATCATAAGAAAACCAGCTGCATCTTTGCCAAGTTGCTTAGAGAGTTTAGATCAACCTAGTCAACGTCTTGAACCTACTGCTACCTCTCCATAAAGAAAAAAGTCAATATACTAGCGGCGGTTTGTACCTCTTAGATTTTTAAAGCGTATTAGTTAAAAATCGATATACTTAACACAAGTTTTAATAATTAGTAATTTATTTGCTAAGGAGCGTTCAAGAGCTTGCTATGAAATTGACAATAGAGGAAGCAGCACAACAAGGTGTAGAAGCACATAGACCAGGTAAGCTAAAAGATGCTGAGCGCCTTTATCGGGCTGTATTGCAATCGAAGCCAGACTTCGCTGAAGTCCACAACAATATGGGGATCATGCTCCAAGCACTGGGAAGATTGGATAATGATGGAATTTTATTAGTAAAGCATTTATTGCCATTTGAAGATAGAGAAAAAATCAGGCTTCAGTTTCAAGCGATGGTTATTAATTACCCTCCGGGAATACATATAAATAAGAGTAAAAATTCTTATTATAAAATGCAAGATTTTGAGAAAAGAAGGGTCGAGCAGATTTTTGCTAAGGATTTTGAGATTTTAGGTTATTAATTTGTGAAAACCTCTAGTCGTAAGCTCCCAGCCCAATCAAAACTGAAAAATCTTTTTGAGCTTTATCAAAGTAAGAAATATGTTGATGCAGAAAAGTTGGCAATTTCTCTTACCCATGAATTTCCTGAAAGCCAATTTGGTTGGAAAGTTCTTGGTGCAATACTGATGCAAACAAATAGATCTTCTGAGTCATTATTTCCAAATCAAAATGCTGCAAGGATCAATCCTGAAGATCCTGGAGCTCATAATAACTTGGGAACCTCCCTAAAATATCTTGGAAGGTATGAAGAAGCTAAATCTTGTTTTAAGAAAGCCATTTCAATAAAAACTGATTTTGCCGAGGCTCATAATAACCTAGGGGATATATTAAAAGAAATGAATAGATTTGAAGAGGCTGAGGAAGCTTATCGCAAAGCAATATCCTTTAAACCTAACAATGCTCAAGCTCACAACAATTTAGGCACTGTATTACAGAAGCTTAAGAAATTGGAGGAAGCTAAATTGAATTATTCTCAAGCAATAGCCTTGAGATTTGATTTTGCTGAAGCTCATTTTAATTTGGGATTAGTTCTGCAGGATCTTGGTATTTTGCATGAGTCTGAGTCAAGCTATCAGGAAGCAGTAAAATATAAAGCTAATTTTATTGAAGCCTACATTAACTTGAGCTTTGTATTGAGTGAACAAGGCAAGTTGAATGAAGCCGTAGCTATTTGTAGGCATGTAATCGAGTTGAAGCCTCACAATGCCGAAGCACATAATAATTTAGGTGTTACTCTCAGAGAAATAGGTAAATTAGAGGAAGCTGAGGCTGAATGTAGTCATGCAATTAAATTGAAATCTGACTATGCTGAAGCACATAATAATCTTGCAATTATACTAAAGAAGCTAGGCAAAAATGAAGAGGCTGAAAGAATTTGCAGACATGCAATTAAATTGAAATCTGACTATGCTGAAGCACATAATAATCTTGGAAATATATTGAAATACATGGGTCGATTGAGGGAAGCAGAAAATAGTTATAAAAAAGCAATTTTATTGAATTCTTTTTTTGAAGCAGCGCATAGCAATTTAGGAATTACACTAAAAGAATTAGGTAGACTAGAAGAAGCTGAAGCTACTTGCAGGTATGCAATTAAATTGAAATCTGACTATGCCGAAGCCCATAATAACTTGGGCGTTACTCTTAAAGAATTAGGTAGATTAGAAGAAGCTGAAGCAAGTTTCCTTAAGGCGACCGATTTAAATCCTGAATACCTTGAAGCACATAATAATTTAGGCATTATTTTGCAAGAGGCAGGAAGACCTGAAAAGGCCCTAGACTGGCTGAGTCTTAATAAAAATGAAATAGGCAGTGGATATTTGCTGAGAAGTTTTTTTAAGCTTGATCAAAAATCAAATTTTTACTCACATTTAGATAAAGTTTTAAATAACAATGAAAATCATGCATTGTTAGGTTCATTAATTTCTCAATCTAATATTCATTATGACATGGAAAGATTTAATCCTTTCTGTAATGAACCCTTGAAATATGTATATAAAACAAACTTGTTAGGACAATGTGATTTTCAAAATATTTTTATTCAAGGTGTTGAAAATATTTTGATTGATCAGACTATTCAACATAGAAGTCAAAGTCTTTTAAAGAATGGAATTCAGACAGCGGGAAATATTTTTGCTCAATCTGGCTCCGCAAAAGGGAAAATTGAAGAAATAATTTATTCTGAGATAGCAAAGTATAGAAAGTCATTTAAAGATAGCACTGAAGGTTTTTTAATAAAATGGCCGCATGATAATAACCTTAGCGGTTGGGTCATTAGCATGAAAAGCGGCGGTGAGTTGAAACCACACATGCATGAGCAAGGATGGATAAGTGGAAGTATATATATCAATGTGCCTCCCAAATTAAATAAAGATAGTGGTAATTTAGTATTAGGACTGAATGATTCCGGTAAAGAACCTTATGATTCTCAAAATCAAAAAATTATTGATGTGGTTACGGGAACTCTTTGCATGTTTCCATCATCTCTTCATCACTTTACAATTCCATTCAAATCAACAGAAAATAGATTAGTGCTGGCTTTTGACCTGATTCCAAGATAGTTATTTATTTGATATCATTTTGATATTATTTAGTTTACGAATTTACCTATGAATCAAGAAAGCAGATATAACGTAATTGGGAATGACTGGTTTGTTCGAAATATAAAAAATCTAGAAACAGATTATAAATCCTTCCCACTTACATATTTAGTTAACTGGTTGAAAGAGCAAAATTTTTTACCAAATGAGAAGATCTTAGAACTTGGCTGCGGTCCAGGATTTAGTTTAGATTTTTTATCGACATCTTTAGAAGCAGATTCCTTTGGGTTAGATCCCAGTGAAATGTCAGTTTCCTATGCAAATTGTCATTTCCCAAATCTAAAGATATCACAAGGAACTGCAGATGATCTAAGTCAATTTGAAGATAATTCATTTGCATTGATCCATCTAGGATTTTTTATGTATTTTCTTGATGATAACTCTGTTAAAAATGTTGTTTCAGAGTGTGGAAGGGTTTTGATGGATGGAGGTTTTTTATCTATATTAGATTTTGATGTACTATCAGAAGAAATTAAAATCGATAAACATGACAAAAACGTGAAAATCTACAAAAGAGATCAAGCAAGTGCTTTTAGAAAAAATTTTATACAATTGAACAAGAGGTCATTCACATCCCTTGTAAACACAAAATTAGATGTTAATGAACAAATAATTTCTCTTCAATTGATGTTAAATACTAATGAGGTTATGAGTAAATGAAGCCATTTTTAGATGTTGAAAAAAATAGAAGAAACTATCACAAAAATCAACTTAAAAATACTGTTCATAGAAGTTCTCTTTTAGTTCCCAAGTTCCCAAATACTGATTCAAATATTACATTTCTGAATCATTTTTTACTCAAGCGCAAGAATAAAAATGTCATGATCAAAGTCACTGCTGTATCAAAAAATGGTGCTTTGCATGATTCAACCTCTATTCAAGTTGACCAACCAAAAGTTTATTCTTTTATACTTGAGGACCTGTTTGATGACTGCGGTGATATAGGACAGTTTCATATAGAATTTTTTTCTAGTCAAAATCTGTTTATTCCATTTCCTGCAGTAATGGTAAATCATATTGGTCGTGATTTTATAAATAGCGTTCACTCATATAATCGAATTTTAAATGATGTATTTGAAGATGATCAGATTAACTCTAGGCACGAACTTGAAGCATCTATAGATATGTCTATAGATAAAAATTATGATACATTTTTTAATTTTATGACAGGCCCATTTGATGTGGACGATGCTTTAGATATTTCCATAAAGCATAAAAAGAAAAATCTTGTTGGCAATAAAAAAATAAAGTTAAAAAGATTAACCAATAAAAATTTTTATTTATCTAAAGATCTTATTTTAAAAAATCAAAAATCTATGTTTTCGATATTTGAAAACCTAGATGAAGAGATCAACCCAGTATTGAGAATCTCCCAGCCAAAACAAAAATTATTTTATGGAAGAATGCTTACAGGAGTAATGAATAAAAAAACAAAAGCTTTTTCTGCAAATCATTCTTACTACGATAGCTCAAAATTTAGGGAGTATTTTGATAATTCTGAGAGTTATAGAACATATCCATTTTTTCCAGATTGTAAAAACAGAATTAAAATGTATCCAATTATGAGCCCTTCTAACATCAGGGTATTTATCGAGGTATATGATGGGAATAAGAAATATACCAGTGAGTCTAAATATATTTCCTCTCCATCCAATGAATCTATTTACTTTGATATTAATAAAATAGTTTCTGATGCTAATTTTGAAAATACATCTTTATATAAAATTTATGCAAAGTGTGAAGATGGAAAAATACCAACCAGAGTGACACATCAACTAATTTATGGAGCTGAAGACACAAATTCAAAACTGGATTGTTCAATTGCAATAAATTTAGCTAACAAACAAATCTTTAAACCCAAATCAAAAAAAGGCTTATGCTGGGGTCAAGTTTTATGTGATGAGAAGTATAGATCATTTTTAGGTTTGTCCTTTAATGATAATCATAGCAAGCCTGAGAAAGTTAAAATAGATTTTTATAGTCAATTAGGTAAATTAAAGTCAATTTCTAGGACCATTATTCCAAAGGAGTCTCTTATACTCGACGATTCTTTTTTTCAAAAAATTGGTGCTAAAAGCGAATTTATTTGGTTTATTGCAAATTCTGAAAGGTCTGATCTATCAGCAAAGTGCTTTCATTATCATATCAAAAGCCAAAATGCATCTGGTGAACACTCATTTTAATTAAATATATTTACAAGTCATACTAAAATTTTTTTAATGAAGTAATATACATACTTACCTTAAAAAATTCATGAAAGCTTCCATCAAAAAAATCCTCCAAACTATTCTCCCAAATTTTTTATTTAATTTTTTTAAAAAATACTACGGAAAAATTTTAAGTCTTTTAAAAATTTCAAGATATACCATTCAATTCTCTTTTAAGAAGAGAATAGATTCACGCAATATAATTTCAATCAATCAGCCCTTAATCCTAATATCCCAAATGCAAAGAAGTGGCGGGACACTTTTATCGCAACTGCTTGATGGTGTAGAAAGTGTATATGCATATCCAAGTGAATTAGTTGTTGCTTCTCCGAAGTGGGATTGGTCAAGAAAAAAAAATTATATTTGTTACAAACAATCCTACATAAGAAATTATGCTGAAAGAAAAATTTATATCAAAGAATCAGTTGCTAAAAATGAACTGAGCAATAAATTTTTATTTGATCTTATAAAGCAACGTCAAATTTTTGAAAGCATACAGAAGTCATCTGAAAGAGATCACTTTGATGCGTATTTTTCATCTTTTTTTAATAGTTTTTTAAATTTTAAAAATTTTGGCGGCAAAAAAAGATATGTTTCTGCATTCACTCCAAGAATTATTATGCATGATAAAAGTGTTCAAAATTTTTATGACATATATCCAGATGGAGCAATTATTTCAATTATTCGTGAGCCTATTTCTTGGCTTGCGAGCGCATCAGTGCACTCTGAGGAATACAAAAATCTAAATAACGCTCTTGGATTTTGGCTTCATTCTGCGGAAAAATCATTGATGAATGCAAGATCCAATTCAAGAACTCATTTGGTGATTTTTGAAGAGTTGCTAAGAGATACTCGAACTGTAATGACCCACATTTGTAAAAAACTTGAAATTGATTTTCATGAAAATTTCTTAATACCTACATTTAATTCAGAGCATATTCTTTCTGACTCATCCTTCAAAGCAGAAAGTGGGATAGACTTGAATGCCTTAGACAGAAAAAATAATGTTGATCTATCGACTATTGATAAAAAATTGCTACGAGATTGTGAAGTTATTTATAATTGTGCCCTGGAAAGCTTTAAAGATGGATTGTAACTAATACCATTTTATCTCTTATATTTTTATCACCCATTTTTAAATGAAAGTAATTATCTTAACCGGAAGTGAAATACGGCATAGATTCTTCAGATCAAAAGTCTCACTAGATTCAAGATTCGATGTTATTGCAACATTTTGCGAGGGTGAAGAAAAAAGTCTTGAAAATAGACTAAAGTCAAATTCTGGTGCAAGTCAGATTGAATTGATGCATGTTGATGCTCGAACTCAAGCAGAAAGAGATTTTTTTGGAGTTTCAATCAACGTGCTGCCAGATAAATCGAATTCAAAGTTCATTCCCAAAGGAGCAATTAATGACAAAAAAATAGTAGATTCAATTAAATCTTTAAATGCAGATTTAATTATTTGCTATGGATCTTCTATTATCAAATCTGAATTGCTCGATATATATTCTGGAAAGTTTTTAAATGTTCATCTTGGGCTCTCTCCATATTATAGAGGCACGGCTACTAATATTTGGCCATTCATAAATCTTGAACCAGAATTTGTTGGAGCAACGTTCATGCATATTAATGCTGGAATTGATACCGGAGAAATTATTCACCAAATTCGACCAGATATATATTTGGGAGACAGCCCCCATTCAATTGGAAATAGATTGATAGCTAAAATGACAGATGTTTATGCCGATATAATCTCAAATTTTTCTTTTTTGCATAAGGAGGTTCAGCCAGAGGCAGAGGGGAAGCTTTACTTCAATAAAGATTTTGATGTCAATGCGTGCATAAAATTATATAAAAATTTTTCAAACGGAATGATTCAAACTTATTTAGAAACTCACAACCAAAAATCTTTTCCATATATTGTTAAAAATAGGGCGCTGAAATCATGAAAGCAATAATGTATCACTATGTAAGGGAATATCAATCTTCACATCCTAATTTTCGTTTTCTTGATTTTAAGAATTTTAAAAAACAACTTGATTTATTTGAATCAAATTTTGGATTTGTGCGATATGACGAATGGAAAAATTTCATTAACAATGGTGAAATGCCCTTACAAAAGGGAAAAGTCTTATTGACATTTGATGATGCAATGCATTGTCATTATGAATATGTGTATCCTGAACTTTTAAAAAGAGGTTTATGGGGAATGTTTTTCGTCCCAACTCAGCCATATGTTCAAGGCAAACTACTGGATGTTCATAAGATTCATCTCTTATGTGGGGCATTTAATGGCCAAGATCTTTTAAATTCAATTTCTGAATTGATTTCAGAGGATATGATCCAGGATCAAAAAGTTAAGGAATTTCGCCAGAATACATATGTTTCTCAAGATAATTATTCTGGAGTAGTAGAATTTAAAAGGTTATTAAATTACTTTATCGATTATTCTTATAGGGAATCATTGATCGATATGATTGCCAAGAAGTTTAATTATGAATTCAGCCACTCTAATTTTTATATACATGAGGATGATCTCATGGAAATGAGTACTAACCAGATGATCATTGGTTCTCATACAGTGACTCATCCTGTAATGAGTAAAATCTCGAAAAAAGAACAAAGTATCCAGATCATCGATTCATTTAAATGTTTATCTGAATTAGGTGTATTAAAAACTAAAGTTTACTGCCATCCTTTCGGCGGTTTCCATTCATTTAATAAAGCAACATTGAATATTCTAAAACAACAAAATGTTGAATTTGCTTTTAATGTAGAGTCAAGAGAAATTTCTCCTGATGATATCTCGTCATCCAGATATTATCTACCAAGGTTTGATTGTAATGAATTTGAATTTGGCGAAGCATCATAATCCAAATTTACAAAAAATAGATTTATTAATGATTATTCCTGCAATCATAGGCACTTCTGATACTAAATAGAGTTTATAATACAACTTAAATTTATTATGAATATTAAATTTTTAACTTAATATATTTTCTCTGCTTGTGAATAAATATGCATAAATTCAGATTAATAGGTAGGATCGATATTAACAATGAAAATGTTGTTAAAGGAAAATGTCTTGAGGGATTAAGAAAAATTGGCAATCCTGAAAATTTTTCATATCAATATTATATTGATGGTATCGATGAGCTAATTTTTATTGACGCCGTTGCTTCTTTGTATGATAGGAATTCCTTGGTAAAAATTCTTCGTGAAACTTGCAAAAAAGTTTTTATACCAATCACAATTGGAGGTGGGATCAGGAATTTGAATGATATTCAGGAAGCCCTTAATGCTGGCGCGGACAAGGTTGCTATTAATAGTCAGGGACTTCGAGATATGAACTTTATAAAAGAAGCAGTGCATAACTATGGTTCCCAAGCAATTGTTGGATCTGTGGTTGCTAGACGTCATCGATATTCTTGGGAAGCTTTTATGGATAATGCAAAACATAGATCAGGCGTAAATGCTATTAAATGGGCTGAGATGCTTGCAGGAGCCGGGGTTGGCGAAATTATGGTTACCTCAATTGATCATGACGGTCTAATGAAGGGGTTTGATGAGGAGCTTGTTTGCAAGATTGCTGAAATAGTTAATATACCAGTTATTGCCTCTGGCGGTGCTGGAAAGTGCGATCATATTTCTTCTCTTGTAAAAAAATCTCATTGCGATGCAGCGGCAATCTCTTCATTGCTTCACTATAATTTTTTAAATGTAGAAGAAATTAAAAATAATCTCTCTAATTCCGGTATAGAGGTTAGAAAATGCAAATAGCAATTATTGATTATTCAATAGGAAATGTTCAAAGTATTATTAATGCTTTATCACATAATGGAGGAGATATTGAAATTATTTTAACTTCAGAAAGAAATGAGATCTTAGAGTCTGATGCAGTTATTCTTCCTGGTGTTGGTGCATTTCAAAGAGCAATGAAGGAGCTTGAAAAAAGAAATTTACCAGAAATATTGTCCGAATATATCAGGCTCGGTAAGCCGCTCCTTGGAATATGTTTGGGTATGCAATTGCTCTTAGAAAGCAGTGACGAATTTGGGTTCGCACCAGGCTTGGGTTTTTTTAGTGGCGAAGTAAAAAAATTTCCAGATTCGGTTAAAGACAAGCTTCCAAATGTAGCTTGGAACAATTTAATCGAAAATTCTTCAAAATGGGAAAATACAATTTTAAATGAAATAACTCCAGAGGATGATTTTTATTTTGTTCATAGCTATATATGCATTCCAACTGATCCAGATACTATCCTTGCTAGTTCAGAATATGGTGATATTGAGTTTTGCTCAGTTATGAAAAATAAAAACATATATGGCTGCCAATTCCATCCAGAAAAAAGTTCAATCAAGGGACTGCAAATCCTAGACAACTTCATAAGTATTGCTAAAAAATGAAAAAAAGTAATTATGCAATGTGGGGCTTGCCAGAAAATGTAACTTTTTGTAATAAATGTGTAATTTCTAATCAAAGACCAAATTCCACAGTTGAAATGAAAAATAAGAATATGAAAAAGGATACAATTTCTTTCAACAAAGAAGGTATTTGTTCTGCATGTGAATATGCTGAAACTAAAATTGAAACAAATTGGAAAGAAAGAGAAGAATTGTTATTTGAGTTACTTGAACCATTTAGGAGCAAGGATGGCGGATATGATGTTTTGGTTCCAAGTAGCGGAGGCAAAGATAGTGCTTTTCAAGCTCATATCCTTAAATATAAATATAAGATGAACCCTCTTGCTATTACATGGGCCCCAAATATGTTCACGAGAGCTGGATGGATGAATTTCAACAATTTATCCCGCATAGGCGGTATTGATAGTTTCTTGTACACACCTAATGGAAAATTACATAGCTATTTAACTAAGCTAGCTTTTAAAAATCTTGGACATCCTTTTCAACCATTTATTCATGGCCAAAAGATTGTTGGACCAAAGTTAGCTGAAAAATTTGGCATTAGTTTAATAATGTATGGTGAGAATCAGGCTGAATATGGAAATCCTCTAGAGAACAATGCAGATCCATTTATGGAACCAGAATTTTTTAGCATTGATGATCCAAGGGACATGGTTCTTGGGGGTGAAAGCGTCTCAAGTATTATAGAAAAAACAGACTTTATTTTTAGAGACTTTGAGCCATATATCCCTCCTACGCCTAGCACTCTTTTAGAAAAAGGCATTAAAGTAACTTATTTGGGGTATTTTGAAAAATGGGATCCTCAGGAATGTTACTACTATGCTGTAGACAATACTGGCTTCATGCCCTCCTATGAAAGATCTATAGGCACTTACTCAAGGTATACGGAAATAGATGATAAGATCGTGCCATTTCATTTTTATATGACATACATTAAGTTTGGCATTGGTAGAGCCACATATGATGCAGCACAAGAAGTAAGAAATGGAAAAATTACAAGGGATGAGGCTGCTTACTTGGTCAAGAAGTTTGATGGTGAATTTCCAGAGCGATACATCAAAGAATTCTGTAAATACATAGATATTTCAATTAAAGAGTTTCATGAAATTGTCAACTCATTTAGAAGTCCACATCTATGGGTTGAAAATTCTGGAAAATGGAGATTGCGTCATACAGTTGCACTTGATGGTTTTGATGACGAATAGTCCATAATTATATATGAAGATAACCTACATATATTCTGCCTGTTTAGAAATAGAGACTTCTAATTTAAGAATCTTAACCGATCCATGGTTTACTGAAGGTGTATTTGGTGGTTCGTGGTTTCAATATCCAAAAATTGACCCTTTTGATTTTATTAAAGAGCCCGATTACATATACATTTCTCATATTCATCCTGATCACTATGATCCAATATTTATACAGCAAATATTTGAAAGATATGGACGAAAGCCAATACTTATTCCTGATTTTAAAAAAAACTATCTATATTTAAAAGCCAAATCCGATGGTATTGAAATGCAGCCAATAAAAGAATTTACATCAGGAGATACTAAGTTTTTTATCGAGGAAAATGATATGGGCAGTGTATCAGATATTGATTCAGCGCTAATTGTTCATGATCTAGTTTCAAAGCAAACAATATTAAATTTAAATGACTGTATATTTAATTCCTCTCATGTAAAGACATTAAAATCTATAGTTGATTCCCTTGAGGGTGGCTTGGACTTAATGGCTTTAGGATATGCTGGCGCAAGCTCTTATCCACAAACCTATTTTGATCTTGAACAAGAAGAAGAATTTTTGATCAAAGAAGCTGATCAAAAGAAACAAAAAGGATTTGATAGGTATGAGTCCTTTAAGAAATTTTTTGATGCCAAGTATCGCCTTCCGTTTGCTGGAGAGTATCTTTTAGGATCTCATCTTTCGTATCTCAATCAATACAGAGGTGTTCCGGATACTTATGAGGTCAAAAATATTGATCATGATGCAATTGTCCTTCATCCAGGAGGCTCAATTAACCTGGAATCAGGCTTAAAGTTAAATGAAAGAAATGCTTTATATCCTCAGGATGAGATTGATTTACGAATTAAAGAAATTTCAAACATGAACTTAGATTATCAGCAAGATTTTTGCTTAGATTGTAAAAATATAGATTTTTTTCGCATAATAAATAAAGCATCTCATAATGCTTTATCAAAATCTGAAATAACAGGCCAATATACCTTTATCTTCACCATTTTAGATAAAGATACTCAATATAAAAGATTTCTATTGAATTGTATGGATGGAGAATTATCTGAAATCCCTGAAAATTATAAGTGCAAAGAATCTTCCTACTCAGAAATACTAATAGACTATAGATTATTCTTCGGTCTTTTAACCGGCCTTTATCATTGGAACAATGCTGATGTTGGATCATTATTTATGACTAGAAGGGTTCCCTATGGTAACTTTAATCGATCGGCTCAAAGTTTTTTGAATTTCTTTTCTGTTATTTGATAAATGATTCTTTTAAAGAAAATATCTCAATGTTTTTTGATGCTGTTCATCTTAATAATAATGGGGCAAAATTAGCTTCTAAATTAATATTGCAGGAACTAGAAAGCAAATAATGTTGAAATATATTCAGTCATTAAATGTTATTACTGGTGGAAACCCTGCCATGACTGTGGCAAAGTTAAATTAAAATTATGAGTAATAATAATACACACAACTATATAGATTTTTTTCAGCATAATAGAACTGAAGAGCAGACAGAAACTCTTTATTCTCAAAGGATAAAAGATGCTAAAGAAGTTCACAATAAATTTTCATCTTCATTTCAAGAGCGACCTTGTCCAATATGCGGGGGGGAAAAATTTGATCAACAAGAAGATTTTATTAATTTATATAGTGTAGTGAAATGCAGGACATGTAATTCAGAATACGTTAATCCTGTCCCAGGAGCTGAAGCTTTAGACTATTATTACAATCATTGTATTTCAAATGATCAATTTGAAGAGCTCTCACAATCGAGAAAAGGATCCTCGAGTATTATTCTATCTGAGAGGCTCTTAGAAGTTTTGAACCTTATTGACTCATTACTATTGAACAAGAATACGATAAATATAGTAGAAATTGGGTGTTCATCAGGATCTTTTTTAAATGATTTACATATATATTTAAAAGATAATGATCTTGATAAAAGAGTTCATCTCAGTGGAGTGGATATAGATGAGTCTGCTATTTCAAATCCTGTGACCGATGGTGTAGACCTTTATGCCTCTTCTGCTCAAGATTTTGCTAAAAATTTTCCAAATAATTTTGATTTAATTTTAAACTTTGAATTAATCGAGCATTTGCACGACCCATTTGAGTTTATGATTTCTATGAAAAATATTCTCGCAAAAGATGGGATCTTTCATTTTAGTACACCCAATGGAAAAGGTTTTGACAATATTGGTTTAGGATATAATGATTTTAGACCACTAGCTCATGGTATCTTTCCTCCTATGCATCTCCAAGCATTCACTACGGAAAATATTGTTCATTTTGCAATACGCTGTGGTTTTGATGTTGTAAAAATCGATACACCAGGAAATTTTGATGTGGATATTGTTAAGAGATTTATCTCAAGAAGTAAAAACAGCCAATCTAATTTTAACCACATTTCTTTATTCGATGACGATCAATTAGCAATCATTCAATCATGGCTAAAAGATTTAAATTCTAGCAGCCACCTAGTTATTACTCTCACTCAGTCTTAACTTTAAAGATACATTTTTTATCTCTTAAGGTTAAAATAATTAATACTTTAATTTAATTACAAACTTTTATGGTAAAACCAAAAATTTTAGCAATCCTTCCTGCTAGAGGAGGTAGCAAAAGGATACCAAAAAAAAATATTAAAGAGTTTTGTGGAAAGCCTATGATTGCTTGGCCGATTGAAACTCTAAAGTCATGTGGATTAATTGATGACATTATTGTGTCCACTGACAGTTTAGAAATTCAGGAGCTGGTTGAATCATTGGATGTAAAGGCTCCGTTTTTAAGGCCTGATGAATTGTCTGATGATAATATTGGCACAGGCCCTGTCATCAAACATGCTGTTGAGTGGTATATTAATAATATTGGCTGTCCTGATCTCATTCTTACCGTATATCCATCAGCGGTCTTTATTACCCCAAAAGATATAGAGGAGGCATTAGAACTTCTGCTTGAGAGCAAATCAGAAAGTCTAATAGCGTGTGGGGCATATGAATATCCTATTCAAAGGGCACTATTCTTAAACAATGATAAAAGAATTGAGATGTTTTCTCCTGAACATATTAATACAAGAACGCAGGATTGTGAGGATGCTTATCATGATGCCGGTCAACTTTACTTATCAACATTGGATGCAGTTCTTGCAGGTTTAGGAGAGTTCTCTAATGAGTCAACAATGTTTATCCTGCCTCGCCATAAAGTAATTGATATTGACACCCCAGAAGATTACGAATTTGCAGAAAGACTATTTCTGCTAGAGAGACAAAAAAAAAGGGCTCATCGAATTGCTATTGGAACTGTTCAATTTGGGCTGGATTATGGAATAGCTAATAAGACTGGACAAGTAAATATCGAGGAAGCTAATGAGATTCTAAAATTTGGAGACAAAGAAGGTATTGACACTTTAGATACATCAATATCTTATGGTGTGAGCGAAAAATCTCTCGGTAGTGTTGGAGTAGGTAAGTTTAAAGTAGTTACAAAATTACCACCAATACCTCCATCTACTAAAAATGTTGATGAATGGGCATATGATCAAATGCAATCATCTCTTATTAGAATGAATTTAAAGACCGCTTATGGATTACTTGTTCATGATACCTCACAATTATTTGGAGAGAATGGAGCAAAACTTGCTGAAGCTATGATTTCTCTTAAAAGACAAGGGTTAGTTCATAAAATTGGAGTTTCTGCATACGGACCTGAAGAAGTAGCTTCAGTATTTCAAAAATTCCAGGTAGATATAATACAAGTTCCATTTAATATTTTTGATAGGAGAATGTTAACAACTGGTTGGTTAAAAAGACTGAATGATGCTGGCATAGAAATTCATGCAAGATCAATTTTTTTACAAGGTTTACTTTTGTTGCCTTTAAGTAAAGTTCCAGCCAATTTTCATAAATGGAATGACCTCATTTCTTTTTGGCATAAATGGTTGAATGAAAATAATGCTACAGCTTTAGAAACATGTCTGCATTATCCACTATCATTGCCCCAGATAGATCGAGTAATTGTAGGTGTTGATAATAATATTCAGATGAAGCAAATTATAGAAGCTTTTAATCCCAGAAACAGACCATTTATTTTTCCAGACATTTCCTGTGATGATGAGCTATTATTAAACCCTTCAAATTGGCCAATCAGTTGAAAATAGCTGCAATTGTTCAAGCTCGTATGGGGTCAACTAGATTGCCTGGAAAGGTTATGAAGAAAATTCATAACTATACAATTATTGAAATCATCATTAATAGATTGGCCCAATCTTCATTGTTGAATGAAATTATTGTTGCAACTTCAGATGATTCAAGAAATGATTTGCTTGAAAATCATATTAAAGACCTAGGGTACCTATGTGAAAGAGGGAGTGAAAATGACGTCTTAAGTCGCTTTTACGATATTGCAAATAAACATAGTATCGATGTAATTGTTAGAATTACAGGAGATTGTCCCTTTATAGATTCTTCTATAGTTGATAGAGTCATTTCAAACTTTTTGGATGGCAACAATGAATATGTTTCAAATGTAAATCCGCCATCATATCCGGATGGATTAGATGTTGAAGTATTTAGTTTTGACTCTTTGGAAAAAGCAAATAAGCAATCTACAGACTTTTTTGAAAGAGAGCATGTGACCCCATTTATTAAGAAAAATAATCCTAAAAAATATAATATCTTATATAAAGATGACTTATCTAATATGAGATGGACAATAGATGAAAGAGAGGATTTTGAGGTTATAAAAAATGTTTTTGATCATTTTAATCCAAATATTTTATTTCACTGGAGTAAAATACTAAAATTAAGTATAGATAAACCGGAAATTTTTTCTCCAAATCAAAATTTACTAAGAAACGAGACAGAGCATATGGGTAAGGGTCAAAAATTATATCAACATTCCAAAAAAATTATTCCTGGCGGCAATATGCTGCTTTCAAAAAGACCAGAAATGTTTTTACCAGATCAATGGCCAGCATATTTCTCAAAATCTAAGGGTTGCGAGGTTTGGGACCTTGATCAAAATAAGTATATTGATATGTCTTTCATGGGCATTGGGACAAATATACTAGGATATGGTCACCCCGAAGTTGATGAAGCAGTTTTGCAAACTGTTCATGCAGGAAACATGTCAACACTAAATTGTCCCGAAGAAGTTCATTTGATAGATAAATTAATAGATATGCACCCATGGGCAGATATGGGTAGGCTCGCAAGAACAGGCGGAGAAGCAAATGCAGTAGCAATAAGAATTGCTAGGGCTGCTTCAAGAAGAGATAAGGTTGCAGTATGTGGTTATCATGGTTGGCACGATTGGTACTTATCTGCAAATTTAGGCAGTAATAAAAGTTTGGATGGTCACCTTTTACCAGGGTTAGATCCAAACGGAGTTCCTCGCGACCTAAAAGGAACAGTATTCCCTTTCAAGTATAACGACTTTACAGGCCTGGAAAAACTGATATTGAAGGAAAATATTGGTGTAATTAAGATGGAGGTTGTGAGGAATGCAGGCCCAGAGGATAATTTTCTCCAGAAAATAAGAGAAATATGCTCTGAAAAAAATATCGTATTAGTTTTTGATGAGTGCACCTCAGGCTTCAGAGAAACTTTTGGCGGGCTCCATAAAAAATATGATGTTCAACCAGATATTGCTATTTTTGGCAAAGCGTTAGGTAATGGGTATGCAATTACTGCAATCATTGGAAGAGCTGAAGTTATGGAATCTGCTCAAACGAGCTTTATTAGCAGTACATTTTGGACTGAGAGGATTGGGCCAACTGCAGCTATAAAAACGCTTGATATTATGGAAAAAACAAAATCTTGGGATTTGATAACCAAAACTGGCTCCAAAATAAGAGATAGATGGGCATTACTTGGTAAGAAGTATAGTCTTGATATGGAGCTTTTTGGACTTGACTCTCTTTCTGGCTTTTCATTCAATAGTCAAAATGCACTTTCATATAAAACATTAATTACCCAAGAAATGTTAAAAAAGGGTTATTTAGCAGGAACAAGTATTTATTCTTGTACTGCTCATACAGACGAAATTATCAACTCCTATTTTGCAGAATTAGAACCAATATTTTTAACCATAGCTGAATGTGAGGATGGAAAAAATATATCAAAACTACTTGATGGTCCTGAGTGCCACTCTGGGTTTAAGAGGTTAAACTAGATGAATGTTTCCGAAGCTGTTGCATTGAGAGCATCCATCCGAGCTTTTTCAAGTAATCCTGTTAAGAATAAGCTCATTGAAGAAATTCTAGAGAAATCCTCTAGAAGTCCATCTGGAGGCAATCTTCAGCCTTGGAAAATATTTGTTGTGAATAATTCTGCAATGAGCGAATTTCTTGAATTTCAAAAAACCTGGACTGAGGCTGAAATTCCAGCATATGATATTTATCCCCCAAAACTTAAAGAACCCTACAGGACTTCTAGATTTGAGTTAGGCGAGCAAATGTATAACATTTTGGGCATTGGGAGAGAAGATAAAGATGCAAGAATTGCACAAGTTATGGAAAATTTTAGGTTCTTTGGAGCACCATGTGCATTATTCTGTTTCGTTGATCGTCAAATGGGCCCACCTCAATGGTCCGATTTAGGAATGTTCTTGCAAACCTTTATGTTGTTAGCAAAAGAAGCGGGTTTAGATACTTGCGCTCAAGAGGCCTGGTCAATAAAACATGATAGTGTTTCTAAATTTGTTCAAGCTGAAGATGATGATATTTTATTTTGTGGCATGGCGATAGGCTACAGGGATGACAATGCTGCAGTTAATTCTTTGAAGTCACAGAGAAGACCGCTAAAAGAATGGGCCAAGTTTCTATAAAATGTCCTTAAATATTTAATTTGTTGTTAGCAAAAAAACGTATTAATTATTTCATGATTGAGGCCATGAATATGGCTAAATTAGCATTTGATAATAATGAGGTGCCGGTTGGCGCTATTGTTGTTCACAATGAAGAAATTATTGGCAGAGGCTTTAATCAAGTTATCTCAAAAAACTCCATTTCCTCTCACGCAGAAATCAATGCAATTAATCAGGCAAGTCAATTTATAAAAAATTATAGATTGAAGGGTTGTGATATCTATGTAACCCTTGAGCCTTGTCATATGTGTGCGAAAGCAATAGTGGATGCCAGAATGGATTCTCTTTATTTTGGTGCATATGAGCCAAAGACAGGAGCAATTGAATCAATTGATAAATTTCTAGATAAAGACTATCTTAATCATAAAGTGCTTTTTAGTGGAGGGCATTTGCAAGAGCAATCCTCAGATATGCTTAGAAAATTTTTTCAATCTAAAAGAAAAAAGAAAATTTCTTAAAAAAATTTATTTTAATTCTAGCCAAATTGGGCAATGATCTGATGGTTTTTCCATTGCTCTAGCAGAGTAGTCTATTCCAGTATCAAGGATTGCATGCTCTATATTGTCTGATAATAGTATGTGATCGATTCTCAATCCTCTTTTAGGATCATCATCAAACATCCTTGAGCGATAATCAAACCAAGAATAAATCGATCCCTCCATAGGATTTTGCTTTCTCCAAGAATCTACAAAACCTAAGTTTTTAATTTTATTCCACATTTCTATTTCTTCTGGAAGAAATGCTGTTTTTCCATCGCGTAACCATCTTTTTATATTTTGTTCACCAATTCCAATGTCTAATTTTGTAGGAGCAACATTAAAGTCTCCCATTACAATCAAATTCTCTTCAACCTTTTTAAGCTTCTTGATGTGATTTTCTAAATCATCGTAAAATTTTATTTTTTTTGGAAATTTGGTTTCATGCGACCTGTTTTCTCCCTGAGGAAAATACCCATTCATGATAGTAATTTTTTTTCTTTTCCATTTAAAAGTAGCTTGTATGAATCTTTTTTGGTCATCCTCTGAATCATCTATAAAACCCTTTTGGACATTTTCAGGCTTTTTTTTACTTAGAATTGCCACCCCATAGTGGCCTTTTTGCCCCCAAAATTCTGGGTGGTACCCAATTTTTTTAATTTCATCAATCGGAAACTCAGGATCATTTACTTTAGTTTCCTGTATTCCAATTACATCAGGATCGATGGTATCTCTTAGATGAATAAGTTGGTGGGGGCGAGCTCTTATGCTGTTTATATTAAAAGAAACAATTTTCATATTTATGCGGCTTTAGATAGGTAAATGTTTTGATTAAATATTGCGTAGTCTGAAAGTATTTGCATGCCTTCATTTAAAAGATAGTCATCATCCACGTCTATCTCAGAATCCCTCTCATCATCTTCAGTTTCTTTGGCATCATTGTAATCCTTCATAGCTTTGTAAGAACTAAAAGTTTCTAAATTAAGAGAGGCGCGTCTTTTGTTCTCTATATCTAAAGACCATGACTGTCTTTCTTCCTTTTCAACCCTTCTATTATTTAAGTTCAAGGAGATCACTTCTTTGTTTTTTTGGATCTCATATCTTTTTCTTATATCAAGGATGTATTGTAAATTAGGGTTTTGGTCTACTCTTGTTAAATGCTCATCATTTAATTTTGAAATCAAAGTTGGCCTCATAGAAAATTTCTTGAAACGCACTGGTTTAATTTCATCCCATGGAAGAGCCCTATCGTATGAACTTTCACCAATTTCTTCAATATCCCATGTGCTTGGTAATGTAATATCGGGATGTATGCCTTTGCTTTGCATCCCAGCCCCAGTAATTCTATAAAACTTTGATTCAGTGATTTTGATTTGTCCCGAGCTTAAATTATCTAATTTTTGAACAGTCCCTTTACCAAATGTTTTTTGTCCGATGATTATCCCCCTTTGATAATCTTGAATAGCTCCTGCAAAAATTTCTGATGCGGATGCAGAATATCTATCTACCATAACTGCCATTGGTTTTTTCCAGATTTGCTTAGCTCGAGCGTCTCCCCAGGGTCTTACGCTGCCATTGCTCTCTTTGACTTGCAGTGTTGCTCCAGAGGAAACAAATAATCCAGTTAATTTATTTGCCTCAAAAAGTGAGCCACCGGAATTACCTCTGAGATCAATCAAAACCGCATCAACTCTTTGATCGGTAAATTCTCTTAGTATGGTTTCAACATCTTTTGAGCTGCTTCTATAATCAGGATCTCTATTTCGCCATGCTTTGAAGTCTATATAAAAAGTGGGTAAATCTATTATGCCAACTTTTATTGTTTGAAAATTTCTTTGAATTTCAACTACCCTTGATTTTGCTGCTTGCTCCTCCAGTTTCACCTCTTCTCTTGTAATTGTTACAAATTTCCTTTCACTAAAATCCTCTGTTTTTCCTGGGATAAGCTCTAACTCGACTTGGGTGCCAGCTTTGCCACGAATTAATTGAACCACTTCGTCTATTCTCCATCCCACTACATCAGTTGGAGTTGAATCGGATTCTTCAATTTGAGATATCTTTACTATTTTGTCATCTGGATTAATTTTTCCTGTTTTTTCTGCTGGACCCCCAGGCACAACACTTACTATGGTTGGGTAATCATCTTCTGTTGTAAGTAAGGCCCCAATTCCCTCAAGCTTAAGACTCATTGTCATTTCAAAATCCTCAGCTGATTTAGGAGAGAAGTATGAGGAATGTGGATCAAAATAAGACGTCAAATTATTCATAGAAATTGAAAAGATATCTTCCTCATTTCTTTGAGATATTCTACGGAGTCTATTTTTATATCTTTTCTCAATAGTTTCTGTTGCTTCGTCTAATTCTTTATCGGCAAGCATGGATGTTAAAACATCATTTTTTGCTAGTCTTCTCCATATTTTTTTAAGCTCAAATATGCTCTTCTGCCATTTTTTTTGATCATCATCAATTAAGATGATTTCTTCTTTTGTAAAATTAAAATTCTTTTCAGAAACTTCTTTGAGTTGATAATTAGTTGCCTGAATTAACCGGTTAAAGTATAGATTGATAAATGCAAACTCAGACTTTAAATCTATAGAGCAAAGAGGGCTTTTTGAGAATTTCTTTTGATAGCTAGTTGGATCGTCAAATCGAGAAAATTTCCTTTTAAATGATGCCATTTCATTTTCTGTGAAATATATTTTCTGTGAATCTAGCTGATCCACCAATGCATCAAATATTTCAGCATTAATGGAGGTCAAGTCCTTATCATTAAAAAAATGTTCGTTGACCATCTTTTTATAAATTTCCTGGCACAGAACTTGTTTTTCCTCTGATACCGGTATATTTATTTTTGCCCCAACGCCAATGCTAAGCAACATTATCGCTAAGAAGCTCAAAGCTTTTTTCTGTTTAAACAAGATAATTAATTTACAATATTTATTAATAATGAAAGCTAACTATATAGAATTTTACTTTGACTGTTCAAGTCCCTGGACATATTTAGCCTTTGCCGAAATTGTATCATTATCACAAAGACATGAGCTAGATATAGACTGGAAGCCAGTGCTGGTTGGAGGAGTTTTTAATACCGTTAATCAAGACGTGTATGAGTTTAGAAAAAAGCCTAATCCTTTAAAGCTCAGCTACTCAAATGATGACTTACATTTATGGTCAAAGGTCAGAGGAATTAGCATTAGTTTTCCGGAAGTATTTCCAGTTAATTCCGTCAAGGCAATGCGAGGTTGTTTATTTGCAAACAAAGAAAATCAATTAGCTGAGTTTGCGGATAATGTATTTCAAGCTTATTGGAGTGAAGGCAAAGATATTAGTCAGGAAGACTTATTGGTTTGCATTGCTAAGAATTCAAACTTAGATACTGAAGAATTTAAAAAATTTATAGCTTCGCAGGAGGCCAAAGATCTATTGATCAAAAATACTGATGAATTAATTGAGCGAGGGGGTTTTGGTTCACCGACTTTTTTTTATAAAGAAAAAATGTTTTTTGGCAATGATCGCTTACATCTTTTAGAAGAAGTAATTTCAAAAAATTTAATTTAAACCTGCGTTTTATATGCTTCTTCTCGAACAAGTTCTGGGCTACCAAGAATTTGACGATTTAATCCAATTCGCTTGAACCAGTAATGCAGGCCAAGCAAATCTGTAAAACCCATGCCACCATGAACCTCTATAGCTTTCTTCGCTATTCCTTTGCTCATTTCGGAGACGTGTGCTTTTGCATGACAAGCCATTAATCTAGCCTCATCAGGAGAATGGTCATGGCAATGCGCAGCGTGCCAAACTAATGCGTAGCAGGGCTCCAAGTCAGCAGCCATTTCTGCACACATATGCTTTACAGCCTGAAATGATCCTATTGCTCTGCCAAATTGTTTGCGCTCCTTAGCATAATCAACTGCCTTGTCTATCATGGTTTGTGAAGCGCCAAGAGAATCTGCAGCAAGCATAATCCTCCCAGCATCAATTGCTTGATTGATTGGATTTATTGAATCAGATGAATGTTCTAGAAGTTCTGCTTCTAAGTTCTTGCAAATCACCTCTGTATATTGCCTGGTTTTATCAACTGTGGTTAGTTTGACTATTTCTAAGTCTGCAGATTTTGCATCTACAACAAATATCTGACCTTTTTCATCTGCAAGCAATAAATGCGTTGCGTCATTTGCATCGAGCACAAACATAGCTCTTCCGTTCAATGTATTGTCTGAAAAAGTTATTCCAGCATCATTTCTTTTGCCAATGAATTCACTAAACCCAACTCCAAAACGATTTTCATTAGAGGTAATTTTAGAAAGATAATTTTCTTGCTGGGTTTTACTACCTGCATGCTTAATAGCTGTTGGTGCCATAACATAGGGTGCAATAAATGGAGTAGGGCCCGCTCCACCTCCCAAGGCTTCTGAAACAACAGCTGCAAAGAGCAAATCCAGACCTAGACCACCAAATTCTTCTGGAATCAATAGCCCATTTATACCTAGATTAAGAAGGCCTTGATGAATCTCTGTAGAAAGATTTTTTTTATCACCACTAGTAATATGTTTAATATTATCTATGGTGGCATGTTCTTCTAGATACTTTTTTACATTGTCCTGAAAAAATGATTGTTCTTCTGATAAGCCAAAATACATTTTATGCTCCTTCTACTTTTGGTTCTTTAGGCATGCCTAGACCTCGCTCGGCAATGATATTCTTTTGAATTTGACTGGTTCCTCCACCGATAATGAGGCCGAGAAAATACATGTATATGAATTGCCATGTACCGTCATTTTTAAGATGCGGGCTATCTTCATACAAGGTTCCAATTTCACCCATGACATCAATGGCAAGGCCTTCTAATTCGTGCCTTAACTCTGTTCCAGTGAGTTTTTGTATCATTTTGCCTAACTTGACATCAGCTCCTGGATTTAACTTAGCTGATAAAAGTCTTAAGGCGTGAGATTGTTGGGCTAAAACTTTGCCTTGAATTTGCATTAATCGATCTCGGTAAATTGGATGCTCAATTAATGGCTTTCCATCCAACGTTTCTTCTTTCATTAAATGCATCAGCATATTTACTCTATTCATGGTTGCATCTGGTGGAGCCAAGGAACCTCTTTCATGCCCTAAAGTTGCATTTGCAACTGCCCAGCCTTCACCTCTTTTGCCTACAATATTGCCTGCAGGAATTTTCACATCTGTAAAAAAGACTTCATTAAATCCAGCCTTCAAAGTCATATCAACAAGTGGTCTAATTTCAATACCTGAGCTATCCATTGGAATCAATAAGTAGCTTATTCCAGCATGTTTTGGTGCATCTGGTTCAGTTCTAACAAGACAAAAACACATTTGTGAGTATTGAGCGGTACTGGTCCATATTTTTTGACCATTAATCACCCATTCATCTCCAACTAACTCCCCCTTAGTTTGTAAACTTGCCAGATCACTCCCCGCATTTGGCTCAGAGTAACCTTGGCACCAAATCATTTCTCCATGAAGTGTAGGTTTTATATAGGCTTGTTTTTGTTCCTCAGTACCCATCTCTAATAGGGTGGGAACCAGCATATCAATCCCTTGACCACCCATTGCTCCCGGAGTGTTAGATTTTGAAAATTCTGCAGCAATAATTCTGCTTTTGAGAATATCTGCTTCGCCGCCATATCCTCCATATTCTTTTGGAACTGAGCGAGCAAAATAGCCATTTTCAATTAAGGTTTTTTGCCATTCAGACCTAGACATTTGGGGGCCACCAGGACCTCCTGAACTTCCTAATGGATTATTAGAACCATCCTTAAAAGACAATCCTTTATATTTTTTACAAAAGCTTTCAACCTCTTTAGAGAAGTCTTGATATTCAGGCCCGTATTCTAAATCCATAATTCTTCCTTATTTATTTCCAATTAGGTTTTCTTTTTTCTAAAAATGCAGCAATACCTTCCTTAGCATCATCACCTTCAAAGCATTTAGCAATTTGTTTTTGTAGATAAGGCAGAGCCTCATCAAATTCTAAAGCGTCTTGCTTCTCATATGCCTCTAGACCAAATTGCATAGTTCCTGGCGCCAGACTAGCTAACTCTTCAGCCAGTTCGGTAACTCTTTTATCCAATTCATCAGCCGCTACAGATTCATTAATCAACCCCCATCTTTCAGCCTGATTGGCATTGATGGGCTGACCTCGCATAATAAAATCAAGTCCAGCTCTTTTAGGCATAACTCTGAACAATCCAGCCATGACCATAAAAGGCCATAAGCCTCTGTGTATCTCAGGTGCTGAAAACTTTGCAGTATCGACTGCTATGGCATGTGTTGCATTGGTTAAAATCAACAAGGCTCCAGCTAAAACAGAGCCTTGAATTTTGCATATAGCTGGTTTGTGTAGTCTTCTAAGAGAGAAACTGATGTCATCTGCACCCTCTATTTTTGGGACATTAGAATCTTCTTTAGCAAGCCTTAGATCAGCTCCAGCGCAAAAAATATCTCCTTCCGCATCAATAACAACAACCCTGATTTCTCTCTCTTGTTTCGCGTACGCTAAAGCATAATTCAGCTCATTCATCATCACATTATTTAATGCGTTTTTTCTCTCAGGTCGATTTAATGTAATAGTTAAAATATTATTTTTAATACTTACTTTTGTTGCTTGAAAATTCAAACCCTCTAAAGATAATTTATCTACGCTCATATGTTTTCCTCAAATAAAGATTTAGGGATATCTGCATACTTAGCTCTTAAGTATTCCCCGAGAGATTTAGCTTGGCCATCTTTTCTGGTATTAGAAGAAACTCCATCTTCTAATATGTCATGGATGTAAAAATTTAGTGAAAGTATGTTTGGAAGCTCATACCTATCTATTTCAAATTCCCTTATGTCAGGCATCAATTCTTTGATTTTTTCGACAGTTAGATAATTATTTAAAAAAGAGAATGCATTTTCATTTTTTGCCCATACACCGATGTTCGCACAACCGCCTTTATCACCAGATCTAGCACCAAAAAGCTCTCCTAATGGTTTGTTGAGAGTTTGACCCGATGGTGGAGGAGGTATTTCAATTGGTTTTTTTTGATAATAGGTTTCTTCTAAATCGAGTTGATTAGTTGGCTTTACATTAATTTCTTTGCCGTCTATGTGAACAGTCTCTTCAATGTGTTTGCTATCTATCAAAGCAGGCCAATAGACTAAGACCGGTCCTCCAGATCTTACTCCTCCTCCAGTAAAAAATCCTGGATAATTGGCTAAAGCCAGCTCTATCATTTTTGCTGTAAACATTCTGCCAACTAAATCAGGATCTTTTGATTTGACCGAAATTCTAAGAGAGGCCATTGCCTCTTCATTAGAATTGGGATCTTTTTTGTCGGTTCTATCTAATAAAATTGAAACCTCATCAAATTGCTCTTTGCCTCCAACAGAGTGAAATAGTGCATCACTAATAATTTGAGCTTTTTCTTCAATATCTATGCCTGTAAGAATAAACTCCATACCATTTCTATAACCACCAGCAAGATTAATACAGACTTTGTGAGTATTAGTTGGTGAGCTTCCCCTGCAACCTGATACATAAACTCTGTCTTTGGAGACTTCCTCAATATTCAAGGTATCAAAATGAGCTATAACATCTGGATTTAAGTATGCGGGAGCGCTAATTTCATACAGAAGCTGTGCTGTTACAGTTCCGGTAGATACTAAACCCCCAGTGCCTGGATGTTTAGTAATGTAGAAACTTCCATCGTTTTTGATTTCAGCTATTGGATAGCCCACATTGTCAAAGCTGGGCACCTCTTTAAAAAAAGAATAGTTCCCACCGGTTGCTTGGCAACCACATTCTATGATGTGACCGGCTGCTAATGCGCCAGCCAATGCATCATAATCATCTCTCTTCCAATTAAATTTCCATGCTGCTGGACCAATGACTACTGCAGCATCCGTCACCCTTGGGCATACTACAATATCAGCTCCCTCATCTAATGCCTCTTTAATTCCCCAGGCCCCAAGATAAGCATTTGCTGTGAGAGTTTGACATCCTGATTTGTCAATCGGGATATTTTTATCAATGTTAATAAATAATTCTCCTTCATTTTTTAAGGAGTCCATTCTTGGCATTAAATCGTCGCCAGTTATGTAAGCTACTTTGAGGGAAATATTGAGCTCATTTAAGATTTTCTCTATTTCATTAGCCATAGAAGAGGGGTTCAAGCCACCCGCATTTGTAACAATTTTAATATTTTGCTCTTTGCATGACTTAGCTACTGCTTTCACTTGTTTAAGAAAAGTACCAACGTATCCTTTATCCTCTCCGCGCTGCATCTTTTGATTAAAAAGAATTGTCATGGTGAGTTCTGCTAAATAGTCTCCAGTCAGAACATCTATAGGCCCTCCATCCACCATTTCTTTAGCTGCAGATAATTTATCTCCGTAATAGCCGCTACAATTCGCAATCCTTATAATTTCTTCGCTCAAGATTTCTCCATTTTTATGCCATCAATAATAATTTTTGTTAAAAAGTTACTAGTTTGTTCAGGAGTTTTTTGTAAAACTTTTAAGAGTTTCTTAGATTGAAAATATCTACCAAGGCCTCCTAATAGTAATGCAGTTGCCTGAGTATCAATTTCCTTGATCTCATTTTTAATTCTCGCTTCATCTAAAAGATTTTTTATTAGGTCAGTTATGTATTGCTCATGATAATCCACCATCGGCTTAGACGAATTTAAACTACTAAGAGATAGTGTGAATCTTTCAAATCTTGGCCCAACTGCTTGATTGGCAACAGTTAAAAAACTTTCTAATTTTTTAATTGGAGATGAATGAGTGTTCATTGCATCCATAGCAATCTTACCGTGTTTTTTTAATACTCTATCAACTGTTGTCACTATAAGCTCCTCTTTGCTCGGTGCAATTTCGTATAGAGTTCTTAATGAAATTTTCAATTTTTTTGCAAGATCAGACATTGTTGAAAATGACTTTCCTTGATCAAGCATACTTTCTAGCTCATCCATCACTTCAAGATGGCGCTTTCCAATTTGAGGAGACTTGCTTGAAAGGATGGCTTGAGATTTCATGCTATTTTTCAAGAACGAGAAGGGTAGCTCCGTTGTCAACTTGATCATTAAGTTTAATCATCACTTTAGCTACCTTGCCTGTCTCAGTTGCTTTAATTGCATGTTCCATTTTCATTGCCTCAATAATTACTAAAGTATCCCCAGCTTTTACTTTACTGCCTTTTTTAACCTTTACATCAATAACTTTTCCAGGCATTGGAGCTATCAAACCCCCCTCAGGGACGTCATTACCCGGTTCTATGAACCTAGGTAGAACAGATGCATTAACGTCTCCAAACGGCATGTTAATAGTGATTTCACTGCCTGCCTCAGTTACATGAGCATAAAATCTGTGAGAGTCTATCTCCACATCAATGCCAGCAATATCACAATGGTAAATTTCACAAATGGAGCCCATAACCTCATATAAATTATCTTTATTTAATTTATATTGCACTTCTATCTCATCTTGTATAAAAAGCAACTTAACCCTTTGAAGCGGCATTCTTCCATTGGTCCAGTTTGCAGGCATAAAACCTGTAACAGGGTCAGAGACTCTATTTTGTTGTGCCAGCCATAAAGCAAGCGCTGTTGATGTTTGATGAAGCTCATTTACAGAAAGATTCTTTTTAGTTTCCAAAGCTTCGCGTTCAATAAAGTCTGTTGTTGTATTTCCGGTTATGAAACTTTCATTTCTTAAGCAAGAAATTAAAAATTGACGATTTGTTATTACACCTCCCATGTGAGCTCTTTCAAGTCCACGTGCCAATTTATTTGCAGCATCAATTCTATTAGGTGCCCAAGAAATAACCTTAGATAGCATTGGATCAAAATCTGTTCCAATGACACTACCTTCTTCCACCCCTGAATCCCATCTTACCTCTGAAGCTAGACTAGTATCATATGCGTGCAATGTTCCTATTTCAGGTAAAAAGTTATTTCCAGGATCTTCAGCATATAATCTTGCTTCAATTGCATGTCCATGCCAATCAATATCATCTTGGGCAAATTCAAGCTCATCTCCTCTAGCTATCTTGATTTGCTCAGCAACCAAATCTATTCCTGTAACTTCTTCTGTAACTGGGTGCTCAACTTGCAGTCTAGTATTAACCTCTAAAAACCAGAATTCATCTGTTTTATCATCAAATAAAAATTCAACAGTTCCTGCAGAGCAGTATTTAATTTTTTTAGCTAATTTAACAGCTGCTTGACCCATCTCCTCTCGTAAAAATGGGTCAATTCTTGGAGAAGGCGACTCCTCAATAATTTTTTGATGTCTTCTTTGTATGGAGCATTCTCGTTCTCCCAAATGAACGACATTACCGTGTTCATCACCTAAGATTTGTATTTCAATATGACGCGATTTTTCTACATATCTTTCTATAAAAATTCTGTCATCACCAAAACCTGAGAGAGCTTCTCTTTTGGCGCTTATGATCGAATCTTTTAATTCACTTTCTTTTTTAACAATTCGCATTCCTTTACCACCACCTCCAGCGGCAGCTTTAATCAAGATCGGGTAGCCAATACTTTTTACATCTTTGGTATTTGAGGTCATTGGCAGAGTGGGAACCCCAGATTTTTCAGCTAGTTCTTTAGCTTTTAATTTGTCACCCATTACTTTGATTACATGAGGGGATGGACCAATCCAAATTAATTTATTGCTTTTAACTTTTCTTGCAAAGGCTGCATTTTCTGATAAAAATCCATATCCTGGATGAATTGCCTCTGCTCCAGATTTTATAGCCGCATCAATTATGGCAGAACCATCCATGTAGCTAGAAGATAACTTGATGGCTTCATCAGCCATCTTTACAAATGGAGCATCCTTATCAGCATCAACAAAAACAGCTATACATTTAATACCCATAAATTGAGCGGTTTGCATGATTCGACATGCAATTTCTCCCCGATTAGCAACAAGAATTGAATTACACCTCATAATCTAAATACCCCGTACTCTTTAGCACCATCTATTGAAGAGTTAGAAACTATAGATAGGCAAAATCCAATAACGCTTCTAGTATCTCTTGGATCAATAATGCCATCATCTGTAACCATGCTGCTTGCAACAAGACCCTCTGACATTTGATCTGACATTTGCTCAACTGTCTCTACGATTTGAGCATCAAGTTTTTCATCAAATTTTTCACCTTTTCTTGCTGCTTGACCCCTTCGAACAATCGACATTACTCCAGCAATCTGCTTCGAACCCATAACAGCAATTTTTGCTGTGGGCCAGAGAAAAGTGAATCTATTGTTATATGCTCTGCCTGACATAGCGTATGTACCTGCACCAAATGAAGCACCAATAATAATTGTGATATGAGGCACATTAGAGTTAGACACTGCATTTATAAGCTGAGAGCCTTTTTTAATAATAGCCTGTCTCTCGAAATCTTTTCCTACTAAAAACCCCGTGACATTTTGAAGAAAAATTAGCGGTATGTTTCGTTTATTGCAAAGTTGGATAAAGGTTGCTGCTTTTTCAGCACTTTCCGGATAGATGGGACCATTATTTCCTAATATACCAACAGGATATCCGTGAAGCATTGACCATCCGCAAATCATAGTTTTACCATAAAGAGGTTTGAACTCTTCAAATCTTGATCCGTCAACAATTCGACCAATCACTTCCCTAATATCAAGAGGGCTTTTGAGTTCTTCATCAACAAGACCTAGTAATTCTTCCTCAGATAAACTTGGACTATCAGCATCTGAAATAGGCGAGGGACCCTCTTTAATCCAATGTAAATGTGAGACTACATTTCTGCATAATCTTAGAGCATCCATCTCATCTTCAGCTAGATAATCTGATAGACCTGAAACTTCTGAATGCATTTTTGCACCACCCAAGGTCTCATCATCTGATACTTCACCAGTAGCCATTTTGACTAGAGGAGGTCCTGCAAGAAAAACTTTGGCTTGATCTTTAATAAAGATATTGTAATCAGACATACCTGGTTGATAAGCACCACCGGCAGTTGAAGAACCAAAAACAATTGATATTACCGGAATGCGCATTTTAGAAAGCTCTGTAAGATCGTAAAAATATCTTCCAGTTGCTGCAAAATGAGTATGACCTATGGTGGGTGCGATGGGTGGTTGATCTCCTTTCTTACCGGTACCCATTCGAAGATCTCCTCCTGCAGATTCAACAAAATTAATATAGGGCAAACGGTTATCTCGAGCGATTTCCATTGCCCTGTTCCATTTTTCTCCAACATAAACCGTCATGGCACCAGCTAAAACCGAAGGATCATTAGCAAAGATTACACATTCAGTACCGGCAACAATCCCAATTCCAGCAACACATCCACCACCCACTGTGAAGTCTGTTCCATAAGCAGCAAATGGAGAAATCTCCAGGAAGGGCGTATCAGGATCGAGTAAATTAAAAACCCTTTCTCTTACAGGCATCTTGCCTCGTTTTGCTAATCTTTCGTGATGATAAGCTCCGCCTCCTAATTCAGCTTTGTCTAAAAGCTCATCAAGGAAATTTATTTTCTTTAACATCACATTTTTGTTATGAATAAATTCATCAGAATTGATATCAATATTTGTTTGTATTTCAGGAGCAATATTTTTTCTTGGCATTTTTATTTAATAAAATTGAGTGGTAATATAATATACAAATAATTACCATTTTTGAAATTAATTTTAAAAATTATGACTTTTCTATTTTTTAGGAGAAAATAATGAGCATCAAAATTTATAGCTGCAATGATTCTAGAGGTTTAAGGCCAATGTGGACTGCAGAGGAGATGGGAGTAAGTTATGAATCTGAAATGATGCCATTTCCTCCAAGGTTTTTGCATAAAGAATATATGGATGTAAATATTCTTGGCACCATTCCGTATTTAATTGATGGCGAAGTAGAAATGACAGAATCAGTTGCTATGTGTCAATATTTAGTTGAAAAATATGGTCCTACCGAGTTGAAAGTTAATAGTGATGAGGCTGATTTTCATCATTATTTAAATTGGCTTGCTCACTCAGATGCTACTCTAACCTTCCCTCAAACCGTTGTCTTAAGGTACACATTACAAGAAGTTGGTGTTGCGGATAAGGCTGCAGAAGGTTATAGAAGATGGTTTGTTGCTAGATTGAAGTTGTTGGAGCAAACCTTGGGATCAAGAGAATACTTGTGTTCAGATAGATTTACCATTGCAGATATATGTGTGAGTTATGCAATATATTTAGCTAAGTCGCTTCAAATAGACGAGGCATTTAAGCCTAATATCAAACGCTGGACAGATATGCTTTTTGATAGGGATGGATTTAAAAGAGCTGTATCTATTCGATATGTGGAACCTGAATAATTAATCGCCAACAAAATTAGATAATCTTTCATAGGCTTCAATAAAGTCCTCTTTAAATTCTTGCACAACATCGCTTGCTGAGATTGTCTGATTCATCAATCCTACGCCTTGACCTACCCAGTAAGTTGAAAGCTCTTTGGCGCCTTCATGTCCGCCTTCTGCTAATTTATTAACTTTCGCTAAAGCTGGTTCTGCCACCATGGGTTGAAGAGGCAGTGGAAGTGGCTCAGGAGCTCCGTCTGTCTCCCATGCCTTTGTCCATTCAGATACAAGCTGTCTTGAGTGCTTACCTGTTCTGCTTCTTGATCTAGTAGTTTGACTTGAAGTTGCCGCTACCATTTTCTCTTTAATTACGGGCGGAACTTCAGACTCAGCTGTTGTTAACCATACAGACCCACACCAAGCACCTGATGCCCCCATACTCATTGCAGCTGCCATTTGTCTTCCAGTTGCGATTCCTCCTGCGGCAAGAATTGGAACGTCGCCATAGGGCTGAATAGCTTTATGAACTTCAGGGATTAAGACCATGGTAGAAACGCTGCCACAATGACCGCCAGCTTCCGTACCTGAAACAACCAAAATATCTACACCTGCTTTAACTTGATTGATCGCGTGTTGTGCTGTGCCTAAAAGAGCAGCAACTTTTACATCATTGTATTTGCCCATTTGTACCATCCAGTCGGGTGGAACGCCCAATGCATTTGCAATTATTTTAATTGGGTGGCTGAATGCAACATCCAGTAAAGCTTTTGCACCATCTTCCTTAGTGTTTTCAGCCATGTAAGTTGCAGCAGGTTTAATTGTTCTTAATTCATCAGCTTCAATATCATGCTTCTCTAAGATGTCTGCTCTAAAATCTGCATATTCTTGAGGAATCATCGAGGTTAATTTTTCAGCATCAAATTTTTTATTTTGATCTGCCATTTTATTAGGGATTAACACATCCACGCCGTATGGAAGCCCATCGATATGATCATCAATCCACTTCAGCTCTTCTTCAAGCTCGTCAGGAGTCATCCCAACTGCGCCTAGCACGCCGCATCCACCTGCTTTTGATACTGCTACAACAACATCTCTACAGTGAGTAAATGCAACAAGAGGGAATTCAATATCAAGAAGTTCGCAAATCTTTGAGTTCATTATTTTTCCTTTATCGGTAATAGACTGATTTTTATATTACCACTCGGGATACACAAATTGGAATACATCCATCATAATCATTCATGATTAAGTGGAAATAATTCAATATGAAAAAAATTAAAATCGACTGTTCAATGATTACTAGAGATCCAGCAGAAGCTTCAAAAGCTAGCAAGGAGCTAGAAGATCTTGGATACGATGGCGCTTATACTTTTGAAGGACCACATGAACCATTTCTTCCTCTTGCAGCCGCCGCTCTTGCTACAGAAAAGTTAGAACTCTTAACCTCAATAGCAGTCGCATTTTCTAGGAACCCTATGACTTTAGCTAATATTGGCTATGATCTTCAGTTGATGTCCAAAGGGAGATTTACACTCGGTATAGGGTCCCAAATAAAACCTCATATTGAAAAGAGATACTCTATGGCATGGTCTTCACCTGCAAAACGGATGAAAGAAATGGTTGATGCTATCAAAGCTATTTGGGGGTGTTGGCATGAAGGCAAAGATCTGGATTTTAGAGGCGAGTTTTACCAACATACTCTTATGACTCCTATTTTTAATCCGGGAGAAAATCCATTTGGTCTTCCGAAAATATATGTTGCAGGCGTGGGACCATTAATGACTCAAGCTGCAGCTGAATCTGGTGATGGATTTATTGTGCATCCTTTTCATACAACTAAGTTTCTTGAAAATATTACCTTGCCATCTGTAAAAAAAGGACTTGAATTATCAACGTCAAAAGAATTTGATATTTCACTGGGTGTCATGGTTGCAACGGGTACAACCGATGAAGAAATTGCCAAGGCAAGGGATGCCTGCAAGGCACAAATTGGGTTTTATGGTTCTACTCCTGCCTATAAAGTAGTTTTAGAGCAACATGGCTGGGAAAGTATTCAGCCAGAACTTAACAACCTGACTAAAAAAGGATTGTGGCAAGATATTCCAAATCTTATTTCAGATGAAATCTTAGAGAGCATCGCAGTGACTGGAACCCCTGACGAAGTTTCAAAAATAATTTTTGATCGATATGGTTCTATTGCTTCAAGAATAGCCCCCTCTATTTTCTCAGGGGATCCTGAGGTAACCAAAGCATTAATTCATGCATTAAAAGAAAAATTATGAGCAAATCTTTTCTTGGGAGATTAATGCTCGATCTGGATGGAGCCTCGCTTACTCAAGAAGAAAATAAATTACTGCTCAATCCACACGTAGGGGGCGTGATTTTATTTGCAAGAAATATCTCTTCAAGAGATCAAGTTCAAGAGTTATGCGGAGAAATAAGAAAGATCAATCCAAAGCTTCTTATTGCAGTAGATCAAGAGGGGGGAAGGGTTCAGCGTTTAAAAGAAGGCTATACAATTTTGCCGACTATGCAAAAACTATCTGCATTTTTAAATTCAGATAGTGATAAAAACTTTCCGTTTGCAACCGATCTAGGTTGGTTGATGGCCTCAGAGGTGCTTGCATCTGGATTAGATATAAGTTTTGCACCTGTTTTAGATCTAGATAATTCTAGAAGTTCTGTTATTGGAGATAGATCAATAGGCGATGATCCAGAGCAGGTTATTGCTGTTGCAAGCGCCTTTATTGAGGGCATGAATCAAGCGGGAATGCAGGCCACTGGTAAGCATTTCCCAGGACATGGTGGTATCTTTGCTGACAGCCATCTCACTTTTTCTCAAGATATCAGATCTTTATCAGAACTTGAGAGCCATGACTTGCTTCCTTTCGATGCTTTAAAGCATCAACTTGGCGGGATAATGACGGCTCATATATCTTTTATAAATATTGATAAAGAGATAGCAACCTTTTCAAAATTTTGGTTGCAAGATATTTTAAGAAATAAAATGAGATTTACCGGAATAATCTTTAGTGATGACCTCTCAATGAAGGGCTCAGATTATGTTGGAGGCATTGAAGCCAAAGTGGGCAAGGCATTAGAGAGCGGTTGTGACATGGTATTGATTTGCAATGATCGACCTGCAGCTATAAAGGCAATCAATTTTCTAGAGAAAGAAAAGATTTCTCAGTCACAAAAAGTAACTAGATTAAAAGCTTCAGAATCAATTTCTTGGGCGGACTTGGAAAATGACGCAAGAAGAATAGATATAATAGATAAATTAAATATCATAGAAAAATTAAAGTTATGACCTCTTTGCCAGACCTATCTGATCAACATTCCGAGAAAATTCAAATCGGCAAACTTGCATTGCAATCCTTTGGGAGCAGGCATTCAATTGCTGGAGAGATTTATACAGTTTCTTGTTCAGATGATAACTCTGTTGTGAAGGAAGCTCTCTCTCGAGAGGGAAAAAATAAAGTTTTAGTTATTGATGCCTCTGGTGTAACTCATGCCTCCATGATTGGAGACCAAATTGCAGAATCTGCAGTAAAAAATAATTGGACTGGAATTGTCGTTAATGGCTGCGTTAGAGACGTTGAGGAGCTGAAGAATCTTCCTATAGGTATCTTTGCTAAGGGGGTGGTTGCTCAAAAAACAAATAAAAAAAACCATGGTTTTGAAGATGTGTTAATTTCATTTGGAAGCGTGGTTATGACTTCAGGGAAATGGATTTACATTGATCAAAACGGGTGGTTAGTTGCAGACAATAAGCTAGAACTTTAAATCTTTAAACGTTTGTTGTTTTTCTAACCAAATTGCATCAACAAATGTTTGGAAGCTCTTCCTGTAATCATCTTCTTCTTCATAAGATCTATTTTTAAGGTTTTCGGGTAAAGCATAAGTCTTTGCCACAACTTTTGCTTTGCTTAAGTCGCCGCAAAGAAAGTCCCATGTCGATCTTTTTTGAGTTGCATACACTACTGTAAAATCAATCAAAGTATTCACTTGAGGCATTCCTGATAAAGCAATAGCCAGAGCTCCTACTTTTGGCTTTAATAAATTAGAGTAGGGGGACTCCTGTGCAGAATGCTTTTCCGAAGTAAATCTAGTCCCTTCAGCAAAGCTAAATGCTGAAGAGGGATTTCTAGAAAACCTTTTTGCAGCTTTCTTTGCATTCTCATAATCAACCCTTTTTAATTCTGGATTTGCTTGAATTTGAGCTCTCGAATGCCTATATAAAAATGGCATATCTACTGTTTTATGTACTAAATAAATAATTGGTATCCATTGCAATTCCTTTTTCATAAAGAACTTTAGAAGGGGTATTTTTTTATGACCTGCAGCCAATAAAATAAATATATCAGCCCATGATTGGTGGTTACTCATAGCAATGTACCAAGTCTCAGTATTCACATCCTTAGGTATTTGGAAGTCCCATTCAAGCTTATGCAATATTCTTAAAGCCGAGGTAATGCTAGCGACAGTCGCGCTACCCATTTCATTTGAAATGGAGCCTAAATAAATCTTCAAATTTTTATTAGGAATAATTCTAGGAATATTTGTGATTGAAAGGGGGATTAACCACAAACTGAGAATAATTAAAATTGCAAAAAAGGTCAGGATACCTATAAAAAATCTTTTTAATTTACCCATGTGACTTTATTTTAACCCAAAATTCTTCAAGCTCATCTGAGGTTAGATTGCCTATTTCCTGATTATCTTTAGCAATCTCTTCTTCCATCAAACTAAAGCGTTTTACAAATTTGTGATTAGCTTGATTAATAGCTTCACTTGCATCGATTTCTAAGTGTCGACTTAAATTAACGATAGAAAATAGTAAATCTCCTAATTCTTCTTGGCTATTTTCTTTATTATTTTGCTGGATCTCATGTTTGAGCTCTTTTAACTCTTCCTCAACTTTTTTGATCACATCAATGCTTTCTTTCCAATCAAAACCTTTTTTGCTGGCTTTTTTTTGTATTTTTTTTGCTTTTAAAATTGGGGGTAATGACGCAGGTATATCATCAAAAGTATTGCGAGTATCCTTTGGTTTTTTTTCTTGTGCTTTTATTGCATCCCATGCTTGGGTTTGCTCTTTAGCAGAAAGAGGCTTTGAGGCTCCATCAAAGACATGAGGATGTCTTCTAATCAATTTATTATTTAATAAATCAACTATCTCATCAAAGTTAAATAACTCTGTCTCATTGGCTATCTCTGCATGAAATATAACTTGAAGTAAAACATCTCCAAGCTCCTCTTTAAGATTTTCATAATCTTTGTTAGCGATTGCATCTGAGACCTCATATGCTTCTTCGACAACGCAAGGAGAGAGCGATTCAAAAGTCTGCTCAATATCCCATGGGCATCCATTATCCTTATCTCGAAGCATGCGCATTGTCTCGAGTAAGGTTTTTATTGAGGACATTAGAAACCGCTTATATCTGCATACCTTGCTTGATGAAACTCTGAGGTTCCAAAGATCTGTTCAGCAACTCGTGCTCTTTTAAGATAGAAACCAATATCATATTCATCAGTTACGCCTATCCCACCGTGCATTTGGATTGCTTCATTGCTTACTAGATGGAGGGTTTCTCCAGCTTGAAACTTAGCTAGACTAGAAAGTCTTTCTAGCTCATTTGAATTTTCATCTGCAGCATGCATGGCAGCAATTACTGCTGATTTAGTTAATTCAATTTCACAGAACATTTTTGCAGCTCTGTGCTGAAGAGCTTGAAAGGATCCGATTTGCACACCAAACTGCTTTCTCTCTTTGAGGTAATTAACCGTAACCTCGAAAGCTTCTTCGGTATTTCCTAACATTTCTGCTGAAATAGCAATGCGACCCAAATCAAGAATTTTCTCAAGAGTTTCGCCAGCCAAGTCTTGCTCACCGAGTAAAGCATTTTGGTCTAATTTAAGATCAGACATTTCAATGTTTGCATAATTTCTAGAATCAGCTGTCGATATCTTAGTGATATCCAACCCAGCGCTATCTTTGTTAGCAACAAATACGGAAATACCATTTGATTCTCCTGATTTACCAGAGGTTCGGGCCACTAACAACATACTATCTGCACTTGCGCCATCCACAACAAATACTTTTTTTCCATTCAATACCCATTCATCTCCATCAAGAACTGCAGTGGCGTCAATGGCAAAAGGATCATGGTGATTGCCTTCATCAATAGCTAAAGCTGTTGTTAATTCGCCAGCTACTATTTTTGGTAAATAATTCTCTTTTTGCTCATCTGAGCCAAGCATATTAATGACTGAAACGCCAAGAACCGATGTTGATAATATGGGAGAGGGTGTAAGGGTTCTACCTAATTCCTGCATGATTACACTGATACCAGCCATACCAAATTCTGAACCACCAAATTGCTCTGGAACAAGAATCCCAGACCAGCCTAGCTCAACCATTTCCTTCCACACTGACTCATCCCAGCATTGGCTGTTTTCCTTATCTCGCAACTCTCTAAAATGAGTCACGGGAGTTTTATCTCTAGCAAAACTTTGAGCTGTATCTTTTAAAAACTGTTGTTCTTCTGTAAGTATTAATTTCATTGGTTCCTTAGTTAGGTAGATCTAGAACTCTTCTGGAAATAACATTGAGCTGAACTTCAGAAGTTCCTCCCTCAATTGAATTAGCTTTAGTTCTTAGCCATGCTTTGGTTATGGCCTGCTCATCATCTGAAAAACCTTCATTAGTCCAACCTAAGCCTTTATTTCCCATTGCAGCAATCATAAGCTCATAGCGATCTTTATTATGTTCGGTTCCATAGTATTTAAACATTGATGATGCAGCTGAGGCTTTCGCGCCTTCGTCTCCAGAGCGCTGCAGGGTTAATCCAAACGCATGCTCTTTCATTTTGTGCAATGTTATATTTTCTCTTTGAGCTGAATTGGCTATTTGGCCATTAGCCTCACCTAAGTATTTTTTTGCTATGTTTACTACATCTGCTCCAGATCCAGTCCCACCTCCAGCAAGACCAAAATTGGAAATAAAGTTTCTTTCATGTTGCAAGAGTTTTTTGGCTATTGTCCAGCCGGAATTTTCTACCCCAACAAGATTCTCTTTTGGTGCTTTGACATTGTCAAAAAAAGTTTCACAAAACGGTGATTTACCACTGATGAGTGTAATTGGCTTGGTGCTCACTCCCTCAGTAGCCATATCAATAAGTAAAAAACTAATTCCATTATGCTTTGGCTCTTTTGGACCAGTTCTTACAAGAGCAAATATCCAATCTGCTTTATCAGCATAGGAAGTCCAAACTTTTTGACCATTGACTAAATAATGATCACCCATATCCTCTGCTTTGGTTGAGAGGCTAGCTAAGTCAGAGCCTGAACCAGGTTCGGAATAACCTTGGCACCATCTAATCTCGCCTTTAATAATTTTTGGGAGATGTTCTCTTTTTTGCTCTTCTGAACCAAATTCAATTATGCATGGTGCTAGCATCCAAATACCGAAGCTATTTAACGCAGGCCTTGCCTTAATTCTAAAGAGTTCTTGATGAAGGACTTTAGTTTCATCCCTATCTAGACCTCCACCACCATATTCTTTTGGTAAATTAGGAGCAGTCCAACCTTTTTCTCCCATTCTTTCTAACCATAATTTCGATTCAGGATTAACATACTCTGCATTTCTGCCGCCCCAAACCTCTTCTTCAGGCACTAGGGGAGTTCTCATAGTGGGAGGGCAATTTTCCTCTAGCCAATCCCTGACTTCTTGCCTAAATTGTTCTAAATGTTCCATATTTTTTTGATTGCTTGCGCATATTTAAAGAGGAGTTATTATAATCAAGTAATCATTTTTTTGGCAATTTAAAATATGAAATCATACCAAGCTCCAGAGGCTGGAAAGCCACTTATTGAAGTTAAGTCTCCAACACCTGAGCCAACTGGCAGCCAGGTTATTATAAAAACTATAGCTTGTGGGGTGTGCCATTCTGATGTGCATATACACTCGGGTGCATTTGATTTAGGTGGCGGCAATGAATTGCCTGTGCCTGTTCCAAATCCATTCACATTAGGACATGAGGTCTTTGGAGAAGTTGTAGCAGTTGGGCCAGAAGCAACAAATATTAAGGTTGGAGACAAAAGAATTGTTTACCCATGGATTGGGTGCAGCGATTGTAATGTTTGTGCTAATGGTGATGAACACTTGTGTAATACAGGTCCTGTTATTGGTGTGATGCAGCCTGGTGGTTTTGGAGATCATGTTGTAGTTCCTGATTCAAAATATTTGCATGATGCAGGGGATACGCCTGAACATTTAGCTGGGAGTTATGCTTGCTCAGGGCTGACAGCTTATAGTGCTCTTAAAAAGGGCGCTCCGTACACTTCAGATCATGATTTAATTATTATTGGTGTTGGAGGCGTCGGCATGATGGGTTTACAGATTGCCAAGGCAGCATTCAATTGCAATCCAATCGTTGTAGATGTGGATGAAGAAAAGCTCAAACTAGCTCTTGAGAATGGCGCATCAGCTGCTATCAATCCTACGGACGAGGATGCAATGATGAAAGTTTTTGAAATCACTGGTGGGAATGCATCTGTTGCGATAGATTTTGTTGGTTCAGAACAGTCCACTGCATTTGGAACCAATCTTTTAAGAAAAGGTGGTAAGTATATTATCGTAGGGCTATATGGAGGCGAGTTAAAACTTCCTTTACCTTTGATTCCAATTATGGAAAGAGGCGTGCAAGGTTCATACACTGGCAGCCCAGGCGATATGCATGAGCTGATGAAGCTTGTAAGATCTGGAAAAGTTGATCCAATTCCTGTAGAGAAAAGACCAGCCTCTCAAGCAAATCAGACTTTAGAAGACCTTAAAAATGGTAAAATTCTTGGTAGAGCTGCCCTAATGCACGACTAAAGTTTTTCGAGAAGCTTACTACATATATTCTGTAATTCGTCACTTATCACTATATCTGCGCTTTGGTCATACCGAGTTTTTTCTCTATTTAATATAATAAGCTTTGAGCCTGATCGCATTGCTAAATTAGGAAGCTTTCCTGCAGGCAATACTTTCAAAGATGAACCCATAACAATCATTAAATCACTTTCTTCAACAATCTTTGAGGCATGCATCATGTTCATTTCATTCATAGGTTGGCCAAATGAGATGGTAGCTACTTTAACAATGCCCCCACAAAAATTGCATTTTGGTAATGGAGCTTTAGATTTAATAGCATTATGAAAATTTAAAATATTTTGTTCTGCTTGACACTCCAAACATGCAGCCTCTATGGCGCTGCCATGAATTTCTATAATTTTGTTTTTAGGGATTCCTGATTTTTGATGTAACCCATCAATGTTTTGAGTGATCAAAAAGTTATTTTTTTGCAAACCAGTTATTTGTTCAACAAAAGCATGCCCTATGTTTGGTTTTATATTTTTAAGGAGCGCATGAAGCTCAATATTTCTTTCCCATGATAATCTTTGTTTTTCCTCGCTCAGTAAAAATTCATTGAAGTGAATCGGTTTATTTTTAGTCCAAAAACCATTATCGCTCCTAAAATCAGGCAACCCAGATTCTGTGCTTATCCCAGCACCAGTTAAAATAACTGTGCTATTACTAGCTTTTACTAGCTTAATAATTTCATTAAATGTGTTCACAAATTTGCTTTTAAATTGACTTCAGAGAGTATAATTGCTCCCATGTTTAAAAATATAGGCATTGTTTTAAAAAAAAGCCTCTCATCTAAAGAATCTTCTGTTGTAAGTGGGATGCTCAGTGTTTTACTCAAAAACACTAAAAAAATTTATTCAACTGACCAAATTGACTTTGAGGGTGTGGATATTGTCGATATTGAAAAATTTAATCAATCTGTTGATCTCACCATTGTATTTGGCGGAGACGGGACTTTACTAGGAGCAGCAAGAAAATTTATCGAAAATGAGATTCCAATCTTGGGAATAAATATGGGTGCTGTTGGCTTTCTGACCGATGTGAATATTGAAAACTTTGAATCAGTTATCAATGATGTTTTCAAGGGTGATTATATCCTTGAAGAGAGAAGTTTGGTTGAAGCCCAATTCTCAGATCAAGAAGTTTTTGGTCTCAATGAAATATTAATTCATTCAGGATCTTATGCTCAGTTAATGAGATATAGATTATTGATTGATGGCAAGACTGTATATGAACAGCGATCAGATGGGTTGATAGTTGCAACTCCAACTGGGTCAACTGCATATGCATTATCTGCAGGAGGCTCAATAGTTCATCCAGAGTTAAATATTTGGAATATTATACCCATGATGTCCCAAAGCCTTTCCTCTAGACCTTTAATAGTTTCAAATCAGAAATCTCTGGAGATTCAACTCATTGAAGGGCCTTTAGATCATGCAATGGTTTGTGTGGACGGTCAAAAAGATATACCTATTGAGTACAATAATTCTATTCATATTACAAAGAAGGACTCTTCTTTAAAAATAATCCATCCCTCCGATAATGATTTTTATGAAGCCTGTAGAGAAAAACTTGGTTGGAGCCTAGATATTACTGCCAAGAAAATACATTAGACTTGAACACTAACTCCTTATACTTTTTTATTATTGCGATTGCTATATTGCTGAGCTGTTTAACAAATTTTGGTTTTAGTAGTCTGTTAGAGCCATTTCTTTTTCTTAAAAGCAATGGGCAAAACTTATACCCATCATTTCAGAATACTTATTTAGCTTCTCATGAGTGGTGGCGACTTATTACTCCAACTTTTCTTCATTTTTCTCTAACTCACCTAATATTTAATTGTTTATGGATTTATATTCTAGGATCAAAAATTGAAGTGATTGATGGGAAGGCAGTATTTTTAGTTTTATTTTTAGTTTCTGGTTTATCAAGTAATCTTGGCCAATATTTCTTAACTGGTGACTATCTATTTGGGGGATTAAGTGGAGCCGTGTATAGCCTTTTAGGCTACTGCTTTATTTTAGATTTAGATAATAGGGGTCAAAGATATGATCTCCCAAATGCCTTATATATATTTATGTTCATTTGGCTATTAGTTGGCTTCACAGGGCTATTATCAATTTTTGGTTTTGGGAATGTTGCGAATATAGCTCATTTAGTTGGTATGATAGCTGGGTTTGTACTTGGTTTAATTGCCAAATATACTTTGAAGTTTTAGCCTAATGAGAAAAATTACTAAAGCAGTCTTTCCTGTTGCTGGTCTTGGAACAAGATTTTTACCTGCAACCAAAGCTATTCCAAAAGAAATGCTTCCAATTATAGACAAGCCTCTGATTGAATACGCTGTTGAGGAAGCTGTGGTGGCAGGAATAAAAGAAATAATTTTTATAACAAGTCATACAAAAAGATCAATTGAAGATCATTTTGATACGAACCTTGAGCTTGAAGAAAAATTGCTTAAGTCAGGTAAAAAAGATGCCATAAAAAAGATAAATAGAAATATATTCCAAGATGTCACCTTTACTTATGTCCGGCAGAAATCACAGAAAGGCTTAGGACATGCAATTCTGCAAGCTAAGCACTTAATAAATGATGAATCCTTTGCTATTTTGCTAGCAGATGATCTAATTATCAATGATCCTTCTGCTACTCAGCAATTAATCAATGTTGCTCAAAAGACTAACTCATCTGTAATCGGGTTAAATAAAGTTCCTAAAGAACATATAAGTAGGTATGGAGTTATTTCTTCTGCAGATATATCTAAAGAACAAAAACTATTTCTTCTTGATGGGATTATTGAAAAACCTGAATTAAATCCTCCTTCAGACATGGCTGTTTTTGGTAGATATGTTTTATCTCATCATATATTTAATTATTTAGAGATCATAAATCCTGGGGTTGCTGGAGAACTCCAGCTAACAGATGCAATTAAACTAATGTTAAAAGAGCATGATATCAATGGGTATCTTTATGATGGCATTAAATTTGATTGCGGATCCAAGGAGGGATATGTGCAAGCAATTGCCCATCTAGCATCTGATCTTTTGCCAAAATGAGAATATTGCTTTCAATCTTGAGAATGCTGCCTCCTGAGCTTGCTCACTCAATTGCACTCAATTCATTACAACTTTTATATCAATTAAAACTAATTAGCATATTTTTCCCGCAGAGATTCTCTGAGACTTCATTCACTTTTAAAGGTCTAAAATTTAAAAATAAACTTGGTATAGCTGCAGGATTAGATAAAAATGGAGATTTTATAAATTCATTGGGAGCATTGGGTTTTGGTTTTATTGAAGTCGGAACTATTACCCCTAAACCACAGCCTGGCAATCCAAAGCCAAGAGTATTTCGTTTTACTGATCAAGAAGCAATTGTAAATAGGCTAGGTTTTAATAATAAAGGCGTTGATCACCTTGTAAAAAGAGTAAAGGGAAGAAAATATAATGGAGTGCTTGGAATTAATATTGGAGCAAACAAGGATTCTATGGGTCAGAAGAGGATCAATGATTATATTGAATGTTTCCAGAAAGTTTCTGCTTATGCAGATTATATTACCGTTAATATTTCATCACCAAATACTCCTGGGTTGAGATCTTTGCATTCCAAAGAAAACTTTATACCACTGTTTAAAGCTATTAGTCATGTCCGAGAAACTGAAAATTTTTTGAATCCAATTTTTATAAAATTATCACCTGATGAACATATAGACGTAATTTCTGAAATTACTAAGGCTATTAAAGAATTTAATTTCGATGGAGTAATAACTTCTAATACCACAATTGAAAAGAGTAATTTAATGTTGCAATCGAAGGTAGGCCTTTCGGGCGGTCTATCCGGCAAACCTTTGCTTGAAAAATCAAATGAACTTCTTTCTTTAGTGCATTTAAGAGAGCCTGAGCTTTTCAAAATTGGAGTTGGTGGAGTGCATAATAAAGAAAGTTTTAATATGAAATTAGAAAAAGGAGCCTCCTTAGTACAAATTTATACAAGCTTTATTTATCACGGCCCTAAAATAATTAAAAAATTATTGAACTAGAATTTTTATGGAATTATTAATTTCTCTTTTTGTAATTCTTTTTTTAGTTGGGGCAATTAGTTTTTTAAAGCCTTCAAAAAAAATGAAAGCTCTCAGTCAAGTTAGAATGTCGGCTGCTAAAGAGGGTTTTAAAATTGGTTCAACAAATGAATTAAGAAACAAATTTAAAAACTGGAGCCCTCAAGTTGCTATATATCAAATTAAAAACACTTCTGATCATAAGAATTTACACTACCTGAGAATAGATAATAGGCTTAAACTTTACGAACCCATCTCCTTTAAATATGAAAAACAATTTCAAATAGTTGAGGAAAAAATTTCTCAATTACCGTCTTCTGTACTTGAAATTATTTTTTATCAGTCCAATATAGCAATCGTTTGGAATGAAATGCTTGGCATTAAAGAGCTTTTAAAAATTAAGGAAGCTGTATTAAAAATATGAACTTTTGCAAATTATAGTAAATTAAATTATGTCAAAAACTCTTGTTATAGTTGAATCACCTGCCAAAGCTAAGACTATTTCTAAATACTTAGGGTCAGATTATATCGTCAAGTCGAGTGTTGGACATATCAGAGATCTGCCAAAAGGTAAGTCAAAAAAACCTATCCAGAGAAATACTATTCCTAAGGATCTTCCTGAAGATGAGAAACGAAGACTAAAAAAAATTAATGAGCGTAAACGACTTGTTAGAAGAATGGGAATTGATCCAGACAATGGTTGGGCTGCGAATTATGAAATCATTCCCGAAAAAGAAAAAGTTATTAAAGAATTAAAAACAGCTGCAAAGGGAGTGGACTCAATTTTTCTAGCAACTGATTTGGATAGAGAGGGTGAAGCAATAGCATGGCACCTCAAAGAGGCGCTAGGTGCAGATAAATTTAACTACTCCAGGGTGAGATTTAATCAAATTACCAAAGATGCAATCTTGGAATCTTTTGAAGATCCAAAAGACATTGATGCAAGTCTTGTAGAAGCTCAACAAGCAAGAAGATTTCTTGATAGAGTTGTTGGTTTTGAGCTTTCACCACTATTATGGGCAAAAATAGCCCGTAATCTTTCTGCTGGAAGAGTTCAGTCTGTTGCATTAAGGCTCTTGGTAGAAAGAGAACAAAGCATCCAAAAGTTTAAACCAGACGAGTTTTGGGAGATTTCATTCAATGCAGAAGATGATAAAAAAATTGGCATCGAATTCAGTCTTAATAGAAAAAAATCCGACCCTTTGTTGCAAGCTGATGAGGCAAAAAAAATTGAAGAACTGGTTAATTCCTCTAATTTACTTGTAAGTGAGGTAACTCAAAAACCTGTTAAATCAAAACCAAAACCTCCATTTATTACATCCACATTACAGCAAGCAGCAAGTACAAAACTTGGTTTTAATGTAAAGAGAACTATGAGAACAGCTCAAAAACTATATGAAAATGGTCTCATTACATATATGAGAACTGATGCTCCCGCTCTGTCACCTGAATCAATTGCAGATGCAAGAATGTATATTGAAACTAACCTTGGAGATAAATATCTTACCAATGCCCCAAGAATATATTCCTCTAGTGAAAATGCACAAGAGGCCCATGAAGCAATTAGACCTACAAATGCATCAACTAAATCAGAAGGATTGATATCTTCATCAGATGAAGAGAAAAAATTATATGAACTAATTTGGCAACAATTTATAGGATCGCAGTTACCAGATGCTGAATATTTAGCAACTAATGCAAAAATACATCTAAATGAATATGTATTTTCCGCAACAGGTAGAGAGGTGGTGTTTGATGGTTTTACAAAAATAGTTAAGTCAAAATCTGATGACCCAGAAGCTAATATTCTTCCTCCACTTGCAGTTGATCAAAAATTAATCCTTACAGATCTAGATAATAAACAAAAGTATACTAAACCTCCTGCAAGGTTTTCAGAAGCAGCATTAGTAAAAGAATTAGAAAAAAAGGGAATTGGCAGGCCCTCTACCTATGCAAATATTATCTCTACAATCCAGGACCGTGGTTATGTTGAGATTCAAAACAGACGATTCTTTGTTAAAAAAATTGGAATGATTGTTACAGATAGACTCGTGAGTAGCTTTGACGACATTATGAATTATAGTTTTACTGCTAATTTTGAAAATGAATTAGATAGAATTGCAAATGGCGAATTAAATTGGAAAGAGGTTTTAAACTCATATTACGAAGCTTTCCAAGGTGATCTCTCCTCGGCAATGGATGAAGAAAATGGAATGGTTCCAAATCTTCCTACGATGACAAATATTAATTGTCCAGATTGCAAAAAAAATAAACTAACTATCAGAAATGCTAGTAATGGAGTTTTTCTTGGATGTGCGGGTTATAGCCTACCAGGCGATGAGCAATGCAAAAAAACACTTAATCTTATCTCAGGTGACGAAGCCGTCAGTGTTGATGATCAAGAGGAAGCTGAGCATTTAATAGCAAAACGTCGTTGTCCAAAATGTGATACGAGTATGGATAATTATCTTTTAGATGAAAATCATAAGCTGCATGTTTGCTCAAATAATCCTGACTGTGATGGATTTGAGGTAGAAGAGGGTACATTTAAAATTAAAGGATATGATGGTCCTACTTTATCCTGTCATAAGTGTGGATCTGAAATGCAGTTAAAAACAGGTAGGTTTGGTAAATATTTCGGGTGCATGAATGATAATTGCGGTGCAACGAGGGCGCTTCAAAGAAATGGAGAGCCAAAACCCATAGTGATGGAACCTATTACCACTGAGATCGCTTGTGTTAAATTTGAAGATATTTACTTATTAAGAGATAGCATGAAAGGGCTTTTTTTAGCAGCGAGTAAATATCCTAAAAATAGAGAGACTCGTGCACCATCTGTTGAGGAATTTAATCAAGTAGTTACCGAGGAAACTTTGCTTGATGCATGCAAGTATCTTGAAGATCAAGGGAAGCATACTCATCTTTTAGATGCCCCTAAAAAAGATATTGATGGAAATACTTATGTCATTAGATACAACAAGCTTGAGGACACTCATTATCTAGCCTCAGAAAAAGATGGTAAAAAAACTGGAAACACTGCCACACATAATGGTGATAAGTGGGTTGAAGTAACCAAATAATAATTCCTTGAATAATTCTAATTAGTTCATATATAAATAATGGAACCTTTTATAATCTTTATGAAGGGTGTTACAGTTTAAGAATAAAAAATATGTCTAATTACCTAGAACTGACCCAACTTCCTGACGGCACAATTGTCTTGAGAAGGTCTGATGATCATGATAATCCAATAGTTAAAATTGAATTTTCTGGCGAATCAAAGGAATTTCTAAATGGTGCAGAGCTTTCGGTTGCCAAAGAAATGATTCGAGCTGGAATAGAAAGCGTTAGTGGAAATTCAATCGACTTTGATGATTTTTTTGACAGTGAAAAAAATAGCCTAAGAAAAAAACCAGTAATTCTTCATTAGTGAGTTCTAACTAGACCCACACTTTTTCCTTCAACAAATGCTTCTTGCTCTCTAAGATCAACTTCAATTGTTGAGAAATCTTTGTTTGCTGGAATTAATTCCAGATTATGGTTTGTTTTTTTGAAATATTTCAAGGTTACTTCATCCTCAAGCCTCACCACTACTAAATCGCCATTTTTTACATCTGTTGTTTTTTTGATTGCCACCAAATCATCTTCATGAATTCCTGCCTCGATCATACTAAGCCCCTTCACTTTTAAAAAATAATCAAAGCTATCAGCAAACATGTTTGGATCGCATGGAATCCTTTTTTCAATATTTTCTTCAGCAAGGGTGGGAGAACCTGCAGCAACTAAACCAATGACCGGCATCTGGTCGGGGCTTTGTTCAAAAGTTTGTTGACTTTTAACAATAGATATTCCTCTTGAAGATCCACTTTGAATTGCAATATAGCCCTTCTTTTCAAGAGCTCTTAGATGCATTTCAGCAGCATTAGGAGATTTAAAGCCTAACTCTTTGCATATTTCAGCTCGAGTTGGTGGAAAACCAGTTTTATTGAGATAAACTTCCACACAAGCTAAAACTTTTGATTGTTGTTTTGTTAATTCTTTCATATTATTTATACTGTATATTTTTACAGTATATAAATTTTAATTTAACACTGCAACTTTCTTAGATAATATGAACTCAAAATTAGTAATAGGAATCTCTTCAAGAGCACTCTTTGATTTAAGTCAAAGTCATCAAATTTTTGAAAATGATGGTATTGAAGCTTATCGAGAGCATCAAATTCAAAATGAAAATGAAATACTCGATCCGGGTGAAGCCTTTAATCTGGTAACGAAAATTTTAAAAATTAATGAATTTTATGAGTCTGCAGATAGGATAGAAGTCATCCTTTTATCCAGAAATACAGCAGATACTGGACTTAGAGTTTTTAATTCAATTGAATCTCACAAGCTAAATATAACTCGTGCCGTTTTTTGTGGTGGAGAGAGCCCTTACAAGTATGTGAAAGCATTTGGTGTAGATTTATTTTTATCTAGTAGCAAAGATGACGTTAAAATGGCCATTGAAAATAATGTTCCATCTGCAAGAATTATTCCTTCAAAAACTAAGAAAAAAGTTAAAGGCGGCGATCTTCTCAAGATAGCTTTTGATGGCGATTCAGTTATCTTTTCTGATGAGTCTGAAAAAGTTTTTGAAGAAGAAGGTCTGAAAGCTTTTTTGGATAATGAGCGAAAGAAGAAATCAATGCTAAAGGCGGGACCATTTAAATCATTTTTAGTTGAATTAAATAAACTTCAGTCCGAACTGGACTCAGATGTTAGCCCAATTAGAACGGCTTTAGTCACTGCAAGATCTGCTCCGTCTCATAAACGCGTTATCAAAACATTAAGAAAATGGGGCGTGAGGATTGACGAGTCTCTTTTTTTGGGAGGCATGAACAAATCAGAATTTTTGAAATCATTTGAAGCAGATATCTTTTTTGATGATCAGCAGCAAAATATCTCAGATGCGTCTGCAAAAGTTACTTCAGCTCATGTACCATTCGGAATTAAGAATAGGAAATAACCATGGATATAGTTTGTTTTGATATGGAAGGCACTCTGACCCCAGAAATATGGGAACAGGTTGCTCTTGATTCTGGTATCTCTCAATTAAATAAAACTACAAGAGATATTCCTTCTTACTCTGATCTTATGGATTTTAGAATTAAGATAATGAAACAACATAACCTGAAACTTGCTGATATAGTTAAGGCAACAAAGAAGCTAGATTTGCTTGATGGGGCTCTAGATTTTCTTAATCAGGTTAGGCAAGAATTTCAAGTAGTAATCTTATCTGATACTTTTCATGAAATTGCTTATCCATTAATGGAAAAACTTGGTTATCCCCTTTTGCTTTGCCATACACTTGATGTTGATTCTGAGGATAATATCTTTGGCTACAAGTTAAGAGATTTACAAGCAAAAAAACAAGCAATCTTGGGTTTTCAATCTATGGGCTACAGATGTTTGGCTGCAGGAGATTCATTTAATGATTTGCAAATGTTTGAAGTTGCAGACCAAGGTTTTTTTATTAACGCGCCAGAAACTATTTCTACTTCAATGCCTGAAATACCCAGTTTTAATTCATATCCCAATCTTCTAAGTGCTCTAAGGAACTTTAATTAATATTTATGGACAACCCATTTTCATTAAATAATTTTTCTAGACCAAAGCTAGAGATGCCGGGAGACGAAAAAAAACTTCTGCTTCATAGTTGCTGTGCACCTTGCGCAGGAGAAATTATGGAAGCTGTAGCAGCATCAGATATCCAGACAACAGTTTATTTTTATAATCCGAACATTCATCCCCAAGAAGAATATGAGATTCGAAAAGATGAAAACAAGAGATTCTGTGAAAAGCTTGGATTTGATTTTGTAGATGCAGATTATGATAAAGAAAACTGGTTTGAGAGGATAAAGGGCTTGGAGAACGAACCTGAAAGAGGGAAGAGATGTACTCAATGTTTTGATATGAGATTTGAAAGATCAGCTCTTTATGCCCATGAAAATGGCTTTAAGGTTTATGGAACTACGCTTGGAATTTCACGTTGGAAAGATATGGATCAAATCAACGATTCTGGTAACAGGGCAGCTCAACGATATGAAAGCATTGATTATTGGGATTTTAATTGGCGAAAAAAAGGTGGCTCCTCTAGAATGATTGAAATCTCAAAAAGAGAAGAGTTTTATCAACAAGAATATTGTGGTTGTGTATACAGTTTGAGGGATACGAATAAATGGCGTCAAGAAAATAACAAAGATCGAATTATTAGAGGTATTAAATTCTATAATTAATTTGGGAAACATACCTCCGGCAAAGTACAATACAAACCAATGAATACTCCGGGGAAAAAATTCAGACAAGCCATAGCTGCTAACAACCCATTAATGGTTGTCGGTGCAGTGAATGCATATTGTGCAAAAATGGCTGAGAAAGCTGGCCATAAAGCACTTTATCTTTCTGGCGCAGGGGTTGCTAATGCGTCATTCGGATTGCCAGATTTAGCAATTACAACTCTAAATGATGTTGCTGAGGATTCCAGAAGAATCACTCAAGCAACTAGCCTCCCACTTTTGATTGATATTGATACAGGTTTTGGCGGTGCATTTAGCATCAGCCGAACTATAAAGGAAATGATTGCTTCTGATGTTGCAGCTGTTCATATAGAAGATCAGGTTACTCAAAAAAGATGCGGTCATAGGCCAAATAAAAGTCTTGTCGATAAAATTGAAATGAGTGATCGTATTAAAGCTGCTGTTGATGGTCGTACTGACGAAAGTTTCTTTATTATGGCAAGGACAGACTCATATGCAACTGAGGGAATGGACGGTGCAATTGAGCGATGCATGGAATACATTGAGGCAGGTGCAGACGGGTTATTTTTAGAGGCTGTATCTAGTTTAGAGGACTACAAGCAGTTAAAAGATGCATTGCAAGTTCCTGTTCTAGCAAATATTACTGAATTTGGGAAAACTCCTCTTTTTACTGCAGAGGAACTAGCATCAGTTGGAGTTGATATAATGCTATTTCCATTATCAGCTTTTAGGGCGATGAACAAAGCTGCAGAGTCTGTATATCAAGATATTGCTGTCAATGGGTCGCAGGCACATTCAGTTGAGACGATGCAGACAAGAGATGAACTGTATGAGTATTTAAACTATCATTCATTTGAGCAAAAATTAGATGAATTATTTAAAAGGAAGGAGAATAAGTAAATGGTTAAGAAGTTAGAAGGCGCTGGGCTTCGTGGTCAAGTTGCGGGCGAGACATCATTATGTACGGTTGGGCAAGAAGAGGGCTTGGCTTATAGAGGACATAAAATTGAGACATTGGCCGAAAAAGGAACATTTGAAGAGGTGGCTTTTCTTCTTCTTTACGGTAAATTACCCAACTCATCAGAATTATCAGACTATAAATCCTTATTAAAAAGTTTAAGAGATCTTCCTGATTCATTAAAGATGGTTCTTAAGGAAATACCAGCATCAGCTCATCCAATGGCAGTGATGGCAACAGGATGCTCAATGCTAGGAAACCTTGAGCCTGAGGAGTCAATGGATGCTCAAATGGATTCTATTAATCGAATGGTTGCAACAATGCCATCGATTGTTACTTACTGGTATAAATTTTCTCATGATGGTGAAGACATTAGTCTCGTGAATGATGAAGATACAATGGCAGGTCATTTCTTACATATTCTTCATGGTAAAACTCCATCAGATCTTCACAGGAGAGTTATGGACGCATCTTTAGTTTTATATGCTGAGCATGAATTTAATGCATCTACTTTTACAGCAAGAGTATGCGCATCAACAATGTCAGATATATTTTCTTGTGTTGTAGCTGCTATAGGTTCTTTAAAAGGCCCTCTGCATGGAGGCGCTAATGAAGCTGCAATGGAGATGATTGAAAACTGGAAGACCAGAGATGAAGCAAAAGCAAATATCTTGGATATGCTTGCTAACAAAGGAAAAATTATGGGTTTTGGTCATGCCATTTACTCTGAAAGAGACCCAAGAAACGCTGTAATAAAAGAATTTTCTAAAGAGCTATCTCAAGAATACGGAGATGATTCGTTGTATCAGGTCTCAGAAGAAGTCGAGCAAGTAATGTGGGATGAAAAGAAACTATTTCCAAATGCAGATTTTTTTCATGCTTCAGCGTATTTCTATTTAGGAATTCCAACAAAGCTCTTTACTCCAATCTTTGTGATGTCACGAGTAACAGGCTGGACTGCTCACTGTATGGAGCAAAGAGCCAATAATAGAATTATTAGACCTAGCGCAGAATATACAGGTCCTGAAACTTCTGTTTGGGTTGATATCGAAGATAGGGAGTAAATCATGTCAAATAATGTTGAGCTGAATATAAGGTCAGGTCCTGACTCTTTGCTCGTAGAAATAGCAGAGTATGTTTCCAAACAGGATATTAATTCTGAGCTTGCACTTTCAACTGCACGAAATTGTTTAATCGATACCATTGGATGTGGTTTATTGGCATTAACCTTTCCTGCATGTACAAAAATGCTTGGGCCTATTGTTCCAGGCACTAATGTGCCGAGAGGAGTTAGGGTTCCCGGGACTAACTTTTTGCTTGATCCCGTAAAAGGAGCTTTTGATATAGGTTGTATTATTCGATGGCTTGATTATAACGATACTTGGCTGGCTGCTGAATGGGGTCATCCCTCAGATAACCTTGGTGCAATTCTTTCAATAGCAGATTATGTCTCTCAGGAAAATGTTGCAGCTGGCAAAGACTCTCTAACAATGAGAGATGTTCTAGAGTGCATGATAATGGCTCATGAAATTCAAGGAGTTCTAGCTCTGACAAATAGTTTTAATAGAGTTGGTCTAGACCATGTTTTGCTTGTAAAAGTTGCATCAACTGCTGTTGTAACCAAATTACTTGGTGGAAGCACTGACCAGATTATGGATGCGGTCAGTCAAGCTTGGGTAGATGGACAAAGTCTCAGAACTTATCGTCATGCGCCTAATGCCGGTTCTAGGAAAAGTTGGGCTGCTGGTGATGCTACGAGCAGAGCAGTTAGACTTGCGCTTATTACCCTTTCTGGAGAAATGGGTTATCCAAGTGTTCTATCTGCCCCAACATGGGGCTTTGAAGATGTTTCTTTTAAGGGAGAAAAATTATCTCTGAGTCAACCATTTGGTTCTTATGTTATGGAGAATGTTCTTTTTAAAATCAGCTTCCCTGCAGAGTTTCACGCACAAACAGCTGTAGAGGCTGCAGTTACACTGCATCCTCAAATCAAAGATCGGCTTGACGAAATAGTTAATATTGAGGTCACGACTCATGAATCTGCAATTAGAATTATCTCTAAATCAGGACAGCTAAATAATCCTGCTGATAGAGATCATTGTTTGCAATACATGATCGCAATAGGTTTAATTCATGGGGATCTTATTGCAGAGCATTACGAGGATGATGTTGCTAGCGACCCAAGAGTTGATCAGCTTAGAGAAAAGATGACAATCAAAGAGGATAAGAGATACACAGATGAGTACTTGGAAGCTGATAAAAGATCTATTGCTAATAAAATACAGATATTTTTTAACGATGGTTCTGCAACAGATGCTATTGAAGTCGAGTACCCAATAGGCCACAAGCGTCGAAGAGAGGAAGGAATTCCTGTTTTAGAAAAGAAATTTGAGAATAATCTCGGTAAGATTTTTGAAAATGAAAAAGTTACCGCTATTTTATCTAAGTGCCTTGATCAAGATGCGCTTGAGTCTATGAGTGTCCTAGATTTTCAAGAGTTATTTACAGTAGAAAAGAATTCTTTTTAAAGGCTCGCAGGAATAAACCTAAGAGCCTCTTGGCTAAATAAGAATGTTTGGTCAGAATAATGGACAGAAGACTCATTTCTAGATGATCCATAATTATGCATGCCGTAAATTGTTTTACCGTTGTCATCTTCAGCAATAATAAAGAACAAACCATCACCTCCAGACATATTTAAACTCTTGGTTTTTGCATTAGGCGTTCCATAAACAGCTCTTAAGGTATCAACTGAGCCTTGAATTGGATAAGTTCTTGAGCCTCTAGAAATAGTATTAATTAAACCCCACCGATCAGAATAGTTTCTTTGAATTTTCTGAAAAAGGTTATCGCATTCTTGTTTTGCTGATTTGAATGAGGGGGTAGGTTTGCTATTCATTTCTGAAATCCACTCTTGCGCCATAAGGCACATTCCCAGAGCAGCATCAGTATTATTAATATCAGTTTTTCTATTCCAATTTTGCAATGTCAGCTCAAGATTTTTATCATTTTGAGCAACTGATTCAAGATATTTATATTGCCTTGAATTCTTTGAGTATGAGTTATCAAATTTAATTTCAATAAACCGGTCCAAATCAATACTTTCATTTGAGGAAAGAAGTTCATTCGCTACATAGGATCTATTTGTTAGCCTTTGTTCAAAATGAACATTTTTTTTCATTGATTTTATTTCTTGGGAATGATTTCCCATCACAGAAAATGGATTTTGATTAGTGCTTTGAATCCATCCATTGGAGGGATTGATATATTTTGGTAGATCACGAACCAATTTACCATCATCCCAAATATCATTAGAGCTTGAACTTCTTAAAATTTGTCTTGCTTTTTGAGCATTAGCTCTGACAGGAATTCTTCCATTATAAAAATATCCAATATTCCTATCAGAATCCATTGTTACAAAGTTAAAACTAGGAATTTTTCTTTTTGCAAGTTGTTTCTCAAATTCATAAACATTGGTTGAGTTACCAATTTCATACCACCCCTCTATTTCATTAAAAGAGTTCTGATTTATGTGCCTAAGAGCAAAATACTTTCCCTTCATTTCCAATACAGGACCAAACTTTGAGTATCTAAATTTTTGCTTTGTACGTAATTTCAAAAAACCAAAAAGTTTGAATGCTAAATAATCCTCCTCAATCTCGAAAGATTCCCATTTATCATCCAGTAGATATTGATTTGAATTCTCTGGGTTAATTGTGAGTTCGAATATATCCATTACATCGGGGCGATTTACGGTAGCGCCCCAGCCAATATCTTTATTAAAGCCAACGTTAATTAAAAAAGATCCTGGAAAGTTGCCACCATGTCCATGCCACCCTGATTTACTTTCTATGTTTAATTCATACCAGCCAACCGGACCAGACAAGGGTTGATGCGAATTAATTAGAAGGTAAGCAGCATTTGAATCTGCTTTTATTGAGTTAATGGCTATTGCATTCGATCCAGTTGGAATTGATGTTTTGTCCTCTACAGCCATCTGAGATAAGTCTCTATCTAAGCCTGCAAAAAAAAGATGTTGAATATATGATCCGGCAAGAACATCTTCTTGAGTAATTGGGTGGAGGGAAAGGTTCACTCTGTCTGGATGTTTATTTGCATATGTGTTTACTCCATCTGCATACGCTTGGGCCATGGAAAGTATATTTTGAGAAAGTTGTTTCTTCCCAATGTTCCTTACATTTGAATGAACTTTTAATAACCTAACAATGTAGTCAGTCTCAATACTACCAAGACCATTATAAATTGCATTTTGACCTCGATATAAAGGCATCAATTCTACAAGATCCTCATATGCATCTTCTGCATGAACTAGGCCTATGCCGTACGCAACATCTTGATCTGTTTGACCTTTGATATATGGAACTCCCCAAAAATCTCTATTAATAAAGACATCGTATCGATTGCTAACTTCAAAAGTTGAGTTCTTTTCAATCATTGAGCAAGAACTCAGGACTAGGCTTAAGATAGCTAAGAGCAAACAGGCACTTGAAATTTTTTTTATCATCACAAATATATTGTAATAGCTTCTGATAAAAATATTTCTTAATCATGCAAAAAAATATCTTAGTAATAGGTGGCAACTCTTCAATTGGTCAGGAGGTAATTAAGCTCGCCAATTCACAAGGTGATAACGTTATTGCAACTTCTAGATCAATAATTGATATACCTTTAAAGAACTTTATTCAATTAGATCCAAATGAAGATTTATCTGGACTAGATACTTTGCCAGACTCTATTGATGCATTACTTTATTGCCCGGGCTCTATCTCACTTAAATCAATTCAAAGAATGGATATTTCTGATGTTAGAGACGATTTTAGAATCAATGTCGAGGGCGCTTTCAATATCATCAAAAAAGTTTTACCCAATCTTAAAAAAGATGATGGAGCCTCGGTTGTATTCATTTCCTCTGTAGCTGCCATGAATGGAATGACATTTCATTCTTCCATTGCAACATCTAAGGCCGCGCTTGAAGGTTTTGCTAGAAGTCTTGCTTCTGAACTTGCGCCAAGAGTAGCTATAAATTGTGTTGCTCCCTCCTTAACCAATACTCCAATGGCTGAACACCTCCTTAACAATGAAAAAAAATTACAATCCTCCGAAGAAAGGCATCCATTAAACACCATTGGAGATCCTGCGAGGATTGCTGGTGTTATTTACAACCTTTTTTCTGCCAAAGATAATTGGATTACTGGTCAAACAATTAGCGTTGATGGTGGCCTATCAACCCTTAGATAGGCTCTAATAAGCTTTTTGGTCTATAATTCCGCGTATGTCAGGGAATACGTTTGGAAAATTATTTCAAGTTACAACTTATGGAGAAAGCCATGGGAGAGCGCTTGGGTGCATTATTGATGGTTGTCCACCACAATTAGAGCTTTCAACTGATGATATTCAATCTGAGCTAAATCGAAGAAAACCTGGTCAGTCTGACGTAACAACTCAAAGAAAAGAGGACGACATTGTAGAAATTCTGTCTGGTGTATTTGAGGGTAAGACTTTAGGGACCCCGATCAGTTTGATTATTTATAACAAAGACCAAAGATCAAGAGATTATTCTAATATTAAGGACGTATTTCGTCCTAACCATGCTGACATTACATATCAAGCAAAATATGGTCATAGAGACTACAGAGGTGGCGGCAGATCAAGTGCAAGAGAGACTGCTATGAGAGTAGCAGCGGGAGCTGTTGCTAAAAAATATCTTAATGCGCATGGGATTCATACTGATGGTTACGTCAATCAAATAGGAAATATTTCATCAGATACTATCAATTTAAAAAATGCAAAATCTAATAAGTATTTTTTTGCTGATGACTCTAAATTAGAAGATCTTGATGTAATGTTTTCTGAATTGATTGAAGAGGGTAATTCAGTAGGTGCAAAGCTTGGTGTAAGAGTAACAAATTGTCCCATTGGTCTTGGCGAACCAGTATTTGATAAGTTTGATGCAGATTTAGCAAAAGCGATTATGAGCATTAATGCTGTCAAATCAGTTAGCATTGGAAATACTCATAACATGTTGGATATGAGAGGTTCTGAGGTTAGAGATGAAATGACACAGGATGGCTTTAAATCAAATAATGCTGGGGGTATTCTGGGTGGAATTACAAACGGTGATTTAATTGAACTAGAATTTATTATTAAACCGACATCAAGCATTAAATCAAAGGGTCAAACAATCAATGCTGCTGGTGACGAAGTTGAGGTTGAAGTAACTGGCCGGCATGATCCCTGTGTTGGAATTCGAGCAGTTCCTATAGCTGAAGCAATGGTAAATTTAGTTCTTATGGATCATTTATTAAGAAATAAAGCTCAATGCGGAACGATCGATCAATCGACCCCATTTAAGAAATAATATGCCAGTTACTCTTTATGACAAGCTCTGGGATGAGCATCTAGTCCAAACTGATGATAACAATGAGTCATTAATTTACATAGATAGGCATTATCTGCATGAGGTTACCTCGCCTCAAGCTTTCGAAGGCCTTAGGCATAAAAATTTGAAGCCATGGCGTCTTGATGCAAACGTTGCTACCCCTGATCATAATGTACCTACAGATCGGGGTGATTCCTTTAATGCAACCTCCATTGAGGATGAGGTAGCTAAAATTCAGGTAGTTGAGCTTGATAAGAACTGTAATAATTTTGGCATTCATCAATTTGATATAACATCAGACAAACAAGGTATTGTACATGTTATGGGTCCAGAGCTTGGATATACACTACCAGGTATGACTATTGTGTGCGGTGATTCTCACACTTCAACTCATGGTGCGTTTGGGTGTTTGGCTATGGGCATAGGGACTTCTGAAGTTGAACATGTTTTAGCTACACAATGTTTAAAAATTACTAAGCTGAAAAATATGCTAATCAATTTCAATGGTCATCCACAAAAAGGTGTTACCTCAAAAGATATTGTATTGCATTTAATTAAGTTAATTGGAACTGCTGGCGGCACTGGTCATGCCATTGAGTTTTCAGGTTCATATATATCATCCGCTTCAATGGAGTCCAGGATGACAATCTGTAATATGGCTATTGAGGCTGGAGCAAAAGTTGGTCTTACCGGGGTTGATCAAACTACTCTTGATTATGTAAAAAAACATTCAAATCTTTCTGATTCAATGTTTACCAAAGCTAGCAAATATTGGCAGACCTTAAAATCAGATACAGATGCAAATTTTGATCAAATAATTCATATTGATGTTTCAAAGATTAAACCTCAAGTTACTTGGGGTACTTCTCCTGAAATGACTATAGATTTTGATGCAGATATTCCCTCTCATGAGGATATCGATGAAGCAAATTATGAAAACTTATTACTTGCAAAATCTTATATGGGTTTAGATGACTCAAAGACTTTGCAAGATTTAAGTTTTGACAAGATTTTTATTGGTTCTTGTACCAATTCAAGAATAGAAGATTTGCGTGATGCTGCATCTGCTGTTATTGGTAAAAAAATCTCAAAAGATATTACAGAAGCTATTGTGGTGCCCGGCTCTGGAATGGTCAAAGCACAGGCAGAAGAAGAGGGCTTGGATAAAATTTTTCTTGATGCAGGTTTTTTGTGGCGTGATCCAGGTTGCTCAATGTGTTTGGGTATGAATCCTGATCAGTTAAAGCCATATGAGCGCTGTGCATCAACTTCTAATAGAAATTTTGAAGGCAGACAGGGCAATCTAGGAAGGACTCATTTGATGAGTCCTTTAATGGCTGCGTTGACAGCAGTAAACGGTAAAATAACTGATCCATCATGACCAATTCAGTTATAAAAGGTATCGTAGCAACTTTTGATAGAGATAATATTGATACTGATCAAATCATCCCAACTGAGTATCTAAAATCTATAAAAAAATTTGGCTTTGGAGATTTTCTCTTTGATGGATGGAGATATTTAGATGAAGGAAGATTAGACATGACTTCAGAAGATCGTTCTAAAAACCATGATTTCATTTTAAATAAGGAGCCTTTTGTAAATGCTGAAATTCTTCTAGCTAGAGACAATTTTGGTTGTGGATCTAGTAGAGAGCATGCTGTATGGGCTTTAAGAGATTTTGGTTTCAAGGCGGTTATAGCAAGTTCATTTGGAGATATTTTTTACAACAATTGTTTTAAGAATTCTGTTTTGCCAATAAAATTGTCTAAAGAAGAGATTAATCATTTATTTGAAATTTCTAGCTCCTTGCCAGTTAGCTTTCAAATAGATTTAAAAACAAAAGATCTTAAGTTTAGTGATGACTCTTATTATTCTTTTGATGTAAAGGATAGTCTGCTTGATCGTATTATAAATAATTTAGATGATGTGGATATTACGTTGAGAGATAAAGCTAATATCGAAACTTTTGAACAAATAAGAAGAAACCAGAGACCCTGGCTTTTTGATTACACTAATTGAGCGCGGGAATGACAAAAAAAATATTAATTCTTCCAGGAGATGGCATCGGTCAAGAAGTCATCTCTTCAATGAATGAAGTTTTACAATATCTAATTGATGAGCAAGGCTTGGATTTTCATATATCTGAGAGAAAAGTTGGTGGTTCATCTTATGATGAGTTTGGCCAACCGTTAACTGAAGAAACTTTAGATTTAGCAAAAAACTCAGATGCAATCTTATTTGGAGCTGTTGGAGGACCTCAGTGGGATAATCTCGGTTGGGATCTTCGACCAGAGCAAGCATTACTTGGATTGCGCAAATCTCTGGGTCTCTTTGCCAATCTAAGACCCGCCTTTTTGTTTAACGAGCTTGCATCTGCATCACCCTTAAAAAACTCTATTATAGAAAATCTAGATATTCTTATTGTTCGAGAGCTAACTGGCGGAGTATATTTCGGTGAGCCTAGAGGCATTGTTGAGAATGAAACTCCCAAATATGGTTTTAACACAATGATCTATAACGAGGACGAAATAAGAAGAATTGCAAAGGTTGCATTCGAAGCTGCAATGAATCGAGATAAGAAGTTATGCTCTGTTGAAAAAGCTAATGTTTTGGAAGTCTCAAAATTTTGGAGAAGAATAGTTACTGAGATGAGCGCAGAGTATCCTGAGGTCCAACTCTCTCATCAACTTGCTGATAATACAGCGATGCAACTTGTGCTAAATCCAAATCAATATGATGTTATTGTTTCAGGTAATCTTTTTGGAGATATTCTCTCTGATATTGCTGCAACTTTAAGTGGCTCTATTGGTATGCTTCCCTCTGCGTCATTAAATAGTTCTTCTCAAGGCATGTATGAGCCATGTCATGGTAGCGCGCCTGATATTGCTGGTAAAAGTATTGCAAATCCAATTGCAATGATTGCCTCTCTTGCAATGGCTTTTGAGTATTCGCTTGGAAGAGTTGACCTTGCAAGGAGGATTGAATCAGCAATCAAAACCTTTATCAGCCAAGGTCACAGAACAAAAGATATCTCTACTTCTGAGGAATTCATGAAAACCCAAGAGGTAGCTCCAGCCTTGATAAGAATCTTAAAGGATGAAAATGAATAAGGGGGTATCTCTTGCTTTGATAGGAGCATCTGGCGTTGTTGGAACAAAAATCATGCAATTATTAGAGAAAAGAGCATTTCCTATCCATCAATTCACACCTCTGGGCAATTCAACAGTTGGAGCATCGATTCAATTTAATAACAAACATTATGAAGTAGAATCATTAGAAAATTTTAGCCCACAAAAAGGACAATTTATAATTTTTTCTGCTGGATCTAGTGTTGCAGAAAAATATGCAAGAAATTTTGTTGCTCAAGGTAGTTTTGTTATAGATTTATCCTCAAATTTTAGATACGAAGATGATGTCCCTTTAATTATCCCAGAAATTAACGGAGAGATTCTTACCGGCCTGTCAAAACCATTGCTTATAGCCAATCCAAATTGTTCTACAGCTCAATTGCTTATGGCTTTAAAACCTATCCATGATCAAGCCAAAATCAAGATTCTAAATATAGCAACATATCAGGCAGTTTCAGGTACTGGAAAGGCTGCCTTAGAGGAATTGCATAATCAAACATATTTTACTGATTCAGCTAGTGAATCTTCAGTTTATCCCAAGCAAATTGCTTTTAATGCTATTCCACAATGTGACATTTTTTTGGAAAATAATTTTACCAAAGAGGAAATGAAGTTAACCTGGGAAACTCATAAAATTCTTGATCCAAATATTCAAGTTCAGGCAACCTGCGTAAGAGTTCCAGTATTTAATGGGCATTCTGAGGCAGTGTTCTTTAAGGTATCTAGAGCAATATCACGAGAAGAAATTATTGAAACCCTTAAAAATTCTCCTGGTATTAAAGTGCTTGATGATCCCAAAAATGAAGTGTATCCAACACCCGTTGAAAATGCATCTGATACAGAGGATGTTTATGTTGGGCGCATTCGCTCTCAAAAGCTTGATGGCGATACGTGGATTTCAATGTGGATAGTTGCTGATAATGTTTATGGCAAAGGCGCTGCCTTAAATGCAGTTCAGATATGCGAAGAAATTCTTAGTATTAATTCATTAGAATGAAAAAGCATCTTCTTTTATTAGCTCTGTTGAGTCATAGTCTCTATGCAAGCACCATCATTGGAAGTCCTGTTGTAGAAATTAATTCTGAAGGATTGTATTTGATTCAGATTAAGATCAGCTCAACTATAAATCTAGATGAAGATGATATTTATTTTACGAACTTCAAATCAGATGATGAGCTTTCAGATTTTAAATTTGAATTTAGAATTTTTGAAAATCTCCAGGATTATAAACGTTTAACGTTAGCCATACCTGGCAATTATTTTGAAGACTATATTTCTTTTCGGCTAAATGTTAAGAAAGAATTAAAAAAAGATATATTTATATTTCTTCCACAAAATAACGTTACTCCCAAGGCAAAATCACAAGTATCTTTTAAACTTCCAGCAAAGAAAATTTATGGCGAGCCGCAACGATATGATTTAGAAAAAATACTATCTGAAGAGATTAATTATCCAGACCCTGAGCTTAATAACTCTAACGCTTTCTCTCTTGCCAAGCCTAAAACTGATAACAGTAATGATGCTGAAGATCCCAAGAGCATACCAAGCAGCGAGGTTGAAACTATATGGAGTGTTTCAAAGTCTGTTAGTCAAAATTATGATGCTTCAATATATCAAATAATGTGGGGGTTTTACCTTGAGAATCCGGATGCATTCATTGATGAGGACATTAATAGAGTGAGAGGGGATATTGATCTTGCGTTGCCTTCTCAAGAATTAGTTGCTTCCACCTCGGAGGTGAGTGCAAAAGAGTCAATTGCTTTCATGGATATAAGAAACAAACAAATTAAAGGATCTATAATTAAGCCAATTCTTAAATTAACCGCGCCTGCAGAAACTTATCTAAACTCCGGCAATAATCAAAATTCTATTGATAGCTCCACTCTCAAATCAAAACCTGATCCAATAAAGGCAATAGATAATTCTGAATTAAATGCTTCAGAAATAGTTTCAAAAAATACTTCAATCATTCAGATAAAGTCAGAAACTGATCTTTCTGCAACAACTAATATTTCAAAAAAATCTAAGGGTTTTGATCTTAGAGATCTATTTTGGGTTGGAATTTTGTCTTTACTTTTAGGCTTTGTAATTTCTTATATGCTTATACGATCAAGTAAGAGACCCGCATTTACAAGAGCAGCCGTAGAAGAAGATTTGCAGGATAAGAATAATACCTTCCAAACAAATTTAAGCATATCCAATGATATTGAGACGCAAGAATTAGATTTGGTTAGAACTTATATTGAAATGGATGACTGGGATAGCGCAGAAAAAATTTTAGATAAACTGATTGCTAACTCAAATGATGAAGCGATTGTTTCTGATGCCCGTGCGCTATTAAAAGAAAAGAATTAGATTGTGAGATTTATAGGTATTTGTCAGTACGATGGTTCTAATTATTCCGGATTTCAATCACAAAAGAATGCACCATCTGTTCAAGATCATCTTGAACTAGCCATTGCATCAATTGGGGCTCTTGGAGAGCGAATTAATTACGCTGGAAGAACAGATGCTGGAGTACATGCTACAGGACAGATTTTTGATTTTTTATCCAAAGATCACAGAGAAAATAGTCAATGGCTCAAGGGTCTTAATTCTCAATTACCCAGTGATATTTCCATTTCCTCTATTCAAAAGGCGCCAGATGACTTCCATTCTAGATTTGATGCTATTAATCGATCTTATACTTATGTAATTTATACCGGTAAAACTCAGCCAATTTTTTTAAGAGATTATATTTATTGGGAAAAACACGAAATTGATATAGAAATTATGAGATCTGAGGCCGCTCATTTAATTGGTAAACATAATTTTAATTCCTTCAGGGGATCAAAATGTACTGCAAAAAATCCAATTCGAACATTACATAGTATTGAAATTGAGCAAAGAGAGAACTTTATTATTATAAGTCTGTGTGCAAATGCATACTTGTATAATATGGTTAGAATTATTGTTGGTACATTGCTAGACATTTCTAAAGGTTCTGGAAAGAATATGAAGACTATTTTAAATGCTCAAGATAGAAAGGTTGCTGGGAAGACGGCGCAAGCTCAGGGACTCTTCTTTACAGGCGCTGAATATGAAAAGATAAAATTAGATTTGCAAGATTACACCATCAACCCTTTTAGCTTTTTCATTGGTTCAAGACAATGAAATTAAAAATTTGCGGGATAAGAGATACAAATATATTGCAATATGCTTGTGAAGCAGGTGTTGATTTTACTGGATTCATCATGGCAAATGATAGTCCTAGAAAAATCTCTAATGATTTTTTAGCCTCTTTAGAGAATTTTAACTTTCATGACACAAAACCAGTTTTTATTTTTGTAAATCCATCAGTTGATGAGGTTAAAAAAATTACAACTAATATTGAAAACCCAATCTTGCAATTTCATGGTGATGAAGAAGATAGTTTTTGCCAACAATTTAATCAATCATTTTGGAAGACTATTAGGGTTAAAGATTCTCAATCTCTTGAGGCTATAAACAATTTTCCTTCTGCCGACGCGTTGCTGCTTGAAACGTTTTCTGGAGATGCCTATGGGGGAACTGGTAAAGTTTTTGATTGGAGTTTGTTAGAAAATATCTCACTTCAAAGTAAATTTATACTTGCTGGGGGAATTAATTCTGAGAACATCAAAGAAGCAGCCTCTTTAAATCCATGGTGTATTGATGTGAACTCTGGGGTAGAATCATCTCTCGCAAATAAAGATAAAAATCTGATAGCTCAGATTATAAAAATTTTAAAAAATGAATAACTTAACTGATTTACCAAACACTGATGGTTTTTTTGGAGACTATGGAGGGAAGTTTGTTCCCGAAACGCTCATGCATGCACTAAAAGAGCTGGATGAAACATATGCAAAGCTAAAAGATAACCCTGAGTTTATAGAAGAGATTGATCAAGATTTAGTTCAGTTTGTAGGTAGACCCTCTCCATTATATTTTGCTAAAAGACTAACAGATTATTATTCTGGCCCTCAAATATGGCTTAAGAGGGAGGATTTAAATCATACAGGTGCACATAAGATTAATAATACTGTTGGACAGATATTGCTTGCTAAGGCAATGGGCAAGAAAAGGATCATTGCTGAAACTGGTGCCGGACAGCATGGAGTAGCAACTGCAACAGTTGCAGCAAGACTTGGTCTTGAGTGCCATATTTATATGGGCGCTGCAGATGTAAAAAGGCAATCACTAAATGTTTACAGAATCAAACTTCTTGGAGCAAAAGTGCATGCAGTTGATTCTGGAACTGCAACACTTAAAGATGCATTAAATGAGGCTATGAGAGATTGGGTAACTAACATTGAGGACACCTATTATATTATTGGTAGTGTTACAGGCCCTCACCCTTATCCAATGATAGTAAGAGACTTTAATGCCATAGTCGGAAGGGAATTAAGAAAGCAATCTATGGAACAATTTATGCAATATCCAGATGCAATTGTTGCATGTGTTGGCGGCGGATCAAATGCAATGGGAATTTTCTATCCTTTTCTTGAAGAGTCTTATGTTGATCTGATTGGTGTCGAAGCTGCTGGTAGTGGTTTAATGAGCGGTAAACATGCAGCTCCCTTAAACGATGGAGAGCCAGGTATTCTCCACGGAGCAAAGAGCTATCTTATGCAAGATAAAAATGGCCAGGTGGTAGACACACATTCTATTTCCGCAGGTTTAGATTATCCCGGAGTTGGTCCAGAGCACTCAAATTTAAAAGATTCTGGACGAGCTAATTACATCGCTGTGGATGATGATGAGGTTTTAAGTTCTTTTCATCTAGTAACAAAGCTTGAGGGTATCATGCCAGCCCTAGAAACTGCTCATGCATTTGCTGCATTGGAGCATGTTGCTAAAAATTATAAATCTAATCAACATGTTGTAATTAATGTTTCTGGAAGAGGAGATAAAGACATTAATACAGTTGCTACCATGGATGGGATATCTCTTGACTAGGTTAGATGAGAAGATTCTCTCTTTTAAAAAGGCTTCAAAAAAAGCACTAGTTGCATATTTGGTAGCTGGAGATCCAGACCTAGATTCAACCCTTGAGCTTATGCACGGATTTGTAAGCGCAGGAGTAGATATTCTTGAGATTGGCGTTCCTTTTACTGACCCTATTGCTGAAGGACCTATTATTCAAGCTGCTCATGATAGAGCCTTAAAAAATAACACATCACTGAATAACATTTTTCAGCTTGTTGAGAGCTTTAGAGATAAAGATACTGATACTCCAATCATTCTGATGGGCTACATGAATACTTTTCTAGCCAACGCAGAAGCTTTAGAAGAAGCTCATCAATCTGGTACTGATGCAGTTTTAATCGTTGATGTTCCTGGTGAGAGCAATCTTGAGGATCTCGGGATTAAGAATGAAAATCTTGCCTCAATATCATTAATAGCTCCAACTACAAGTGAGGATAGGATCGGCAAAATATGTAATTCCAGTTCAGGCTTTATATATTACGTTACTCTTCGAGGTGTAACAGGATCATCTCATCTAAACATCCAGGAAGCAGAAAGTAATATTAATCACATTAGGTCGCAAACTTCACTTCCAGTGTTTGCTGGGTTTGGAATTAAGACTCCTGACGACGCTTTTAATTTAAGTAAAATATCAGATGGGATTGTTATTGGATCTAGTTTAGTTCAGATGATTCACGAACAATCCGACCAAAAAGAATTTAAAAAAATATATAATTACCTTCATGACATGGCTGAAGCAATAATTAGATGAATTGGCTTACAAGATTAATTCCATCTATTGGCTCAAATCGTGATTCAGAATCCTCTAAAAGTAAGGTGCCTGATGGACTTTGGAATAATTGCCCAGCATGTGAAGCCATCTTATATCAACCTGAATTAGAGAAATCGCTCTTTGTTTGCCCAAAATGTGATCATCACTTACGTATTGGTGCGAGAACAAGAATGTCCATTTTCTTTGATGGTGGAAGCTTTCATGAGCTAGCAACTAAAATTACTACAAAAGACATTTTAAAATTTAAAGATACTAAGTCTTATAGCCAGCGTATCAAAGAGGCTGTCTCTAGTACGGGCGAAGAGGAGGCAATTGTTATTGGTAAAGGTAAGCTCCAGGGTGTTGAAATTGTAGTGGCAGCTTTTGAATTTCGCTACATGGGAGGATCCATGGGCGGGGCAGTTGGAACAAAATTTGTCCAAGGGGTCGATGCAGCAATAGCAAGCAAAACCCCATTGATATGTTTTTCTACGAGTGGAGGAGCAAGAATGCAAGAATCTATGGTTTCTTTAATGCAAATGGCAAAAACATCAGCAGCATTAGAGAAACTTAAAGAAGCAAAATTACCATATATCTCAATAATGATTGATCCAATTTATGGTGGAGTTTCAGCTAGCATAGCAATGCTTGGAGATATTAATATAGCAGAGCCAAAAGCATTAGTTGGATTTGCAGGCAGAAGAGTTATTGAGCAGACTGTGAGAGTCGATCTACCTGAAGACTTTCAAAAATCAGAATTTTTATTAGATCATGGAGCAATTGACATGATAGTCCATAGAAAAGATTTAAGAGCTAAAGTATCAAGTATTCTATCCAAACTTCATCCTGAGCAATGAATACTAACCGAATGCTTGGAATTTTTATTGCAGTTACTTTGTTGGCTTGGGTTCTTATTTTTGCACTCTCTCCTCAGCCTAAGTACCAGCAAATTAGCAATATCAATATTCCTAAACTTCCAGAACCTTTGGTTGAGCAAGACAACCTTCAAAAAATAGAATTTAAAGAGGTCAGCAACGATTTACTGAAAATCGATACAAAAGATACGCTCCCATCTGCAAAGGATAGATTGGAAAATATTGATTTTAATTTATATGTTTATAAAGCTGGCGCTTTTGGATCTTCGGCCACTATTTCTAATCTGGTCAAAGCATTTAATGACGCAGGCTTTCCAGCGTTTACTGAGCAAAATAAATCAAATCAAAAGCTTACCAATGTTTTAGTAGGACCTTTTGCTAGCAAAAAAGATATTAAAGACAATCAAGAAACTCTTAATCAAATTGCAGGCATAAAAGTTGGTGAGGTGATGGCGTGGAATCCTTAGTTTTATCTAACTTTGATTATCTTGTACTTGGAATAATTGCACTCTCAGGTTTAATTGCATTTTTTCGAGGCTTTATCCAAGAAACTTTATCTCTTTTATTGTGGATTATTGCTTTTGCAGCAGCAATGTTTTTAAACGTATATTTAGAGCCTTATTTTATTGATTATATTGATAGTCCTGAAATCAGAAGAATTCTTACAATCATTTCTGTCTTTGTTGGAATTATTTTTTTGGGAGGCCTCTTAATTAAGCTGCTGAGAGGTTTAGTTCATTGGTCCGGTATGGGAGGTCTTGATAGACTTTTGGGAGTATTATTTGGATTTCTCAGAGGCATGCTTCTAATTGTAGTCATTTACTTGGTTCTACCCAGCGATTTCAAGCAATCTTCTTTTATCACAGAGTCTAAAAGTTCTGCATACTTAAAAAAATATGCGCCTATGATTGAAAAATTTTTTAAAAGTATGATCTCGGATAAAAATTCAGTTATGCTTAAATCTGATATCAGCACAATTTACGAGACAACCTAATGTGTGGAATAGTTGGCATATATTCTGAAACTCATGTAGCTAGCTCAATCTATGATTCTCTGTTAATGCTTCAACATAGAGGTCAAGATGCAGCAGGAATGGTCGTTTGTGATGAAACTGGAAGATTAAATAGTCGTAAATCTATGGGCTATGTTCGCGATACTTTTCAGCAGCGACATATGAATAAATTGCTAGGTAATTATGGAATTGGCCATGTTCGTTATCCAACAGCGGGTGGTGCAGGCAAAGAATTTGCTCAACCCATGTATGTTAATTCTCCATATGGCATTAGTCTTGCCCATAATGGAAACTTAACCAATTCTAAAGTTCTTGCACGTGAATTGTTTCATGCTGAAATGCGCCATCTTAATACCGATTCAGACTCGGAGGTCCTGCTTAATATTTTTGCCCATGAGCTTGGAAAGCAGAGAGCAATTCTTCCTTCTAAAAAGCATTTTTTTAAAGCTGTTAGAAAAACTCATATTAGATGTCAAGGAGCCTATGCAGTAGTTGCTTTAATTACTGGCTTTGGATTGCTTGCTTTTAGAGACCCGCGTGGTATTCGTCCACTTGTAATTGGTGTTAAAGATGGCTTATCAAAAAAAGAATATATCATTGCGTCTGAGAATGCTTCTTTCTCTGCTTTAGGCTTTAAAACATTAAGAGATGTATATCCTGGAGAGGCGGTGTATATAGATGTTGAAGGAAATTTACACAGTGATCAGTGCTCTGATAACGCAGAACCAACTCCTTGTATCTTTGAATATGTATATTTAGCTAGACCGGACTCTACTCTAGATGAGATTTCAGTTTATAAAGCAAGAATGAGAATGGGGCAGAAACTAGCAAAAAAAATACTTAAACTAAACCCTGAGCATGATATTGATGTAGTAATACCTATACCTGATAGCTCTACAACAGCTGCGTTACAGCTTGCAGCAGCATTAAAACTTCCATACAGGCAGGGCTTTGTTAAAAATAGGTATGTTGGAAGAACTTTCATTATGCCCAATCAAGAAGAAAGAAAAAAATCAGTTAGGCGTAAGTTAAATATATTAGACCTTGAGTTCAAAGGAAAAAATGTACTCTTAGTTGATGATTCGATAGTCAGGGGTACAACCAGCAAGAGAATTATTGAAATGGCTAAAGAGGCTGGTGCAAATAAAGTGTACTTTTCATCTGCAGCACCGCCAGTGAAATTTCAAAATCTTTATGGTATCGATATGGCAGCAACGAATGAGCTGATTGCTTCTGGGAGAACTGATGAAGAAGTCGCTAAAGAGATTGGAGCTGATTGGCTAATTTATCAAGATCTAGATGATTTAATTGATTCTGCCCAGGAAGGGAATCCAATGATTAAAAACTTTGAAATGTCCATTTTTGATGGCAAATATCCAACTTCAATTAGCTCAGATTATCTAGAAGATCTTGAATCCTCCAGGAAAGATGACCAGAAAGTTGCTAGAGAAAAATCTAACTAAGCGCTCACAATATTTACTGCCGGAATCTCAGCTGCATTTGCGCTGTCAACATACTGATCTATTTCATTAAAATTTAAATAGCGATAGATATCGTCAGCAAGTGGGTTAATTTCTTCCATAAATCTTAAATATTCTTCTGGTGAAGGGAGTTTGCCTAACACAGAAGCAATTGCGGCAAGCTCTGCTGAAGCTAAAAATACATCAGCTCCATCCCCCAGCCTATTTGGAAAGTTTCTAGTAGAAGTTGAAACGACAGTAGAGTTTGCTAGTACTCTTGCTTGATTGCCCATGCAAAGTGAGCAGCCAGGCAATTCTGTTCTTGCACCAGATACTCCAAAGACATTATAAATACCTTCTTCCATTAATTGCTTCTCATCCATCTTGGTGGGTGGGACTACCCATAATCTGGCTTTTGTACCATTGTATTTTTTAAGCAGATGTCCAGCAGCTCTAAAGTGACCAATGTTTGTCATACAGGATCCAATGAACACTTCATCAATATTTGTCTCAGCAACTGCTGATAACGGCTTAATGTCATCGGGATCATTTGGACATGCAAGGAGGGGCTCTGTAATTTCATTTAGATCGATTTCAATTATTTCAGCGTATTCTGCATTTTCATCTGGCTCTAGCAATTCTGGATTTGCAATCCATTCTTCCATTGCTTGAGCCCTTCTCTCCAAAGTTTTGGCATCGCCATAGCCACTGCCAATCATCCATCGCAACATTACAATATTTGATTGAAGATATTCTATGATTGGCTCTTTATTAAGTCGAACCGTGCATCCTGAAGCAGATCTTTCGGCAGATGCATCAGATAATTCAAATGCTTGTTCTACTTTGAGATCTGGCAAGCCTTCTATTTCAAGGCAACGTCCAGAAAATATATTCTTTTTACCCTCTTTTGCAACAGTCAAAAGACCTTTTTGAATTGCGGCGTAAGGAATAGCGTTTACTAAATCTCTTAAGGTAATTCCAGGTTGCATTTTTCCTTTAAATCTAACAAGGACTGATTCAGGCATATCTAGAGGCATGACACCTAGGGCAGCAGCAAATGCAACCAAGCCTGATCCAGCTGGAAAACTTATACCAAGTGGAAAGCGAGTATGGCTATCTCCTCCAGTTCCAACTCCATCTGGAAGCAGCATTCTATTTAACCAAGAATGAATAATTCCATCACCAGGTTTTAGTGATACTCCACCTCTATTCATAATAAAGTCTGGCAATGTATGTTGTGTATCAATGTCTACCGGCTTTGGATATGCGGCTGTATGACAAAAGGATTGCATGACAAGATCTGCTGAAAATCCTAAGCAAGCTAATTCCTTTAACTCATCTCTTGTCATTGGCCCGGTTGTATCCTGAGATCCTACGGTTGTCATTCTTGGCTCGCAATATGTTCCTGGTCTCACCCCTTTAACGCCACATGCTTTACCAACCATTTTTTGCGCAAGCGTGAAGCCTTTGTCTGAAGAATCTTCTGCATCAGGTCTCGTGAAGATATCAGTTGGCTCTAAACCAAGAGCCTCTCTTGTTTTATCTGTTAGCTGTCTTCCAATAATTAATGGAATACGACCATTTGCCCTGACCTCATCCAGAAGAACAGGCGTCTTAAGCTCAAACGTTGATAACACTTCACCACTATCTGCATCTAATATTTTGCCATTATAGGGCTCAAAAATAATTTCTTGCCCCATATTTAATTTAGAAACATCACATTCAACGGGGAATGCTCCAGAATCTTCTAATGTATTAAAGAAAATAGGCGCAATCTTGCCGCCAAAACAAAAACCTCCTTCTTTCTTGTTAGGAATGCAAGGAATGTCGTCACCCATGTGCCAAAGTACTGAGTTTGTTGCTGATTTTCTTGAAGAGCCAGTCCCAACAACATCTCCAACAAAAACCAATGGATTACCTTTTTTCTTCAACTCCTCGACTGTTTCCAGAGGTTTATCCAAACCTTCTCTAGGCATTTTAAACATTGCTAATGCATGCAATGGTATATCTGGTCTAGACCAAGCATCGGTTGCTGGAGATAAGTCATCTGTATTAATTTCGCCAGGTACTTTATAAACCGTTAATTTTATTTGTTCTGCAATTTCTTGTTTTTCCTTAAACCACAAACCTTCAGCCCATGCATCTATAACAGTTTTTGCATTTTTATTAGTATCTGAAAGTGCTAGGACTTCATTGAATGCATCAAAGATCAACAGGGTTTTACTCAAAGCAGTAGCAGCCGCTTCGCCCAATTCATTATCTTCTAAACATTTAATTAAAGGCTGAATATTGTAGCCACCAAGCATTGTACCTAAAATCATTACAGCTTCTTTTTTTGAGATATAAGGACTGCTTGCT
>QBVY01000006.1 GCA_003283765.1 SAR86 cluster bacterium AG-313-N18
GAGATGTTTTTTTTGCTGTGCGCACCTTTCCTGAGTATGGAAAACTGTCAAACAAAAATATCGATGATTTGAATCCAGGATCTAGAATTGAAGAGGATGGCTCTAAAAAAGATCCGTTGGATTTCGTGCTATGGAAAAGCGCTAAACCAAATGAACCATCATGGGACTCTCCTTGGGGTCTGGGAAGACCTGGCTGGCATATTGAATGTTCAGTCATGTCATTAGAAAACTTAGGGAAGCATTTTGACATCCATGGCGGAGGCCCAGATTTATTATTTCCTCATCATGAGAATGAAATAGCGCAATCTGAATGCGCTTCTGATCATAAATTTGCAAACTATTGGATTCATTCAGGATTACTAAAAATTAATGGTGAAAAAATGTCAAAGTCTTTGGGTAATTTTGCAATGCTAAAAGATTTATTTGCTTCCTATCACCCGGAGGTCATCCGATATTACTTAATCTCTAGCCACTATAGAAGCTCTCTTAATTTTGACAGCGAATCTCTTGATCAAGCGCGATCAGCTTTAACAAGACTGTATCAGGCTGTATCAGTTGCACCATCACAAGAGTCAGATTTGCATGATGATAGCGTTAAAGAATTTATACACTCAATGAATGATGATTTGAATACTCCAGAAGCATTGAGCACACTCTTTGGATTAGCAAAATCAATTAATAGCAGTCAAGACACTAAAGATCAGAGTATGTATGCATCAACCATGAGAGAATTGGGTAAAGTTTTAGGGCTCCTTAATGATAGCTCTGAAGCTTTTCTTCAGTATGGCGCTAAGTTAACTGATGAGGAAATTAGTAAGAAAATAGAGGAAAGAAATCAGGCAAGAGATAATAAGGATTTTCAAAAAGCTGATCAGATAAGAGATCAGCTAGCAGCTCAAGGTATTTTGCTTGATGACTCTAGCGATGGGACTAGTTGGAAGAAATCTTAATCATCTTCTTGTAAGTCCTCAATAACAGATTCGATACCAGTTGAGCCCATATTCATTCCAACCACTCTTTCGATTCCCATTTTTGAATAGTGCTCAGCTGCATCTACCATCAATCCTGAATTGTCTAGAGTGAGGCCACCATCAACGCAAAGATTAATTCCAGTAATAAATCTTGATTCATCTGATGCAAGAAATAATGCTGTGTATGCAATATCAATTGGCATACCAAAATCTTTAATGGGTTGCTCAAGCTTGCTATCTTCAATTGCCGTTGCCAGCAGAGGTGTGTTTATTGTTCCTGGTGAAATAGCATTTACCCTTATTTTGAATTCACCGAGTTCAATAGCAGCATTTTTACAAAAATTTATGACTCCAGCTTTTGCAGCAGAATAAGCAAGCGGACCAGATCCACCCCCCATGCCTGCAATTGATGCTGTATTAATAATAGAGCCTCCTGATATATTCTTTTTCATAACTCTAGCAGCGTATTTTGAACCTAGAAAAACAGACTTTAAAAGTATCTGAAATGATTTATCCCATTCAGCTTCATTTATATGAGTAATAGGGCCCACTGCGCCACCAATACCTGCATTATTAAAAAGGATATGCAACCCACCAAAATGATCAATCGCAAGATTAATCATGCTTTCGATATCACTTTCTAATGAAACATCAGTGATAGATATGCATGCATTAGAATCAAGTTTTTTTTGTTTGATAATTTCAAAAGTTTCCTCAAGAGTCTCGTTATTTATATCGGCTAAAACAACCTTAGCACCATGCTCTAAAAATAATAGCGCAGTTTCTTTACCAATTCCGCTTCCAGCGCCTGTTATCACCGCAACCTTATCTTGTAATCTTTTCATTTAGTGATTATTACCGAAAGCCTATCAAAATAAAAATAAAGTTTTGTAAACGAGACATCATGCATGAGTTGAACAAATAGATTAAAATCGAGGATTGGCTAAAAGAATGGCTCCCTGACGTGGGATCGAACCACGGACCAATTGATTAACAGTCAACTGCTCTACCGCTGAGCTATCAGGGAACAAGTTGAGAATTATAAATTAAAATTCATAAAGTAAAACAGGATAATGACAAAAAATTTAACCGTTACATCTCCGTTTGAGCCTGCTGGAAGTCAGCCAACAGCTATAAAAACTCTTGTAAACGGCTTAAATGATGGACTGCTGCATCAAGTATTGCTTGGTGTAACAGGATCAGGAAAGACTTATACCATGGCTAAAATTATTGAATCAACCCAAAGACCTGCTGTGGTCATGGCTCCAAATAAAACATTAGCCGCCCAATTATATGGAGAACTTAAAGACTTTTTCCCAAAAAATTCTGTAGAGTATTTCGTTTCATACTATGATTATTACCAGCCTGAAGCATACGTACCTACTTCAGATACTTACATTGCAAAAGATGCATCTGTTAATGAGCATATTGAACAAATGCGTCTCTCTGCAACCAAGGCTTTGCTTGAAAGAAATGACACGATAGTTGTAGCTACTGTATCAGCCATATATGGTTTGGGTGCCCCTGAATCTTATCTGAACATGATTTTGCATTTAGATCGAGGTGACACAATTGATCAGAGAAGTATTCTGCGCCGCTTATCTTCAATGCAGTACACTCGAAATGATATTGATTTTAGGCGCGCAACTTTTAGAGTTCGCGGAGATGTCATTGATATATATCCAGCTGATTCAGAGCGAGATGCCCTAAGAATAGAATTATTCGGAGATGAGATCGAGCGCTTACTCTGGATAGATCCATTGACTGGTGAAGTCATCAATGAAACGCCTCGAGCAACAATTTACCCAAAAACTCACTATGTAACACCCAAAGAGACAGTTTTGGACTGCTTAAAAACAGTTCGAGAGGAATTAAAAGAGAGGATTAAGTTCTTAAAAGATAATGATAAGTTGGTTGAGGCGCAAAGGTTACAGGAGAGAACTACATACGATTTAGAAATGATGCAAGAGCTTGGATATTGCCAAGGCATAGAGAATTATTCACGCTATCTTTCGGGGCGTAATCCAGGAGAGCCACCGCCATGTCTCTTTGATTATTTACCAAAAAATGCAATAGTTTTTATGGATGAATCTCACGTCTCAGTTCCTCAAATTGGAGGCATGTATAAAGGCGATCGATCTCGAAAAGAAACTCTAGTTGATTACGGATTTAGATTGCCATCTGCTTTAGATAATCGCCCGCTAAGATTTGAAGAATGGGAAGATGTTACGCCACAAAAAATTTATGTCTCTGCAACTCCTGGAAAATATGAGTTAGAGCATTCTGATAATATGGCTGAATTATTGGTAAGACCAACTGGCCTGATTGACCCAGAGATTGAAATTAGACCGGCAACTTCTCAAATCGATGATGTAATTGGTGAATGCAATGAAAGAGCAGCTTTAAAAGAAAGAGTTTTGATTACAACTCTTACAAAGCGTATGGCTGAGGATTTAACTGATTATTTAGATGAAAATGGCATTAGAACTCGATATATGCACTCTGATGTAGACACAGTCGAGAGAACTGAAATTATTAGAGATTTAAGATTGGGCCATTTTGACGTTTTAGTAGGGATTAATTTATTACGAGAGGGTTTAGATATTCCTGAAGTTAGTTTAGTGGCAATACTAGATTCCGATAAAGAGGGGTTTTTAAGGTCAGAAGTTACGCTCATTCAGACAGTTGGAAGGGCTGCAAGAAATATTCGAGGCAAGGCAATCATGTATGCCGATAAGATTACAGGTTCAATGCAGCGAGCCATGGACGAAATGTCAAGAAGGAGAGAAATACAAGTTAAATTTAATAAGGATAACAACATTACTCCAACCTCAATTGTAAAAGATATTAAAGATGTCATGGAGGGAGCAAGGGTTACCAAGCAAGCAAAGAAAACCAAACCTCAGTATTTTGAAAAAGAACTCCCTTTTAAAATTAAAAATGAATCACCAGATGAGATTTCAACCTCAATAAGCAAGCTTGAAGAACAGATGTATATTTACGCCAAAGAAACTGAGTATGAGAAAGCTGCATTTTGTAGAGACCAAATTAAGAGTCTTAAGTGGCAGTTACTTAATTCTTAATTCTAGCTTTAACTACAATTTTGAGCTAACAGAAGATAATAATAATCTCTAACTCTTTCTACAAAATCGACCGTCTGCTGGCCCCTAGAATAGTTTTCTGAATCCATTGAGGTCTTCAAATTTAGTAAATATCCCTCCAAATCCAGCCACGTCACTTCAATTGGTTTTTTATCTATTGCATCAATCGCATTTCTAATATTAGTGGTGCCTAAATTATAGGAAGCTAATATAAATGCAATTTTGTCACCAGATGAAGTTCCATAGTTAGTACTTAATTTAAGATCAGAAATGTATTGTGCTCCGCCATAAATACTTTGAATTGGATCTAAACGATTTGTAACACCCACTGATGCCGCTGTGGGGAGTGTTAACATCATCATGCCTTTAACTTGGGTTGCTGACCGAGCTTTTGGATTCCATTGCGATTCCTGAAAAGCAACAGCAGCAAGAAGCTCCCACTCAATATCAAATGTTTGCGCAGCTTCAATAAAATCATTTTTGTATTTTAAGAATCTTGATTTTTTTAATTCATCAAATTTCTTTTTTTCAAAATCACTAAGCCTTGAGAAAGAATATAATTTCTCATTAATTATGTTGCAATAAACTGATACAGGAGTGTTTGTAGGTTCTTTTGTGCAGGAATAGAGACCTGAAATCAAGATGAAAATAATTGAGTTTTTTGCAAGGAATTGCATGGTTTTTATTTTTTTAACTTTAAACATCCTTATAATTAATTATTACAATATTTTACTAGAGAGCTAGTGTCAAAAAATCTTAATTTGCTGCTTCAAGGTCCCTCAAGTTTTTCGCCGTCAAAAATTTCATCTCTTAACTTTGAGCTGAATTCAGCAAATGATTCTCCTATTGCAGGATTAAATATTTATGAATTTTATTCCGTAGATATAAATGAAGATTTTTCTGATCATGGAAAATTATTCGAGCTATTAAGTTCTAAAGAAACCATCAATTTGCCTAATTTTTATATTGGTCCAAGATCTGGAACCATCAGCCCATGGGCCTCCAAAACAAGCGAAATAATAACTAACGTTGGTATTCAAGGTGTCAATAGGATTGAAAAGTATCTTGGCTGCTTTATTAAAAACAATATTGCTGTAGCTAATTTGAACTTGTCATGTTTATTTGATCGCATGACTCAAGAAATCTTCATGAGTGCAAAAGATATTGCTTTAGTTAGCACAGCTCTGAAAAGAAAACCTTTGATTCATATTGATATTTCAAAAGGAGCCAAAGATTCTCTGGTTAAAGCAAATCAAGATTTAGGATTAGCATTATCTGAAGAAGAAATTAATTATTTGGATAATTTTTATTCATCTGCATCTCGCAATCCAACCGATGCTGAGTTAATGATGTTTGCCCAAGCAAATTCAGAGCATTGTAGACACAAAATATTTAATGCTGCTTGGATAATAAATTCTATTTCTCAAGAAAAATCTTTGTTTGACCTTATTAAAAAAACTAGCAAAGGAAATAAACCAGATTTGATTTCAGCTTATAAAGATAATGCTGCTGTTATTTCAGGGGCTGAGGTGATGACGCTGAATAGAAATTTAAAAAATTACTATAGTTTTTCTTCTGAAAAAATTAATTCAACTTTAAAAGTTGAAACTCACAATCATCCTACAGCTATTTCTCCTTTTCCAGGAGCTGCAACCGGTTCTGGTGGAGAAATAAGAGATGAGGGTGCAACAGGCTCTGGTGCAAAACCTAAAATGGGATTAGTTGGTTTTAATGTCTCCAATCTTAGATTAGAGGACTTTCCTCGTGCATGGGAACAAACTCCGCACATACCCTCAAGAATTGCCTCTCCTCTGCAAATTATGATTGAGGGGCCTATTGGTGCGGCAGCATTTAATAATGAGTTTGGACGACCCAGCACTGTTGGTTACTTTAGAGTCTTTGAACAACCCTTTGATAATAATAAAACTTATGGATATCACAAACCAATAATGTTAGCTGGAGGAATTGGTGAGATAAAAGATAGAAATAGCATCAAAAATCCAATAGAGGCTGATGATTTGGTTGTTGTTCTGGGTGGTCCGTCAATGCTTATAGGATTAGGTGGTGGGGCGGCTTCATCCATGTCTTCTGGTGAAAGTGATGAAGATCTTGACTTTGCTTCTGTGCAAAGAGAAAACGCTGAAATGGAGAGAAGATGCCAGGAGGTAATTAATCAATGCACCTTTGAATCACCAAATCTCATTGAATTTATTCACGATGTTGGAGCAGGAGGTCTTTCAAATGCAATTCCTGAATTAGCCAAAGACTGCAATTTAGGTGTTGCTATTGACTTAAGCTTGATACCTGTTGCTGACCCAAGCCTTTCTCCCATGGAGGTTTGGTCAAACGAATCTCAAGAGCGTTATGTTTTAGCAATCAAAAAATCAAACAAAGTGATTTTTGAAAATATATGTCGAAGAGAACGATGTCCAGTTGCATTTGTGGGCGAAACCACTTCATCGGATGCAGTAGAACTTTATGATTCTGAAAGAGATGAATTCCCTGTTAAAGTTCCATTATCAATGCTGTTTGGTGACTTGCCTATTTCTAACATAGAGATTAATCAATCAACACCCAAGCAAATAATTGATTCTATTAATTATGATTTAGATTTATCTGAAGCAATTCAGAGAGTGCTTTCTCATCCCTCGGTGGCTTCAAAATCCTTTTTAATTACTATTGGAGATAGGACTGTTGGTGGATTAGTTGCTCGTGATCAACTGGTAGGAAGATATCAAGTACCTACTTCAAACTATGCGATGTCCACTAAATCATTTCTTAGTAATGAAGGAGATGTTTTGTCAATTGGAGAAAAGCCAACATTGGCACTTAAAAATCCAGCAGCATCCATGAGGATGGCTTTAGCTGAGGCATTAATGAACTTAATCTCTGCCCCAATTAAGAATCTAGATCTAGTTAGGCTTTCTGCAAATTGGATGGCAGCCTGCGGAGATGAAGAAGAGAATTTTGCCTTAAGGCAGGGAGTTGAAGCTCTGTCAAAGATTTGTATTGAGCTAGGAATAGCTATACCAGTAGGCAAGGATTCTTTGTCCATGAGAACTAAGTGGAATGAAGATGATCAAGAGCTTCAAGTAAAGAGCCCTTTGTCAGGTGTCATTACTGCTATGGCTCCAGTTGAAGACGTATCATTGGCCATAACAACTGAATTTAAAGAAGATGGTTCGAAAGATCTATATCATTTATTTTTGAATGATCAATCTAGATTAGGCGGCTCGATTTTTGAGGAAGTCACCTCTTCAAGCATTCAAAAGGTCCCAGACATTGACAATGTTAAAGCATTTAAAACTTTGTTTAATTCAATTCAGGAGTTAATAGAACGAGGCTGGATCGTTGCCTTGCATGATATCTCTGACGGAGGATTATTTACTGCTGCTGCAGAATTATCATTTACTAATAAAATTGGAATTGAGATTTTCATTCCAGAAAATTTTCAAAATGAATGCAAGATGCAATATCTTTTTGCTGAGGAAACAGGGGCTATTATTCAATTTCATAACGAGTTTGAAGATCAAGCAATAGATTTTCTGAAACAAACAAACATTGAATATCGAAAGTGTGCTACGCAAAAATCTGATGCGCAGATTTCAATTTCCTTAAATAATAAAATTGAATTTTCCGATTCAGTAGTAAATTTAGAAAAGATCTGGAATGAAACCTCCTTCTCAATCAAATCTACCAGGGATAATCCAAAGAGCGCAAAAGCAGAGTATGATCTAATTGAAAGATTTGATGATCAAGGTTTGGTTGCCAAAGACAATTTTAAATTTTCTGCTCAATTACCTGTATTTAATAAAAATTTAAAACCAAAGGTAGCAATCTTCAGAGAGCAGGGAGTTAATGGTCAAAATGAAATGGCGGCAGCATTTATGTTAGCTGGTTTCGATGCATTGGATGTTCATATGCAAGATCTTATTGATAATCCCAATTTGCTCTCAGAATTTCAGGGTTTGGCAGCTTGCGGCGGCTTTTCTTATGGTGATGTGCTCGGAGCGGGAGGAGGCTGGTCATCAAGTATTAGCTATAATAATGCTGTAAGAGATTCATTCGAACAATTTTTTAATCGAGATGAAACTTTCACTTTTGGTGTTTGTAACGGATGTCAAATGCTATCTAATTTAAAAGATTTAATTCCAGGAGCAGAAAATTGGCCTAAATTTTTGTGGAATGAATCTGATCAATTTGAGGCACGTTTATCCCAAGTTACCATTGCTAAATCTAAGTCAGTTTTGTTGGCAGGAATGGAGGGATGGCAAATTCCTGTTGCTGTTGCTCATGGTGAGGGTCGAGCTTCATTTAAAGGAGTGGCACTTAAAAACCTTTCGGAGCAGAATCAGATCGCAGTCCAATTCACCGATCATGAGGGTGCTGTAGCTTCAGCGTATCCATTGAATCCAAATGGATCACCCGAAGGCATTACCGGACTTACCTCTAGAGATGGTAGAGCAACAATTATGATGCCTCATCCAGAAAGAGTTTTTAGATCTCAGCAACTATCTTGGAAATCATCAAAGTGGAAGGAGTATTCTCCATGGATGCAAATTTTTATAAATGCTTACAAGTTTAGCCAAGAAACCTAAGTTTTTTTTACTACCAGAGTTTTAAAGCCTCTTCTCTAAAAGGAAATTCACCAGACACAACATCATCAAAATAATACTTTAATGTCTTTGTAACTGTTGGAAATGCAATTTCATCCCATGGAATTTCGTCTTTTGTAAATAGCTTCACTTCAGAGCTTTCTGAAGTTGGGCCAAACTTTTCATCACCTAGGTTCGCTAAATAGAAAAAATGTACTTGACTAATATGAGTCAAACTAAACGCAGTATAGGGAGCAATAATTCTTGGTGAAGCTTGAGTTTCTTCTTTAGTTTCTCTTAGTGCTCCTTCTTGAAGTGTTTCAGCATTTTCCATAAATCCTGCAGGCAATGTCCACCGACCGAAGCGGGGTTCTATATTTCTTTTGCACAAAAGGACCTGCTCATCTTTGATACATATCGTGCCAACAATAAGATTTGGATTAGTATAAAAAATTGAACCGCAAGCAGAACATATATACCGTTTTAAATTGTCATCAGCTGGAACTTTGAAGTCAATTTGATCGCTTCCGCATTTTGAACAATATCTCAAAAGTGCTCCTTTCTTAGAGAATAAAATGTCGTAAGAAGTTAAACTTACGCAATGATTGAAGAGATCAAGTATAAACTAAATTTGCATAATTCTGAAAAGCCAAGCGGCCAACCTCAGGCTTCAGTTTTAATAGCAATTTTAAATTATGGGAAATACATTGAATCCCCTGAAATAATCTTTACTCAGCGCTCAAGCCATCTTTCAACTCATTCAGGCGAAGTAAGTTTCCCTGGAGGTAAAGCTGATAAAACAGACCCAAGTCTTTTTGATACAGCCTTGAGAGAATCCAATGAAGAAATAAATCTTAATAGTAAAGATGTTACCGAGTTAGGTAAATTAAATTATCTTATCTCTCGTCACAAAATAGAGGTCAATCCCTTTATAGCATCGGTTGACCACCCTCAAGCGCTTCAACCCAATGAGGAGATACAAGAGATTTTTACCGTTCCATTAGATTTTTTACTAGATCTAAAAAATATCCAAAGGGAAAACATTGAAAGGCATGGCAGTGTATGGCTAGTACCAACTTGGAACATTAAAGATCAAAAGATATGGGGCTTAACTGCGATGATTACAGTAAACTTTTTAAATGTGTGTTTTGATGCGAACATAGAGATATTAGAGGGTTAACTAGATGATCATAGACATTAATAATAAAAGTCTACAGACAGCGAATGATGATTTTTGGATCGCTCCAGATGCAACTGTGATTGGGGATGTGCAAATGGCTAAAGATTCAAGTATATGGTTCCATTGCACTGTCAGGGGAGATAATGAGCCGATTATTTTGGGAGAAGGAACAAACATTCAAGATAACTCTGTGATACATACAGATCCAGGATTTCCATGCGTTATAGGTAAATTTGTAACAATTGGTCATATGGCTATGCTTCATGGGTGTGAAATAGGAGATGGCTCTCTTATTGGCATAGGTTCAGTTATTCTGAATGGAGCTAAAATAGGAAAAAATTGCATTATCGGAGCAAAAGCATTGATTACAGAAGGCATGGAGGTGCCTGATGGTTCAATGGTATTGGGTATTCCTGCAAAGATTAAAAAAGAGCTTACTCTTGAAGAGCAAGCAATCCCATCTTTAAATGCACATCATTATATTGAAAATTACAAAAGGTATAAGGCTGAGCTAGGTTAATCTCATGTCAGGAAGAATAGTAAATTATTATGATGACTCAATAGAGTGTGAAGGCTATCTTTCGCTCCCTGAATCTTCAAAGTCTGTGCCATTGGTTTTGGTTGCTCATACTTGGAAAGGTAGATCTGAGTTTGAAGATCAAAAAGTGATATCAATTAATAGTTTAGGATATGCTGCCATGTCGATTGATATTTTTGGCAGTGGTGTTAACGGAAGCAGTGTTGAGGAGAATCAGGCATTAATTGAACCTTTTGTAAAAGATAGACAGATATTTCGAAAGCGTCTTATTAGTGCGGTTGAGTTTGGTAAAACTATTGAAGGTGTTGATGCATCAAAAATAGCATTGATTGGATTTTGTTTTGGTGGCCTTGCGTCTATAGAGCTTGCTCGCTCAGGCTATGAGCTCTCAGGATGTGTTAGTTTTCATGGCCTGTTAAATCAATCCGATGAGCCGTTCCAAAAAGTGAATACTAAATTATTGGTTTTACATGGAGACAAAGATCCCATGGTTTCTTCTGAACAAATATTGGCTTTGCAGCAAGAAATGACAGAATCTGATGCTGATTGGCAATTTATTAGTTATGGCAATACTTATCATGCTTTTACCAATCCTGCAGCTAACGATATTAAAATGGGAACAGTTTATAATCATGATAGTGACATAAGATCCTGGACTGCTATGTCTAATTTTTTAGAGGAAGTTTTTAGCAATGTTAACAAGTGAACTAAGAGCTAAGTTTTTAGACTACTTTAGTAAAAATGACCATGAAGTGGTTGATTCTAGTCCATTAATTCCGGCAAATGACGATACACTTTTATTCACTAATGCTGGGATGGTTCAATTTAAAGATGTATTTCTAGGATCAGAAAAGCGCCCATACAAGAGAGCCACCACAACTCAACGATGTATCCGAGCTGGTGGAAAACACAACGATTTAGAAAATGTAGGTTACACCCTTAGGCATCATACCTTTTTTGAAATGTTAGGTAACTTTAGTTTTGGTGATTATTTTAAGGAAGAAGCAATTAAGCTTGCTTGGAACTTTTTAACCAATGAGCTAAATCTGGACGTAGAAAGGTTATGGATTTCTGTATTTAGGGAAGATGATGAAGCAGCAGAAATTTGGTCGTCAATAATTGGTATTAATCCTGAGAGGATCGTTCGATTAGATGAAGAAGATAATTTTTGGTCAATGGGTGATACAGGCCCATGTGGACCTTGCTCAGAAATTTACTATGATCACGGTGAACAATATGAAGGAACTCCACCTGGATCACCAGGTGATGAGGGAGATAGATTTGTAGAAATTTGGAATCTAGTTTTTATGCAGTTTAACAGGGATGCTAAAGGTGAATTAACACCACTGCCGAAGCCTTCCGTTGATACTGGTATGGGATTGGAGAGGGTTGCTGCTGTGATGCAGGGCGTGAATTCAAATTATGAAACGGATCTTTTCCGTAATCTTATTAAGGCCTCTGAGGGTGTAATTAAATCTCCTGGCGAGGCATCGCATAAAGTAATTGCAGACCATATTAGAAGTGTTAGCTTTTTAATTGCTGATGGTATAACTCCGTCGAATGAAGGCAGGGGATATGTCCTTAGAAGGATCATGCGAAGAGGTATCCGACATGGGTATAAGCTTGGAGCCAAAGAGCCATTTTTGTATTCGTTAGTGGAATCATTAGTAAAAGAGATGGAGTCTGCATTTCCTATGCTTGCCTCCAATCAAAAACAAATTGAAGAAATCATTCATAACGAAGAGAAAAAATTTCTTGAAACTCTAGATAAAGGAATTGAAATATTAGAAAAAGAAATTTCTAACATCGATTCAAAGGTTATTCCTGGGGATGTTGTGTTCAAACTTCATGATACATTTGGGTTCCCATTTGATCTAACCGCGGATATTGCCCGTGAACAAGATTTAAAGTTGGATGAAGTAGGTTTTAATAAATGCATGGAAGAGCAAGTAAAAAATTCGAAATCAGCCAGTAAGTTTAAAGGCACTCAATTAGATTTATCATCAATTGATGAAACCAAATTTCTAGGCTATGACAGATTAAATGCTGAGGGTAAGATCTTGGGTTTATGGAATGATGATCTGCAAGTAGATTCTGCAACTGCTGATAAAGAGTATTTTCTTGCATTAGATCAAACTCCTTTTTATGCAGAATCGGGTGGACAGGTCGGAGATCAAGGTAAATTCTCTTGTTCTAGCGGAAGTGGACAGATATTAGATTGTATTAAACAAGGAAAAATCTTTCTTCATACAATTAAAATTGATGAGGGTGCAGTTAAATTGGGTGATAAATTAAAACTTGCAGTTGAGCCTGATAAGAGAGCTTCTGCAGCCTCCAATCATTCTGCAACTCACTTAATGCATGCTGCCTTGAAACACGTTCTCGGGAGTCATGTTGAACAAAAGGGGTCACTAGTTGATGCATCTAAGCTACGTTTCGATTTTTCACACCCCAAAGCAGTAACAAAAGATGAGATTAAACAAATAGAATTACTAGTTAATCAACATACCCTAAACAATGCTGAAGTAAAAACTGAATTAATGAAGCTTGATGATGCAATCGCATCTGGTGCTGAGGCAATGTTTGGAGAAAAATACGATGATGAGGTTAGAGTTTTATCAATGAGTGATGGTTTCTCGGTAGAGCTTTGCGGTGGAACCCACGTTACCAGGACTGGGGATATTGGTATGTTTGTGATTCTAAGTGAATCCAGTGTTTCGTCGGGAGTTCGAAGGATCGAGGCAGTTACTGGTGCTAAGGCAGTAGAACTAGCACTCGAGATACGATCTCAACTTCAAGCTGTTCAAGGAATATTAAATGTTGGAGCTGCTCAAGTTAGCTCTAAAGTCGAGGACTTAGTTAAAGAAAACAAATCCCTAAAAAAAGGGAGTAAAACTAATGGTAGATCTTCAGTAGATTTGAAAGAGATAATCCATAAAATCAACAACTTTGATTTAGTTTTAATAGAGGCAGATACCCAAAATATCCAAGATTTAAGACAGCTGGTTGATAGTTCAAAAAAAGATCAATCACAAAGATGTGTTTTAATCCTGAGCCACCAAGACTCCAAAGTTGTCATGGTTTGTGGGGTAACTGATGATATTCAAGAATCGCTTAGTGCCAATGATGTTATTCAAGCAATCGCCAAAGCCTCTGATGGAAAAGGCGGTGGTCGAAAAGATTTTGCGCAAGGAGCCGGTGAAGCGGATAATTTTGAAGAATTTGTTAAATCTATTCCTGATATCGTACAATCCATCGCTTAATCTTTAAGCGTTAATGATGGAAACAATAGTATTAAAATTTGGCGGTACCTCAGTTGGGTCGACTGACAGAATATCCGCTGTTGCTGAATTAATAAAAGCTGCATGCAAGGAAGCTTCACCAGTTGTTGTAGTTTCTGCGATGAGCGGAGAAACGAATCGTCTAATTGATTTAGCTAAATCCTTTGGGACTGAACCTAATAAAAGAGAGTTTGATGCATTGGTTTCAACTGGCGAGCAGGTTAGCGCCTCCTTGGTTTCAATTGCCTTGAATCAATTAGGCTTAAAAGCTAAATCTCTGTCAGCAGCTCAATTTGGTATGAAGACCACTTCTAATTTTTCGCGAGCAAAAATTCTTGATCTTGATAAGGACGTTATTTTCAAAACCATCAAAGACGGTTATATCCCAATTATTACTGGATTTCAGGGCGTCAATAACGATGGTGATACCACTACCATGGGAAGAGGTGGAAGTGATACCACTGCAGTCGCAATAGCTGCTTCCATTAAATCTAAACGCTGTGATATTTATACTGATGTTGATGGTATCTATACAACAGACCCTAGAATTGTTCCAAATGCCAAAAAACTTGATTCAATCAGCATGGAGGAAATGTTGGAACTCTCAGGTCAGGGTGCTAAAGTTATGCAAATACGTGCGGTTGAGTTTGCAAACAAATATAAGGTTTTAGTAAGAGTTTTATCAAGTTTTGAACCAGGCTCTGGAACGTTTATTTTACAGGAGGAAGAGGGAATGGAAGATGCTGTTATTACGGGTATAGCCTCTCAAAAAGATCAAACAAAATTTACTTTGCATGGAGTCGGAGATACTCCCGGAATTGCTTCTGGTATTTTGAGTCCAGTCAGTGATGCAGGCATTGAAGTTGATGTTATTGTTCAAAACGTAAGTGTGTCTGGAAAAACAGATTTCACGTTTACAGTTGGAAATACTGATAGAGTTGAGGTTGAGTCAGTTCTAACAAAAAAAATGCAGGGTATTTCATATGATGAGTTAATTATTGATGAAGGCATCGGCAAAGTTTCTTTGGTAGGCGTTGGCATGCGCTCTCATGCGGGGATTGCTAGCACAGCATTCAATGCATTGGCAGATGCTGGTATAAATATTCAAATGATCAGCACATCAGAAATTAAAATTACAATTGTTATTTCAGGCGACCAACTTGAAGAAGCAGTTAAAACTTTGCATGCAGCATTTAATTTAGGAGATTAATGTACGACTTAATATTAAAAAATGGGACCCTTATTAATGAGGGGCAAATTTTTGAATCCGATATCGCAATAAGAGGAGATAGAATTGAAAAAATTGCATCTTCGATAGATGCGGAATCCAAAAGTACTATTGATCTTAATGGTAAATATGTAATTCCGGGACTAATAGATGATCAAGTTCACTTCAGAGAGCCTGGTTTAACTCATAAAGGTGAGATAGCAACAGAATCAAAAGCTGGTCTTGCAGGAGGCGTTACCAGTTACTTTGAAATGCCTAATGTTAATCCAACCACTACAACAAATGAGAATTTAACAAAAAAATTTCAGCTAGCTAGCACCAAATCTGTTTCAAATTACTCATTTCATCTTGGAGCAAGTAATACTAACATTGAAGAAATTAAAAAAGCTGATATTCATCAAGCCGCAGGATTGAAAGTATTTATGGGCGCTTCAACCGGCCATATGCTGGTCGATGATTTGGACGCATTAGATGATATTTTTCATCACTCTCCATTGATAGTTGTAACTCACTGTGAAGATCAAAAAACAGTTGAAAGAAATGAGCAATTATTCCATGAGAAGTATGGGGACGGGGTTTCTCCTGAGCATCATCATTTAATTCGGGATGTTGAAAGCTGCTATATCTCAAGTTCTCTAGCTGTTAGCCTTGCTAAAAAATATGATGCAGATCTCCATGTATTTCATTTAACTACTGAAAAAGAAATGGAGCTATTTTCTGCTGGTGAGGCAGACCAAAAGAAGATTACAGCAGAGGTTTGTGTTCATCACATGTATTTCAATGACTCGTATTACGCTAAGCTTGGTAACCAAATTAAATGCAACCCTTCTATTAAACAAGAAACAGACCGTCAGGCTCTAATCAAAGCACTTTTAGAAAACAAAATTGATATTATTGCTACGGATCATGCCCCTCATACATGGGAGGAAAAGAGCAGAGCCTATACCGAAGCGCCAGCAGGCTTGCCCTTAGTTCAACATGGTCTTCAGATATTAATGGACCTTTATTATCAAGATGTTCTATCTCTTGAAACCATTGTTGAAAAAACAAGTCATAACATAGCCAAAAGATTTCAAGTAAAAGATAGGGGCTATATTAGAGAGGGATATTACGCTGATCTAGCAATCCTGGATCATGACAAACCATATGAAGTTTCCAAAGAAAATATTTTATATAAGTGTGGATGGTCACCATTTGAAGGACACAGCTTTAAATCCTCTGTATTTATGACAATTGTCAATGGCAATATTGCTTTTCAAGATGGAATGGTAAGTAAGAATCTGCCTTTTGGCATGCAAATAGAATTCGATAGATAGTATTATTTTCTTCTTTTAAAGCGTTATAATTCCTGTCCAAAATTCGGAGAGTTGGCTGAGTGGTCGAAAGCGCCTCCCTGCTAAGGAGGTATACGGGCAACTGTATCGAGGGTTCGAATCCCTCACTCTCCGCCAGTTTTAAATTTCTTTTTCCATTCGAACCATTGGGACAGTCTTGCCAGAACTGGTCTCATAGAGAATATTTTCGATTGGTTTATATCCCTGAGTTTCATAAAGGAGTACTCCAGACTGAGTAGCCATAAGCTGACACTTCTTAAATCCAAGATTTTTTGCAGCCTCTTCTCCCAAATTCATTACCAATGAACCAACACCTTTTCTTGTCCAGTCAGGATGAGTATACATAGCTCTTATACGCGCAGAATCTTTCTTAGGATCTAGAAATTGATCATCTCTGTTGGGTGTATGATTACCGCCAAATAAAGTTTCTCTATTGCTCCATCCACCGCACCCAATGAATACGTCTTTGCTGAAGATCATAAAATATGTCTCATCTTTAATAAGCTGATCATCTAAACCCATGCTATCAAAAGAGGCCTCTAATTGATCTTTTGTTAGAAGAGGTCCTAGGAGATGATTGATCGATAGCGTCATCAATTTTTCAATGGCTGGGATATCATCAAGAGTTGCGATTCTATGAGTAAACTCATTCATATTTTTGTATTTTAATCTCCATGATTATTATAGTAACTGTTAAAATCTTTTTATAAATTTCTCCTATCTTTAAATTTTATGAGCCCATCAAATTCAGAAAATCCTACGTCTGCATTTGATGACACTCTTGAGGATATTTTGGAGTTGCTGGAAGAGGATGCTCAGCATTTCATCTATCTAACCGGTGCAGCGGGAACTGGAAAAACAACATTGATTGAGCGTGTTAAGGATGAGTGCTTATTAAAAAAAATGGTTGTAGCTCCAACTGGGGTTGCGGCATTAAATATAGGTGGCAGCACCATTAATTCAGCATTTAGGATTGGTTTTGATACCTTTCCGGTTATCCAAGAATCAAAAGATCCACGCTTTAAAAAATTATTAAAGAATCTAGAGCTACTCATCATCGATGAAATTTCTATGGTTCGAGCGCCCATGCTTGATGCTATTTCTGAAACTCTTCAAATACACCGTAATTCTTCCAAGCCCTTTGGCGGTATACATGTGCTTGCCTGTGGTGATTTGTTTCAGTTACCGCCCGTGGTAAAAGAGAATGAAGAAACTGCGATTTTTGAAAGATATGAATCGGTATATTTTTTTAGTGCAGATAATTTCCAAGCGATTGATAACCCTTCATTTTTTGAGTTAGTGAGCTCTTTCAGGCAGCAGGATGATAAAGAATTTTATGACTTACTAAATAATGTTCGCCTTGGACAAAACCTTGAGGAGTCTATTAAGACAATAAATCAGACTTGTCATAATCCAGAGTTTGATACTGAGTCATCACTCATTATCACCTCAAGAAAATATAGAGCAGAACAAATCAATGAAGAAATGTTAAATCTAATCGATGGCCCAGCAACTGCTGCAAAATCAAAAGAGCAAGGTGAATTAAATGAAAATGATCTGCCTGCTCCAAGAGAGCTCCGTGTAAAAGAGGATGCCAAAGTTATGTTTATTAAAAATGATCCTGATGGAAGATGGGTTAATGGAACGATTGGAGTAGTGATTGATTGTTCAGATAGAAACAAGAAAATTATTAAGGTTAAAGTTGGGAAAGAAGTATTTAAGGTCAAAAGGGAAGAATGGAATAAAGTCAGATACGTTTATGATGAATTTAATGATGAGATGGAAGAAGAGGTTGTCTCATCTTTTAAGCAATTTCCTCTTAAATTAGGTTGGGCGGTTACTATTCATAAGGCTCAAGGTTTAACTCTTGAAAGTTGCTCTGTAGACCTAGGGGACGGAGCTTTTGCTACTGGTCAAGCATATGTAGCTCTAAGTAGGTGCAAAACCTTAGATTCCTTAAACTTATATAGAGAACTCAAAGTCAGAGATGCTTTAGTTGATCCAGATATTCAAGATTTTCATGCAGAACACTTTGGATAGTTCTACAATAGATTTTTACTTTTCTTATTGAGTGCATGGAAAATCTTATATCTTATATTTCTGAATTAATAATTAGATTTTCCGATTTTGTTTGGGAATGGAATGCTCCGTTTTTGGTAGGGGCAGGATTATACTTTCTTATTTTCTCTAAACTTACTCCTTTTAAATACATCCGTCATGCCTTTGACTTAATTAGAGGCAAGCATACAAAACAAGAAGACATTGGAGAAGTTACTCATTTTCAAGCTTTGACTACTGCATTATCCGGCACCATTGGACTAGGCAATATTTCTGGTGTTGCTCTCGCCATTGGTTATGGAGGCCCAGGAGTAATCTTCTGGATGTGGGTGACTGCAATTGTTGGTATAGCAACTAAATTTTTTACTTGCACTTTATCTGTGATGTATCGAGATGTAGATGAGGATGGTACGGTTCGCAGTGGACCTATGTACATTATTAAAAATGCACTCCCTAAATCTATGATGCCGTTGGCATATTTTTTTGCAGCTGCTGGTTTAATTGGTGCTTTGCCAGGATTTCAAAGCAATCAAATGGTTCAAATGCTTGAAACCATACCAATATTTGATTTCAAATATTTTAATTTAATGGCTGGAATAGTTTTAGCTGCAATAACAGGAGCTATAATTTTTGGAGGGTTAGTAAGAATTGCAAAGGTTTCTCAATGGCTAGTGCCATTTATGAGCATTTTATACTTTGGCTCTATCATGATTGCGCTGGTGCTAAATTTTGATGCGGTCATTCCTGCATTTCAAATTATTATCAAAGATGCTTTTACAGGTTCTGCAGTTGCTGGAGGAAGTGTTATCGCTGTAATTATTATGGGCGTTAAGAGAAGTGCTCACTCCAATGAAGCAGGTATAGGAACAGAGTCACTTGTTCATGGTGCCGCAAAGACCTCAAACCCAGTTAAACAAGGTTTAGTCGCTATGCTCGGACCTATTTTTGATACTTTGATAATGTGCACATCTACAGCCTTGTTAATTATTATTTCAGGTGTTTGGTTAAATATAGGTTCAGGAGTTGAGGGTGTTAAATTAACCGCGGAAGCATTTAGTATTCTTCTTGGCCCAGTTGGGTATGCAATTTTACTTATTTGTGTAGTCAGTTTTGGAGCTAGCACCATCTTTACTTACTCATTTTATGGGTCTGCTTGTGCTCAATTTTTATTTGGTAAAAAAGGGGTAAAAGTTTACCAGTGGGTCATTATTTTCTTTGTTATCGTATTTGCGGTAATACCCGTCAAGACTGCCATTGCTGTAATTGATCTTTCATTTGCATTTATGGCAATACCAACATTAATTTCATCAGTATGGTTGGCACCCAAGGTTATTAAGAAGGCAAAAGATTATTTTGCAAGTTTGGAGTCTGAGACTTCTTCTGTTTAAGTTTATCCGTCTTTAAGAATTTCTCTAGCTGCATTTTTTCCAGGTAGGCCAGTTACTCCGCCGCCGGGATGGGTTCCCGAGCCGCACATATACAATGATTTTAAGGGCCCTCTATAGTTTCCGTAGTTCATTAATGGCCTAGCTGCCCACATTTGATCAAGAGACATTTGCCCATGCATAATATCTCCACCAATGAGTCCAAATTTTTCCTCTAAATCTAATGGTGACAAAATCATCATTCCTAAAATTGATTCTCTAAAATTAGGAGCATGTTTTGTAACGGTTTCAATAATAGTATCTGCCGCGGCCAAACGATGATCATGCCAAGAGCTATCATCTGATAATGTTGGAGAGAATTGTTGGCAGAATAATGAAGCGACATGTTTGCCTTCTGGAGCTAGGGTCGTGTCCATCGTTGATGGAATTAACATTTCTACAATTGGCGCCGCAGACCAGCCGTTAGACTTTGCATCGATGTATGCTTTGTCCATGTAATCTAGAGTAGGAGCTATCACAATACCGCTTTGATGATGTTCAGCTATTTCTTTCCCAGGTAGAGCAGAAAAATCTGGCAATTCAGAAAGAGCAACATTCATCCTGAAAGTTCCAGACCCGCATTTATATCCATCCATGCTGCGATTAAATTCTTGATCTAGTTCACTTTCACAGATTAATTTTTTATAAAGGAGTTTTGGATTGAGATTTGAAATTATTTTTTTCGCTTTTCTGGAGCTTCCATCATCTAATTGAATTCCAATTGCGGCACCATCCTCAACAATTACTTTATTGACCGAAGCATCTGTAAAAATTTCAACTCCGCTATCCTTACATGCTTTTTCCATGGCTTGAGTTATTGCGCCCATGCCACCAATAGCGTGTCCCCAGGCGCCTTTTTCTCCATCAACCTCACCAAACACATGATGAAGTAATACATATGCTGAACCAGGTGTATCTGGGCTAGCAAAATTTCCAACTATTGAATCAAAACCAAACGCAGCTTTTATGTGCTCATTTTCAAACCACGAATCAAGAAATGATCGCGCACTTTTTGTAAAAAGATCGTAAACATCTCTGTGCACTTGATTACCCTTGGTTGCTATTGGCCAAAGTTGTAAAGCAGCACTTAATGCAGCTTTAATACCTTGCTTAGGATTTGGTGGTGTTTTTATTGAAAGATCTCTTAGAACATCAGCAACTGCTTCAATGCGATCATAATATTCAGGTAATCGCGAAGCATCCTTTTCAGAAAATTTTTTAAATTCTTCTTGTGTTCTCTCTAGCCCACCTCCTAGTTTTAAATAAGTTGTTTGGTCTATTGGTAAAAAATTTGAAATAGGACGTTTCACAATCTCTAAGCCGTGCTCCTTGAGGTTCATATCTTTAATAATTTCTGGATTTAGTAAGCTCACTGTATAACTTGCAACTGAGTTTCTAAATCCAGGATGAAACTCCTCAGTAATCGCAGCACCTCCTACAATTGATCTTTTTTCATAAACATTTACTTTTAAACCTTTTTTTGCCAAATAATAGGCGCAGACTAAACCATTATGGCCACCGCCAATAATGATTGCATCAATAGAATCTTGAGAATAAGGCATAGTTCTATTATACCTTTCTATGAATGTTACAAATAATTAATGTATATTTAATTGATAAATACATTTTTTTTTGAGGTAAAAATAAAATGAAAACAAAATTTAAATTAGCTTTGCTATCTGTACCTTTTTTATTTGTGATCTCATGTTCTGATTCAAATGCGGTGCAGGAATCAAAAATAACATGGGATGCTACAAATTACACAATGTATAACGAGTTCATGCAGTGTTCAGCTGGAGAAAATTATAATCAAGCAGCGCTTGATGACATGATTGATTCGTGGAGAGGGCTTGGATTATCTGAATCTTTGCTCGGTGGATGGGGTTACGTATCAGTATCCCCAAACGAGAGCTCCTTCAATAATTACTGGGAATTAAGCTGGTCTTCAAAAGAAGAAGCTGATGCAGCTTGGGAGGAATGGGTCGCAAATGATGATGCTATAGCTTGGAGTGAGAAATCATCTTCAATACTGCAGTGCGATGGTGAGAACAGAGATGGGTATGAGTTTACTTTCCCATATGATCCATATGCTTTTGGTGAATCTCCTGAAGATGGCTCTTTTGCAGCGGCATTCAGTCCATGCACATTAAACGAAGGCATGGGTCAAGAAGGCTTAAATAAAGCAATCATTGGCTACAATGCTTGGTTAGATGCAATTGATCAATCTCAAGTTAACGGTTTTTATGCATATGGAATTTATATTCCCGAGGATAAGGCTGCAGAAGAGGACTTTTGGTTTGGAAACTTTCATGAAAATTTTGAAACTATGAATGAGGGTAATGAGCTTTGGGATGCAACAGGTGGAGATGCGAAAGCTCTATTAGAATCAGTTAGCACATGCGGAGTGCCAGAGATTTCAAATGGACAAGTATTTCTTGATCCATCTAAGCCAGATTTTTCGTAATTCTTATATGACAAAAAAGAGCTGCTAATGCAGCTCTTTTTTATGGTGAGATAGGTTTTAAATTTTTAAAAATTTCAATTTCTTCAAATTGCTCAAGCATGCTTTGTGAAATTGAAACCAATGATTGATGCTGCCCATTTGAATTCATCTTTTCCTCTAGAATGCACCCTGAATCAAAGAGCTTTGAGCGAACTGATGCTTGAATAGGGGAGAATTGCACCCATCCGTACAGCAGACTTCCAAACAGACTCTCAGAAATAATACTTTTTAACTCTTCAAGGCCCTCGCCAGTCTCGCTTGAGATTTTAATTTCAGGATGTTGATTATTTGCGGGCCAAATCTCTTCACTTTTAATCAAATCTACTTTGTTTAAAGCTCTAATTTGAGGCATAGAGTTGACTCCCAGCTCTTCAAGGATTAAATCAACTTCTTTTATTTTGTGATCCCTATTTAAATCTGCAGAATCGATAACGTGAATTAAAAGATCTGCAGAAGCCAAATCATCAAGCGTCGCTTTGAACGACTCTACTAATTTAGTTGGAAGATTAGATATAAATCCTACAGTGTCAGAAAATAGGACAGTTTCAAGCGTTTTGAATTTGAAATCAGCTCTTCGGGTGGTTGTATCCAAAGTGGCAAACAATTTATCCTCGGCTTGCAGGCCGCCTTTGGTTAGAATATTAAACAGCGAGGTTTTGCCAGCATTTGTGTACCCCACCAAAGCCACTAATTTATTGTTACCTTTTTTTCTCGAGTACCTATTTAAATTTTTTTGATTATGCTGCTTGTCTAATTTCTTTTTGAGTTGTTTGATTCGATTGCCTATTAATCTTCGATCAGTTTCAAGCTGAGTTTCTCCCGGACCCCTTAATCCAATTCCACCTTTTTGTCTCTCCAGATGGCTCCAACCTCTTACAAGTCGAGTTGACAGGAAGCTGAGTTGAGCAAGTTCAACTTGCAGCTTTCCAATATCACTCTGTGCTCTTGCAGCAAATATATCTAAGATCAATCCCGTTCTATCGAGCACTCTTGCACATAATAACTTTTCTAAATTTCTTTCTTGTGAAGGAGAAAGCTCACAATCCAAAACAACTAATTTAATATCCTCAGATTCAACAATATTCTTTAGCTCATCAGCTTTACCTTTTGTAAGAAAATGGCTTGCAGATACAAAGTTTTGTTTTGAGAAAATATGATGCTCAACTTTTAGTCCGGAGGATCTAGCTAGCTCAATAAATTCATTAGAATTGAATTGCTCTAGATCATCTTGATTTGATCTCAGTAAATCAATTGAAACAATTATTGCTCTTAGATCGGCTGGGGCAGAAGTTTTTTCCAAATTTAGATTATTAAGTTATCGTTTAAGCACTTTTGTGAATGTGATGGAGTGCGTGCTAGTTCCATCTCGTCTAAATTTTGAAAGTTCTTGATATTCAGAATCATTGAACCAATTAGAGGCATCCTCTTCAGTGGGAAATCCAAATAAAATTACTCGACCTTTGAGGGGCGAGCCTCCTTCCATATGCTTCGGAGCATCATCAAAAGTAATAAATGAACCATTATGTTTTTTTAAAATAGGAAAAAAACCTTTTTCATATTTTCTGTATTCATCGGCATTGATTACCTCAAGATTTGCTATAGCAATGATTTCGAATTCTGTCATTTATTTTCCATTTAAAAAATTTAATTGTACGAAATATCAATACAAAAACATAATTTTTAATTTGCAAATTTGTTTCTCTTTCTACACAATCCATTCTTTAAATTATCAAAATAAAATATGAAAGATTTATTTCCATACGTAGGTGAAACTATCACAGTTACTGAAGATATGTGTGATTTCAATGGCCACATGAATGTCAATTTTATAAAAGAGGTTTTTGAACAAGCTTGGAATTTTGCCAATGAGGAGTTTGGTTTAAATGAGGAATATTTAAAAAGTGGTTTTTCTAGTTTCACTCTTGAGGATAATTACAGATTTCAAAAAGAATTCCTTCTGGGGGATAAGATTTTCCCTGCATTTAGATTATTTAATGTGAATGAAAAGCTTTACCACATGATAGGAGTCTTATTTGACAAGGAAGGTGTTATTTCAGCTATGTATGAAACAGTTGAAGGTCATATTGATATGAAAATAAGAAAAATTGCACCAATGGATTCAGATAGGCTTGCTAGGGTTTTAGCGATTAAGAAAGCCCATGATCTAACAGGCGAGGTTCCTTATAAAATAAGGCTCAAAATTAGAGATTTATAAAAATTAGACTAGGAGAATTTATGAATAATAAATACGCGCTAATTACTGGTGGAACTGCTGGAATTGGTCTTGATATAGCTAAGGAGCTCGCTAAGCAGGGCCATAATATTATTCTGACTGCTAGACGAGAAGAAAGACTGAAAGAAATTTCTGCTTCCCTTAAAAAGGAATTTAACATTGACTGTGCTTATATTGCCGCAGACTTGGCGCAAGTTTCAGCACCTGAGATGATCTATAACTTCTGTTTTAAAAATAATTATATTGTCGAAATCTTAGTAAATAATGCAGGTTATAGTATTAATAAAAAATTTCATGAAACCGGTGAAGATGAAGAGGAGAAATTCCTAAGAGTTTTAGGTATTGCAGTAGTTGCACTTACTAAAAAATTTATTCCAAGCATGATAGAGCAAAAGTATGGAAAAATAATGATGGTTTCTTCTCTCGCTTCATTTGCGCCACCTTCATCTGGGTGGGGCGCCCTTTATGGGCCTGTAAAGACTTTTGTTAACAGATTTGGAGATGCAATAAATATCAATTATCGCTCTCAAGGAATTTCTTCTACTAATGTATGTCCCGGATTTACGGTCACAGAGTTTCATACTGCTAGCGGTATGCAAGATGCTATGGACAAGGTACCAGCTTTTATGAAAAAAGATTCAGAAACCGTTGCAATTGGAGCTGTGCAAGCAATGTTGAAAGGAAAGAGTGTTTGGGTTCCAGGAGCATTAAATAAACTATTGGCATTTCTTTGCAATATATTGCCAACCAGCATTGTTATCAAGATGAGTTCAAGCTTGGCTGGAGGCCGTTATGAATGAGTCTATAAATATTTCAGAAAAGAGAATTTTGCCAACATTCTTACTATTTCTTGTCTTATCTTGGCCTTTGGGGGCTCATAGATTTTTTTTGAGACGTTATGCATCTGCTATTTTATTCATCATTACAATTGGTGGTTGTGGTATTTGGTGGATAGTAGATTTCATATTAATAGTTACTGGCTCAATGAAAGATGATGAGGGAAAGCTCGTAAAACTTTGGGTAGACTAGGCTTGACTTAAAATTGAATCAGCCACAAAAGCATTATCTTTTCTTTCTTGCCCAAATGTAGATACAGGTCCGTGACCTGAAATAAATAAAATCTCTTCTCCAAGTGGCCAAAGCTTTTTAGTTATAGAGTCTAATAAGTCTTGATGATTGCCCCTAGGCAAATCAGTTCTTCCAATAGAGCCACGAAATAAAACATCGCCTACAGCAGCTAGCTTTGATTCAGGATGATAAAAAACAATATGCCCTGGTGTGTGCCCTGGACAAAAAATGACTTTCAGGGTTTCATTACCTAGTTTTACTTCATCACCATCGTCAAGCCATCTATCTGGAGTACAGTTTTGAGCTTGCATGCCAAACATTTTTCCTTGAGATTCAAGTGATTCAAGCAGAAATAGATCTTCGTGATGTGGCCCCTCAATTTTCAAGGAGAGAATCTTTGCTAGTTCAGAGGCCGCACCAGCATGATCAGCATGACCATGAGTGAGGAAAATCTTTTCAGGAATTAAATCATTATCTTTTGCTGCCGACAAAAGTATATCTATGTCTCCACCCGGATCAATGAAAGCGCATTTTTTTGATTTCTCACAATATAAAATAGGCGCATTTTGTTGAAACGGCGTAACTGGATGAATTAAAGCTTTAATTAGTGACATATATGTATTTTATAGAATTTCTCAATAAGAATGGATACTTTTGTAGCTTTCATAATAGTTCGTAATTAATAGATGAATAATTATGTATAAATAAATTGAATGATAGAATTAATAATGAAAACATAAGATATTGATATATTTTTTTATCAGGGAGCAAAATGAAAATACAATCTTTAAGTTATCTGCTTGTTGAAACAACTGACCTCCAGGAATGGGATGATTATGCAAAAGATGTGGTTGGTTTGATGAAAAATGATTCTCTTAGCGATGATCAAAATCTTTATCTAAGAATGGATAAAAAATCTTTTAGATTTCATATTACAACCGGTGATTCACAGAAGTATCTTGCAGCTGGTTTTTCATTGTCTGATAAAGCTGCTTTTGATGATGCTAAAAGTGAGCTAGATCGAGCGAATATTGAATATGAGGAGCTGGGTGATGAAATAGCAAAATTAAGATGCGTTGATGAATGTATTGGGCTTAATGATCCCGCAGGCAACAGGCTTGAGCTGTCTTATGGGAGCGAAGATTCATCTGAACCATTTGTATCAACTCAGGACATAAAAGGCTTCATTACAGAGGGACTAGGTTTTGGTCATGTAGTTTTTGCAGCTCCAGATTTAGAGCTTGCGCATAGATTTTATATAGACATATTGGGCTTTGGAGATTCTGATTATATGAATTTCCCAATGGGACCAGCTCCTGATGCTCCTGAGGTAAAGTTAAATTTTATGCACTGTGATAATCCTAGACATCACACAGTTGCTTTATATGAATCTCCCATACCTCCATCAGGTCTTATACATACCATGGTAGAGGTTAATGATATTGATGAGGTTGGTTATGGTCTTGATAGAGCAATGCAGAACAATGTCCATATTTCTTCCTCTCTAGGCAGGCACTCTAACGATATGATGGTTTCATTTTATATGCAGACTCCTGCAGGTTTTGATTTAGAATTTGGCTATGATGGATGGCAGGTCGACTGGACTAATTTTGAGATGCAAAAAAGCAAGATACCAAGCTTCTGGGGTCATGCATTTTCACCACCAGAAAATTAGAAATGGATAAAATAGTTTCACATAAAGATGTAGTTGACCAACTTTCTGATGGAATGACTATTGGAGTTGGTGGGTGGGGTGCCCGAAGAAAGCCAATGTCTTTAATTAGAGAGATATGCCAATCAGATATCAAGGATTTAACTGTTGTTAGCTACGGTGGCCCTGATGTTGGCTTATTATGCGCTCACAAAAAAATTAAAAAATTAATTTTTGGTTTCGTATCATTGGATATGATTCCGCTGGAATCTCACTTTCGTCAGGCACGTCAAAAAAATGAAATTGAAGTTATGGAACTTGATGAAGGGATGGTTCAGTGGGGTTTGAGAGCAGCTGCCATGAATTTACCATTTCTACCAACTCGCGTTGGCTTAGGTACAGATGTTTTAACGCATAATCCAGAATTAGAATATGTTACTTCTCCATATAATGATGCCGAAAAGCTTGTTGCAATGCCTGCACTCAAACTTGATATTGCGTTAATTCATGTAAATAAATCTGATGAAAAGGGTAATACTCAGATAATTGGGCCTGATCCATTCTTTGATGAGCTTTTTGCAAGAGCTGCTTGTAAAACTTTTGTATCATCTGAAGAAGTTGTATCTACCCAAGAGTTAGGAGGCAAGGATGGTGCTATATTTAATAGATTTGAAAGAAGTCTTGTAACAGGTGTCTTGCATGCGCCTTGCGGTGCTCATCCAACTTCTTGCGCACCAAGCTATGGTTTTGATATTGAGCATCTAAAAGAATATTCGGCAGCAGCCAAATCTTTTGATGAATATAGTACTAAATATTTAAACAAGACCCATCAAGAGTATATTGACTCCATTGGGGGATCAGAAACAATTCTAAATATACCTTTACCACAGTTTTAAAATGTCAGAATCCATTTCATTAGCAGAAATTTGTATTAGCTCATCTTCCAAAGCATGGAAGGGCGAGGGAGAAATTCTTGCCACAGGCATTGGTTTGATCCCAAGAATTGCAGCTGGCCTAGCCAAGCTTACGCACAATCCAGACTTGATGATGACAGATGGGGAAACTTACTTAATTTCTAAGCCAGCACCTATGGGTAAAAGAGATATTTCTCTCGACCAAGTTGAGGGCTACATGAGTTACAGCCGCGTATTTGAAAATCTTTGGGGTGGTAAAAGACATGCCATGGTCACTCCAACACAAATAGATTCCTTCGGGCAAACAAATATTAGCGCTATCGGTGATTATGGCTCTCCAAAAGTTCAGCTTCTTGGTGTAAGAGGTTTTCCAGGAAACTTTATTAATCATAAAAATTCTATTTTCATTCCTAATCATTCTGTAAAAACTTTTGTAAAAGGCAAAGTAGATATGGTTTCTGGAATGGGGCACCAAAATAAAAAGCTTTCAAATGGAAAATTTGAAATTAAGCTTGTAGTAACGAACCTTGGTGTTTTTGATTTTAACGCAGAAAATAATAACCTTCAGCTACTTAGCTTACATCCTGGTGTGAGTGTAGATGATGTTATTGAAAACACAGGTTTTGATGTAATCATTAAATCAGATGAGCCTACAATAATGCCTACCAGCGATGAACTCACTTGTATAAGAGAGGTCCTTGATCCTCAGGGTGTTCGCAACTCAATTTTTGGAGAATAAAAATATGGCTAGAAGTAAACCTACAATCACATACAAAAAGAAAGATGAAATTGCCATAATTTCTTTGAACAGGCCTGAATATAATAATGCACAAAATGGCAAAATGACCTATGACTTAGATAAGGCATTTAAAAGAGCTGTTGATGATGACGGGGTCAAAGTCATTATTTTAAAAGGAAATGGAAAGCATTTTTCAGCGGGCCATGATATTGGAACACCTGGAAGAGATGTTGATGTTGAGTACGATCGAAAATCTATGTGGTATGACCATACTAATAAACCTGGTGGAGAGTTTTGGTATGTTCGGGAGCAAGAAGTTTACTTAAACATGTGTAGGCGCTGGAGAGACATGCCAAAACCAACAATTGCCATGGTTCATGGCGCTTGTGTTGCAGGTGGGTGCATGTTGGCGTGGGTATGTGACCTCATTGTTGCATCTGAGGATGCTTTCTTTGCAGATCCTGTCGTGCGGATGGGAATTCCAGGAGTCGAGTATTTTGCTCATCCTTATGAATTAAATCCAAGAATTGCAAAAGAATTTTTATTTCTTGGAGAGCGAATGTCAGCAACAAGAGCATATGAAATGGGCATGGTAAATAAGGTTGTTCCTGCAGAGAATCTTGAGTCAACCGTAATGGAGATGGCAACAAAAATATCTGCAATGCCAAGATTGGGATTAACTCTTACCAAGCAAGCAATCAATCACGTAGAGGATCTTCAAGGTAAACGCAATGGGATGGAAGCTGCATTCGCATGGCATCATTTTTCTCATGCTCATAATGATTTAACTACCGGCAATGTTTTATCAGGGTTTGATGCAAAGAAAATGGCTAAATCACAACGAACTAAAACCAAAAAAAATCCCTCAAAAAAAATTGCTAAAAAATCTACTGCTCAAAAGAAAAAAAAATAGAAGAGAGACATTATTAATAAGTTAACAGACATTCTAGGTTGTGATTACCCCATCATTCAAACCGCAATGGGTTGGGTTGCTATGCCCCAATTGGTTGCTGCAACCTCAAATGCTGGTGCTTTTGGTTTCTTAGCCCTGGCTACAGCTGGTCCTCAAGAGGCAATTGAAATGATTGATGAAACAATGAGCTTGACTGACAAACCCTTTGGTGTAAATTTTCATATGTTCCAACCTGGAGCTGATGAGATTGTTCAAGCAGTTTTAGATAAAAACATTAAAGCTGTGAGTTATTCAAGGTCTCCAACACCAGACTATATAAAAGCATTCAAACAACAAGGGATTATCTGTATCCCAACTGTTGGAGCACTTAAACATGCAATTAAAGCAGAGCAGTTAGGCGCTGATGCTCTTGTGATACAAGGATCGGAAGGCGGTGGTCATACTGGATCGACGCCCACAACCTTATTGCTAAGTTCTGTTCTAGATAGTGTTGATATTCCAGTAGTTGCAGCGGGTGGGTTTCGCGATGGATCTGGCTTAGCAGCTTCTCTTGCATGGGGTGCATGCGGGATAGCCATGGGAACTCGCTTTATGATGACAAAGGAAAGTCCTGTTCCAAGTAAAACTAAGGAAGCTTATATTTCAGCTGAGGTTGATGAAATTAAAATAACAAAAAAATTTGATGGGTTATCTCACCGACTTATTTTTAATAAATACATAGAAAAAATAGATCGCTCGAATCCTATCTCATTATTTTTAATGTCAGTGACTTCTGCATGGAAATATAAGCAAATTACTAAAGCATCATTTGGCGATCTATTTAAATCTTTTTTTGCAATGCTTAAAGGAGATGATTTAACTATTTCGCAGTCAATTATGTCTGCTAATAGTCCAGCAATTATTCAAAAGGCAATGGTTGAAGGCTCTCCAAGTGAGGGTGCCATGCCATCTGGTCAAGTGGCTGGAATCATAACCAATCTTCCTTCATGCAAAGAACTTATCGATCAAATCATGAGAGAATTCAATATCGCTGCTGATAATTTTAAAAAGGTTAAGGAGAAGTCATGAGTGTTGAAACCTGCATTAAAGATTACATTGCTGAAATTATTCTCGATTGCCCGCCTGTTAATGCATTGACTTCAACTGAATGGTTAGATTTGGCAACAAATATCGATAATCTTGCTCATAACAGTGATGTCAGAGTCATTTTAATATCAGCCAGAGGCAAAGGCTTTTGTGCTGGAGCAGACATTAAAGAATTGCAGGAGGATCCAACTAAAATAAAAGATGTTAATGATGGTTGTTGGAAAACAGCAAGGGCAATTCATGTTTCAAATGTTCCTGTAATTTCAGCATGTCACGGCTTCATTCTTGGAGGAGGTATTTTGCTTGCAGGAGCTTCTGATATTGTGCTGACTACAGATGATTCCTATTTTGGGCTGCCTGAAATTGATAGAGGTGCTCTGGGTGGAGGAGCTCATTTAAGTAGACTTTTTCCACTTCAGGCAGTTAGAAAAATGATGTTTACTGGAAAACCCATTTCTGCTCAACGAGCATATGAATATGGCTCAATTGAGTCTTTGCATCCTGATCTAGAGTCTGTCCGTGAAGCGGCGCTAGTTATTGCGCAAGACATAGCCTCGAAGAGCCCCATAGCCATGAACTTAGCTAAAAAAGCCTTAAATGAAATTGAAAATGGTAATGTCGATGAGCATTACAAGTCAGAGCAAACTTTTACTTTAGAGCTTTATAAATCTAGGGACTCTCAAGAAGCTAGAGATGCATTTGTTGAAAAAAGAGAGGCAGATTTTAAAGATGAAGATTAATTTTACAAATGAACAAAATGCTTTTCGAAATGAAGTACGCGCTTGGTTGGGGAGCAATGTTCCGAAAACTCCACTTCTATCATTGGATACAAAAGAAGGTTTTGAGCAACATAGAGAATGGGAGAGAACCCTTAATAAAGGAAATTGGTCAATGGTTACCTGGCCAAAAGAATATGGAGGTAGAGGTCTAGATTTAATTCAGTGGTTAATATTTGAAGAGGAGTATTATCGAGCCGACGCTCCAACAAGAGTCAATCAGAATGGAGTTTTTTTGCTTGGCCCAACTTTGATGGAGTTTGGAACTCATGAGCAAAAATCCAAATTTTTAAATGCCATGGCTACTGGTGATCATATTTGGGCTCAAGGTTGGTCAGAGCCTGGTGCTGGAAGTGATATGGCAGCCATTAGAACTACAGCTGTCCTAGAAGGCGATCATTATAAAATAAATGGGCAGAAAACTTGGTCATCAAGAGCGACATATGCTGATTGGACTTTTGGTCTGTTCAGAACTGATTTAAATTCTGAAAGGCATAGAGGTTTGTCATTTATATTAGTTCCATTGGATCTTCCAGGCATTACTGTTAGACCAATACCTCAGCTTGATGGAGAACCAGGATTTGCTGAAATATATTTTGATGACGTTGAAGTGCCTATAGAAAATCTACTTGGCGGTGATGGAGAGGGCTGGAAAATTGCTATGGCAACTGCAGGATTTGAGAGGGGTCTAATGTTAAGAAGCCCTGCTCGGTTTCAACAAACAGCTGCAAAATTACTCGAGCTTTATCTTACTAAACAAGATCACTGCTCTCCAATGATTCAAGCAAAGATTGTTGAGGCATGGGCTCAATCAGAGTCTTATGCTTTAAGTATTTACCATACCGCATCAAAAATGCTTGCTGGAGGTTCCATTGGTTCAGAATCAAGTTTAGGTAAGATTTTTTGGTCTGAACTTGATCATATGATGCATCAAACAGCTTTAAAAATTTTGGGAGCTAGTGCCGAGCTATCTCAAGAATCCCAAGATGATGCAGCAAGATGGATTAAAGGCTTTATGTTTTCTTATGCTGGACCAATTTATGCTGGTACAAATGAGATTCAAAAAAATATTATTGCCGAGAGATTATTAGGACTTCCAAGGTAGAAGATGAACTTTATTTTTACTGAAGATCAAATTCAATTTAAGGATGCTATTAAGTCTTTTTTAACAGACGAATGCACTCCTAAATCTATTAGAGAGGGATGGGAAGCAAAGCAATCTTTCAATCCAGATAGATGGCAAAGCCTGCTGGAGTTGGGTGTTTTGAATTCAAATCTGCCTGAAGCTAAGGGAGGCTTAGGCATGGATCAGGTGACTTTAGCATTGATGATTGAAGAGATGGGTTATGCGGGTTTGCCAGAACCAGTTGCAGAACAAACCTTTCTGGTTAATGATTTGATGGCCTTGTTCCCAAATAGCATAAGACACGCCATTGAAGAAATTTATGATGCTGGCACTAAATATATTTCAATTGCTCATCCATTAGCTCCCAATCCATTGTTTGTAAAAGATTCAGTAGGACTTATTTTATTTGATAACTCCGAATGCAAGTTCATCGCAAAAAATGATATGGATTTCGAAATTATTTCTTCCAATGATCCATCTCGGGAGATATACAAGATAAATTCAATGGAGAATACAATCTCCTCATCTGAAAGTTTTAAAGAATTAAATTCTGCAATTTCTGAAAGAGGAGCGTTGATGACAGCAGCTTTGTTAATTGGATTAGCGCAAAAGATGCTTGATTTAAGTTCAGCGTATGTTCGTGATAGAAATCAATTTGGGAAGCCGATTGGGTCATTTCAGGCCGTTAAACATATGTTGGCAGATGTTGCAGTGAGAATTGAGTTTGCAAAGCCTGCTGTTTATAGAGCGGCTTTTTCTTTGTCTGAAAATAATCCTAAATCAGCTTTGCATTGTGCTCATGCAAAATTCATGTGCTCAAAAGCTGCTGAATTAGCTTGCAAAAATAGTATTCAAGCCCATGGAGCTATGGGTTATACCTGGGAGATGGATCTTCATATATATATGAGAAAGGCTTGGTCGATGATGGCTTGCTGGGGGAATGAAGACAATCAACAGGATATAATTTATAAGACACTTTCTTCATCAAGCGAAGAGCTTGGTGTTTTATATACTTTTTAAGGAGATAATTAATATGCAAGATGCATTTATAGTCAGCGCACTAAGAACTCCTGTAGGCAAGAAAAAAGGCACTCTATCTAATATGCACCCCGCAGACTTAGGGGCTGTTGTTCTTTCAGCTACCTTTGATCAGATTGATCTAGATCCTGGGTTGGTAGAGGATGTAATTTTTGGTTGTGTAGATACAGTTGGGCCTCAGGCTGGTGATATTGCACGGACCTGCTGGTTAGCTGGAGGTTTGCCAGAGCATGTTCCTGGGACAACCGTTGATCGTCAATGTGGCTCATCACAACAAGCAGTTCATTTCGCTGCCCAAGCAATTATGTCAGGTACTTCTGATGTGGTGATTGCAGGAGGTGTGCAAAACATGAATTTGATTCCTATATCTTATGCAATGATCGCAGGACAAGCATTAGGTTTTGAAGATCCATTCTCTGGATCTAAAGGCTGGGTTAATCGATATGGTAACAAGGAGGTAAGTCAGTTTAATTCTGCTCAAATGATCGCTGAAAAATGGAATATTTCTAGATCAGAGATGGAAAGCTATGCATATCACAGTCATCAAAAAGCCATGAATGCGATAGAAAAAGGCTTGTTTAAAGATGAAATTGTATCGGTGGGAGACTTTAGTATTGATGAGACTCCAAGGGCAGAAACTTCATTGGAAAAAATGGCTTCTTTGAATCCTCTGATTGAAGGGCATGACATTACAGCAGCAATTTCCTCGCAAAATGCTGATGCATCTTCAGCTATTTTAATAGTTTCAGAAAAGATTCTTAAGGAGCATGACTTAACTCCTTTAGCTCGCATAGCACATATCAGCGTAAGAGCAGATGACCCAATTTGGATGCTTACCGCGCCCATGCCTGCAACTGAGTATGCAGTCAAAAAATCAGGTATCAAATTAAATGATATTGGCCTAGTTGAAATAAATGAAGCATTTGCATCAGTTGCAATGGCTTGGCAGAAAGAAATGGATTATCCAATGAATCAAATCAATGTAAATGGAGGAGCAATAGCTCTAGGGCATCCTCTTGGCGCAACTGGCGCAAGATTGATGACCACTTTGGTTCATAATATGAAAAGAGATAATATCAAATATGGTTTGCAAACAATGTGTGAAGGCGGGGGCCAGGCAAACGTTACAATTTTAGAGAATTGCTCATGAACAATTTAATGAATCCAAAATATCCTGAGGGAAGAAATCTTTTTCAAGATAAGAATATCTTAATAACTGCTGCTGCTGGGTCTGGAATTGGTTTTTCAACCGCAAAACGATTTCTTGAGGAAGGGGCGAATATTTTTATTTCTGATGTTCATCAAGGCAGGCTAGATGAGGCAATAGCAGGGTTGCGCAAATTAGAAATGGGTGAAGTAAATGGATGTATTTGTAATGTCACCAAAGATGAAGAAATAGAAGCAATGTTTAAAGAGGCTATTGCTTGTTACTCAAATTTAAATGGTGTGATTAATAATGCTGGGCTTGGTGGAGAGTCTGCACTGGAAGATATGACCAATGATGCTTGGGATCTGGTAATGGACGTTACTCTCAATGGCGCCATGAAAATTATGAGAGCTGCAATTCCAGTTCTGAAAGATACTCAAGGAGTCATTGTTAACAACGCATCAGTGCTAGGTTGGAGAGCGCAAGCAGGTCAATCTCATTATGCAGCTGCAAAAGCTGGAGTCATGGCTTTAACAAGATGTGTTGCATTGGAAACTGTAGATTATGGAATCAGAATTAATGCAGTAGCACCAAGCCTTGCAATGAATCCGCATTTATCCAAGACCAGTTCAGATGAGTTAATAGCTGAATTAGAATCAAAAGAAGCCTATGGAAGGGGAGCTGAGCCATGGGAAATAGCAAATATTATTTTATTCCTTGCATCAGATCTTTCTTCATACATGACTGGTGAGATTATCTCCGCATCATCTCAAAGATCATAGATGGAAAAGCTTGCCTATCAACTTTGGAAAAAAGATGATGATAGTTTAGATACTTTTAAAGATGCGCTTCTTAACAACTTGAAAAAAGATATTGCCGAGTTAGTTTCAGCATTACAAATCAATATCGCTGATGCAGACGTTGAACCAGCAAATAATTTAGCACAATCAAACTATCCTCCTGCACCAAATGCAGTGATATTCATTAAAGTTAAAAGTTACTTTTTGGCAGATACACTTGAAAGTTTCTTGGAAAAAATTACAAGCAAAGTTCATGGTTTTGTTGTGAGCGAATCAATTATTTTAGATAACTCAGAAAAAAGCCCTTTGGGCTCAAGATCAGAAGGATTTTCACAGGTGGTTCTTTTGGAGAAACCAGAAACAATGTCTGCATTTGATTGGTTTGATTATTGGACCAACTTCCACACAAAAATTGCCATTCAAACTCAATCTAATTTTATTTACGTCCAAAATACGGTCGTTAGACCCTTACAAAAAGCATCTCCTTCCTTTATTGCGATTATCGAAGAGTGCTTTCCTTTAGAAGCTATGACAGATCCAAAGGTTTTCTACAACGCTAAAAATAATCCAGAGCAATTTGCAAAAAATCTTCAGATCATGATGGAAAGTTGTGAGAAATTTATAGATTTTAAAAAGATTGAGGTAATTCCCACAAGTCGGTATAGAATAATTTAAGCATATAAAGAATTTAAGAGAGAGAATAATATGAATGATCTAAAAGTTGCATTGGTTACCGGAGCTGCAAGTGGCATGGGCAGAATTTCTTCTAAAAGGTTGGCAGCTGATGGTGTGCATGTTGCAGCTGTAGATGTAAACGAGGAAGGATTAAATGATCTCAAGCAAGAATCAAATAATATCTCTATTTTTCCATGTGATTTATCTGATTCAAATGCCGTCAAGAGCATGGTTCAACAGGTCCAATCAGAAGTAGGCTCAATTGATAGAGTTACTCAAGCAGGAGCAGTAATGCCAATGGCTAGAATTCAAGATTTAGACTCAACCTCAATAAATAATTTAATGAGAATTAATTATGAGGGAACTGTAAACATTGTGAGCAATGTTTTGCCATCAATGCTTGAAAAAAACACTGGTCAAATAATACTTTTTGGTTCAATTGCAGGAATGTGTCCTCTTGAAAATATGTCAGCTTATTGCGCTTCTAAAGCAGCCGTAAATATTTTTGGTGAAATCTTGGCTAAAGAGGTTAAAGATACAAATATTAGAGTTATGGTAGTTTGCCCAGCTCAAACTGATACTCCTTTAATGAGATTTGTTGATGAGACTGACGCACCTGATGCAATTAATACTGCGGTAAAAAAAGGTATGCTTTGTGATCCAGAGGAAGTGGTCGATCAAATCGAAAAAGATTTACTGACTGATAAAATTATTTGTTATCCTTCAAAAGAAGCCGTATACGCTACCAGGATAAGAAGATTTTTTCCTAATTATTGGTGGAAATTAGTTGCAAAAAATTCATAATAATTAATACGATGCAATATATAGAACAATTGGGCCCAGATAACAGAGATCTTTCCATGTTTCCAGGGGAGTATGGATTGCCTTATTTAGGCAAGACTATTGAGATCGTTAAGGATACCCTTGGTTATTGTAACTATCACTATGAAAAATACGGGCCCATTTCACGTTTAGATATGGTTCGTAATCAAAGAGTATTGATGTGCCTTGGACCTGAGTTTAATGAAGCGGCTCTATTTGATCCAAAGGGTAATTTTAGTGCTGCAGGTGGTTACGGGAGCTCATTGGGAACCTTATATCCCGAGGGTATGTTGGTCCGTGATGATAAAAAACATAAAAGAACTAGAAGAGCTTCTCAACCAGCTTTCAAGAATGATGCATTGAAGACATATGTTGAGATGATGAATCCTATTCAAGAAAGACGCATCCAAGATTTACCTGTTAATGAAGAGTTTATTTTTTACGATAATATTCAGAAAACATTAATGGATGTAGCGGCCAAAGTTTTTCTAGGCCTAGATGAGCGTAGCCCTGAAGCACAAAAACTCAATGATACCTTTGAAAGAATCAACAAGGGTTTGATTACACCTTTCCCCTATGACCTGCCATTTTCACCTTTTAGGAAATCATTGGCTGCTAGACAAGAGTTAAGAGACTTTCTAACTTCAAACATTCCCTTAAGAAGAGGTACTGATAGGAAAGATATGTTCTCAAGGTATTGCAATGCGCAAGATGAAGATGGTGAGTATCTAGAAGATGTAGATATTGACGGCCACATTGCATTCTTGTTATTTGCAGCATTTGATACCACGACCAGTGCTTTAACTAATATTCTGTATTACTTAGGAAAAAATCCTGACTGGCAGGAAAAAGTTAGAAATGAATTATTTGAAGTTAAAAATGAGATGCCAACCTTTGATGATATGGCTGAAATGATATTAACGGAATATGTGTTCCAAGAAACTTTGAGATTTTATCCTTCTGTAATGATCCTGAATAGAAGAACCACAAGAGATGTTACTGTTGCTGGACATGATATCCCAGCAAATACCGTCATAATGCTGAGTCCTCCATTTACTCATAGAATGGAAGAGTGGTGGTCAAATCCTCATGAATTTGATCCCATGAGATTTTCCCCAGAAAGAGCTGAGCATAAAAAACATGGCTTTAGTTATATACCCTTTGGCGGAGGAGCCCATAAGTGCATTGGAATGCATTTTGCCATGATGAACGCTAAATTATATTTATTTAGATTGTTAAAAAATTATAAAGTTACTCTTAGGGATAACTACAATCCAAAATTTATGCATGTGCATTTACCAAGACCAATTGATGGTCTGCCAATAACTTTAACAAGAATTTAATTCAATGATACCGCAAGGCTCCTATATTGATGTCGAGGATGGCTTTAAGTTTCATTATTATGATGAGGGAGATGGAGATGTGGTGGTTCTGTTGCATGGTAGCGGAACAGGCGCTTCAGGACATACTAACTTTAAAAATAATTTTTTTGCGTTAAAGGAGGCTGGGTTTAGGGTGATTTTGCCTGATCTTCCCGGCTATGGTTTTTCGAGCAAACCAGAGGATGAAATTTATTCGTTAGATTATTTTAATACCAAAATCCTTCAACTTCTTGATGCATTGAAGATTCACTCCTTTTCATTGATTGGGAATAGTCTTGGTGGGGCACTCGCCTTAGGTCTAGCTCTTAGTGATCCTGAAAGGGTTCAAAAATTAATTTTGATGGCTCCTGGTGGAGTTGAAGATCAAGAAACTTATAACAAAATGCCGGGCATACAAAAGCTTCTTTCTGATTTTCTAGGAGGCGAAATGAGTCAAGAGAAAATAGAGGGCTTGCTGTCTCTTTTTCCTTATGATTCCTCAATTATTACAGAAGAAATGGTAGCAGATAGAATGGAGATTCTTCCATTAATGAATTCTCAAGTTTTAGCTTCTATGGCAATTCCAAATATGGAGAAAGATCTTTCCAAAATAAAACATCCCATTCTTGCTTTTTGGGGGGTTAATGATCAATTCATTCCTGTCTCAGGCTCAATGAAGATAGGTGAAAATTGTCCAAATGCTCAGATTATGATTTTTAGTCAATGTGGGCATTGGGTTATGATTGAAAAAGAGCAAATCTTCAATGAGGCCTGCATTAGTTTTTTATCAGTCTAAATAATGAATTTAAATACTATTAATGAGATAGCGTCTGAACTTTTTTTGGCTTTAAAAAATCAAAAAACAATTTCACCTCTTTCTGATAAATTTAAAGAAATAGACATAAATGATGCCTATCAAATCTCACGAAACTTTCTTTCTTTAAGAGAAGATCAGGGTGAAAAGGTTATTGGAAAAAAAATCGGTGTTACAAGTCCAGTTGTTCAAGAGATGCTTGGAGTGAACCAACCAGATTTTGGTTTTTTAACAGATGCTATGTATGTAAGAAATAAAAGTAATTTTTCAATAGAAGGTTCCTTAATTCAACCCAGGGCAGAAGCTGAAATTGCTTTTATTTTAAAAGAAGATATTCAAGGACCTGGAATTACCAAGGAAGATGTTATTCTTGCAACTGAAAAAATTGTTCCATGTTTTGAAATTGTTGACTCAAGAATTGATGATTGGAAAATTAAAATTCAAGATACCATTGCTGATAACGCATCTTGTGGAATATTTGTTTTGGGAGAGGGGTCATCCTCCCCTGAAAAGTTTCCAATGGATGAGTTAGAGGTAATTGTTCATAAAAATGGAGAATTTTTATCATCAGGCTTTGGTTCTGCTGTTCAAGGTCATCCAGCAGAAGCAGTTGCATGGCTAGCTAACACCTTGGGTGAATATGATATTCCATTACTTAAAGGTGAGTTTATTTTATCTGGATCGCTAGTTCCTCTTGAGCCTGCAATAGCTGGCGATAGTTTTTCATTAGAGCTAAGAGGTGTCGGAACCTGTGAAATTAATTTTATCTAATTATGAGTAAAGTCAAATGTGCAATTATTGGATCTGGGAATATCGGAACAGATCTGATGTTAAAAATTATTAAAACCTCTCAATCTTTATCTTTGAATGGAGTAATTGGAATAGACCCTGAGTCTGAAGGCCTTGCAATGGCAAAATCTCATAATATTGCGATTTCATCATCTGGCTTACAGGGCTTTATGGAAATGGATGAGTATCAAGATACTGAAATATTTTTTGATGCAACATCTGCTGGTGCCCACAAGATTCATCATGATTTAATTATGAATGATGGTAAACAGATGATAGACCTTACTCCGGCAGCGATAGGCCCTTATTGCGTTCCAGTTGTAAATTTAACCGAACATTTAAAAGAAAAGAATGTAAACATGGTGACTTGCGGGGGGCAAGCTACTATCCCAATGGTTGCAGCAGTTAATCAGGTTTCTAGTGTTAGGTATGCTGAGATAGTTGCCTCTGTTTCTTCAAAGTCTGCTGGGCCTGGAACAAGAGCTAATATTGATGAATTTACTCAAACAACCAAGCTTGGACTTGAAAATGTTGGAGGGGCAGACAGAGCTAAGGCAATCATAGTACTTAATCCTGCTGAGCCTCCTTTATTAATGAGAAATACTGTTTTTACTTTGTGTGATCCGGTTGATCAGCAGTTGGTTAAAGAGAGTATTGAAGCAATGGTAGAGTGTGTTCAATCTTATGTACCAGGCTATCGTTTAAAGCAAGAAGTCCAATTTGAAAGATTTGGCTCTAATAATCCCTGCTCAATTCCTGGTTATGGTGCATTTGAAGGTCTAAAAGCATCGATTTTCTTAGAGGTAGAAGGCGCCGGACATTATTTACCGACCTATGCAGGCAATTTAGATATTATGACTTCTGCTGCTATGGGAACAGCCCAAGAATTGATTAAACTCAACTTATGAATAAGCTTTATATTCAGGATGTCACATTGAGAGATGGCATGCATGCAATCAGACATCAATATGGTTTAGATCATGTTATTGAGATTGCAAAGTCATTGGATGACGCCAAGGTTGATGCGATTGAGGTCGCTCATGGAGATGGTTTATCTGGGTCTTCTTTTAATTATGGATTTGGAGCCCACACAGATAAAGAGTGGATTGCAGCAGTTGCAGACAAATTAAATCATGCAAAACTTACAACTCTTATTTTGCCTGGAATTGCAGTTAAAGAGGATCTTAAGTGGGCATGGGATCTTGGAGTGAGATCAGTTAGAGTTGCAACTCATTGCACCGAGGCAGATGTGTCAAAGCAGCACATAGAGTTTGCAAGAGAATTAGGCATGGATACTATTGGTTTTTTGATGATGTCACATATGACTTCACCAGCAAACTTAGCAGAGCAGGCCAAATTAATGGAGTCTTATGGAGCTGAATGTGTATACGTTGTTGATTCGGGTGGCGCATTGAGTATGGAGGATGTAGCAGAAAGATTTAAAGCTTTTAAAGATACCTTAGATTCTAAAACTCAAACAGGTATGCATGCACATCATAATTTGTCTTTAGGAGTTGCTAACTCAATTGTTGCTGTTGAAAATGGAGCGAATCGAATTGATGCAAGTCTTGCGGGCATGGGCGCTGGAGCAGGGAATGCGCCTCTTGAAGTTTTTATTGCAGCAATTGATAGATTAGGGTGGGAGCACGGTACAGATCTTTTTAAATTGATGGATGCTGCTGAAGAGCTTGTTCGCCCTTTGCAGGATAGGCCAGTCAGAGTAGATAGAGAAACATTAACATTGGGCTATGCCGGTGTTTACTCCTCATTTTTAAGACATGCTGAATCAGCTGCAGAAACTTATAATCTTGATACCAGAGAGATTTTGGTTGAACTAGGAAAAAGAAAGATGGTGGGTGGTCAAGAAGATATGATTGTTGATGTAGCTTTGGATTTATTAAAAAAGAAATCTCAGTCATGAAAATTGGCATGACCCTTCCGGTCATGGAACCTGATTTGTCTAGGCAAGACTTAGAGGATTGGACTATACGTATAGATGCAGGCCCGTGGTCGCATATTGCCCTGGGAGAAAGAATTTTATTTCCTAATCCAGAATTTATTTCTACTTTAAGTGCAGTCGCAGCCTGGACTAAGCGTGTTGAGATTATTGCAACTATCTCTGTATTAACAATGCATAACCCAATACTTAGCGCTAAACAGTTTGCAACAATTGATATGATCTCTGACGGTAGATTTACACTTGGTGTTGGAGTTGGTGGTAGAGAAGAAGACTATAATGCAATAGGCTCAAAATGGTCTGATAGAAGATGGGCTACACTTTCCGACCATGTTAAAACCATGCAATCGGTTTGGTCGAAGAAGCATCATCCCAATCTTGGCCCTACAACTACCTCGAAGCATGGGCCAGAAATATTGGCCGGTGCAGTAGGTCCCAAAGCAATGGAAATGTCCTCTGATTTCGCTAAAGGTTTAGCTGGATTTTCATTCAATGCAGATATTGAGGAGATTAAAGATTCTTTTAATCGAGTCAATAAAGCGTTTAAGAAAAAAGATAAAACCCCTAGATTAGTAACAAGTTTTTGGTTTGGGCTTGGCGCAGCAGCTCGATCAGATATTCAAATTCATCTTGAAAGATATTTAAGCTGGATGGGTGATGACCTTGCCAAGGATTTAGCAAAAACAGCAGGTTTTTCAGGTAGCCAAGATGAGTTAAATAATTTTCTTTTGTTAATTAAAGATGCTGGCGCAACAGATGTAATTTTGGTGCCTACTTCAAAAAATATTGAGCAATTAATCCTAGCAGAGGAAGTAATTGCAGAATTTAATCAAAATTTGACAAATTAAATCCACTTGTTACTCGTTGATTATTTAGTGTATTTATATAATAGTTATTATTAGTTATTAAAAGACAGGGAGAATATTTTGACTGATCAAGAGCTTATTGCACCTGAGCTTCCAGAACAAAAAGATCCTGCTACTAGTAGTTTAGAATCTGGTTGGTATAAGGTTGCAGAAAGTGAGGACATTCCCTCAAAGAAAGCAATCCAGGTTGATGACTTCCCAACACAGATAGTAGTTTGGAGAGGAGAAGATTCTGTTTTAAGGAGTCTTGATTTATATTGTAAGCATATGGGAGCATCTTTAGCTTGTGGAGAGGTTGATGAAAATAGTATTCAATGCCCATTCCATGCCTGGCGCTGGGCAGGAGACGGACAATGTGATCAGATCCCTTACGCAAAAAAAATCCCTGCTAAAGCTATTACTCGCTCATGGGATGTTATTGAAAATGATGGGACAATTTATGTTTGGTTTGATAGAGATCAAAAACCAGCAGACCCAGATGGACAAAAATTTAATTGAAGATAGGAGACAGATATGAATGATTTACCAAATAGGTTCCCAAGAGGGTGGTTTGTTTTAGGTCATCAAAGAGATTTCCCGGCTGGAGAAACAAAAATAATTTTTGGATTTGACAATAAGATATTAATTTTTAGAAGTGAAGACGGCTCTGTTGCAGTAGATGTTGGTGGAGATACTTCTTGGCCAGTATTAGAAATCAATCAGATGGTTATGGTTTGGCATGATTTAGAGAAACAAGGTCCAGACTTTACTCCAGATAAAATAGAAGAGTGCTATTCGGATGATTGGTCAGACTATGGTATGGCAAGCTTCATAGTAAAGAATAATTGTAGAGAGTTGATTGATAATATGGCTGACAAAGGACATTTTGGTCCAGTACACCAAGCTCCATTTGAAGGGTTTTGGAATGAAGCCAAAGATCATACTTACACACAAGAAATGACAGCAGATAGCCCAATTCTAGGAAGGGATTTATTTTCTCAAGCTAGATATGAGGGACCAGCCTATATGACAACTTATATGAGCGCTGTTCATGATGGAGCAAAAGTTGAAAGTAGACTATTAGTCAGTCACATACCCTTAACCTTAACTTCTTTTGTTATAAATTTTGGTGTCATGGTTAAAAAAGTACCTGGCATGTCAGCTGAAGATGAGGCTGCCTTTATTCAAGGCTATGTTGATGCTAACAATTTTGCTTTTGGACAAGATGTAGCTATATGGGAAAATAAAATTTATGTTCCTGATCCAGTAGTTTGTGATGGCGATGGCCCTTTGCATAAATTAAGAAAATGGTACGGGCAATTTTTAGTCAATAGAGCTGATATTCCTTCAGGTTTAGACTTGGAAAAAAGAGAATTTTAATTTCCAAAGTAATTTATTGAAACGGTGAAACTCTCACTTGATGATCTTGATCATAAGATTCTTCAAATTCTTGAGGAGGATGGTCGTGCACCAGCAAAATTTATTGCAGAAAAACTATCTGTAAATGAAGTGACCGTCAGCAAGCGACTTGCAAAAATTATTGATGGGGGTTTTTGTAAAATTATAGCAATAGCCGATTTTGAAAAATGTGGTTATGACCACCTACTTCCAATTGGTATAAGAGTTCAAGGTGATAAGCTGGAGGAGGTTGCAGAGATTCTCTCACAGCAAAAAGAAGTCTTTAGTGTAAATGTTGTAAGTGGGATTCAAGATATTGAAATCCTGTGTGCCACTCAAAGCTTAGATGAAACGAAAGTTTTTTTAGATGAAACACTGCCGTCTATTGTGGGTATTAAGAGTATTGCACCTGCTATAGCCTCTAATGTATATAAATTTGAAACTGACTGGACACCGTTTGCAAATGAAGCTTGATCAAACAGACAAAAAAATTATTCAGTTGCTTGGTGCGGACGCAAGAATGTCAAACAATCAAATGGCAAAAGTTATTGGAGTGACTGAGGGCACAGTTCGAAATAGAATTCAGAAGCTTATTAAAAATAGAGTAATTAAAATTTCAGTTATTAATAATATTAATCGTATGGAAAATCCTTCTCTTGCTTTTGTTGGATTAGATGTTGAAACTCGAGCTAAAGATTCAGTTGCAAAAGCTCTATCGAAGATGAAAGAAGTAAGGTTTGTATCATCCCTTATCGGTCGCCATGATCTTATGGCGTTTGTTCTTGCAGAAGATGTTACTAAGTTATCAAAAGTTTTGTATGAAGAAATTTCTTCTCTTCCAGGCGTTAGATTCTCAGAGTCATCTATAGGGTTAAAGTATTACAAGTATGATTACCGCTGGGCAAGGATATTAGATTGAAAAACCTTAATACACTTACGATACCGGCCTTGATAAAGCTTCAAGCTGATAAATTGGGGTCTAAACCTGCTTTAATTTCTGATGATGAAACCTTATCTTTTTTAGAACTAGATAATTTATCAACAAACATTGCTACTCATTTAATGGATTTCAACGTGTTGCCAGGCGATAGAGTTGCTATTTGGGCTCCTAACATGAATGAGTGGGTTTTAGCAGCTGTTGCAATTCATAAGGTTGGCGGTGTTTTAGTCCCTATCAACACAAGAATGAAAGGGAAAGAGGCTGCTTACATTTTAAATAATTCAGAATCTAAAATCTTGTTCAGCGTAAGAACTTTTCTTGGAACAGATTACTTTCAGCTTCTAGAAAATGAGGATCTCCCTTATTTAAAATATCAGATTTCACTTGATGAGACAGAGGCAACAGATTCAAAAATTGCATTCCCAACCCTGATAGACAAGACTCTGGATGTTCAACTACCTGAAGTTATTGAAACAGATATGGCAGATATTATTTTTACTTCTGGCACAACTGGAAAACCTAAAGGTGTTATATCTTCGCATTTACAAAATATCAAAGTATTTGATTATTGGTCAACTTATATTGGTTTGAATGAGAATGATAGATATCTAATTGTAAATCCTTTTTTCCATACTTTTGGATATAAGGCTGGCTGGCTTGCTGCTGTAATGCGAGGTGTTACCGCTTACCCATGTCCAATCTTTGATGCAGATAAGATAATTAAGATAATCAATAAAGAAAAAATTTCTATGCTTCCTGGCCCGCCAACTCTTTATCAATCTATTTTAACTAGTGAATTAGTAAAAACCATGGACATTTCTTCATTAAGACTGGGGGTTACTGGAGCAGCCTCTATTCCCATTCAGCTAATTAAGGATATGAAAGAAACCTTAGGTTTTGAAACTGTTATTACTGCGTATGGGCTAACAGAAAGTACTGGTGTTGTTACCATGTGTACGCCTGATGATGATTATGAGACCATTGCAACGACTTCAGGCTGTGCCATAGCCGATGTTGAAGTTAAATGCGTAAACCACGACAACCAAGAGGTATCTGCTGGGGAGCCAGGGGAGATCTTGGTGAGAGGCTATAACATTACCCAAGGCTATTTTAAGAATCCAGAGGCTACTCAAGAAGCTATAGATATTGATGGTTGGTTGCACACAGGCGATATTGGAATACTTGATACCAATGGTTATATAAAAATAACTGATAGAAGTAAGGACATGTTTATTGTGGGGGGATTTAATGCTTATCCAGCTGAAATAGAAAATATTTTATGTGATCATCCAGCAATCTCTCAAGCAGCTGTTATCGGTATTGAGGATGAGAGGATGGGTGAGGTTGCGAAAGCTTTTGTTGTCTTAAAACCCAATCAAAATTTAGACGCTGATTCACTGCTGCAATGGTCTAAGGATAATATGGCTAATTACAAGGTTCCAAGAGAAGTAGAGTTTGTTAGTGAATTACCCACAAACGCTGCTGGCAAAATAATGAAATATCTACTTAAGGATGAATCATGAGAATCATTATTTCTAAAGACAATGATAAGTTATATAGATCTGAGTTGCTTTCATTTGATCCTTCAATGGAGATTATCGCACTTAATCCTTTGGACTCTAATGACCCAGGCTGGGAGACTATTCCAGATTCAGATGCTTTGTTTATGTGTTATCAGTTTTTATTTGCGGCCAGGGATAATCCAAAAATTCATGATGCTTTGTTGAGCTTAGCGAAACGAATGAAATTTCTTCAAAGTGGTTTTGCTGGAATGGATGCGCCAATACTTCAAGATGTTTTAAAAATTGAAAATGTTCATATTGCTAATGCAAGTAGCGTTTATGCAATTCCAATTGCCCATTATGTTTTCTCGCAAATCCTAAGATGGAATAAGAGAATTGATCATCATATTGAATACCAGCAATCTAAAAACTGGGCTCCAATAGCAGGAGATGGTGAACTTACTAATAAAACCCTAGTGATCCTTGGTTATGGGGGCATTGGGAGTCAGGTTGCAAAGTTAGGCAAAGTTTTTGGAATGAGGGTAACTGGGATTAGACGTAATCCACATGATGATGAGCATGCTGATGAAGTATTGGGGCTGGATCGGTTTGAGGAATTGCTTCCACTGACTGATTATTTAGTTTTATCATTACCAGATAGTTCTGAAACAAGAGATATTATCAATGCAAATGTCCTAGAAAAACTTAATAGCTCTGCCATGTTGATTAATGTTGGTCGCGGCACTGCAATTAATGAGGATGATCTTTCCGAAGCATTGAATGATGGGAAAATTGCTGCTGCTGCACTAGATACCACTAAGGTTGAACCTCTTGATGTTAGCTCTTCACTTTGGACGGCTAAGAATTGTTTTATTTCAGCTCATGATTCCGCTCACTCTTTGTTATCTTTAGAGCGAGCATTTAAGTTATTTTTTCAGAACATTAAAAATATTAAAAATGGCGATCAAATAGTAAATCTTTATTCAGAATAAAGAGAATGATTGGAATCATATATGATACTTCTAGCAAACCACTGGTAACTATAGAGTGAAAATGAAGTTTTTTGGTTGGAGAATGGTTTTTACGGGTCTTACCCTTGAATTCACTGTCGTGGGTTTTATTTTTTATAGTTTTCCAGTCATTTGGCCTTACCTAATAGCAGAATTAGGCATGACCGAAAGTCAGCTTGGTATGGTTTCTGCATTCTATTTTATACCTGTGGGAATTTTAGCAATTGTGGTAGGCCGCGCCCTTGATAAGTATTCTGTTAAAAATTTTATGATGATCGGGGCTATAATTTATGCCGTCGGACTTTTTTCTTTAAGTTTCATAAATTCTTATTGGTCTCTTTTAACGATTTATCTTACTTTTCTTGCCCTGGGATCTATTATGATGGGAAATTTAGCCGTAGCTAAATTAATCTCAAATTGGTTTGATAAAAATGCTGGCAGAGCACTAGGTATTGCAGCAATAGGTATTTCCTTTTCAGGCGTTTTACTTCCTTTGGTTGTTGATCCTCTTCTTGATTTAGTGGGCTGGAGAAATGTTTATGTAATCTTTGCTTCTGTAGTTCTTTTCATTATTTTGCCTCTTATCTTTTTTACTGTGATTGATGATCCAAAGACAGTTGATCAAGTTAAAGATGGTATAAAAAAAGATAATGTAGATGAATCCCTGCCTCAGCAGATGACAGCAAAAGATCTTTTATCTAAAAAAGTTTTTTGGATCATTTCCTTAGCATTCGCCTTTCAATTTCTTTCAATGATGGGTGTTCTTGCTTTCTTACCCGTTCATGCAAGCAAAATGGGGCTAGATGAAACTTGGAATTTTATAGGTCTTCCTGTCAAACAATATGTTTTCGCTTATACTTTATCTGCTTTTGGAGGAGTCCTAGGAAAAATAATATTTGGATATCTCATGGACATGATGAAAGCTGCACATCCCTCAATGATGGCGATGTGTCTTCAAGCAATTGGAATCTTTGGAATTACTTATTTCAACGAACCAAGTATATTTCTCTCCAGTGCATTCATATTTGGTTTAGGTTTTGGTGCTGCAACTCCCCTTATGACTACATGCTATTTAAGAACTTTTGGGGCACATAATCTTGGGAAAGCCAGAGGCATATCATCTCCAATTATTTCCCCGCTTCAACCAATTGGAATTCTAATAACAAGCATATTGATAGGTTTTCAAGATACTTACTTTCTAGCTTTCAATATTATGGGATGCTTTGCTCTTGTTGCTGTAGTTTTAGCGAGCCAAATTCAAGAGCCTGAAAAAAACTGATTTATTGAGCCTATGTTTCATTTAGCTCTGCATTTCATAGCTCCATTAGTAATTGCTTTTCTATTTTTTAAAGAAAATTGGAAGCTGTCTTATTTAATAATGATAACAACTATGCTGGTTGACTTAGATCATTTATTTGCGAGTCCAATTTACGACACTAATCGTTGCTGCATAGGATTTCATCCCCTCCATCAGTATTGGTTTATTGGTATATATTTAGCCATGAGTTTTTTTTCACAGACTAGATTAATTGGAGTTGGTTTAACCATCCATATGGTTTTGGATGCTTCGGATTGTTTTTAGATCTCTTTCACAAGAGAAGAAGTAAATTAATTATATGGCAAATGTAGGTATAATATCGTTAAATACACATGATAGATTGTTAAAATTAGAATGCCAAAAGTATTAATTACAACCATACCATTTGGTAATCCAGAGCCAAAACCTCTAAAAATGCTTGAGGATGCAGAAATTGAGTACACTATCAATCCTTACAATAGAAAGATTACTGAGAAAGATTTAATTGAAATTATTGCTAATTATGATGGTCTTATAGCTGGAACCGAAAGAATATCAAAAAATGTTATGGACATAGCTTCAAATCTAAAAATAATTGCTAGAGTAGGGGTTGGCACAGATAACGTAGATTTAAATTATGCAAAAGATAATAACATTATGGTGTCATATACACCTGATGCTCCTGGACCAGCTATTGCAGAGCTCACTATAGGTTTTATGTACTCACTTCTTCGCTCAACTCATACAGCTAATCTTTTAATGCGAAGAGGGAAGTGGCAACGGTCTATAGGAAGAAGTTTTTCAGAAATGACTATTGGTATTATTGGCGCAGGGAGAGTTGGCTCTAAAGTTATAGAGTTAATAAGTAAAATTGGATGCAGCAAACTTCTAGTTTGTGATATACATCATAATGAAATTTTAAGAGATCAGCATGGTTTTGAATGGGCTACAAAAGAAAAAATATTTACAGAGGCAGATATAATTTCATTTCACGTTCCGTTGACGGGTGATGCAAAGGGTATGGTTAAAAGAGATCAATTGCTCTCAATGAAAAAAGATGTTTTGATTATTAATACTGCAAGAGGTGGTATTATTGATGAAGATGATCTTTATGAAGTTATGAAATCAGGTCATATTGGAGGTGCTGCAATTGACGTGTTTGATCAGGAGCCCTATGAAGGTTCTTTGATGGATATTGATAGGTGCTTATTAACACCACATATTGGTTCTGCTTCAAGAGAATGTAGAGCCAAGATGGAAATGGAAGCTACAGAAGAAATCATTCGTTTTTTTCAATGTAAAGAATTATTATCTCCAGTAACTGAAACGGAATATCTCCCTCAAAAGCAATAATATGAAAAAAATTATAGTGTTTGGTGGTTCTGGTTTTTTAGGCTCTCATGTTGTAGATAAATTAATTGCACAGGGTCTAAATGTCACGGTATGTGATAAAACAGAGTCGAAATATCTTAATGAAAGCATTAACTTTCAAAAGTGTAATATTCTGGACCTGGATGAGGTCAAAAAAGCTGTAAAAGGATCTAATATTGTATACAACTTTGCGTCATTAGCGGATTTAAATGATGCTATCAGCAAACCATTAGAGACCATAAATATTAATATTTTAGGCAATGCAAATATTCTAGAGGCATGCAAAGAATATTCAATAGATCGATTCATTTATGCTAGTACTGTTTATGTTTATGGAAGAGAAGGAGGTTTTTATAGATGCAGTAAAAAAGCTGCAGAGGATTATGTTAAAGAATATTCAAACACATTTAATCTCAATTATACTATATTGCAGTATGGCTCTTTATACGGGCCAAGGTCTAACAATACAAATGGTTTATATAGAATTGTTGAATCAGCTATCAAAACTGGCTCTCTTAAATATGAAGGAAACCCCAACACCAAAAGGTCATATATTCATGTCGAAGATGCAGCAGAGAGCAGTGTAGAAATTCTGAGAGAAGACTATATCAATGAAAGCGTTATTTTATCTGGTCAAGAACCAATGAAAGTTATTGATTTATTAAAAACTTTAGCTGAAATTATGGGTATATCTGAAGATAAAATAGAGTTCATAGATAAACCTCAAGCAGGCCACTATATTATGACACCATACTCATACTCAAATAATATTGGGAAAAAATATATACCACCTAAACATATTGATTTAGGCCAAGGTTTGCTTCAGCTGATTCATCTAATCGATAATTGATTGATGGATCAAAAAATTCTAGCAAGTAAAAAGCATATATTTTGGGATTTTGATGGAGTTATTAAAGAATCAGTTGAAATAAAAAGTACTGCCTATGAAGAGTTATTTCTAAGATGGGGCAAACGGGTATCATTTAAAGTAAGGGATCATCATAAATTGAATGGTGGAATGTCTAGATTTGATAAGATTCCATTGTACTTATCATGGACAACTGAAGATGCAAACAAAATTTCTATCGAAAAGTTATGCAATGATTTTTCCAAACTTGTAAAATCAAAAGTCATAGGCTCATCTTGGGTGCCTGGAGTTATTGATCTTATAGATTATTTATACTCTAACAATCGTGTATCGTATCTTGTAACAGCTACACCTCAAGATGAAATAGAAGATATTTTATGCGAATTACAAATCACTCATTTTTTTAAAGAAATTATTGGATCGCCAAAGAATAAAAGTATAGCAATAGGTGAAATAATTGATATGCACAAAATTGTGAAGCACGATGCCGTGATGATTGGAGATTCTGAAACTGACTTTATCGCTGCACAAGATAATAATATTGATTTTATTTTACGAAAAACTAATGAAAATAATGAGCTTCAATTAAATATAAACTGCAAAATGGTAAATAATTTTTTGTAACTGAATAACTTCAGAAAATATTACTAGTAGCCGTTTTCAAATTTATCTTTAATCGATTTCTGAATTCAAATTATTTCAGATATTATTTTAAGGAATACTTCTGCAAGATCCATCAAGATTAAAAGCTCTAGTTTTTCAGACTTTTTAAAATTTAATTCCCTTAAGGCTCTTGAAGTATTAAGATACTTTATTGATTTTAAAATGTTCTTGATAGCAAAAAGTTTTAACAACTTTTATAAATAATCTTATTAATTAAAGATGAATATATTAGCAATTATTCCGGCAAGAATGGGGAGTAGTAGATTTCCAGGCAAGCCTATGGCTAAAATTTTAGGGACACCAATGATAGGCCATGTATTTAATAATGTCTCTAGTTGTAAAGATATCACTAAAACAATTGTTGCTACCTGTGATGAAGAAATTAAGAATTATATAGAATCTATTTCAGGTGAATCTATTATGACTAGCAATATGCATGAAAGAGCATCTGACAGATGTGCCGAAGCTCTTTCAATATTAGAAAAAAAAGATGGCATAAATTATGATATTGTCGTTATGGTTCAGGGTGATGAGCCAATGACAAGTGCAGAAATGATTAGCCAAGCTATAAGTCCCATGATCAATGATTCCAATATCAATGTTGTAAACCTTGTTGGGGAAATAAAAAACGAATCAGAGTTTAATGATAGAAACTGTATAAAAGTAGTTTGTGATCTAAATGACAACGCATTATTCTTTTCAAGAGAACCAATTCCCACAGTAGTAAACACTTCTTTAATCCAGATGAAAAAACAAGTATGCGTGATTCCATTTAGAAGAGAGTTTTTATTTAAATATACGTCGCTTAAACCGACTCCGCTTGAGGAAATAGAATCTGTTGATATGATGAGAGTATTGGAGCATGGATATAAAGTAAAAATGGTTGCTACAAATTGGACAACATCACCAGTTGACACAGAAGAGGATCTTAAAAAGGTAGAAAAGTTAATGACTGATTTTTCTTTTAGAAAATGAAGAAATATTTAACTTCATCGCTCTTTTGCTTTCAAGTTGTTCTTCTCTATAAAAAATAATTGCTGAAATGAAATCGAAGTTCCTAATAATTGAATAAACAAAAAAGTTACAAACGCTTCAAAAAAGAGACTAATTGGAGTCTGTTTAATCATCCATGTGGCTTTGGATGCATTTGAGTGCTTTTAAATATCTTTTAAGAGCGAATAAATAGATCAATTAAAATTCTTTATTTGCAATAGCTCTAAAAAATTCAAGCGTCTCAAGCTCACTCTTCATATCTATGTCTTCAGAGGTTCCATATGAGCTGTTAGCAGATAATTTTACAATGACCATGCTCGATTCTGGTGCAACATAAATCATCTGGTTGTAAACTCCAATTGCCATGAATTCATTTTTATCACCTTTAGGTATCCACCACTGATAGCCATATCCTAAGGGGTAATCAGAAAGTGGATTATCACCTGGAGTTAGGTGTGGCCCATCTGGGGTGATCGAGTCTTTTACCCAAGATTTAGGAACAATTTGTTGCCCATTTAACTCGCCATCTAAACGGTAAAGTTCTCCAAATTTTGCATAATCTCTTGCAGTAACATTTAGTCCAGCAAATGCCATTTCCATACCCTCAGAATCAAGCAGCCAATAACCTTTATTAGTAGCGCCCATTGGATGCCAGAGCATTTCAGTCATGTAGTCTGTGATTGATTTGCCTGTAGCTCGATTAACTAACATGCCAAGAGTCTGAGTATCCATTGAATTGTAATGATTTCTTGTTCCAGGCTCGAAGTCATTACTTAAGGTTTGAATAAATTCATCGAATGAACCGCCCAAGCTAAAAATTTTAGCCCATCGATTTATATCTGATTCAGGGTCACTGTAATTCTCGTCCCATGATGCGCCGGAAGACATTTGCAATACATCCTTTATACGCACATTGTTATATGGTGAATTTTTTAATTCAGGCACATAATCTGAAATTGCCTCTTCTATACTCTTGATATGACCATCTCTTATCGCTATACCAATAAGAGCCGAAATAAAGCTTTTTGCAACTGACATAGACATCCACTGAACATTTTCTCCACCAGTTAACCAGTATCTTTCAAATTGAATTTCTCCATTTCTAAGAATCAATAAAGCGCTAGTGTCTGTTCGCTGGAGAAATTTTCCTGTTTCAATTTCCGTATCATTGAAATTAAAACTCACTGGTAGAGAGATAATTTTGCTAGATTTAAAATTTAAAGGTTTGGAAGAGGGGGTTAATGTTGACGAGTCTATGAATTTGTAGAACCTATTAAGATTTTCATACTGCTCTTGTCCTGAAAAGAGGGTGCTGACAACCATCACTCGAGTAAAAAGATCTTTATATACAAAGAATGCAATCAAGAGGATGATCGTTAAAAGACCTAGTATTTTTTTAACCATTTTTAATTCCCCCAAAAAATGGTGCCCTCTCCAGGAATCGAACCTAGAACTACTCCTTAGGAGGGAGTTGTTATATCCGTTTAACTAAGAAGGCTCTGATTAAGCGTCTGTTATATCAAAAATATCTATATTTGGTCCATCAACGCACATCTCGCCAATAGCGCCAACAGTTCCATCTTCAGTTCTAAAAGCTAAATATTTTTCATAGTGCTCTTTTGAATCCCAAACCTCTGTAAGGACAAACTTATGAGGATCTTCAACATGCAATGTGAGATTGATATTTTGACATCCATCATATGCACGCGTTACATGAAAAACCTCAGTACAAATTCCTGAAAATTGATCAACCAACCCATCCTTTAAGGTACCGCTAAGTAAAACACTGACTGCCATAATGACTCCTAAACTTTATAAATTAAAACGTTTCTTCATGTTAAATTAAAGAGTGTTCAATAGAAAGTGCTGCTGAAAATATACCTTTCGAGTTAAAAATATTAGAATAGGGCGCAAGGACCAATACCATGAGTAAAGAAATCACAATTACACTTCCTGACGGATCTCAGAAGCAAGCTCCTGTTGGCATTAGTGGGCTTGAAATTGCAAACATGATTGGCTCTGGTTTAGCAAAAGCTGCTATTGCATTTAGCGTCAATGGTGAGCAGAGAGACCTTGGCGATGTTGTCAGTCAGGATGCAGATATCTCTATTTTTACAATTGATTCAGATGAAGGTTTGGAAATAATGCGACATACAGTTGCGGCTCAGGTATTAGCCCGTGCTATAAAAAATTTGTATCCAAAAGCTAAACTAGCTATTGGACCAACTATTGAAAATGGCTTTTACTACGACTTTTTATCTGATGAGAGAGTTTCCGTAGACGATTTACCAAAAATTGAAAAGGAAATGCTCAAGATTGTCGCCGAAAAATCCGACATTATTAAAACGATTCACTCCAAAAAAGAAGCGATCCAGAATTTTTTTGACATCAAAGAAGATTATAAAGTTAAGATCATCGAAGAGGCTGAGCAAGAGGATAATTTTCAACTTTACAATCAAGGTGATACCGGTTTTGTAGATTTGTGTCGTGGTCCTCATTTGCCTAGCTTAGATAAAGTTGGAGCTTTTAAGCTTACTAAGATTGCTGGCGCATATTGGAAAGGAGACTCACAAAATGAAATGTTATCTCGAATTTATGGCACGGCCTGGAAAAATGAAAAAGACCTAAACAAATATTTAACTTTATTAGAAGAGGCTGAAAAGCGAGATCATCGAAAACTTGCCAAAGAAATGGATTTATTTCACCTGCAAGAAGAGGCCCCTGGGATGGTTTTTTGGCATTCAAAAGGCTGGTCTATCTATGTAGCTTTGCAAAACTATATACGGAATAAGCAAATTGCTAATGGTTACGAAGAAATCAATACTCCTTTAGTGGTTGATCGTAAACTTTGGGAGGCTTCAGGTCACTGGGATAAGTATCGTGAAAATATGTTCATTACAGAAATTGATGAAGAGCACGCCAATGAAAAAAGAGTTAATGCGCTCAAGCCAATGAATTGTCCTTGTCATGTTCAGGTTTATAATCAAGGCCTTAAATCTTACAGAGACCTTCCAGTTAGACTGGCAGAATTTGGATCATGTCATAGGTATGAAGCTTCAGGCACCATGCATGGTCTTATGA
>QBVY01000007.1 GCA_003283765.1 SAR86 cluster bacterium AG-313-N18
TTCATGTTATTAAGTTGCTTAATAGAATAAAAATCGGCACGACGGCAATATGTGAATCTAAACGATCCCAAATACCACCATGTCCAGGTATTAATGATCCGCTATCTTTTATGGACTTTTCTCTCTTAAGTTGACTTTCAAAATAGTCACCAATAAAAGCAAAAGGCAAGCTAATTAATAAAACTAATACCAAATCAAATGAAATGAGGTTATAGGCATATATGGTTGATACAAAGATTACGACAAATCCAACTCCGCCCAACAAACCCTCGATAGTTTTGTTCGGGCTGATTTCTGGAAATAATGGTGTTTTACCAATACTGCTGCCAACTAGATAGGCACCAACATCAGCCAAAACGGTATTAAATACAATTACAAAAAGTACAAAAAATTTATTTATATTATTAAAATCTGAAAATAATAATAAGTATATGAGGCTATACACAAAGCCAAGTACCAATAAAAATCCTAAATAGTGGTTATCAAAACTTAAGAGGGATGAGCTTTTATCTGATAGCAAATAAAAGCTATATAAAAACCAGAAACCTGAGATCATCAAAAGGAATAAATCCATAAAGTCTTTTGTGTAAATAATAGAAAATAGAATAAGGGTTACAAAAAATGTGATTTGTTTTAAATCTATTTTTGATTCAGATAGCAACAGCCATTCTTTTATTAAAAGAAATCCGACACCAAGAACAAGAGTCAAAATAAGGAAAATATTTTGCAGGTAAAGAGCTCCAAATATACAGATTACTAGACTTAATGCAGCGGGTAATCTTTGAAGGATATTTTTATAAAGTTCGTTTGCCAAAACGCCTCTCCGTATTTGAAAATGCTTCTAAGCACTTTATAAATTCCTCTTCTGTAAAATCTGGCCAGAGCGTGTCAGTGAATTGAATCTCAGTATAAGCCAGATGATATAACAAGAAGTTACTGATTCGGTGGTCTCCGCCAGTTCTAATCAATAAATCTAACTCATTAATAGGTGCTTTTAAGTGTTTAAAAAAAGTTTCATTAGAAATATCTTCTACAGGGAGTTTTCCAAGTTTTACGTCGGTTGATATTAATTTTGCTGCTTCAATGATATCTGCACGACCTCCATAACCAAGAGCAATATTTAACTTAAGCCGTGACTCTTGAGATGCTGTCACACTTTCAGCTTGTTCAATCGCATCAACAACATCATTTCCAAAAGAAGAATAGTCTCCAAAAAAATTTAGTCTTACTTTCTGATTAATTAATTCTGGAACTTGCGAATCTATCGCACTTATAATAAGTTTTTTGATTCCAAGAATTTCTTTTTTGGGGCGCGACCAATTTTCAGTGCTAAAGGCGTATAAACTTAGAGACTCTAGATGAGCTTTTGCTGCAGACTCAACAATTTTCCTTACCACATCTACGCCTTTTTCATGTCCGGAAGTAACATTTATAGCATTCCTTTTGGCCCATCTTCCATTACCATCCATGATAATTGCAGCATTGATCCCAGAAAGGTTAAGTGATGATTGCTTGTTTTCTGCCATTCTGGCTGGATATGAAATAACTAAATTTCTATTAAATCTTCTTCTTTTTGTTTAAGCTCTGCGTCAACAAGACCAATAAAATGATCAGTTTCCTTTTGAACTAAATCTTCGATACGCTTAAGATCATCCTCAGAAAAATCTCCAGCTTTTTGTTGATCTTTTGCAGCATTATTAGCATCCCTTCGAGTATTTCTTATAGAAATTCTAGAATTTTCAGCTTCGTTTCTTGCTTGTTTGATGTACTCTTGACGAGTTTCTTCAGTAAGAGCGGGCATTGTCAGTCTAATCAAATCACCGCTTGTGCTTGGGTTTAACCCCAAATCAGATGCCATAATTGCTTTTTCTATCTCTCCTATAAGAGATTTATCCCACGGAGAAATAGCCAAAGTTCTTCCTTCCTCTACAGAGATATTTGCAGCTTGATTGATTGGAGTTGGATTTCCGTAATAATCAACCTTAACTGAATCAAGAATGCTAGGATTCGCTCTGCCTGTTCTAATTTTATTAAATTCATGGGCTAGTGAATCGATGGCTTTCTGCATCTTGGGTTTAATTTGATTAATAATTTCGTTCATAACTATGATATTAATGTTCCAATATCCTCACCGCAAGCAATTCTTTTCAAAGCATCTGGATAATTTAAGTTAAATACTTTCAATGGCAGGCTGTGATCTCTTGCTAGAGTAAGAGCCGTTGCATCCATTACTTTAAGGTTTTTTTGAATCGCTTCATCAAAAGAAAGTGATGAATAAAAAGAAGCATTTGAATCTTTTTCAGGATCAGCAGAATATACTCCATCAACCCTAGTTGCTTTTAACATAATGTCTGCTTCTGTTTCTATGGCCCTAAGACAACCTGCGCTATCGGTCGTAAAAAATGGATTGCCGGTTCCAGCAGTGAAAATTACAACAAAATCATTAGACAGAAGTTGAATTGCAAGCCGTCTGTCATAGTGCTCAGCAACACCAGACATTGAAATGGCTGACATAACTCTAGTCTTGACCCCTGCTCTTTCTAAAGCATCCCTTAAAGCGATACCATTCATAACGGTTGCTAGCATCCCCATATGATCACCAGCGACTCTATCCATTCCAGCTTTGCTTAATTTTTCACCTCGAAAAAGATTTCCTCCTCCTATTACAATTCCAATTTGCGCTCCAAGCTCTTTACAATCTTTAACTGATTGCGCCATTTGATCTAATATCTTGGGGTCTATTCCATGGTCGTCATCTCCAGCAACAGCTTCTCCACTAAATTTTACGAGAAGACGTTTGTAGGAGAGTGATGTCATTGTTGGAGTTGTTCAGCTACCTCTGCTGCAAAGTCTTTAACCTCAACCTCTATACCTTCACCAACTTTGAAGCGAGCAAAAGCTACAATCGATGAGTTATTTTCTTGCAATAATTCCTCAATTGATTGATCTGGATTTTTAACAAATCCTTGAGAAACTAAGGTAACCTCAGAAAGAAATCTCTTAATCTTGCCTTCCACCATTTTTTCCATAATAGATGGGTCTTTTCCAGACTCCTCTGCTTGGGCTAAAAATATTGCTCTTTCTCTCTCAAGCAACTCAGGATCGATATCCTCTGATTGCAAGCAACTCGGATTAGTTGCAGATACATGCATAGCTAAGTCTTTTGCCAATTCTTTATTATCAGAATCAATTGAAACTAAAGCAGCCAATCTTCCGTCTGAATGAACGTATGATCCAATACACCCACCAGATGGAACTTCCATAGTTTCCAGTCTTCTTAACTGGATATTCTCACCAATAGACTGAATTAAGGATTGTCTCTTCTCTTCAAATACTGAGCTCAAATCAGCAATATTATTGATTTGATTATTCACAAGATATTCAGCTACATCATTTGCAAAATCCTTGAACTGGGAATCTTTAGCAGCAAAATCTGTTTCTGAGTTAATCTCTATAAGGCTCGTATATTGTGAGTTCTCGGCAATCTTCACCTCACCATCGGCAGCAACTCTTGAGGCTTTTTTCTCAGCCTTAAGCGAGCTATTTGCTCTCAGAAGATCTAAAGCCTTTTCAAGATCGCCATCTGTTTCAACAAGTGCCTTTTTGCATTCCATCATGCCTACACCTGACATTTCTCTTAATTCTTTAACTTGACTTGCAGTAATGGTCATTTTTCTTCCTTAGAATCTTCAGCAGCATCTTCTGATGTGCTCGGATTTTCAGCAGATATTTCTTTGGTTTCGTCTATTGCTTCATCACTCTTTTCAATCGTGTCCGATGCAGACTCTTCGATAGCTTCATCTGTTTCAATTGGTAAATCTTCTTCTGGTTCGCTTAACTCAGCCTCTTCAACTAGATTTAATGCTTTCCCAGAAGTGACTGAGGCCTTTTTAACTTTTACTTCAGAAGCCTCATCATCAGTTTGTATATTTAGAGCTCCGCCCTGAGAAGATGCTAGACCTCTAGCACAGGCATCACTAATAACTTTTGTAATTAATCGAATAGACCTAATTGCATCATCATTTCCTGGAATAATGTGATCTATTCCTTCTGGGTTTGAATTAGTGTCAACCAGAGCAATAATTGGAATACCCATTTTTTTTGCTTCTGTGACTGCTATTTTCTCATAAGCAACGTCAACTACAAATAAAGCATCTGGCAAGCCTTTCATATCTTTTATGCCGCCAACACTTGCATCTAACTTTTCATATTCTTTTGTAATATCTACAGCTTCTTTTTTTGAAAGTTTGTTAATTCTTCCTGATGACTGCAATTCTTCAATATCTAAAAGACGTCTAATTGAGCCTCGTATCGTTTTCCAGTTGGTTAAGGTTCCGCCCAGCCATCTTTTATCTATGTAGGGCAGGCCAATAGAGGAGGCTGATTCTTTAATAGTCTTAGATGCAGAGCGTTTTGTACCAACAAATAAAATTCTATTTCCTTTAGAACATATTTCTTCAGCCTTTGATGCGGCTGCATTTAGGCATTCTTGGGTCATCTCAAGATCTATAATGCTGATTTTTTTTCTAGTATCAAAAATAAAGGATTCCATTTTAGGATTCCAAAATCTTTGCTGATGACCAAAATGAACGCCTGCATTTAACAGGTCTTTTATAGAAACAATACTCACAATTTCCTCCGGGGTTATAACTCCGGTACCTCATAATGTTGACTCATTTTCACAAGCACCCCAACAAAAATCCTATTGGTACCTTCGGGATTTAAAGTTTGTGTATTCTATAGAAAAGTTGAGATAGATTAAAGCTTTTTGTTCAAGAAGTCGGCAAAGGTATACTCTCCAGCCTCTTTGGAATGAATCCACTTGGCAGCCTGCAAAGCACCTCTTGCAAAAATATTTCTAGAGTTTGCAATATGTTGAAAAGTTGTAATTCCCTCTGCATTTTCAAAAACAATTCTATGGATTCCAAAGATATTACCAATTCTGTAAGATTCGACATCAATAGGCCTATCTATGTTACTTTCAGGCAAATTTTCTAAGAAACTTTGTATTTCTATCGCCGTTCCAGAAGGAGAATCTTTCTTATTTTTGTGGTGAATCTCAATAATTTTGCACTTTGTAGGAGAGTTAATTGATAACAGGTAATGCTCTATTGAACTCTTTAAATTAGAGATTCCCAGTGACATATTAGAAGCAAGTAATATGGGTACAGATTTTTTTGCATTGCCAACCTTCTTTAAATGGTTAGCTGAGAGACCTGTGGTTCCTGATATTAAAGGTATCGAATTCTCAATACAGAAATCAATGCAAGCAATGAAACCATCTGGAGAAGAAAAATCTATTACAGCAGATACATCATTTAAATCTTTTACTTCTAGTTGAAAATCCATGGCTTTGAAATCAGATTGCTCGCATTGAGCCTGGATTGCCTGGCCCATATTTCCATTAAAACCATTTATTAAGATATGCAATATTCTAATTATTATGAAATTGGTCGGAAGCTTTTTTGAAGGATTGTTTTATTGGGTGGTGTTCTTCTGCAGCTATTGATTTAGCAAAATCTTCAAACATCTTGAGTTGAGCCTTGGAAAGATTGACTGGGGTTTCGACAATCACTCTGCATAAAAGATCGCCTCTTCGAGAATCTCGTACTGAAGCAGCACCTTTGCCTTTGATTCTAAAAATTTTACCTGTTTGAGTATAGGAAGGGATTTTTAAAGCAATTTTTGATTCAAGACCAGGAATGTTTGTTGTTCCTCCCAATACTGCAATTTCGAATGGGATCGGGGCTTCAATATACAAATCTCTGCCATCTCTTTCAAAAATTTCATTATTTGCAACTTGAATAGCAACATAAAGATCACCGGTATGACCCCCTCTTGCTGCGCCACCCTCTCCTGTTAGTCTTACTTTGTCTCCATTATCTACACCAGACGGAATACTAACAGATAAGGATTTTGTTTCTTGCTTAACTCCAGCTCCTCTACATGAACTGCAATGATCTTTGATAATCCTCCCTTCGCCTCTACATGCGTTGCAGGGTTGTTGAACTGAAAAAAAGCCTTGTTGCATTCTTACCTGACCAGCACCATTGCATTGACTGCAAGTAACAGGAGTTGAGCCTGGTTTAGCCCCAGACCCAGAGCAATCATTACATGATTTATCTACAGGTATTTTTATTGTTTTCTTAACACCAAGAATCGCCTCTCTGAGAGATAGTTCTAGAGTGTATTGAAGATCTTGGCCCCTAGCCGCCCTTCCTGAAGAGCTCCGACCACCGAAGACGTCACCAAAGATATCTCCAAATATATCTCCAAAATTAAAATCTTGGAATCCAGCACCTTGACCCCCACCCATGCCTTGAACACCTGCATGACCAAATTGATCATAAGCTGATTTTTTTTCTGAATCAGACAAAATTTCATATGCCTCTGCAGCTTCTTTAAATTTCTCATTTGCGGAGGGGTCATCCGGATTTCTATCTGGATGATATTTCATCGCTAATTTTTTAAAAGCTTTTTTTAATTCTGCATCTGATGCATTTCGAGAGACCCCTAAGACCTCATAATAGTCTCTCTGTGACATTGTTTATTTTTCTTCTTCTTTGACTTCTTCAAATTCAGCATCAACTGTATTTTCATCACTAGAACTCTCTTCTGTCGCATCTGAGGAGCCCTCCTCAGCTTGAGGGTATAGTTTTTGAGTTAATGGAGTTAAAACTTCGTTAAGGTTTTTTGTAGCCTCTTCAATTGCTTCTAAACTGTCTTGCTTGATAGCTTCTTCAAGCTTAACAGTTGCTGCTTCTACAGCATCTTTCTCCTCATCAGTCAGGTTGTCTCCGGCTTCAGAAATGGACTTTCTCGTTGCATGGACAAGCATATCTGCATTGTTTTTTGCTTGGACCAGACTTTCAAACTTTTTATCATCCTCTGCATTAGCCTCAGCATCTTTCACCATTTTCTCAATGTCATCATCAGACAATCCGCTAGAAGCCTTAATGACAATGGACTGTTCTTTTCCAGTATTTTTATCTTTAGCTGCTACATTAAGAATACCGTTAGCATCCAGATCAAAGGACACCTCGATTTGCGGAGTGCCCCTAGCTGCAGGAGGAATATCTGTTAAATTGAATTGGCCCAAAGATTTATTTTGAGCTGCTTGTTTTCTTTCGCCTTGTATCACATGAACTGTAACTGCTGATTGGTTGTCTTCGGCAGTTGAGAATACCTGAGATTTCTGTGTTGGTATTGTTGTATTTTTTTCAATTAATGGAGTAGCAATGCCTCCTAGGGTCTCAATCCCAAGTGTTAAAGGAGTTACATCAAGCAGGAGCACATCTTTGGTATCACCAGATAGGACTGATCCCTGGATTGCTGCACCCACTGCAACGGCCTCATCAGGATTAAGATCTTTTCTTGGCTCTTTACCAAAAAAATCTTTAACCTTTTGCTGAACCATTGGCATGCGAGTCTGCCCTCCAACAAGCAAAATCTCATCGATGTCGGCAATTGAAAGCTTGGCATCTTCTAATGCGAGTTTAAGCGGAGCCAGACTTCTATCTACTAAATCTTCAACTAGAGATTCAAGTTTAGCCCGCGTAATCTTATGAACAAAATGTTTTGGGCCTGAGCTGTCAGCTGTAATATATGGTAAATTAATTTCAGTTTGATCAGATGAGGAAAGTTCAATTTTTGCTTTTTCTGCAGCCTCTTTTAAACGCTGAAGAGCCATAGGATCACTTTTTAAATCAAACCCAGATTCTTTCTTAAATTCATCTACGAAATAATCAATTAATTTAAGATCGAAATCTTCACCACCCAAAAAGGTGTCGCCGTTTGTAGACAAAACTTCAAACTGATGTTCGCCATCTACCTCAGAGATCTCAATAATTGAGATATCAAAAGTCCCGCCTCCAAGATCATACACAGCAACAACGGAATCACCAGTGTGCTTATCTAAGCCATATGCTAATGCTGCAGCAGTTGGCTCATTTATTATTCTTTTAACCTCAAGGCCAGCTATCTTGCCAGCATCTTTTGTTGCTTGTCTTTGTGAGTCATTGAAATAAGCTGGTACAGTTATAACAGCCTCTGTAACATCATGACCTAGATACTCTTCAGCAGTTTTCTTGAGTTTTTTTAAGACTTCGGCTGAGATTTGCGGAGGGGCGAGTTTTTTATCATCCACTTTGACCCATGCATCTCCATTATCAGCCTTCATAATTTCATAAGGCACCATATCCATATCTTTTTTTACGACATCATCATCAAATCTTCTTCCAATTAACCTCTTTATTGCATATAAAGTCTTTTCTGGATTTGTGACAGCTTGCCTTTTTGCGGGAGCGCCAACTAAAACCTCATTATCATCTGAGTAACCAATTACTGATGGGGTTGTTCTACCTCCCTCAGCATTTTCAATAACCTTTGGCTGTTGTCCTTCTACAACAGCTAAACAACTGTTCGTAGTTCCTAAATCAATTCCTATAATCTTTGACATAATCTTTTCCTAATTTTTAATTACGGAAACTCTAGCAGGTCTCACAACCCGATCATGAAGCTCCCAACCCCTTTGAAATATATTTTCAATTTCATTATTTTCTTTCTTTGGATCCTTTGAGGTCATTACAGCCTCGTGCTTTATTGGATCAAAGCATTCATTTATTGGGTAGATGGGTCTAATACCAAATTTATCAAGAGCTGATTCAAAAGATTTTAGAGTTAGCTCTACCCCCTGCCTGTCTTCTTTTGTTGAATCTTTAGAAAAGTTATTGAGTGCATGCTCAAGATTATCAACAACGGGCAATAATTCATTGAGGAGTTTTTCTACACCGTATTTATGTGCTTTTTCAATATCGGCAGTGTTTCTTTTAAAAGCATTATCTAATTCAGCCCTTGACCTAAGCAAGGCCTCTTCAAGATCCTTAATTTTATCCTCTGCATTCTGATTTTTTTCAGACTCTTCATCTGAAGAATCTATTTCTTCTTCTATCGAATCCTCTTCAAGAGTTTCCTCTACATCAAGAGACTCATCCTTAAGATCTGTTTTATCTTTTGCTTTTTGTTTTTTCGCCATCTTTGATCCCCATAGCTAGATATATTGGGATGACCCGGAGTTAGTTCAAGGGTTAGATGATAATTTATTTGATGGGTTTTACGTATAAAACCATACTATGGTCAACTATTTCATAGCCCATTTCGTTAGCAATCGATTCTTGACGTTTTTCAATTAGCTCATCATGAAACTCAATTACCTTGCCAGTTTCAAGACATACCATGTGATCATGATGATCATCTGGGGTAATCTCATAGACTGCATGGCCCTCTTCAAAGTTATGTCGCATAACTATCCCGGCAGACTCAAACTGAGTTAAAACTCTGTATACAGTTGCCAAGCCTACGTCTTCACCAGAGGCAATAAGTTGCTTATATATATCTTCAGCGCTTAAGTGCCGATTATCAATAGATTCAAGTGCTTCTAGAATTCTTATTCTGGGCAGAGTTGCCTTCAAGCCAGCTTTTTTTAATTCAGTATTTTCTTTACTCATGAACTTTTCGATGTATCCTCTTTCAAAGTATAATCAAATCATCTCATGAAGCAATTAACAAAAGCCTTTTTAATCATTATTTTATCACTTGGTGGCGTATTTAACTGCTCATCTTTAGCGCCATTCAAGGTTGCGGTATTGCAAGGCAATATTATTGAAGATGAAGACTTAGACCAGCTTGTAAAAGGCCTCACCAAAGATCAAGTTCAATATCTACTGGGCACACCTCTACTAAACAGTCCTATTCATCAAAATAGATGGGATTATTTTTATTCAGTTAAAGTTGGTGAAACAGTTGTTGGTGAAAAGAAATTGTCGCTGTTATTTGATATTAATCAAAGACTGGATACATGGGTGCTTGAAGAAACTACCTTGGGAGATAGCTAAAAATCTTTCTCTAAATTGGCTCTACTTTTTCTTCTTTCTTTAGGATCTTGAAAAAGCGATTTATAAATTTCTAATCTCTCTCCTTGAGACATTCTATGATTATGTGGCTTGGCCTTATACTTTCCATCTAATTCCTCCCCATTAATCCCAACTCTTAATAAATTGATTTCTTGGTTATGAATCTTTTTCACCTCTGATAATTCCAGAACCTCTTTTGCCGTAATACTTTCTGAAACATCTAGCTCTAAAAAACTAGAAGCAGCTCCATTTTGAATAGACACATAGATCTTCATTTTAATAATTGACCTGCAAAAGCATTAATAAATTTGTGACCGATTTTGTCTATCATGGATTGACGAGCAATAATTTTCAGAACAAAAGGAAGAGTAAATTTAGTTTCAAATTTTACCTTTGTCTGGGTTTCATTAATTGCTTCCAAAGTCCACAGTGCGTAAAAGTCTAAAAAAGGGCCCTGAAATTGAGTAATTTCAATCTCATGACCTTTGGTCTCATTATTAGATTCAAATGCATAGGTTTTATTGAGCAATGAAAAGACTAATCTGCCCTTGACGCAACCCTCTTCATTATCTGCAAGACGGGATGATTCAAGGCAACCAGGCAAAAATTCCTTATAGGACTCAAAGTTATTGATCAATGCAAGTATTCTTTCTGGGGTAGCTTCAAATAGTTCAGAGCCTTCAAAGCTGTTCGACATTTTTAACTTATTAGCTGGTAAATGAAAACTGCTGCAACAAGAACTGGAGAGATGAATTTAATAAAAAATCTCCATATTTTAAATATAACAAGATGAATGCCCGAGAATTCATCTAGAGCAAGATTGGGTTTAAGAAACCATCCAGCAAAAATTGCAACCATCATGCCTCCAATGGGCATCAAAAACTGATTAGCTAAATAATCTATGGAGTCTAAGAAATTAAGATCTCCAATAAATGAAATATCAGACCAGTCATTAAAACTGAGTACACTGCCTATGCCAATTACCCATGCAAAAAGCCCCAAGGTTAAAGCAGCAGAAAACCTCGAGACAATCCCTTCTTCTTCAAAATAAGCAACACTTGGTTCCAAGAGGGATATGGCACTGCTTAATGCTGCAATTGATAAAAGTGCAAAGAAAGCTGGCCCAACAAGATTACCTAAAGGCATGTCAACAAAGGCAGACAATAAGCTTACAAAAACAAGGCCTGGCCCAGCACCAGGCTCTAAACCATATGCAAAAATAATTGGAAATATTGCAAGACCAGCTAAGATCGCTATGAGAGTATCCAAGCCTGCAACAGTTAGTGAGGTTTTAAAGATATTTTCTTCCTGAGGCATATAAGATCCGTAGCACATGATAGAACCCATGCCTAAACTTAAGCTAAAGAATGCTTGCCCCATCGCTCTTAAAAAGGTTGTAGCATCTACTTCTGAAAAATCAGGGGCAAATAGAAAGTTCAAACCCCTGGCAAAATCGCCATTAATCATTGCGTTAATAACCATTACCATCATCAAAATAAACAACATTGGCATTAACAATCGAACCATTCTTTCAATTCCACCAATAACGCCTGCTGAAATAATAATAATATTTAAAGCGATAAAAATTGAATGCCAAAACAATAATCTAGATGGAGATGAGGTCACTATATTAAATTGATCAAGAGAAGAAATATCAGGGGTAGGAAAAGCAGCTATAATTATATAGTTCAAACAAATGCCAGCTATGACGCTGTAAAAAGAAAGGATTAAAATTCCTGAGATCAGGCCACCCCAGCCTACAGCCTGCCATTTACCTGATTGACCTGAGTCTATTGCTGCTGTTTTCATGGCATTAACTGGGCTTTTCCTGGCGCGTCTTCCAATCATTATCTCGGCCATCATAATCGGCAGCCCAACTGCGAGGATACAGAGCAAGTATATCAATACAAAAGCTCCACCACCTTCAGTGCCAGCTTTGTATGGAAAACCCCAAATATTTCCTAAGCCGACCGCCGAACCAGCCGCTGCAAGCACAAATGTCCACTTTCCTACCCAGGAGACAGTTTCATTAATTTTTGAAGAAGTATTTCCGATCATATTATTTAGGTATAAGGATTATATAAAAATGCTAAAGAAGTTATGCAACATATTGTAACTAAGTTTGTTATCAAATTTCTTGCATTTGCATATTTTATATTTGACTGGAAATAAGAGTTATTCTTTTTTTCAAAACTTAAAAAAGCTTGCAGTGACAAAATCAACAAGATAAGGCTTGCTGAGAGATTTACAAAGGAAACTAATGCAACTGCAAAACCCAGAAGAGAGAATCCAATTGCACACCACAGGTTTACTGATGAAGCTTGCGTACCCTCCCATCCCCAGATCATACCCCCCAAGAATGCCACTACAATGGCTCCATACATGGCTAGAACTTGGATTGAATGAACTGCTAGGGTTGGATTAAAAATCCATGGAATTAAGGCCAAAAAAATAAATAAGCATAGGCCCCAGTAAATTAAAGTTACTTTAGTCTTTTGCATAAATGCCCTCAAAATTTGCAAATAGTTAGAACAGATTCATAATTGAGAGAACCATTATGAATGCTAAAAATAATAATATCATCGTCAAGAATAAAAATGCCGCAAGAAATTATCACCTAAGTGATAAATATCAAGCTGGCTTAGTCTTGCAAGGCTGGGAAGTTAAAGGCTTAAGAAATGGCAAGGTTGATGTAAAAGACTCATATGTTACTCTTAAAAATAATGAGGCCTGGGTTATTGGTTTAAAAATTGACCCTCCCCCATCATTAAAAAATGATCAGATAGATCCAACAAGATCTAGAAAATTACTCTTAAATAAAAGAGAGATAAACAATATTTTAGAAGCTATAAGTCAACAAGGTCTTACCTGTGTATTAACATCAATCTATTGGAAAGAAAATAAAATTAAATGTGATGTTGCAATAGGCAAAGGAAAGAAAACCTATGATCAAAGAGAAGATGTGAAGCAAAGAGACTGGAATAGAGAAAAACAAAGAATTTTAAAAAATTCAAATCGCTAGTCATTTTCATATATAATCATCCACCCCATGGGGGCGAATTGGGTTCGACGTTTTTACTGGATTCCAAAGCGCATGCCAAGATTGTGGTAACTCTTGTAAAACATACTACAAAAAAATTAGTTGCAGAAAACGACAACTACGCTTTAGCCGCTTAATTGGCTAACCAATGCAAAAATTGTCTATGGTTTGAAGCATTGGCAAAATACATAGTCTAGTTTTGCTGTGGAGTCTTAACACAGTAACGCGAATCCTAATTTAGACTAGCCTTTAATACCCTGCTCTTCGGGTCATCGAGGTGAAACAAAAAGAACGAGCTAAGCATGTAGAAGTCAGGTTGAAAGACTAACGGACGCGGGTTCAATTCCCGCCGCCTCCACCATCTTTAGTTCAATACAGTCCTGTTAAAGTGCTCCAGCATTTTCTTGTACAGCATTAATCTATTTTCAGGCTTCCTAAAGCCATGTCCTTCTTTTTCAACAATAATTAATTCATGCTCTTTACCAGCTTCTTCTAATGCATCAGCTAATGCATAGGCATGCTCTATAGGGGCGCGCTGATCCTCTTTTCCTGAAACAATAATAATTGGAGCCTCTAGCTTGTGAGCTTGCTGAACAGGTGACATTGCTTTAATTTTCTTAGGGTCTTGGCCAAGAGTTTTATCTAAATATTTACCACCCCATTTGATAGTTTTAATATCCCCTTCGTCATATAGCATTTCCAAATCAAATACTCCAATATATGCAACGGATGATTTATAAAGATCTGGACGGAGCATTGGAGCCATTGCAGCAGAGTATCCTCCAAAACTACCACCATATATTCCAATTTTTTCAGCATCAGCTATTCCTTGATTAATAGCCCATTCGGTAGCCTCTATAATGTCTTGCTGAGTATCTCCTCCCCACTCACCAAAACCCATTTTAGTAAACTCTTTTCCATAACCTGTTGAGCCTCTAAAATTTACTTTTAAAACTGCATACCCAGCCTGAGAAAAAATATGAGTATCGGGATCAAAACCCCATGAGTCTCTAGCATGAGGGCCTCCATGAGGTATTACAATCATTGGAGCTGCCTCACCCTCAAGCTGAGCCTTAGCAGGAGTGTAATAACCATGTATTTTGATGCCATCAGAATTTATAAAATTAAATGGAACTTCATGCTCTAGACCTTGATCATCAATTTCAGGCCACATAGTAAGCAAATATTTAACTTGATTTTTTTCTAGATCATATAGGTAATATTTTGAGGAAGATGCCGAATCACCAACAGCTATAATTAATTTGTCTCTGTTTTTAGATAAGTCCACCAAGCCAATTTCTTTTGTATCGAAAACTTCTAAATTTCCATTGAAAGCTTGAACTGCTTGCATAATTGAATTTTGCAATGGATCATCATTCTCAAACCAATAAGCTCTGGCATATCCTGGATTGATTGTGGCGCCAAGCACTTTATCATCTATGATTTGTGGATATGCATCATAAGCTGGGTGATGGAAAACGACATTAGTTTCACCTGTTTTGGTGTCGATTTCTTTAAGTTGATAGGTTGAAGTCTCAGTGCTGTCAATGATATGAATTGTAGAATCGTCTTTTGAAATGTTAACGGGGTAAATCTCCCCCTCTCCGTATGGCGTTTTACTTAATACCTCCCAGTCATCTTTCTTGGAAGCACGATACATAGTGACGGTATTATTATCAATATCACTACCGACGGCGAATCTTGGCGTGCCTGATCGATCTGAAACAAACTGACCGCCTGCTAATGGGGATTTACCAAGTCTTTTCTGCTGACCATTGTAAACATTTAATCTAATAGCATCAGCAAAACCACCATTATTTTGTTTTCCAAATCCACTCACAGACAAAAGCACATGCTTGTTATCATCTTCTAGGATATTTTCTACGTAACCATATGAGAACTTATCTACTACTTTGCTTCTGGCGCCTGAAGTTCTCGCCCTCATTCCAAATACATACGCAGGTTTTTTAGAATCAAAGTTAATTGCAAAATATTCGCCTATAGAACCTCTACCCCAGGAATCATAGTAACCAATTTGTATCAATAAACGTTCATTATTGACCCAAGAATAACTTGCTATCTCCTCTTCTTTTGTAAGAGTAATGGTATTAATTAAACTTAAACTTTCTGCGTCAAAAATAGAAAGGCCTTTCTTGTCGTCAGGCATCTTGGTTAAAACGCTAATCATCCTTCCATCAGGCGAGATTTTTACATTAGTGTATGAAGGCAGAGAGCTAAACCTTTCTACAAAATCCTCACTGACACCTAGATCTGCAAATGCATTGAAGTTTAGTAAAAGAATTATTGATAATATGTATTTTTTCATTTGTAAAGTTTACTTGTCATTATATATTTGATCAATCAATTACGATAATGCTTTAAAAATACACTTAAGGGAAGAGATAAATAAAAGTAGACAGATGAATTTAAGATCATTAAACTAGCGCATCTAATATTTAAAGATATGGCAAATAGTAAACAATCAATAAAGCGAGCTCGTCAGAATGCTGACAGATATAAATTAAAGCATTCTCAAAGATCTCAAGCTAGAACAGCTGTAAAAGCTGTACGAAATGCTATAGCTGAAAATAACAAAGAATCAGCAGCAGAATTACTTAAAACTGCCCAAAAAGTATTAGATTCAACTGCTGCAAAAAAAGTAATCCATAAGAATGCTGCTGCTAGAACTAAAAGCCGCCTAGTCAAAGCTGTAAAAGAACTAAGTTAAGTTTAAATTTCTGACATCTTGTTGGCGATCATACCCAACAATTCCCCGGTTCCATCGCCTGTAAATCCAGAAATAGCAATTATACCTTCGTTGCAAAGATTTAATGAGTCCATTTTCATATTAATAAGCTTAATGAGGTCTTTTTGTTTTTCTTCTTCGAGCGTATCTCTTTTGTTTAGAGCAAGCCATATACTTTTATCTAAAAGACTTGGGTCATAAGTTTTTAGCTCATTAAGGAGTACACTGAGCTGATCCTCAATTGATCTTTCTGAATTTTGTGGATCAAGCAAGATGAGCAAATGACCGGTTCTAGAGATATGTTTTAAAAAGTTTAAACCCAAGCCTGCTCCCTCAGACGCTCCTTCAATCAAACCTGGAATATCAGCAATAATGAATGAGGTATCATAAATTTGAACAGTGCCCAAGTTAGGGCGAAGTGTTGTAAAAGGATAATCTCCAATCTTTGGCCTTGCTGCTGAGACACTATTTAAAAAAGTAGATTTGCCGGCATTGGGAAATCCAACCAAGCCAACATCTGCAAGGGAGCGTAACTCAAGTCTGATAGAAAATTCGTCGCCAGGCCAACCAGAAGTATGACGCCTTGGCGCCTGATTGGTGCTGGATTTAAATCTAAAATTTCCAGCCCCTCCTTCACCACCTTTAGCAACAAGATAATCTATTTCTTCATCGCAACAATCATAGATAAGTTTATTAGAAATAGAGTCAAAGATCACTGTGCCCTTTGGGACCTTGACAATAAGATCCTCCGCATCTTGACCTGTTTTTTTGTTACCAGATCCCGATTGACCATTTTTAGCAATCAAGTATTTTTGATTTCGAAAATTTACTAGGGTATTTAGATTGGAATCAACTCTAAAGATAATGTCTCCGCCCTTTCCACCGTCACCACCGTCCGGGCCCCCACGAGGTATAAATTTTTCTCTTCTAAAACTTGTGCAACCCGCACCACCGTTTCCAGCTCTTGCTTCCAGCAGAGCTTCGTCGATGAAGTTCATGAATTACTGAGAAATGACGTTGACTGTCTTTTTTTGCTTGATGCCTTTGTAAGTGAATTGCACTTGACCGGCTGAAGTGGCAAATAAAGTATGATCTTTACCCATGCCAACATTTTCTCCAGGATGAGTATTGGTCCCACGTTGACGTATTATAATTTCACCTGGTTTTACAGTCTGGCCACCAAAACGCTTAACGCCCAATCTCTTAGAATTGGAGTCTCTACCGTTTTTACTGGAACCACCTGCTTTCTTATGTGCCATTACTATTTACCTACGTTGATTTCTTTGATTTTAATCTGAGTGTATCTCTGCCTGTGACCAATTTTTCTCATGCTATGTTTTCTTCTACGGAACCTTAGAATGGAAATCTTTTCACCTTTCACTTCTTCAACTATCTCAGCAACAACTTTAGCATTTTCTATATATGGCTGGCCTATCTGCACATTATCACCATCGACATATAGCATGACGTTTTCAAAAGCATGGTCCGCTCCTGATTCCTCTTGCATTAGATCGACTTCTAGGACTTGTCCTAGCTCAACTTTATGCTGTTTTCCACCGGCTTCTATTACTGCGTACATAGTTATCTCTAAAGGTGGCAAAATATACGCTTTCTGGAAGAAATTATCAATACTTATGTATAATTTTAGGCTTCTAATTATTTAAGATGTACGAACTCAAAAAAACCACTGCAACCGAACTCAAAAGAGTTCAATCCGCTATCAAAAAAGAGCTTGCCAGTGAAAAAATAATTCAAGAAATTTATGAATATATATTTAATGCAGAGGGCAAAAAAACAAGAGCTTTGTTATGCTTGCTAGCCTCTAAGTCTCCTGACATCAAGGGTAATAATAGAATTAATCTAGCGAGTATTATTGAACTTTTGCATACAGCAACATTAGTTCATGATGATGTTGTGGATGAATCAGAGCGAAGACGTGGAACCAGATCTGTAAATCAAGTTTGGACAAATTCATACAGTGTCTTGATGGGTGATTTTATATATTCAAAGGCCTTTATTTTAATGGTAAAACTTGGGATTCCTTCTGTCTTAGATGAATTAGCAAAAGCAACCAATGACATTGCTAGAGGCGAAATTATTCAGTTAGAGCTCTTTGAAAAAAAACAACAGATTAAACTTAAAGATTTGCTCAAAGTAAGCTATTTGAAAACAGGGAGACTCTTTGAGGCATCAGCTAAAACTGGCGCCATGCTTGCAAGAAGATCTAAAAAGGAAATTAAAACATTTGGGTTACTAGGAAAAGCTTTGGGAACTGCATTCCAGATTCAAGATGACATTCTGGATTATGAGGCGCTAAAACTGGATACAGGAAAACCTGCTTTAAAAGATTTTAAGGAGGGAAAAGTTACATTTCCTTTGTATTTTGCTCTTCAGCAGGCTAACACAAAAGATAAAAATTTTATTTTAAATCAATTAGGTCAATCAAAAATATTAAAAAAAGATCAAGATAAAGTCTATCAATTAATACAAGATGATAAAACTCAAAAAGAAATAAGTGCTTTGTTAGAGAAGTATACAAAAGAAACCTTGAGACATTTAAATAAATTAAAGCATCATGCCTGCTACAATGAGATGCTAGATTTAGTAACTTTCTCCAAAGTAAGGAAAATATGACATTTACACCTGCCTCAAGCTACACAAAAAAAGATTTGGTTGCATGTGGCGATGGCGATCTTTTTGGGCCAAACAATGGGCGTCTACCAGCTGATGAAATGCTGATGTTTGATTCAATCGATCAAATTGATAAAACTTCAGGAAAATATTCAAAAGGTAGAATTATTGCTCATCTAAATATTGAAGAAAGTTTATGGTTTTTTAAAGTTCATTTTAAATCTGATCCAGTGATGCCGGGATGCCTAGGATTAGATGCAATGTGGCAACTATTAGGATTTTATCTTTGCTGGCTTGAGTTACCTGGTTATGGAAGAGCATTAGGTTCAGATAAAGTTAAATTTTTTGGTCAGGTCACTCCAAAAGCAAAAATCGTTAGATATGAAATAGACATAAAACGAGTTGTTAACAGAGGAGCTGTTGTAGGCTTTGCTGATGGTAATATGTTTGTTGATGATCGTCACGTTTATTCAGCAGATGGCTTAAGAGTAGGTCTATTTAAAGATACTAGTGCATTCTAATGAAAAATGTAGTTGTAACTGGCGTAGGTATTGTCTCTTGCATAGGTTCAAATACTCAAGAAGTACTTAAGAGTTTGAAGAAAGGAAAATCAGGTATTTCTAGAAACTCTACTTATGCAGATATGGGTTTTAGAAGCCATGTTTCTGGCGCTATAAACCTTGATTTGGCTGAATTAATTGATAGAAAGACTCTTCGTTTTATGAGTGAAGCTTCAGGGTTTGGATATATTGCTGCTCAAGAAGCTATTCATCATGCATCTTTGAACCTAGAAGAAATGAATCTATCGAAAATTGGAATAGTGGCTGGGTCCGGTGGAGCATCTTCAGCAGCTCAAATAGAGGCGTCAGATACTGCAAGAGAGCGAGGGCCTAAAAGGATAGGACCATATGCTGTTACAAAAACAATGGGTAGTACTGTTTCCGCCATTTTGGGCACAACTCTGAAGCTGAAAGGAGTGAATTACTCTATTTCATCTGCATGCTCAACTAGTGCTCATTGTATCGGCCATGCAGCAGAGCTTATTCAATTAGGCAAACAAGATATTATTATTGCTGGCGGTGCAGAACAAGAGCACTGGACTTCATCCTCCATGTTTGATGCTATGGGCGCCCTTTCCTCTCAATACAATGATATGCCTGAAAGAGCCTCAAGGCCATTTGATGTCGATAGAGATGGATTTGTAATCGCTGGTGGCTCAGGAATGCTCATCCTCGAGGAAGAAGAGCATGCCATCAAAAGAAATGCACCTATCATTGCAAGGCTAAAAAGTTATTGCGCAAACTCTGACGGCTATGACATGGTGTCTCCCTCAGGCGAAGGTGCTACGAGATGCATGAGTGAAGCAATTGAAGCTTATGGTTCTGATGTTGATTATATAAATGCTCATGGCACAAGCACCCCTCTTGGAGATCTTGCTGAGCTGAGCGCAATAAAAGCAGTATTTGGAAAAAATGCTCCAGTGATTGGATCTACAAAATCAATGACTGGCCACTCCTTAGGAGCAACTGGAGCCCAGGAGGCAATATATTCTATCTTGATGATGCAACATGATTTTATTGCTCCATCGATTAATATAGTCACTTTGGTTGAAGATGCAGAGGGGTTGAATATTTGCCGATCAATGAAGGAGCAAAAATTAAACGCTGTAATGAGTAATTCATTTGGTTTTGGTGGAACCAATGCAAGTTTAATTTTTAGCAAGTAATAAAGAGGGAGTTATATGGAAATCTTATACCCAATGTTCGTTGTGATCTTACTTTCAGGGGCGCTATTTTTAATCATGGCTGGCACTAGAGTGCCGTCTATTCTAAAACATTTTGGAAACTTGCAGGCTGCAAAGCATTCTGATGATTTAAGACCCAATCTACCAGACCTTGGAAGAAACATAACAGATAATTACAATCATTTGTTTGAACAGCCAACGCTTTTTTATGCCTTAGTTACCTATATTTTTTTAATGAATCATGTTGAGCTTATGCATGTGTATCTTGCGTGGTCTTATGCTTTTCTGCGCATCGTTCACTCAATTATTCAAGTCACTTCAAATAATGTTTCATATAGAGCGTTAGTCTTTATAGCATCAGGGGTGTGTTTGGTCCTAATGATCATAAAAGAGATCATCTTTTTCTTAAGCTAATCGAGACCCATTAGTGGCTCCTTTTTGGGGAACAGCTAAAATAATACTTCCATCCGATTGAGTAAATCCTGTTACAAGACACTCTGACATAAATGGCCCGATCTGTTTTTTAGGAAAATTAATGACTGCTGCAACTTGCATGCCTACTAAAGACTGGGGATTATAATGATCAGTAATCTGAGCAGACGATTTTTTAATACCTATCTCCTCTCCAAAATCTATGGTCATTTTTATCGCAGGCTTGATTGCCTCTTTGAATTCTTCTGCAAATAGAATAGTCCCAACACGCACATCAACTCTCTCAAACTCGCTCCAAGTTAAATCATTCATTATTATCCCACCATGGAAAAAAATCAGGCATATCTGAGGATATAAGATTTTTAAATTTTGCTGGACGCTTTTCTAAAAATGAATTTACTCCCTCTTTTGCATCATCTGACGCTCCCCTAGAATCAATGGCCTTACTTTCTACTACATGAGCATCATAAGGATCACTTTGACCAAATGATCTCCAAAGCATTTGTCTGGTAATAGCGATAGAGATTGGTGCAGATTTTTCTATGAGTTCTTGAGCTATTTTTATTGCGTCATCGATGAGGTTTTCTGGTTTATGGATACTAGAAATTAATGAAATATCTAAAGCTTCCTTAGATTCAATGATTCTCCCAGAAAATGTTAAATCTAAAGCTTTAGAAATGCCTACAATTTTAGGAAGAAACCAGCTACTACATGCATCAGGGACAATCCCTCTGTTATTAAATACAAATCCGAATCTTGCATCTTCAGAGGCAATTCGAATATCACCTGGGAGTTGCATGGATGCTCCAATGCCAACTGCAGGACCATTGCATGCAAATATAATAGGCTTTAAAAATTTGTACATTCTTAGAGTAAGAATGCCGCCCGAATCTCTTCTAAAATCATCCTCTTTAACTGCAAAATTATCAAAAGATGGATTGAATGTATCTTTGCCACTGCTTAGGTCAGCACCAGCACAAAAAGCTCTACCTGCTCCCGAGATAATTACTGCTTTTAAATTATCATCTGCTTCTATAGCATCAAATGCGCATATTAGCTCTTCCATCATAAGGAATGTAAAAGCATTTAATTTTTCTGGTCTATTTAAGAATAGAACAGCGAGATTTTCATGCTGTTCTATTGTAATTGTTTTGTAAGTCACCGAAATCTAGAAAGGTATATCTTCCTCTGAGATTTGAGACGCTTGAGATGGAGCTGATTGAGAGGCTGGCTGTGATTGATCGTAAGCACCTCCATCACCGGAAGATTGCCTACCACCAAGCATGTTCATCTCGTTGCCAAGTATTTCTGTAGTGTATCTGTCGTTGCCTTCTTTATCTTGCCATTTTCTAGTTTGTAATTTGCCTTCAACATAAAGCTGAGAGCCTTTATCAAGATATTGTTCAGCGATTTCTGCCAGTTTTCCAAAAAAGACAACTCTGTGCCATTCTGTTTTCTCTCTTTGTTCTCCAGAATCTTTGTCTTTCCATGATTCTGAGGTCGCAATTGAAAGTGTAGCAACTGCTGTGTTTGTTTGGGTATATCGCATTTCAGGTTTTTGCCCTAAATTACCTACCAAAATTACTTTATTTACTCCTCTAGCCATAATTACCTCTTATAATTACTTAAGTTTAACTCGAAACAAATCAGCTGGATAAAAATTCTGCAAATAAATGGAAAAAATTTCTATAAAAGGTGCCCGAACACATAACCTTAAAAATATCTCTTTAGATATTCCGCGAGGGGAATTAATCGTGATAACTGGATTATCAGGATCTGGAAAGTCATCTTTGGCATTTGATACTATTTATGCCGAAGGCCAAAGACGCTATGTAGAATCTCTTTCAGCATATGCACGACAATTTTTATCTATGATGGAAAAGCCAGATGTTGATCAAATTGATGGTCTCTCCCCTGCAATATCTATTGAGCAAAAATCTACCTCACATAACCCGAGATCAACTGTAGGAACTGTTACAGAAATTTATGATTATCTAAGATTATTATATGCACGAATTGGGGTTCCAATTTGTCCAGATCATAACGAAGAGCTCTCGGCTAAAACAGTTAGTGAGATATGTGATGTAATATATGAACTTGGCTATGATAAAAAAATTATGGTCATGGCTCCCGTGGTCAGAGGTAAAAAAGGAGAGCATCTAGGTGTTTATGAAGATTTGAAAGCTGAAGGTTTTGTTAGGGTAAAAATTAATGATGTTGTTTATCCATTAGATGAGTTTCCAGGATTAAATAAAAATCAAAAACATGATATCTCAGCTATTGTTGATAGGCTGAAATTACAAAAGGATGACGATAATAGATCTAGGTTATCTGAATCAATTGATACTGCTCTCAATCTTTCAGATGGCCTTGTTCAGATAGAAGTTCTTGATGAAGAATCAGAAGTGCTGCTTTTTTCTTCAAATTTTTCTTGCTCTCAATGCGGCTACTCCGTGACTGAGTTAGAGCCAAGAATGTTTTCTTTTAACAATCCTTTTGGAGCGTGTGAAAAATGTGACGGCCTGGGAGTCATTCAGTACTTTGATCAAAATAAATTAATATCGGATAATTCTTCAACGATCAATGAAGGTGCCATTAAGGGATGGAATAGAAGAAATAGATTCTATTTTCATCAATTAAAGTGTTTGGCCAAGCATTATGATTTTGATTTAGATACCCCATGGGAATCCTACTCTGAAGAAATCCAGAATATCCTTTTGTGGGGATCTAAGGATAAGATCAACTTTTCTAAAAGTTTTAGGAGTGGCAGCAAAATAGTACGGCAACATCGTTTTGAGGGCATTATTCCTAATACTGAAAGAAGATTCAAAGAAACAGACTCAGAATTTATTAGAAATGAGTTGGCAAAGATGCTCTCAGATAGTCATTGTGATGCTTGCGGAGGATCTAGACTTAAAAAAGAATCGAGGAATATTTTTGTTAATGAGACTCCCATTCAAAATATTACAAATCAAAAAATATCAGAGGCATTATCTTTTTTTCAAAATATTGAACTTAAGGGTGCAAAAGCAACGATTGCTGAAAAGATTTTAAAAGAAATTAAGGAACGCCTTACGTTTCTTGAAGATGTTGGGCTGAACTATCTAACCTTGGATAGAGGAGCTGGGACTCTCTCAGGAGGAGAAGCTCAAAGGATTAGGCTAGCTAGTCAAATTGGCTCTGGTCTGGTTGGAGTTACTTATGTTCTTGATGAGCCCTCAATAGGACTTCATCAAAGAGATAATGAACGTCTCATTAAAACTCTTTATCACCTTAAAAGTCTTGGAAATACCGTAATAGTTGTTGAGCATGATGAAGATGCAATTAGATGTGCAGATCATATTATTGATATTGGACCTGGGGCTGGTAAACATGGTGGAGAGATCTGCGCTCAAGGAAAATTAACAGATATATTGAAAAGCAAAGAATCTATGACTGCTGCCTACCTTTCTGGAGAAAGAAAAATTAATTTCCCTAAAACTGCAAAAAAGCCTGATAAATTTATTGAGATAGTTGACGCATATGAAAATAATTTACAGCATGTAACTGCAAAAATCCCTGTAGGAGTTTTTACTTGTATTACTGGCGTTTCTGGTTCGGGTAAATCCTCGCTCATCAATCAGACATTGATGCCAATGAGTAGTTTTTTACTTAACAAAGCTAATCTCAACAAAGAAATTAAATGTAAACAAATTAAAGGTTTGGAGCACCTAGATAAGGTAATTGGAATAGATCAATCTCCTATTGGCCGCACTCCAAGATCTAACCCAGCAACCTATACAGGTCTCTTCTCGCATATTAGAGACTTATTTTCTCAATCTGAAGAAGCAAGAACAAGGGGGTATAAACCAGGTCGATTTAGCTTCAATGTTAAGGGAGGAAGATGTGAGGCATGCCAAGGCGATGGGATGATAAAAGTAGAGATGCATTTTTTAGCAGATGTTTATGTAAAGTGTGATGTCTGTGATGGAAAAAGATACAACGAGCAAACTCTTGAAGTTAAATATAAGGGCAAAAATATTGCTGAGGTTTTAAGTATGACAGTAGAAGAAGCTCTTGAATTCTTTCAAGCCATCCCAGCAATCAAAAATAAACTTCAAACACTGGCTGATGTGGGTCTGACTTATATAACCCTTGGACAGTCTGCAACTACGCTCTCTGGAGGAGAGGCCCAAAGAATTAAGCTCGCAAAAGAACTTTCCAAAAGAAGTACTGGAAAAACATTATTTATTTTAGATGAGCCAACAACAGGTCTGCACTTCTATGATATTGAGTTACTACTAGGGGTTTTAAAAAGACTGTCTGATCAGGGGAATACTGTAGTAGTAATCGAACACAATCTAGATGTAATTAAATCAAGTGATTGGATAATAGATCTTGGCCCAGAGGGAGGAAGTGACGGAGGGCTAATAATTGCTGAAGGATCTCCAAGCAAAGTTGCTCAGTCTAAAAAGTCTTATACAGGCAAGTACCTTAAAGAGGTTTTAAAAAGCTAAGCTGCTGAAGAGCCTTCTTTGAGCTCGGGCTCAGCTATTTCTGTTGAGCCATCTAAATCCCTATCGACCCACTCAACATAAGCTATGTCAGCTTTATCTCCTGGTCTAAAACCAGCTTTGATAATTCTTAAATAACCACCCGGTCTATCTTTTGACTTAACAGCAATTTCAGTAAAGAGTTTATTGACAGCAGAATCAAGCCTAAGTTTATTAAATGCTCTTCTTCGATTTGCAACAGAATCGTCTTTGGCCATTGTAATCAAAGGCTCAACAAAAGATCTAAGTTCTTTGGCCTTTGGAACTGTTGTTTTAATCAGCTCTCTTTCAATAAATGCAATAGCAAGATTTTTCATCAACGCTTTGCGATGCGATGAGTTCCTATTTAATTTTCTGCCTGATTTTCTATGTCTCATTTTATTAACCCATTGGCGGCCAATTCTCTAATGTTGTGCCTAGAGAAAAGCCTTTTGATGCAAGGACATCCTTGATTTCGTTTAAAGATTTTTTTCCTAAATTAGGAGTTTTTAATAAATCAAACTCTGTTCTTTGAAGAAGGTCTCCGATCAGGAAAATGCTCTCAGCCTTCAAGCAGTTTGTTGATCTAACTGTAAGTTCTAACTCTTCAATTGACCTCATTAGGAATGGATCAAAGTCATTTTGATCTTTCTTCGCTTCTTGTTCAGCAATAGCATCTAAATCAACAAATGCAGCTAATTGCTGTTGCATAATAGTTGCGGCATGTTCTATTGCTTTCTTTGGATCCAACGTACCATCAGTTTCTAATTCTACTATCAGCTTATCTAGGTCAGTTCTTTTTTCAAATCTTGCATTTTCAACTGTATATGCAACTCTTCGTACTGGGCTGAAAGATGCATCAACTTTTAAAGCACCAACTGCGGTTTCTTCCTCACCTCTTGAATCAGCTGGCTCATAGCCTCTTCCAGTTTTAACAGTTGCGGTAAGAGATAAACTGACTTTATCAACCAATGAAGCAACATGATGCTCTGCGTCAGGCAATTCAACATTTCCTGGTACTTCAAAAGAGTTGGATGTGACCTCACATGGACCAGAGACATCTAATTTTATAACAGCACTGGTACCTTCAATTAAGCTAATAGGCATATCCTTAAGGTTTAACAATATATCAATAACATCTTCTCTAACGCCTTCAATAGTTGAATATTCATGAGAAATACCGTCAATGGTTACGTCAGTTATTGCTGCGCCTGGCATAGAAGACAAAAGAATTCTTCTTAGTGCATTTCCTAGAGTATGGCCAAAGCCTCTTTCTAATGGCTCTAGTGTAATTTTAGATGTATTGTTATCTATGTCATCAACTTGAATGTCAGTTGGGACTAAAAGATCTATTACTGATGTTTCCATAATTTCCTTCCGTTTTTAAGTATTATTTTGAATAAAGCTCAACAATGAGATTTTCATTAATTTCAGCACTTAAATCTGTTCTGTCTGGTACAGATTTGAATACACCCTTGAGAGTTTTAGAATCTACTTCAAGCCACTCACATGCTTCTCTTTGACTAGCGAGATCTAATGCACTTTTAATTCTTAATTGTGCTTTAGATTTTTCTCTTACCTCTAACTCATCACCTGGCTGAACCTGATATGATGGAATATTTACCATAGCTCCATTGAGATGAAAAGCTTTATGAGATACCAATTGTCTGGCTTCAGCCCGTGTTGCCGCAAAACCCATACGATAAACAACGTTATCTAATCTTTGCTCAAGGGAACTAAGAAGATTTTCTCCTGTATTACCCTTAGATTTTGATGCTTTTTTATAATAATTTCTAAACTGCTTTTCTAGAACACCATACATTCTTCTAACTTTTTGCTTTTCACGCAGCTGAACACCATAATCGGAGAGTCTGCCTCTTCTTAAACCATGAACGCCAGGAGCCGTTTCCATGTTACATTTTGATTCAATTGATCTAGCGCCACTTTTGAGAAAAAGATCTGTGCCTTCTCTCCTTGATAATCTTAGTGATGGACCTCTATATCTTGCCATTTGATTCCCCTATACCCTACGTTTCTTTGAAGGACGACAGCCATTGTGAGGCAATGGTGTTACATCCGTAATACTTTTAATTTTTAAACCACATGAATTCAAGGACCTGATTGCAGATTCTCTTCCACCACCTGGACCCCTTACCTTTACATCTAAATTTATCATTCCAAATTCCTTTGCTGCATTACCTGCTTTTTCTGCTGCTATCTGAGCAGCAAATGGTGTACTTTTTCTTGAACCACGAAAGCCAGAACCACCTGATGTAGCCCAGCAAACAGCATTGCCTTGTTTGTCTGTGATCGTGATGATCGTGTTATTAAATGAAGCGTGTATATGCGCGATACCATCTGAAATAACTTTTTTAACTTTTTTACCAGTTGCCATCGATTAAGCCCTCATAGGTTTTTTAGGGCCTTTACGGGTCCTAGCGTTAGTTTTAGTTCTTTGACCGTTCACTGGAAGTTTTCTTCTATGCCTAATGCCTCTATAACACCCAAGATCCATAAGTCTCTTTATGTTTGTACTAACTGAACGACGGAGATCCCCTTCTACAGTGTATTCAGCCACAGCTGTTCTAATAGTTTCTACTTGCTCTTCAGAAAGGTCTGAGACTTTCTTTGAGTAGTCCAATTTAACACTAGTACAAATATGTTGAGCTGTTTTTTTCCCTATCCCATAGATATGAGTCAAAGCAATCTCAAGATGCTTGTTTTCTGGTATGTTAACGCCTGCGATTCTAGCCATATTCTATTACCCTTGCTTTTGTTTATGTTTGGGATCTGTTTTGCATATCACATACAAAACTCCCTTACGCCTAACTGTTTTACAATTTCTACAAATCTTTTTTACTGATGCTCGAACTTTCATAATTATCTATTATAGTTTTTTAAATTAGCTTTCTTTAACAACGATGAGTACTGGCTCGACATCATATGTGACTGGACCTGAGACATAAAATCCATCAATACAACTACGATAATCAAAACAGATGTGCCGCCTAAATAAAAAGAGACGCCCGCAAAGTTAATTAAAGCCAAAGGAAGTAAACAGATTAGTGTTAAATATATGCTGCCAAATACAGTTAATCTTGCTAAAACACTATCAACGTAGGCTGCAGTCTGCTCTCCTGGTCTAATTCCAGGCACAAATGCTCCTGATTTCTTTAAATTATCTGTTACTTCTTTAGTATCAAAGGTTAGCGCTAGCCAGATAAAGCAAAATGAAATAATAAGGGCAGAAAATGTAAGTATATATAAAGGTTGGCCAGGGTTTAATGCTAGTGAGATTGTTTGCAAGAAACCAAAAGATTCAGCTTGCCCAAACCATGTGGAGAGTGAAGCTGGAAATAATAAAAAAGTACTAGCAAAAATAGCTGGAATCACGCCGGCCATATTCACTTTAAAAGGCAAATGACTGGCTTGAGCCTGCATCAATTTTCTACCTTGTTGTCTTTGTGCATAGTTAACGGTGATTCTTCTTTGCCCTCTTTCGATAAATACAACAATCGCTATAACTAGCATTGCTAAAACACCAATACCAAGAAGTAATAAAATATTTAAATCGCCCTGACGTGCCTGTTCCAAAGCTTGACCAATTGCGCCAGGAATTCCAGTTAAAATACTTGTGGCAATAATAATAGAAATTCCATTACCAATACCTCGTTCTGAAATTTGTTCTCCAAGCCACATTAAGAAAATTGTTCCTGCTACTACGCTAAAAACTGCTGAAATAAAAAATGAAGCCCCAGGTTCGTATGCTAAGCCGCTTGCTCCTAGTGTAACTGCGAGAGCTGAGGCTTGAACAAACGCAAGTACAACTGTTCCATATCTTGTGTATTGAGTAATTTGATTCCGTCCAGCTTGACCATCCTTTTTAAGTTCTTGTAGGTATGGGATTGAATTAGAAAATAATTGCATGATAATCGCAGCAGAGATATAAGGGACTACATTAAGAGCAAAGATGCTCATTCTCTCTAAGGCACCACCAGAAAATAAATTAAACATCTCGAGGATGGTTCCTTGATTTTGATCAAACAAAGCTGCCAGCCTGGCTGGATCTATACCGGGAATAGGAATATGAGTTCCAAGGCGATAAACAACTATAGCCATAAAGACAAATCTCAGCCTTCTCCATAGATCGCTCATTCCTTTATTTTGGTCAGCCATAAAAATTACTCAGGAGACTCCTCTATTTTTTCAGAAGTTTTTTGATCTATCTTCTTTGAAGTCTTAACAAATTTTTCTTTAATTGGCTTTGTTTCAATAGGAGCAACTGCTCCGCCAGCTTTTTCTATAGATTCCTTGGCACCTTTAGTGACGAGGATGCCAGTTACATTCATTGGCTGAGATATCTCACATATACCAAAGATCTTTACTTTTTTGGTCGCTTGAGAAATAACTCTATTAGCTTTTAGTGTATCTAGGTTAACTTCAGTCATAGAAGCTATATTTTTAAGATTAACTTCTTTAGAGCTTCTATTTACTCTGGATGAAAAACCAAACTTAGGTATTCTTTGCTGCAATGGCATCTGACCACCTTCAAAACCTCTAGCAATTGAACCACCTGATCTAGATTTTTGACCTTTGTGGCCTCTTCCAGCTGTTTTACCAGTTCCAGAGCCAATGCCTCTTCCAACACGCTTTCTGTTTTTTGTCGTGCCTGTGCTAGTAAGGGTATTTAATCCTAAAGAATTATTTATTTCTGAATTTTCCATTATTAGCTCTCTATAACTTCCAACATATCTCTTATTTTATTAATCATGCCTCTATTACTTGGGGTATCTTCAACGGTCACGGTCTGCTGTAACTTTTTAAAACCAAGCCCCTTTACACATTTTTTATGATTGGGCAGTCTGCCAATGCTGCTCTTAATAAGTTTGATATCTACTGTTTTATTACTCATGATACTTCTGTTATTTTTTTGCCTCTTCTTAAAGCCACCTCTTCTGGAGATTCCATTGAACGCAATGCATTAATGGTTGCTCTGACAACATTCACTGGATTTGTTGATCCATAACATTTAGCTAAAACATTTTGAACGCCAACAAGCTCTAATACAGCTCTCATTGCACCACCGGCAATGATTCCAGTTCCCTCTGCAGCAGGCTGCATATAAACTTTTGCAGCTCCATGTTTAGCCTTAACGGGATACCAAAGAGTGGAGGCGTTTAAACTAACATCAACCATATTTCTTCTAGCATTTTCCATAGCTTTCTGAATGGCAATTGGGACTTCTTTAGCCTTACCTCTTCCAAACCCCACTTTGCCCTTGCCATCACCTACAACACATAAAGCTGTAAATCCAAAAATACGACCACCTTTGACAACTTTGGCAACTCTGTTTACCTGAACAAGTTTTTCTTCAAGCGCGTCCTGCTGCTGCAAACTATTATTTTGTTGACTCATTTCTTAAAACTCCAACCCAGCTTCACGAGCTGATTCTGCAATGGCTTTTATACGGCCATGATATTTATAACCTGATCGATCGAAGACCACTTTTTTAATGCCTGCCTCAATTGCCCTTTCGGCTATCTTTTGCCCTATAGCTTTAGCAGAGCTTAAGTTGTTTGAAGCCATTTTATCTGCTTTCTCATTAGTTGAAGCTGAAGCCAATACAGTTGATCCAGTAGAATCAAAAACTTGTGCATATAAATTTTGTGAAGACTTAAAAACAGATAATCTCGGTTTGTCTTGCTGAGATATCCTGATCCTAGTCTTTGCTGCGCGTCTTATTCTAGAGTCTGATTTAGAATTCATTGCTTATGCTCCTGCTGCTTTTTTAGCTTCTTTTCTTCGAATATTTTCATCAGCGTATTTCACACCCTTTCCTTTGTATGGTTCTGGAGGTCTAAATGCTCGAATTTCTGCTGCCACTTGACCTAAGACTTGCTTGTCATGACTTTTAAGAACTACTTCTGTTTGAGATGGTGTTTCAACCTCAACTTGCTCAGGAAGGTCATAATGGACAGGATGAGAAAAACCTAAAGTTAATTCTAGTTTCTTTCCGCTAGCTTTTGCTCTATACCCAACTCCTACTAGTAATAATGTTTTCTGAAAGCCTTCGGAAACTCCAATCACCATGTTATTTATTAAAGAGCGAGCTGTCCCAGCAAGTGCTGTTGATTTAGATGAAGATTCGTCATACGAAATAGTAATCACGTCATCCGCATAATTTGCTGATACTGATTCTGGAAGTGTGAAGTCAGACTTACCCTTAGAACCTGAAACTGAAATCATTCTCTCTTCAAGATTAATTTCTACGCCTGATGGAATTGATACGGGATTTTTTGCAACTCTAGACATAATTAAAAAACCTCACAAATGACTTCGCCACCGATATTCTGTGACCTAGCATCTTTATCACTCATCAACCCTTTGTTAGTTGAAAGAATATAAATACCTAATCCATTTTTTACTTCCGGCAGATCTGAGGACGACGAATACCTTCTCAAACTAGGTTTTGAAATTCTTTTGATTTCTCTAATTGCAGGAGCGTCATTAATATATTTAAGAGAAATGCTTAATGAATCTTTCCCGTCTAATGTAGTTTTTTCACAAGAAGCTAAATAACCCTCCTTTACAAGCAAAGATACTAACTCATGCTTGAATTTAGAAAAGGGTGCGTCTACGACCTTTTTGCCACGCATAAGGCCATTTCTAATTCTTGTTAAACAATCTGATGTAGGATCTTGAAAGCTCATAATATTACCAACTTGATTTAACTAATCCAGGAATGTCGCCGCGCATTGCAGCTTCACGCAATTTAATTCTGCTAAGTCCAAATTTCCTATAGACGGCATGAGGTCTGCCAGTCAAAGAGCATCTCCTGGTAACTCTTGAGGGACTTGCATTTCTTGGGAGCTTTTGTAATTTTTCAAAAGCTGCCATTTTTTCTTCATAAGAATTTTCAGGATTTAAGAATGCTTCTTTCAATGCAGCTCTTTTAACTGCATAACGTTCTACCGTTTTTTGTCTTTTGACATCTCGAGCTATTACTGATTTTCTTGTCATTTATTTTTACCTTATTTTTTAAATGGGAAATTTAATACTTCTAGCAATGCCTTCGCATCTTCCTTATTGGAGGCTGATGTATTGATACATATATCCATTCCTCGAATCTTATCTATATTGTCATAGTTAATCTCAGGAAAAATGATTTGCTCCTTAATACCCATGCTGTAGTTACCTTGACCATCAAAAGACTTAGGATTTAGACCTCTAAAATCCCTTTCCCTTGGAATTGCAACATTCACTAAGCGCTCTATGAAGTCATACATTCTGTCGCCTCTTAATGTGACCTTGCACCCAACTGGCCACCCCTCACGCAATTTAAAGCTTGCAACTGATTTTTTTGCTTTTGTGATTACAGCTTTCTGTCCAGCAATTGATTCTAAATCGTTAACTGCAGATTCTAGATGCTTTTTATCAGTCAAGGCTTCTCCAACACCCATATTGATAACAACTTTGGTAAGTTTTGGCACAGCCATAACATTGTCGATTCCCAATTTCTCTTTTAATTGAGGAAGCAGCTCTTTATTGAAGGTTTCTTTTAAATTCATGATTTAATTTCTTTTTTATCTGATGAATAAACTCTTAATTTCTTATCTCCATCTATTTGGAATGAAATTCTGTCAGCTTTTTTTTGTTTAGGGTTCCAAATTGCGACATTGGATAGATTGATTGCAGCCTCTTTCTCAACTATGCCACCTGTTTCTCCAAGTTGCGGATTAGGCTTAGTATGTTTCTTCATCATATTAATGCCTGTGATTACTGCTTTATTATTGAATTTAGATATTTTTTGGACAGTTCCCTTTTTTCCTAAATCCTTTCCAGCAATAACAATAACCTCATCACCTGTTCTTAATTTCGTTACTGTTTCAATATTTTTTTTCATTACAAAACTTCCGGGGCTAGTGATAAAATCTTCATGTGCTTGCCATCTCTAAGTTCTCGTGTCACAGGCCCAAAAACCCTTGTGCCAATTGGGGCTTTATTACCACCAATTAAAACGGCTGCGTTTTCGTCAAATTTAATTAAAGAGCCATCTCTTCTTCTGACGCCCTTTTTAGTCCTAACTACCAAAGCATCAACAACTTGACCTTTTTTAACCTTGCCAGTTGGGATAGCTTCTCTTATTGCTACCTTAATAACATCACCAATGTTGGCATACCTTCTCTTTGAACCGCCAAGCACTTTGATGCACATTACACTTCTAGCACCACTGTTATCAGCTATCGTTAATATAGATTGCATTTGAATCATGATTGACTCTCCTGCATCTCAACTTGGGGTGAAACAGATTCATTTGCAGAAAGCAGTTTCCAAGTTTTAGACTTGGAATATGGTTTGCACTCTTGAACTGTTACCACGTCACCAATCTTAGCCATATTTTCTTCATCATGAGCATGCACTTTTGTAGAACGCTTCATAATTTTGCTGTAAGTAGGATGCTTAACTTTACGCTCAACTTTTACAGTTATCGTTTTATCAGCTTTATCGCTAATAACTACACCAGTCAGTTGCCTTGGATTAGTACTCATGCGGATGCTTCCTCAGATTTTTTTTCATTAATAATTGTTTTTATTTGAGCAATCTTTTTTCTATCAACAGTCAGCAAATGGGATTCAGTAAGCTGGCCAGTTTTATGCTTCATCCTATTCTTAAATTGATTTTCTCTAATTTCTAAAACTAAACTTTTAAGAGCTTTAATATCTTTCTTACGAAGGTCTTGAAGGTCGCTTGTTAACTTTGCCATTTTTATAATGCCTTTTTAATAAATGTAGTTCTAACTGGTAGCTTGGCTGCTGCTAATTTAAAAGCTTCTCTAGCAACCTCTTCTGATACCCCAGCCATTTCATATAGAACTGTTCCTGGTTGAACAAGACTTACCCAATATTCAACATTACCTTTTCCTTTACCCATTCTTACTTCTAATGGCTTTTTGGTTATGGGTTTATCAGGAAATATACGAATCCAAATGTTACCGCCACGTTTGATAGATCTTGTCATCGCTCTTCTTGCAGATTCAATCTGGCGAGCGGTAATTCTGCCTCTAGTTGTTGCCTTCAAAGCGTACTCACCAAATGCAATTGTATTGCCAGATTGAGCAAGGCCCCTGTTTCGGCCCTTATGCATCTTTCTAAACTTTGTTTGTTTTGGCTGTAACATGATTAACTTCCTTGGTCCTCATCTTTAAATGGATCGCCTAGGACTTCACCGGTATAAACATGAACCTTTACACCAATTAATCCATATGTAGTCGCAGCTTCTGCTACTCCATAGTCTATATTTGCTCTTAAAGTATGTAAGGGCACTTGGCCCTCTCTGTACCACTCAGCCCTTGCGATCTCTGCTCCACCCAATCTACCAGAAACTTCAGTTCTAATACCTTTAGCACCTTGTCTCATAGCGCTTTGAACAGCTCGCTTCATAGCCCTTCGAAACTGAACTCTTCGTTCTAGCTGTTGAGCAATTCCTTCGGCAAGGATAGTTGCATCAAGATCTGGCTTACGAACTTCTTTAATATTGACTTGAACTGGTAGAGAAACGATTTTTTGAATTGAGGATTTCAAGGATTCAATCTCTTCACCCTTTTTTCCAATAATAATGCCAGGTCTAGATGTGTGAATATTTACAACAAAATTTTGAGCAGATCTTTCAAGCTCAACTTTACTGATAGAAGAAAACCTCAATCTATCTTTAATATGATTTCGGACTTTAAGATCTTCAATCAAATTTTCTCTGTAAGATTTTCCTTTTGCATACCACAAAGCATTGTGCTTCTTGATAACACCAAGTCGAAAGCCAGTTGGATGAACTTTTTGACCCATTACTTCTCCTGATCCGATAATATGATTTCAATATGGCAAGTAGGCTTAATTATCCTGTCAGCCCTGCCTCTTGCACGAGGTTTCATTCTTTTTAATCTCATTCCTTGGTTTACAATGACCGACTTAACAACTAATAGATCAATATCTGCCTTGTCATTATTTTCAGCATTTGCAATTGCAGACTCTAAGAGTTTTTTAATTACAGCTGATGCTTTTTGCTTATGAAAAGTAAGAAAGTCCATTGCGGCATGCACTGATTTACCTCTAACTACATCAGCAACTAAACCAGCTTTTTGAGCAGATAATCTAGTTCCTTTTAAATATGCTCTTGTTTCCATTATTTTGTTTTCCTATCACCTGAATGCATTCTAAAAGTTCTTGTGATGGCGAATTCACCTAATTTATGCCCAACCATATCTTCATTAATATACACAGGGACATGTTGTCTTCCGTTATGAACAGATATTGTCAAACCAACCATTGCCGGGCTGATCATAGACCTTCTAGACCAAGTCTTAATTGGTCTTTTACTATTTTCACTAATTGCTTTATCAACTGCTTTTTGCAGTGATAAATCAATAAATGGTCCTTTTTTTAGTGATCTAGGCATTATTTATTTCCTTTTAGCTCTTCTTCTAACAATCAGATCATCTGTTCGTTGATTTTTTCTTGTTTTATAGCCTTTGGTTGGTATGCCCCAAGGTGTTGATGGATGTCTTCCCCCTGACGTTCTGCCTTCGCCTCCTCCATGAGGGTGATCAACCGGATTCATAGCTACGCCCCTTACTGTGGGCCTAACACCTCTCCATCTTTTAGCTCCCGCCTTGCCTAATGATCGTAAGTTATTTTCTTGATTTGAAACAGTACCCAAAGTTGCTTTACATGCTGACAAGATTTTTCTCATTTCACCAGATTGCAATCTTAAAGTTGCGTAAATACCCTCTTTAGCAACCAATCTTGCTGATGTTCCAGCACTTCTAGCAATCTGCGCTCCTTTTCCAGGCTTCATCTCTACGCAATGAATTGTTGTTCCTAGGGGGATATTTGCTAATTTCATGCAGTTACCTGATTTCATTTCAGTTTGATCTGCTGAAAGCACTGGATCTCCAACCTTAATTTTGCTTGGAGCTATAATGTATCTTCTTTCGCCATCGGCGTACTTAAGCAAAGCTAAGTGTGCAGACCTGTTGGGATCATACTCAATTCTCTCTACAACAGCTGGGACATCTAATTTATCTCTTTTAAAATCTATGACTCTATAATGTTGCTTGTGACCACCGCCTTGGTGTCTAACAGTTATTCTACCGTTGTTATTTCTTCCACCATTTTTTGATTTTTTCTCTAGTAGAGCTTTATGAGGCCGACCTTTATAAAGATCGGATTTAATTGAAATAACGCCTCTTCTACCTGGGCTAGTTGGTTTTGCTTTTATAACTGCCATGATTAACTAATGCCCTCAAATTGAATCTCAGAACCTTCTTTTAATGAAACAAAGGCTTTCTTATAGTCTGATCTTTTATAAATTCCAAATCTGTTTCTTTTTGTTTTTCCTTTTTGGGTAGACGTGGTAACACTATCAACTTTTACATCAAACAAGTCCTCAACAGCCTTTTTGATCTCTGATTTTGATGCTGATAAATCTACCTTAAATACAACCTGATTTAGACTTCCAACAGATGTAGCTTTCTCTGTAATGTAGGGGGAATGAATTAATGTGAGCAATTTTTCTTTATTCATTAGACCCATGCCTCTATTAACTTAAATGCAGCAGGAGTAACTGCCACTTTTTCTGATCTTAATAAAATAACTGGGTTAATCTCTTTCACTGTAACAACATCAACGTGAGGAATATTTCGAGCTGAAAGGTACAAATTTGTATCCATTTCATCAAGGATAATAAGTACATTTTTAAGATCAAACTGCTGGAGAAAGCTATTCATTTCTTTTGTTTTGGGTGCTTCAAATTTTGGCTGCTCAATAGCCACCAAACGATTTTGCCTATGCAATTCTGAAAATATAGAGCTAATTGCAGCTCTATACATCTTTTTGTTAATTTTTTTAGAGTAATCTCTTGGGGTGGCTGCAAAGGCTACTCCACCGCCCCTCCAAATTGGACTCCTAATTGTTCCGGCTCTAGCTCTACCAGTTCCTTTTTGTCGGTATGGTTTTTTGCCGCCGCCTCTAACCTCTGATCTTGTCTTTTGTTTGTGTGAACCTTGTCTAGAACCAGCGAGATAGGTAACCACAGCTTGGTGAACGAGTGTTTCATTAAACTCTTTTCCAAATGTTGTTTCAGAAATTTGTACATCTGTTTTTTTATTATCGATATTTAATACGTCTAATTTCATCTTTGTTTCACCGCAGGGGTAATTTTTAACGTGGAACCATTAAATCCTGGAACCGCACCCTTGACATAAAGAAGGTTGTTTTGGATATCTGTGCCCATTAGTTCCAAACTTTGAATAGTTTTGGTTTCATGCCCCATATGACCAGACATTTTCTTTCCTTTCCAAACTCTTCCAGGAGTCTGACACTGACCAATTGAGCCATGGGCTCTATGTGCCAAGGAATTACCATGAGTAGCATCTTGCATTGCAAAGTTATGTCTTTTGATTACACCTGCATATCCCTTGCCTTTAGAGGTACCAGTTACGTCAACCATTTTTCCAACCTCAAAAATATCAGCAGTTAAATGATGACCAACCTTAAGCTCATCAGTTTCTTCAGTTCTGAATTCAAATAATTCTCCATTAGAAATATTTTGTTTTTTAAAGAATTCTGTAGACGATTTTGTTAAGTTTTTAGATGTATTTTTAGACACTACGACAGCGCTATATCCATGTTTTTCATGGGTCTTGATATCAGCAATAAAATTTGCCGCAACTGAAATAACTGTTACAGGAACGGAAGTACCGTCTTCCTGAAAAAGTCTCGACATGCCTGATTTTTTTCCAACTAAGCCAATGCTCAATTTACTCTCCTTTTATACGGGGCTTATAACCCTCTATGGCCGCTAAGCGTTAAAAAAGTAACAAATTAACCTAAGCTAATTTGCACATCAACCCCAGATGAAAGGTCTAGCTTCATTAAAGCATCAACTGTTTTATCTGTAGGTTCTACTATATCCATAAGTCTCTTGTATGTTCTTATCTCATACTGATCTCTTGCATCTTTATCTTTATGCGGAGATGTTAAGATTGTGGTTCTTTCCTTTTTTACTGGCAAAGGAATTGGTCCTTTCACAATCGCGCCAGTTTTTTTTGCAGTCTCAACAATTAATTTTGTTGAAGCATCAATCAAACGATAGTCAAAAGCTTTTAAGCGAATTCTTATTGATTGATTGTCCAATTTATTTAATTCCTATATTTCTGCTTTATGCAAAATGTTGCGTATTCTATGTCTCTAAAGCCCTTAATGTCAACAAATTTAGGGTATTTATCAGAGTATTGTTTTAAGAAGTTTTTAACTGCTCAGCAATGTTATTTGGAACTTCAGCATATTTAAGAAATTCCATAGAAAAACTTGCTCTACCTTGAGTCGCAGACCTTAAATCTGTTGCATATCCAAACATCTCTGATAAAGGCACTTCTGACCTAACTGTTTTTCCAGTTGGGATTTCATCCATTCCTAAAATTATTCCCCTTCTTCTATTTAAATCACCCACAACATCACCCATGTGCTCTTCTGGAGTTACTACTTCTACTGCCATCATTGGCTCCAATAGGACTGGACGTGCTTTGAGGCATCCTTCTTTTAATGCCATAGACCCAGCAATTTTAAAAGCCATTTCGCTTGAATCTACATCATGGAATGAACCATCATATAAAGTTGCGCGAAGAGCAAGCAAGGGGTAGCCAGCAATCACACCATTTTTCATTTGTTCTTGAATACCCTTATCAACAGCTGGTATGTATTCTTTAGGCACTACACCTCCAACAATCTTGTCTACAAACTCATATTCATCATCTAAACCAAGAGGTTCTAATTTCAACCAAACATGGCCATATTGCCCCTTACCACCACTTTGCCTAACAAATTTTCCTTCTATATCAACTGATTCTCTGATTGTTTCGCGGTAAGAAACCTGAGGTTTACCAATATTTGCCTCTACATCAAACTCTCTTCTCATTCTATCAACTAGAACATCTAAATGAAGTTCGCCCATTCCTGAGATAATTGTTTGAGCAGACTCCTCATCGGTATGAACTCTAAATGATGGATCTTCTTGAGCAAGCTTGCCAAGAGCAACGCCCATCTTTTCTTGATCTGATTTTGTTTTTGGCTCTACGGCTACTGATATTACTGGCTCAGGAAAATCCATTCTCTCAAGTACAACCTGGTCTCCTAGGTCACAAAGAGTATCTCCAGTGGTAACATCTTTAAGTCCAATACATGCAGCAATATCACCAGCACGTATCTCTTTAATTTCATTACGATCATTTGAATGCATTTGCACCATTCGGCCAACTCTTTCTTTCTTTGTTCTGGTTGAGTTCATTACACCGTCACCTACAGAAAGAACGCCAGAATAAACTCTAATAAAGGTCAAGGTCCCAACAAACGGATCAGTGGCAATTTTGAAAGCCAATGCTGAAAATGGCTCTTCATCTGAAGATGATCTGCTAATTTCAACTTCTTCATCATCAGGCAATGATCCTTTGATAGCCTTTACTTCATTTGGAGCAGGTAAATATTCAATAGCAGCATCTAAGACAGCTTGCACGCCTTTATTTTTGAACGCTGAACCACAAAAAGCAGGAACTATTTCATTTGCAAGAGTTCTAATTCTAATACCTTCTTTAATTTGCTCTGGGCTTAATTCACCATTCTCTATATATGCATTCATTAATTCTTCATTTGCTTCTGCTGCACTTTCAACCATAGACTCTCTTAGGGATTCACATGTATCTAAGATATGTGCTGGAATTTCTTGCTCTTCAAAAGTGAGTCCTTGATCATCCTCATTCCAAAAGATAGCTTTCATCTTAACTAAGTCAACTACGCCTTTAAAATTTTCTTCTGCTCCAATGTTATATTGCATAGGAACAACATTTGCTTTTAATCTATCTCTTATTTGATCGGTTACTCGTGAGAAGTCAGCTCCAGCTCTATCCATTTTGTTTACAAATACAATTCTAGGAACCTCATATCTATCTGCTTGTCGCCAAACAGTCTCTGATTGAGGCTCAACACCAGAAGTTCCACAAAATACTACTACTGCTCCATCTAAAACTCTTAAAGATCTTTCGACCTCAATAGTAAAGTCCACGTGGCCGGGTGTATCTATGATATTGATTCTATGCTGAGGAAATTGTTGCTCCATGCCTGACCAAAAGCAGGTAGTTGCTGCTGAGGTAATAGTAATACCTCTTTCTTGTTCTTGCTCCATCCAATCCATGGTTGCTGCGCCATCATGAACTTCACCAATTTTATGAGATAACCCTGTATAAAAAAGGACTCTCTCGGTAGTAGTGGTTTTGCCGGCATCAACATGAGCACAAATACCAATATTTCTGTACTTACTAAGTTCAGTCTGTCTAGCCATATTAAAACCTATGAAATGTTACTAATTAAAAACGGAAATGTGAAAAAGCTTTGTTGGCTTCAGCCATACGGTGAACATCTTCTTTTTTCTTGACTGCTGATCCCTTTCCTTCTGCGGCATCTGCCAGTTCACCTGCCAATCTATGATCCATAGACTTCTCGCTTCTTTTTCTTGCGGCTTCTACCAACCAACGCATTGCAAGCGCTTGTCTTCTGGAGGGTCTGACCTCTATCGGAACTTGATATGTTGCGCCGCCAACTCTTCTTGATTTAACTTCAACCATTGGACCAATTGTATCTAACGCTTTCTTGAATAACTCCACTGGATCAGTTTTTGCCGTCTCATCAATTTTGTTAAAAGCACCATATACTATTTTTTCTGCAACAGATTTTTTTCCATCTTTCATGATGTGATTCATGAACTTTGCAACAATAATATCTTTGTACTTTGGATCAGGTAGAATTTTTCTTTTTTCAGGACTTCTTCTTCTTGGCATGCTTATTTACCTTTCTTGGCTCCATACTTAGATCGACGTTGTTTTCTGTTAGCTACACCAGATGTATCTAATGAGCCTCTGACAGTATGATATCTTACACCAGGAAGATCTTTTACTCTTCCACCACGAATTAATACAACAGAGTGCTCTTGTAGGTTATGGCCTTCGCCGCCAATATATGAAGTTACCTCATATCCACTTGTTAGCCTAACCCTACAAACTTTTCTTAAAGCTGAATTTGGCTTCTTTGGAGTAGTAGTATAAACACGAGTGCACACACCTCTGCGTTGTGGAGATTTCTCCAATGCAGGAACATCGGTTTTCCTCACTTTAGGTTTGCGAGGTTTTCTGATTAATTGATTTACTGTAGCCATAATTTAATAGTTGGACGCGATTTTATAGACATGATTCACTACGGTCAACATTATTCCTCAGTTTCTTGCAATTCTTGTCGCAATGCTGCTTCAATGTCGTCCTCAGATAGCATCGATTCAGAAGAATCGCTTGCTTTCTTAGCTGCCATTTGATCGTGGAACTCCATTCCAGTTCCAGCTGGTATTAATCTTCCTACAACAACATTTTCTTTCAAACCTCTTAAGTAATCCACTTTACCTGTTACAGATGCTTCTGTTAAAACACGTGTAGTTTCTTGGAAAGAAGCAGCTGAAATAAATGAATTAGTTGTAAGGGAAGCTTTAGTGATTCCAAGAAGCACTCTTTCAAAACGTGCAGGTTCTTTATTTGCTGCAACAGCCTTGGCATTTTCTTCAACCAATTCAGCATATTCAACTTGATCACCTTGAATAAACTTAGTATCTTCGCCGTCAACAATTAATGCCTTTCTAAGCATTTGACGCAAAATAGTTTCAATGTGCTTGTCATTAATTAGCACCCCTTGGAGCCTGTAAACATCTTGAATCTCATTAACTATAAAATTAGTTAACTGAGGAATGCCTCGTAAGCGCAAGATATCATGAGGGCTTAGTGGGCCGTCAGAGATAATGTCACCTTTTTCGATTCTCTCACCCTCAAACACTGTTAGTATTCTGTGTTTTGGAATAAGCATCTCAACGTTTTGAGTTTTCTTGGTCGCTCCATCAGGTGTTATAACCAATCTAACCTTGCCCTTTGTTTCTTTTCCAAATGCAATGATCCCACTTTCTTCGGCAAGCACTGCCGCATCTTTTGGCTTTCTTGCTTCGAAAAGATCAGCAACTCTTGGAAGACCACCTGTAATATCTTTAGTTTTTGATCCTTCTAAAGGTATCCTTGCTAAGACTTCACCAGCATGCAGTTTTTTACCATCTTTTAAATTAACCAATGCCTTAGCAGGTAAAGAGTAATTTGCTGGCGTTTTATGCTCACCCAATGGAACTGGCTTACCTTTTGCATCAACCAAAGCAATGGATGGAACCTTCTCTTTGCCTGCAGAAGGTCTCTCCGCAACATCAATAACCTCAATACTGCTAAGTCCTGTAAGTTCATCTGTTTTTGAACGAACAGTTACGCCATCATCTATGTCTGTAAATTGAACAATTCCTTCAACCTCACTAATGATTGGGCGAGTATATGGATCCCAGCCTGCGATTTTTAGTCCTGGCTCAACATTTGTTTGATCATTTACAAATAAAGTAGCTCCATAGATTAATTTATGTTGCTCAATTAATTTTCCTTTTTCATCAGTCAAAGTAACTTGGCTATTTCTAGATACAACAACCTCTTGCTTATCTTTGTTAGTAACTGTTTTCATATCTGAAGAAAAGTTAATCATTCCAGAGTTATTAACAACAATTGCATTATCTTCTGATGAACTAGACGCAGCTCCACCAATATGGAAAGTACGCATAGTTAATTGAGTTCCTGGCTCACCAATTGATTGAGCAGCCACAACTCCAACAGCCTCTCCTCTGTGAACTAGGTGGCCTCTGGCTAGATCTCTTCCATAGCACTTAGAGCAAACACCGTAACTGGCTTCGCAAGTCATTGGCGATCTAACTTTAAGTGATGAAATATTTAATTCATCAATTTTCTTAACTGAATCCTCATCAATCAGATGACCAATTGGATAGACCTCTTCTTCATCTGTATTAAAGATTGGTTCAGCAATTACTCTGCCTAGAATTCTTTCTGTAAGCGGCTGAATGATATCTCCACCTTCAACAATTGATGAAACAACAATTGATTGATCAGTGCCACAATCATCCTCCCCAACTCTTCATAGACTAGGCATTCAAGC